>QEVF01000002.1 GCA_003576915.1 Planctomycetota bacterium | reverse complement strand
GGCGTTACGGAACTGGATGCCGGCCGGGGTGCTGGTGAGGGCGAGGGTCACGTTGCCTGAAGCGGGCGTCAGGTTGCTACCGCTGACCGTGAAGCTGGCAGCCGTGCCCGCCGTGCCCGCCGTGGTGGTGGGCACCGTAATCGTACCAGTGGGGTTGACCGTAAGGGTGGGGGTAGATGTGCCGCTGGATGTGCCACGTACGCCGATCGAGTAGTCGTAGTAAATCGGCGGAGTGCCCCCGTCGCTAAGCTGTTCCCAGTTCAGCCCGGTAAACTGTGTGCCGGTCTGGTTGCCAAAGGCGAGGTCGTTGCCAAGCGGCGTACCGACGCCGTTGGTACCCGCCGTGGTGGAGCAGAAACAGTCGCCGGCAAGGCCCGTACGGACTGGGCGAATTCCCACAAAGTATGTTCCGGCCGCAAGCACAACGGGCGTCGTCAAGTGAGTGATCACCGTGTACTCGGTGTAACCGAAGCCTGACTGGCCCGTGGGATAGATGGAAACGTTCAGACCCGTCCCGCTGCTGACCAGAGTACCGCCCGTGCCCACAGCCACACCGGTTCTGATTTCCCAGTCGGCTTGATTGATGGCCGAGGGCGTATTCAACAGGTTGTTGCTAAAGAGCTGCGAGACCGTCCAGGTCTGACCTGCGGGGACCGTGAAGTCTTCGTATACGAACACGTCGTTGGGCAGGGCAAAGCCGCGCCCATTGACGGTGCCGTCCACGGTGTCCCAGTCGCCGCCGTAGAAGAGAACGCTGCCGGCCAGCGCGATGCCCGAAACATCAATGTTGTAGGGATTCTCGTTAGAATCGTTGTTGGTGATTGCGATACGGAACGTGAAGAAGCCTGCGGCGGTCGGCGTCACGGGAATCGTGAGAGTACTTGTGGCACCTGCAGCCGTGGATGCGGCCAGCGAGATTGTCCCGAACGTGCAGTTGACGGGCGCTGGCGAGCCTGCGATGGCCGCCGTGTGGGTCAATGTTGCGGTCCCTTGATTGGCGACGGCCCACTGGAAGTTGGTGGCGGAGCCGGCAGGAGCCTGTCCAACGTCGCTGCGCCCTCCGCTGGGGATAGAATTTGCCGCGCCTGCCGGGCGCTGTACGTCGATTTCGGGCCCCGTGGCAACATCAAATCGAAGGGCCGGTGTTGGGTTGGCGCCGAGCAAGAATCCGCCGGCAGCCGCGAAGCCAGTGGTGCCGGCCAGATTCTCGATGCCGCATTGGGGGGTCTCGGCACAGGCGCCGAAGTGAACCTCGATTCGGTTGCTCGTTTCATACAGGATAATGATGAACGAGTTCTGGTTCGTGTTCGAGTAATGCTCGGCACTGACAAACTGCACTTTGAACGTGCGGTTCGGCGCAGTGCCCTGTGTCTGCGTGTAGCAAATCCCGGAAAGGGACATGTCGTAGTCGCACCAGGCGCCGGCGACAAAGTTGTCGGGTTGGCCGGCGGAGGGTAGCGCGTAGGTGTAACCAGCACCACCCCCACCTCCATCCTGATAGATGTCAGTCGTTATCGCGCTGAAGCTCACCAAGCCATTAGTGGAGATGTTTACCGTCGTGTACGCCGCCCCAAAAAACGTGAACGTGAAGCCAATTGGAATCGACGAGGCCACGCCTTCATCAAGCGCGCCGTACAAGGTGCCCGTGGCGGTGAAGCTGCTGTTTCGATTCGTTCCGGTGGACGCGATCGACTGGGCGTTGTAGTCGTTTGTGACCTGCGACACCGTGTACTGCGCCAGCGCGGCTGAGGGCGCCAGCAGCGCCAGCACAAGGAGGGCTACTCGCAACATGGGTTCTCCATTTCCAGGTTATCAGGCTACAGGCCTACCAGCAGGCACATGGCGCCTGCCGCAAGCTCTCTTCCACCGTCACTTGGTGTTCAAAGTATTCTACCCCTCTGTTTTGCGTCTGGCAACCCGACGCCGGGGGCAAATCCGGGCCACGGGTAGCGGGCTCACGGGCGGGGCCTCCGTTGCTTCGCCCGCGCGCCCCCGTACAATCCCGCCATGCCAAAGACCTCGCTTTGCCTTTTGCTGCTGGTTTTGCTCACCCAGGGCTGTTCCACGGCCGCCGACTACTACCGTCTCGATCAATGGGGAGAGGGTTGGAAACTTGATGTCAAGGAGGAGAGGGACCGCTTCACGGCCCGCTGGGTCAAGGGCGATAACCGCAGCGTCCAACTCGTCAACTACGACGACAGCCGTGACACCATCACCGTCATCAACACCCTCTATCTTGAACTGGCCAAGGACGGCTCCGTCGTCAGCGGCCGCCTCAAGCGCATCGTGGCCAGCAGCCTTGACCGTCGCACCTACGAAGAAAGCCACGCCAAGTGGTTCGGCGTGCTCAGCGGCAGTTGCGTCCTCGATGCGACGGGCAAAGGACATCTCGACGTCACATGCCAGGGGGGCTACCGCCTCAAAGGCGAAGTCATCCCCTCCGACAACCTCAAACTCATCAAACCCGAGCAGCCATGAAAGCCGTACGCATCAAGCGCAAGTCGTCCGGGAAGCCGGCCCGCAAGTCGTCCGGGAAGCCGGCCCGCAAGTCTGCCTCTGACGCCCGCAAAGGCGCCTCCAAGGCCGCCAAAGTCGCCACACGCCGTCCCAAGGGCATCCCCTTTGTGAAGATGGAGGGAATCGGCAACGACTATGTCTACATTGATGCCCGTGACCGCGTGCCCGACAACCTGCCGGAACTCGCCCGCCGCATGAGTGACCGGCACTTCGGCGTGGGGTCGGACGGCATCATCCTGATCCGCCGCTCCGGACTCAAGGGCGTCCGACACCGGATGCAGATGTTCAACGCCGACGGCAGCGAGTCTGAGATGTGCGGCAACGGTCTGCGTTGCGTGGCGAAGTTCCTCTACGACCGCAAGCTCGAGAAGCAGGAGACCTTTCCCGTTGAAACCGGTGCCGGCGTCCTGACCGTGACGGTGACCGAGCAGCAGAGCCACGTCGCGCACAGGATTCGCGTGAACATGGGCCCGCCGCGCTTTCTGAAGGGTGAGATTCCCATGCAGGGAGACGCGGCAAGCAAGTGCCTGATCGAGCCGTTCATGGTCGGCAACCGGGAGTTCATCATCACGGCCTTGAGCATGGGCAACCCGCACTGCGTCATCTTCCTCGACAAGCCGCCCACGGACGACCTCGTGCTTGGATTTGGCCCGCAGATTGAGAAGCACCCCCTGTTTCCGAGGCGCACGAACGTGGAGTTCGTATACAAGCAGCCTGACGGCACGCTGCTTCAGCGCACCTGGGAGCGTGGAGCAGGCGAAACCCTGGCCTGCGGCACGGGAGCCTCTGCGGTGTGCGTGGCCGCCCACCTCAACGGGTTGGCGGGCCGCAAGGTGAAGATCAGGCTGCTGGGCGGCGAACTGGACATGGAGTGGAGCGAGCAGGACAACTGTGTTTACAAGACGGGCCCGGCCCGTGAAGTGTTCTCCGGAGTCTGGACCTGATGGGGTTCCTCGCGGTCAACTTTGCCGGCGTAGATGCCACGCACGTCGTGCTGTGCATGATCGCCTGGTTCGCCCAGATGGGGTTTCACGAGGGCGGGCACGCCTGGGCTGCCTGGTGGCTGGGCGACGACACCGCCTATGCGCTGGGAAAGCGCACAGTCAACCCGATCCGGCACGTGAACTGGAGTGACCCCATGAGCGTGTTCAACAGCGTGGGGCTGCCGCTGATCACTTCCATCGCGCTGGGATTTCCCATGGGCATGGCCTGGGTGCCCGTCGGGGTGCACAACTTCCGCTATCCGGCGCGCGACCACGCCATTGTGGCGTTTGCGGGCCCGGCTGGCGGGTTTGTCGTGGCCGTCATCTGCTTTGTGCTGCACCTCTCGTTCTTTCCGTTTTTTGCAGGTTCAGAGGTGAAGATTCTTGCCGTGCTCGAGCGCCTGTTCCTGCTCACCTACGTCACGGCCATCATCTACAGCGTGTTCAACCTGGTTCCCATACCGCCTCTTGATGGCAGCCGCATTCTCTACTTCTTCGGAAACTGGCGCCTTCGGGAACTGCTCTCGCGTATTGAGCCCTTCGGCTTCATGATCATCGTGCTGCTGTTCTGGATTTTGCCCGGCAGCATGCTGCTCAATCCATTCATCACCGCCTTGATGAAGCCCTACCTCGTGCTGCCGGCCATGATCTGGGGAGGAAGCTGATGCCCGAGCCCCGCGTCTCCACTGAGCTGTACACCGGCCCTTTGGATCTACTGCTTTACCTTTGCCGCCGCGCAGAGGTGGACATCTACAACCTGCCGATTGCCGAGATCGCCGAGCAGTACATCAAGGAACTAGAAGCCATGCAGGTGCTCGACCTCGAATATGCGGGCGAGTTCCTGACCATGGCCGCCTCGCTGCTCAAGCTCAAGAGCGACCTCGTGCTGGCCCAGAGTACCCAGACCTCGGAGGCCGAGGCCGAGCGCGCCAAACTGGTGCGGCAGCTTCTCGAGTACAAGCGCCTCAGGGACCTGGCCTATTTATTGGGTGAGCGCTTCGGAGCGCAGAGCAAGCGTCATGGCCGTCCGAACGATCTTCTGGTACCGCCCGAGGTCGACAGCAGCAACGACACCTACGTCGAGAACGTCAGTCCCGTGGATCTCTATCGGGCCTGGGCGCGCCTGGAGGGCGAGATTTTCTCTCCTCGGGCCCATCAGGTTGATCTCAATGAGCGCAGCGTTCGCGATTACATCGAACTGATCCTGGAGCAGCTCAAACGAGAAGGCCGCGTTGACTTTTCGAAGCTGGTGGGTCCTCGGAAAGACAAGGCCGAAGTGATCGGCAACTTCCTGGCGCTCCTGGAGCTGGTCAAGCAGCGTCAAGTCGTCATCGAGCAGGACCCCAACGGGGAGATCCGCGTCAGCCCCGCCAAGCCCGATTCTGAGACCACTAACTGACTACCTCGAAGTCCCACCTGCTTTGATCTCGAACCAGGCGGATCGCTGCAACCGCCGGATCGTGATAAATGAAGAGCAGCGTGCGGCGGTCCGCAAACTGCGGGTAAAGGCGCTGGCGGGCCTTGAAGCTCTCACCCGTGCAGTAGTCGTAGGCGCTGATCCAGGGCAGGGGCACGTGGGCGGAGGTTTCGATCAGGTCGCCCATGAAGCAGCCGTTGGCCTCACCGTCTTCGATCCAGACCACGGCGTGATTCCTGGTGTGGCCCCGCGTCAATTCAAAGCGCAGGCCCTCAACCACGGGCCCGCTGCCGGAGTGCAGGCGCAGCCTGCCCCTTTCCCTCAACAATGGCGAGAGCGACGCCGGGACATAGCTGGCCTTGTGCACGTTATTGGCAGCCATGGCGGTGTCCCACTCGGCCTCCTGCACGTGGTAAGTCGCGTTGGGGAAGCAGGGCACATAGCGATCGTGGACCAGTTTGCAGCAGCCGCCGGAATGGTCCCAGTGCAGGTGGGTGAGCACCACGTGCCTGACTTCGGCGGGGTCGACGCCTTGCGCCGCCACCTGATCATCCAGCGTGGGGCCCAGGCGCTGGATGCCGTAGATGTCAACCAGCTTTCCGGTAATGGCATGGCCCACTCCGCTTTCAACCACCACGGGCCCGGCGGGCGTATGCACCAGCAGGGGGCGCAGCGCCAGCTTGACCCGATTGAGCGAATCGGCGGGCAGCTTCTTCTCCCAGAGCGTTTTAGGCACCACGCCGAACATGGCGCCGCCATCGAGCATGAGCCAGCCATCGAAGAGGCAGGTCACGCGCAGTCGGCCGAGATGGTAGGTCGGAGTGGCAGTCGAGTCGGGAAGTGGGGTCATGGTGTGATGTCTAAGCAAGCGCTACAGCTTCGCCTGGAGAACTTTCTTGTTGTAGGCGTTGATCACGTCGTTCTGCGCCAGCATGCCCGCCAGTTTGCCATCCGCATCGACGACGGGAATCTCCGAAAACCCCCGGAAGTTCAGTTTGCTCATGGCTGTGCGCAGGTTGTCGTCGGTGCGGACGAACACGACATCGGTTACGGCCACATCAAGCGCGATCAGGAAATCCAGGGCCTCAGGCTGGGCCAGGACGGAGCGAATGTCGGACAGGCCCACAATGCCGCGCAGGTATCCCTCGTCATCGACCACGGGAAAGTGGGTATGACGGCTTTCGAGCACGCGGGCCACAAGCTGGCGCAGGGGCTCCCTGATGTTGACCCGTTCAACGCGCACGCGCATGACTTCCGCGACGGGCGTGATCACGAGGATGCGCTCTTCCTTTCCCAAGTGCAGATCGACGCGGCGTTCGGCCAGCTCCAGGGTGTCGATGCTCTCGCGATTGAGCTTGTGGGAGAGTGCCGTACCCAGCACGCTGGCGGCAAGCACGGGCAGCACGGAGTCGGCCCGGTTGGTGACCTCGAACATCAGGAAAATGCTGGTCAGGGGGGCGTGAGTGCTGGCGGACAGGAAGGCGCACATGCCCACAAGGGTGAAGGGCCTGAAGTCCGACACGGTTTGGGGAAACAGGCTCATCATGGCCAGACCGAAGGCGGTGCCCAGCGCCGCGCCGATGAACAGCGCGGGGCCGAACACGCCTCCCGCGCCGCCGCTTCCAAGGGTGGTGGCGGTGGCGAGCATCTTGAACAACGCCAGTGCCACCAGGGCCAGGCCCATGATCAGGAAGTGGCCGCCCATGTCTCCGGGGGCCCACATGTCGTTGAGAATGGCCGGGAGGTCGCCCGGTCCCGCGGCGAAGAGCCGGGCAATCCACTCGGCGCCATCGCCAAAGACACCGAACACGAACACGCCCAGCAACCCTACCAGCAGTGCCCCCAGGAAAGGCTTCACATGCTGGTTCAGCGGCAGGGCCTTCCACAGGCCGCCCATGCGGTGGAACAGGGTATTGTAAAGCCAGGCCGCAAGGCCCAGCAGCACGCCAAGCCCCAGAAACATCACCAGAGGCCAGCCCGCGGGAAAGTCAAGCGGCGGCACCTGGCCAAAGACCGACGGAACATTGAGCAGGCCGCGCGTGAACGCAACGCTGGTGGCCGCGGCCACGATCAGCATGGTGAACACCTGCAGCTCAAATGCGCCGATCAGGATGATTTCAATGGCGAACAGCACGCCGGCAATGGGGGCGTCGAACGCGGCTGCAATCGCGGCCGCGGCGCCGCTTGCAACCAGCAGGCGGGTGCGTTCGGTGCTCATGCCCAGGAGGCCGGAGGCCACGCTTCCGACCGTGCCGCCGATCTGCACGACGGGACCTTCCTTGCCGACGCTTCCGCCGCTTCCCACGGTAATGGCTGCGCTCAGCATTTTGATGATGATGTTGCGGGCGGGAAGCTTCGCGTCTTTGAGGTTCACGCGCTCGAGAAAGCGGGGCATCCCGTAACCGTAGACTTCTCCGGGGAAGATTCGGGCGAGCATGTGCAGCAGCATGACGCCAAAGACCGGCAGCAACGCAATCAGCCAGGCGCGGCCTTCCGAGAGGTGGAAGTGTTTGCCCTGAGGGGTGACTGCGCCGAGAACGTCTGCCGCAATGACGTGAAAGAAAAGCCGGTGGGCGCCATGGATCAGCCAATAGAACGCGTAGTTGGCCAGGGCGGCTCCAAGCCCGATGGCAGCGGCCGTCACGATCAGAAGGGTGTTGGGCGATATGCGAAGGCGCTGGCCGAGACGGTCGGCCAGAGTCGCCGGCATGGGCGCGGGCGGCCGCGCGCCTTGGGTGCGTTGAGACGCGGCTGAGGGGGAATCGGTCACGGGCATAACGGAATACCCCCGCCAAGAGCGGGGGTATTCGCGCCACGGGAGATTGAGCTATTCGTCGTGATAGACAAACCAGTTCTCAAGCAGGCCGTTGCGGTAGACGAACTCGACCGTAACGCGCTCCACGGCGCCACGAGTGCTCTTGTAGGCGAGAAAGAACTGGTGCGTTTCAAAGGGACGATGAATGATCCTGTTGTCGGGCTCGCGGTCAAACCAGGCCAGCATCTCCGCCTTCGACTGAGCCATGAGCATGCGCTCTTCCACCACGTGCGATGTCGTGTAGGCGTTGGTCCCCTCCAGCCAGGGCTGATGGTAAACGGTCTCCCGCGAACCGCCGCGCTTGGCCTTGAGGACCTTTTTGCCGTCCGGCCCCTCTTCAGCGACGACCTCCACGGGGCCCTTGTAGTTGCCGTCCGTGACGCGGTCACGCAGGGCCAAGGCCGTGTCATCGGCGTTCTTCTTGGAGCGCGTGGCCAGGGAACGGATTTCTTCGGGGCCCATGCCGGGCTCGAGATAGGCGTCAAACTTGCGGATCAAATCGAGCTCGAACCGCATCAGGCCCAGCGTGCGCTCCTGCTGCGCCAACGTGTACGTATTCCAACTGATCAACTGGTCCGAGCGAAATTGCAGATAGTAATTGGTGCGGCTTTCCGTGTTGTAGCGGCTGTAGAACAGCATGGTGTCCTGGCCGCGCTTCTCCTCGTGGTCCAGGGGGTCGTTGATGCGGCGCTTTGCGGCATCGACGGAGATGCCGCGAACCAGACGCTCTGCCAACTCGGCGCGCACGTCGATGCCGTTGCGAGTGAGCCAGAGGCGCCGGTCATGGTCGTCGATGAGGTCAAAGAACGCCATGCGTTCGCGCTCAGTCATGACCTGGATGTACTTGCTCCAGGTGCCGCGCTGGGGCGATGCGCCGCCGCCGACGGGCTGCGGGGCATTTCCCTGAACTTCGGGGCCCGAAGAACAGGCGGCGGACGTCACAGCGGCCAGCGCCAAAGCAAAAATCAGGGCATAACGCATGCCGGATCACTCGCTTGTTGCCACGGGGGAAGCCGGAGTATAGCGCGCCCGTGCCGCCAATACCAAGGGGCATTTGCTGAATTGGAGCAGGTCAGCGGCCCTTGGTACCGTTCTCGTTGAACTCGCGGCCGTCGTGGCTGACCAGCAGTTCCTTGCCGTCTCTGCGGCTGGCGATCGTCACCGGCCGGCCCCAGATCTTGTACAGGGCCTTGAGGGTTTCACGGGTGTAACCGGGGTCCAGGTCATAGCCGTCGTGCTGGTGGGTGAGCAGCAGTTCGCCGCGGTTCTTGTAGTTGCCGTCCTCAACTCCGATGCGCGGCTCGCCCATGTTGGTCAGCTGGCGCAGAAGCTTGTGGCGGACGGCTTTCACGTCGCGGCTGGAGATCTCGTACTGGCCCGTTTGCGGGTTGAAGTCGTAGGCAAAGAGCTTGGAACGCTTGCAGAAATCCTCGGTCAGGAATTCATCAATGAACGTCAGGTCGTTATAGATACGCCGGACCTCGAAGATCTTGCGCCGGCCCTCTCCCCTGGCGCCGGTGTCCCAGTGTTCGCGCTTATGGATGTCATCGCAGCGCTCAAACTCAAGGCCGTGCTGGCCCCGGTCCCAGCGGAATTCGATGTCCCGGAACAGCTCCAGGCCAAGCTTGTAGGGATTCAGGGGGCCGGCGCGCCCGCCCATGGTCATGGAGTGATGGTCGGCGAAGTCCACGATCTCCGAGGCCTTGGCCGCCCGCTGTGTCATGATGGTGGAGTGCCAGTAACTGGCCCAGCCTTCGTTCATGATCTTGGTCTGTCGCTGGGGGGCGAAGTAATAGGCCTCGTCGCGGATGATGCCCACGACATCGCGCTGCCAGTTTCGCAGCGGGGCATAATTCATCAGGAACCAGAGCACGTCGCGGATGGGCTCTTCCGGGAACTTCGGGCGCTGTCCCCGCTTCTTCTCCAGCTCTTCGCGCTGCTTGGCCAGCGCCTCAGGCGGGTTGATGAAGCGGTCCATGTAATCCTTGGACTTCAGCTTGGTGATCTCGATATGCGTGCTTTCATCCTCGACCTGGGTGACGTCTTTCTTGACCAGGGGCCGGGTGAAAGGCAGGCCGGGGTCAATGAGGTTTTCGAGGGAAAGGCAGGCGTCAATGAAGGCCTCGACGCGGTCGCGACCGTAATGGTCCATGTAGCGACGCACGCGCGACGAGTGGTTCGCCATCTGGTCGATCATGCGGCGGTTGGTCTTGCTGAACCAGAGATTGTTCTTGAAGAAGTCGCAGTGGCCGTAGACGTGGGCCATGACCATTTTCTGGCTCACGAAGTCGTTGCTGACCATCAGGTAGGCGATGCAGGGGTTGTTGTTGATGACCAGCTCGTAAATCTTGGAGATGCCGTAGGTGTAACTCTTGAGCAGCTCCTCGTAGGCCATGCCGTGGCGCCAATGGGGGTAGCGCGAGGGAAAGCCGCCAAAGGCCGCCACCTCGTTGAGTTCGTCGTACTCAAGCAGCTCGAAGTGCGTCTCAAAGAAGTCCAGCCCGAATTCGCGGGCGTACCGTTCGATTTCCTGCTGCGCCTGCTGAAGATCCGCGGTCAGGTTCATGGCCCAAGCTTAGCGCGGGAGGCGTGACAAGGGTAGTACGACGCCCGACCTGTCCCCGGCGCATTTAACCGCGGGCCAAGGGCCTTGCAGGTTGCTGAAGCGGGATCATTTCTGTATATCAGGACATGTTTATCCTGAAGTGGTCCGGTTTGCTCGAAAGGCAACTCATCAACATGTCTACGCACCCCAAGCATCCCAAGGGCAAGGATGCCCGCATTCTGCTTTCCAGCGTGTTTGGTCCTTACGCGCAGGATGACGAGTTCGGCAGCCGCCTGATCAACCCCATGGAGCTGTATCACAACCAGGTGACGCGCGTCCAGGGCGCCTTCTCGCTGCGCATTTTTCATCGCAGCTGGGGCCTGATGATGATCCAGTGCAACCTGGAGACACGCTGCAACCTGCTGGATTTCCCCACGCTTGAGCGCTTTGAGCAGGAGCTGATTGACAACGACTACGACATCGTGGGCATCAGCAGCATCCTCGTCAACGTGCTCAAAGTGAAGAAGATGTGCGAGCTGATCCGCCGGCACCGGCCCAAAGCCACCATCGTGGTGGGGGGGCATTTGGCCAACCTGCCTGATCTGGCGCGCCGCATCGATGCCGACCACATTGTCAAGGGCGAGGGAGTACGCTGGTTCAGGAAGTTCCTGGGGGAGGACGAACATCGCCCCTTGAATCACCCCGTCGTGCTCACGCCCATCAACATGCGTGCGCTGGGCGTGGATGTTCCCAACGATCCCGGCGAGACCGCCTCAACGCTGATTCCTTCCGTGGGCTGCCCGCTGGGCTGCAACTTCTGCTCCACCTCGCACATGTTCGGAGGCAAGGGCAAGTTCGACAATTTCTACCAGACCGGCGAAGAACTGTTCCACATCCTGTGCGAGCTCGAAAAGCGCACGAAGTCTGTCTCTTTTTTCGTCATGGACGAGAACTTCCTGCTCCTCAAGCCCCGCGCCATGCAGCTGCTTGAGTTAATGGAGAAGCACAACAAGGCCTGGACGTTCTACCTCTTCGCCTCGGCCAACGTGCTGCGCCAGTACAGCTATGAGGAACTTGTGCGCATCGGGGTGTCCTGGATCTGGATGGGCCTTGAGGGCAAGGACAGCCAGTACAACAAGCTTCGGGGCGTGGACTCGGTTGCATTGATCAAAGAGCTGCAGTCGCACGGCATGCGTGTGCTGGGCTCCAGCATCATCGGGCTGGAAGAGCACACCCTGGACAACATCGACGAGGCCATTGAATATGCGGTCTCGCACGCCACGGACTTCCACCAGTTCATGCTCTACACGCCTTTGCCGGGAACGGGGCTGCACAAGGAGCTGAGTGAGAAGGGTGTCCTGCTCTCGGAAGAGGAGTGCGCGCTGCCTGATGTTCACGGTCAGCACAAGTTCAACTTCCGCCATCCGCACATCAAGAACGGCGAGGAAACCGAACTCCTGCTGCGGGCCTTCCGTCGCGACTTCGAGGTCAACGGCCCCAGCCTTGTGCGTATGGTCCGTACCATGCTCAATGGCTGGCAGCGCTACAAGAATCACCCTGACGCCCGTGTGCGCGCCCGCTTCAAGTGGGAAGTCGGACAGATGGCCACCAACCACATCTCCGTGGTCACCGGCGCGGCACGCTACTACAAGAAGCACCCCGTGCTCGGGCCCCAGATTGAGAAGCTGCGGCGCGACATGGTCAAGGAGTTCGGGCTCAAGGCCCGTGTGGCATCGGCTGTGGGCGGTACGTATGTATCCTACAAGCTGAAGAAGGAGGCCAAGCGCCTGGCTGCCGGCCAGACCTACGAGCCTCCCACCTACTACGAGCGAAACTATCCTGCCGGGGAATTGCCGGGCTTCAAAGGAAAGCCAACACTGTGCAACTTCATCGTGGCCAAGCCCCATGCCAAGGCGGCCAAGAAGGAAGAGTCCGATCCGGCGCTGAGCCGCGCTGCCAGTTCGGCATCCGACTCATGATTCTGTAACTCTTTGCCGCGTGGCAGGTTACAAAGTTGTCCCATGAGTGCGCTGAGCGCTTTAGAAATTTCGTAAGGTATTGAACCATCGGAGCAGACTGTCGTTTGCAGAGATGGGGGCAGGGAAGTCCCTTGCCCATGTTCTTTGACATTTCGGATTCGAGTGGAGGCACCATGCGGCTTACTTCCGCGTTGGTACTTGTGGCTTTGGCGGCCGGCGCAACGGGACTGTTCTTGAACAGTGCGCCGGAGAAAGTGCAGAGCCAGAAGGCGCAACGGGGCGGCTTTGAAAAGAGCAGCCTCGACATCGGGATGCCCTTTGACCCGGTGGCGCAACAGAACTTCGAATCTGGGCTGAGTAATGAAGAACGGGCTTCGCTCATTCGGCTGAAGTCTCGATACATCCTCGCAGATCCATCGCGCCCGTTACCGACTCTCGATCCAACACAACCGTTTTATCTGTCGCTGTCTTCGGACATGACGGCGACGCTCAAAGCCGACCTCGAGGCTGCAGGGGCCTCCGTGGTCGGATACGCCTATTTGCGGACCTACATGATCCGGGCCCGCGACCAAGCCTCGCTGGAGCGGGTTTCTGGCGTGCTGGCCGGCAATGCGCTGGTCCTGGGCACGCGCCTGAGGCAGGACATGGACGCCTGCGCGGAAGATCTCTGGCGCACGCTTCAGTCGGGCGAGGAGTTCAGCCGCCCCCTGAGAGTCAACTTCTGGCCCGACGTGGAGCCGTGGCAGGCCGCAGCCCTGCTGAGCGCGCAGGAGTGCGAAATTCGCTCGGCCTCGGTGGAGCCAAACGGCGCCATGAATCTGGAAACGCCCTACGTGGACGTGAGTGGTTCGCGGGCCAGGGCGGTGGCGCTGGCGCGCCACCCCCTCGTGCAGCACCTCGAGTTTGAACCCGCCCTTGTGCTGCACAACCAGACAAGCGTGAACCTGGCCAAGGCCAACCAGGTGATTGCCGCGCCCTACAGCCTCAACGGCAGCGGCGAGATTGCCGCCATCTGGGACGGGGGCCCTGTCCAGCTTCACACGGACTACGGCGGGCGGGTGACCAACGCCGAGACCGGAACTACAAGCAGCCACGCCACCCACGTGTTCGGCACCATTTTGGGCAGCGGCGCGGGCAACAGTTCAGCGCGTGGATTTGCGCCTCAGGCCACGGGCTTTGCCTACAGCTTTGGTGGAGATGTGCCCGCTGAACGCCGGCTGCGCCGCCACAACAGCCAGCATAGCGCGGACAACCACAGCTACGGCAACACGGGCGGTTACGGCGGCTACGACAGCTACGCCAGCACGATGGACGTGGACAATCGCGACCTGCTGATGCTCATGTGCAAGAGCGCCGGCAACGATGGCTCGGGGAACACGACGATTACCCACGACTCCGGCATCAAGAACGGCTTCTGCGTCGGTTCACTCTCGGATTCCGGGGCTGTGTCCGGCTTCTCCAGCCGCGGGCCCATGAATGACGGGCGCCTCCTGCCCACGATCTGCGCCAACGGCGAGCAATTGACGAGCACGGTGCCCACCAACGCCTACACGGCCTACTCGGGCACCAGCATGAGCGGGCCTTCGTTCTGCGGGTCCGTGATTCTGCTTTCGCAGTTGTGGAAGCGCGAGCACGGCAACATGCCCCTGGCGCCTGATATGGCGCGGGCCATCATCGCCCAGACTTCCGTCGATGTCGCCTACACGGCCGGATCCGTGACCATTCCGGCGGGGCCGGATTACGCCACGGGCTTTGGCCTGGTGGACGTCAAGGCCGCCGCTGACCTGATCCTGGCCGACAGCGCCGGAGGCGGCAACCAACTTGTGCGCGGCATTGCGCGACAGGCGAGCGTCTCGAATTACTACGTGCAGGTAAGTTCCAGCGCGTCACCCCTGAAGGTGACTTTGAGCTGGCTCGACACCCAGCCCGCCTCCGGCGCAGCGGTGATTCAGGTGAATGACCTGGATCTTGAGCTCATCGCCCCCAACGGATCGACCATTCATTATCCCTACAGCGGTCTCACCGGCACGGGCAGCCAGTACACGCCGTTTGTGCAGACCGGCCCCAATCGCCGCGATAACCTCGAGCAGGCCATCGTCACCAGCCCGGCCACGGGAACCTGGACCATCCGCGTCCGGGGCTATTCATTGCCGGATCCGGCGACACCCATCGGGTTTGTCGTGGCCTGCAACCGACCCATCGCGCGCGACGGGGTGATCTACCACGACCCGCTGAACTCGGGCACGCCCGTCGCCATTCCGGACAACACGGCGCCCGGCGTGGCGCGCACCTTCAACGTGACCCAGAACAAGCTCGTGCGCCACGTGCGGGCCTACGTGAACGTCCTGCACACCCAGCGCGGCGACATCAGCATCCGGTTGCGCCATCCCGACAACACCGAAGTCCTGCTTGAAGGCAATGACACCAGCACGCGCGACGACATCTTTGGGGTGTTTCCGGACACGCGCAAATACAATGACGACGTGACCAGCCTCTACAACAAGAACGCCCAGGGAACGTGGACCATCACGGTGCGCGACAACAACGCGAATAACACAGGCACCATCGTGTTCTGCGCGCTGGAATTCGAGTTTGACCCGCCCGTGGCGGGCAACAACCCGCCCGTGGCCAGCGCGGGCGTTGACTTCAACGTCAACGAAGGCGCGGCCGGCCAACTCAACGCAACGGCCAGCTTTGACCCCGATGGCGACCCCCTGACTTACGCCTGGACGCAGATTGCCGGGTCGCCTTCCATCTCGCTCAGCGGCGCCAGCACGGCCACGCCTTCCTTCACCGCGCCCGCGGTGTCGGTCAACACACCGTTCACTTTCAGGGTTACCGTCAGCGACGGGCGCGGGGGCACCAGCAACGACGATGTCGTCGTGACCGTGCTTGACACTTCGACCCCCAACAATCCTCCCCAGGCCAACGCCGGAACGGATCAGAACGTGCCGGAGGGAAGCACGGCCAACCTGAACGGCACCCTGAGCAGCGACCCCGATGGTGATGCCCTCAGCTTTTCCTGGGTCCAGATTGCGGGAAGCCCCAGCGTGTCTCTCAGCGGCGCCAACACGGCTACGCCCTCCTTCACGGCGCCCAGTGTGTCTGCCGCGACGCCCCTGACCTTCAGGCTCACGGTCAACGACGGGCGCGGCGGCACAGACACCGACGATGTCGTCGTCACGGTGCTGGATACGACCGTGCCCAACAACCCGCCCGTGGCCGATGCGGGCCCCGACCAGAATGTGGCTACAGGCGCGACCGTGAACCTCAGCGGTGCCGCCAGCAGCGACCCCGACAGTGACCCCTTGACCTACACCTGGGTTCAGGTGGCCGGAGTCAATCCCGTAACGCTTTCAGGCACCGGCGCGGCCGTGAGCTTCACTGCTCCCGCCATGGCCGACACCCTGGCTTTCCAGCTCACGGTGGACGACGGCCGCGGCGGGGTGGATGTGGACACCGTCACGGTATTCGTCGGGACCGGGGGCAACCCGGTTTCCGGTGGGGGAGGCGGGGGCTCCAAGAGTGATGGGGGCTGCACAGCGGGGTCAGGCTCCAGTGACCTTTGGTGCATGGCTGTCGGCCTGGCTTTGCTCTTCGTGGCTTTGAGGTCAGCGCGGAGGGCGCGGCCGGTGTAGAATAGGTGCACATTCATTCAGTTTCAGTTCCCGGAGCGCTGCCATGAGCAGGCCAGCTTGGATTGGCGCGGCAGGAGTTTTCCTTGCCGCGCTTTGCACCATGATGTGGGGCCGCGCCGGAGTTGAAGGTCAGGACCAGCGGCCGGCCAACCCTCGAAGCAGCCTGGAACTGGGCCCCGCCTATGACCTGGCTTCAAAGCAGCGCTTTGAACGCATGCTCGGCGCCGACGAGTTAAGACGCCTGGTTCTGCTACGCAGCCGCTACGCCCTGGCAGACGCGGACTGCCCCGTGCCGGTCTCGGACGCGCGCACTCCGCTTTATGTCAAGTTTGACCGGCCACTGACCCGTTCCCTTGCCGGCGCCATGCACGAGCGCGGCGTTTCATGCATCGGATATCTCTGGCCCAACACCAGCGTCGTGCGTGCTCGCGACGCTCAAGCACTGGAATCCCTGCGGGTCTGGCTGCGCTCCACGCCGGAAGTTCTCGGGACTCTGGTCAGGCTGCCGGAGGACGTTTGCTCAAGGGGCGTCCTGGAGTCCAGCGGCACAAGGGACCTGCAACTTCTCTTCTGGCGCGACACGAGTGCCGCCGATGCCGAGGCCCTGGTGGCCGAAGCCGGGGCCGCTGTGCTCGAAGCTTCCGGCGGGCAGCGCCGGCTGAACCTGGACACGCCGCTGGTTTGTGTACGGGTCGGCGACGTCGGCCTGCAGGTGCTTGCGCGCAGCCCCTGGCTGGAACGCATCGAGTTGATGCCGCGGAAGGTGGCCGACAACCAGACGAGCGTCTCCATCAGCAACGCGCAGCCTGCGGTCATCGGAATTGCGCCCTACGGCCTGGATGGTACGAATCAGATAGTCGGCGTCTGGGACAATGGTCCGGCGCGCGACACCCATGAGCAGTTCCAGAACGCCCCGGTGCCTTCGCTGATCAACAACGGCACCAAACGCGTGCTGCGAGTGGACAGCCAGTCGTTCCAGGATCACGGCACGCACGTCACCGGTACCATCATCGGTGACGGCACGGGCAACGCCACGGCCAAAGGCTACGCTCCGAAGGCTTACGCGCTGGCCCATTACTGGAGCAACGTAGACCAGAAACGCCGCGCCGCCAAGCACACCTGGAACCACGTGGCGGACAATCACAGCTACTCCGCCTTTGGCGGCGGCGCGGACGACTGGGGCGAATACACCGCGGACTGCCAGGTCAATGACTGGACCAACCGCGATTTCCTCATGAACATGGTGCAGAGCGCAGGCAACTACGCGACCTCCAGCCCGGGAGGTGCAGGACCCAAACCGTACACGGGAGGCACCCAGACCGTCGGCAGCTTCAATGCCCACCGCAACGGCTTCATCATTGGTGCGGTGCAGGACAATCTGGACATCACCAGTTTCTCCAGCCGCGGGCCCTGCGACGACGGAAGGTTGGTGCCCCAGTTCTGCGCCAACGGCGAAGGACTGACGAGTTGCATCAACACCGGCGGCAATCAGGCCTATGCCAGCTATTCCGGGACGAGCATGAGCGGGCCCAGCGTCTGCGGCGCCCTGACGCTGTTGTCCCAGCTTTGGCGGCGTGAACACAGCCAGCGCATTCTGGAGCCCGACACGGCCCGGGCCCTGTTGGCGTTGACCTGCGCTGACCGGGGCAACACCGGTCCGGACTACATCTACGGTTTCGGCATCGTGGACGTGAAGGCCGCGGCGGATGTCATCCTCGCGGACGTCGCGTCCGGCGGGAAGCAGGTCGTGCGCGGAGCCCTGCGCCAGGGCGAAGTGGTGGAGTACAGCCTGACCATCCCGGCTGGAGCACCCTCACTTCGGGTGGCCTGCTCCTGGCTGGACATCTATGCCAGCACCACTGCCCAAGTGGCCGTCGTGAACGACCTGGACGTGGAACTGGTCGATCCTTCCAACCAGGTGCGCTATCCCTACGCCGGGCTCCTTCAGAGCGGGGCGGGCGCCATGAACCACCTTTTCACCACCACGGGGCCCAACCGCCGCGACAACGTTGAACTCTGCCACGTGAGCAACCCGGCTCCCGGCCTTTGGAAGGTTCGCGTGCGGGGTTTCTCGATTCCGGCCAATCCGCAGGTCAACGTCCCCAACGACGTGACGGGTTTTGTGCTCGCGTCGAATCGTCCGCTGACCTCGCGCCAGCACCTGACGTTTGAGGACAGCCTGAACACCGGCACGCCTGTCAGCATCCCGGACAACAATGCGACAGGCGTGCTGCGCAGTTTCAACGTCAGCGACCCCAGAGTCATCAACCATGTGCGCGTCTACACGCGCGTCGTGCATGATCGTCGCGGCGACATCGAGATACTGCTCGAGTCTCCCACCGGAACCTTCGTCAACCTGAAGACCGTGAACAGCGGCGACGAAGACGACTACACCGATGTGATTGGCGTGTTCCCGGACACGCGGCAGTACGACGATGACGTCACGGCACTTCACCACCGGCACGTTGCCGGCCTGTGGAAAGTTCATGTCCGTGACCGCGTGGCCACCAACACAGGAACGCTGAACTATCTGGCCCTTGAATTCGAAGTGCGCGTCAACAATGACCCCCTGGCAGATGCAGGCGTCGGCTTTTCCGTAAGAGAGAACGTCGGCGCCCAGCTCAACGCATCAGCCAGCAGCGACCCCGATGGCGACCCCATCACCTTCGCCTGGACCCAGATCAGTGGTTCACCTGCCGTCGCGCTTAGCGGCGCCAACACGGCAACGCCCACCTTTACAGCTCCCTCGGTGAGCGCGGACACCGTGCTGACGTTTCAGGTCACGGTGACGGATCGCAGCGGAGACTTTGACACAGACACCGTTCAAGTCACCATTTTGAACAACGCAGCGCCCACAGCCGCTGCCGGCAGTGACTTTGCCGTACGCGAGGGTCTGCCCGTCGTGCTTGACGCCGGTGCCAGCAGCAACGCCGAAAGCGATCCTCTGACCTATCAGTGGACACAGGTATCGGGCCTGTCGGTCAGCCTCAGTGGTGCTGCCACGGCGCTGGCGGGCTTCACGGCTCCGGCGGTTGCCCTGGACGAAATCCTGGTGTTCGAGGTCAAGGTGACAGACGACCGCGGGGACTACACCACCGATCAGGTTCAAGTCACGGTACTCAACAATGCCGCGCCTCTGGCAAACGCGGGCCCGGATCAGGCCCTGCTTGAGGGCAGCGTCGTGCAGTTGAACGCCGGCGCCAGCAGCGACGCAGAAAGTGACCCCCTGACGTTCTCATGGGCCCAGGTGGGGGGTCTTGCAGTTGCGTTGACGGGGGCAAGTACGGCGACGCCCGCCTTCACGGCGATGAGCGTGACACAGAACGAAATTCTGGTGTTCGAGGTGACCGTTTCGGACGACCGGGGAGACTTCACAACCGACACGGTCATGATCACCGTGGAAAACAACCTGCCGCCGACAGCCCAGGCAGGCCCGGACGCGGCGGCGGCGCGAGGGCTGCCCGTCGTGCTTGACGGCAGCGCCAGCCAGGACCCCAACACAGGCGACAGCCTTGCGTATCAGTGGGTCCAGGTGTCAGGGCCCCCCGTGACCCTGTCAACTCCTAGCGCCTCCTTAGCGGGGTTCGTGGCCCCGGCCTTTGACGCCACGCTGGAATTTGAACTGACCGTGACTGATTCCCTGGGTCTCAGCGCCTCCGATCGCGTTCGGATCTACATCACCAAGGACGGCAACTTCCCCCGGAAGAAGAAGGACGAAGGTGGCTGTTCCGCTTCTGCCTCTTCAGATGCTCTGGCGGCAACGCTTGTGGCGTTCGCCGTTGCCGTGCTGGCTCTGCGCCTCAGACGCCGAACTCCTTCATGGCCTTCTTGAGTGCCTCTCGAGACTTGTCGGACAATGGGGCCAGGGGCAGGCGCACATGCTCTTCAATACGGCCCAGGGCCGCAAGGGCCGCCTTGGCGGGCACGGGGTTGGTCTCGATGAACAGTGCGTTGATCAGCGGCAACAGCTTCAAATGGAGTTCGCGCGCCTTGTCCAGGGCGCGGGCTGCGCAGGTATCAACCAGTTCGCGCACGGCAAAGGGCACCACGTTGCTCGCCACGGAAATGACGCCGGTGGCGCCCATGGCCATCATGGGGAAGGTCAGGCCGTCATCGCCGGATAAGACCGTCAGCCTGGTGAGCCGCATGACCTGGGCTGTCTGCTCGAGGTTGGCAGCCGCGTCCTTGTAGGCCACGATGTTCTTGAACTCTGAGCTGAGCCTCGCGCAAGTCTCCGGCAGCAGGTTCACCGCGGCTCGCCCCGGCACGTTGTAGAGCACCACGGGCAGGCGCGTGCTCTTGGCCACTTCGGCATAGTGCCGATAGAGCCCTTCTTGTTGGGGCTTGTTGTAGGCCGGCGTGACAACGAGGACGCCGTCGGCCCCGAGCTTTTCGGCCTGGCGCGTCGCTTCGATCGTGGCCCAGGTAGCCGAACTTCCAGTCCCGGCGATGACCGGGACTCGCTTGTTGGCGGCCTTGATGACCCGCTCAATGACGGCGGCGCGCTCGTCGTTGGTCAGCGTGATGCTCTCGCCCGTGCTGCCGCAGGGGATCAGCCCCTGCGTGCCTTCCTCAATCTGCCAGTTCACGAGCTTTTCAAGCGCATGGAGATCAACGCGGCCTGAAGCGTCAAATGGCGTGACTATGGCGGTGATGCTGCCCCCAAACATGTGATTCTCCCTGGAACCGGCGGCGGCCGGCATGAAGAAGCGCCCGCAACGGCAATCGCATCACAATGACCATTTTTCGTGCGGCGTCAATGCGTGGTGCCCGCAAAGCCGCTAACCGGGCGGTTAGGCAAGCACTGCTCCGACCTGTCGCACCCCGGAATATAGTGCGAGTGGGGGACCGATGCCGGAATTCCGGCCCGTCATGCGCTCCGTTGAACGCGGCGACGTGCCGCGGCGAAAGCGCCGTTCCCAAAGCCCGCCGGCGCTCGCGCATGCCAAGCGCGAACGCAAACCGACAAAACTCATGCTCAAGGGCTACCCCCGCGATTGGTCCAACATCAGCCGCCGCGTGCGCTTTGAGCGCGCCAAGGGCGTCTGCGAGCAGTGCGGGAAGCGGCACGGGGAGTGGGTATACCAGGGACCGCAAGGCACCTGGCAACGTGAAGGACAGTGGTTTGACGAGCGCGGCCATGCCATCGAAAAGCCACCGCCCTGGCCCTCCAAACAGTGGTGGAGCCATTTGAGACACTACGGCGAGCCGCCAAAACCGAGGCGCGTTCGCATCGTGCTTCACACCGCACATCTGGACCACAACCCGGCCAACTGCACCGACGAGAATCTGGCGGCCCTATGCCAGCAGTGTCACTTGCGCTACGACGTGGGCCTGCACCTGTGGACCTGGCGGCTCAACCGCGACCTCGCGCGCGGCCAGAAGGTGCTGTTTTGCAGCGCAAGCAAGAAATTGGAATAACCAGGGGCCGCCAGGCGTAACTGTTCATCTGAACGCCGGGGCAAGGGGTAACAGGCTAGCCATGTCAAAACCGGGGTGGGCGGTTCGGTGCGTGCTGGGGTTGTTGGTTCTGGTGGCACCGGGAGTAGCCGCACAGCAGGTTCCAGGCGGAATTGCCTCTCGGCGCGCGGAGCGCACGGCGGAAGGCAAGCCGCTGCGGGGCACGGAGCGCGTTGAGCTGTTCTGGGGCATCAGAAGCGAGGCCCGCAACCGCGAAGACGATGCCGCAGCCTTCCAGCGAGCGCGAGCCGAGCTGACGTTTCCAATCTTTCCATCAAGAAGTGTGAACATCTTCGGCGCGCCCACGCTGGATTATCTGCGCCTGCAGACCAACCGTGACACGATGCCCAGCCGCGTTGGCGAGGCAGCGTTAGGGCTGTTCGCGTTCATCGCCCTGCAACAGGCCGGGCCGTTCACGCAAGTGGGCGTGTTCGCGCGTGCAGGCCAGCGCTCAGACTTTGACCGGCCGCAGTTTGATGACACGAAGTTCATCGCCGCAGCCTTTGCCAAAGCCAAGGTCAGCGAAGCCTGGTCGATCCAGTTCGGGCTGTCCTATCTTGGTGGAACTACCGATGAAGTCGCGTTCTTCCGCTACGCGCCAATCCCGACCTTCGAGGCCACCTTCAAGCCCGATGCGAGCCTTGAGCTGAAACTGGGCATTCCGGAAACCTCGATCAACTGGAAGCCAAGCCAGTGGTTTGATTTCAAGGCGCGCTACTTCGTTCCCTTTTCGGTTGATGCGTCCATATCGCACCATCCCATCCCCCAATTGACGATCACGGAGTACTTCGGGCGCACGCGGGAGGAGTTCGACCTGACAGGCAAGCGCTGGCCCAAGGACGCCACATTCGCTTACGAGGGCTGGGCAGCGGGCATCATGATCGAGGGTACGCCAATTCCGTACCTGGCCCTGCGTGTTTATGGCCAACTGAGCTTCGCCACTCGCTGGAAGGTGTACCGCGACCGCGAAGAGAACACACTGGAA
Source organism: Planctomycetota bacterium (assembly GCA_003576915.1). Classification (GTDB taxonomy): domain Bacteria; phylum Planctomycetota; class UBA8742; order UBA2392; family UBA2392; genus UBA2392. Next base: position 205,869 of record QEVF01000002.1, on the reverse strand, counting down.
TACCTGAAGCTGCAACCCGGGATGATGTTCGGGCTAAGGGTCGAAGTCAGGTTCTAGGGCCGCTGCAACAGGGTAACGCTTCAGGGTGGCCAGGCCTCTAAAGGAGCTCAGGTGTAAACCGCAAGCCTCCAGGAACAGTATGCGGCTGTAAACACGTTCGAAGCCTGCAAGTCTTCGTAGGCGTCTGCAAACTTGAGGTCCAGGCGCATTTCCGCGGAGGAGGCATCTTCAGAACCTCTTGGAGCGTAAGCCCGAACCTTGGCGTGGTAGTCTGCGTAACGATCCAGCAGAACGGCGCGGACGGCCACACCGGCGCATATCCAGGCAAGCAGCAGCCCCAATACCAGCGTGGCAAGTCGCCGGATGCTGAAGCGGGCTTTGGGCTGGGCTTGAGGCATGCCACAGCATACCTCATCAAACCACCTTTCATCCCCTACGTCCGATAATCGGTGTTATGTGCGGTTGGGGGTAAGATTTTGCGGGGCAAGGCAGCGGGTGTTACCGGACGGACGAGCGGACCTTTTGAAAGGTTCGCATGCAGGTTTACTGCAAAACATGCCGCTGGAGTTACGACCTCCCCGGCGCAACCGCTCCAGGATTCCGACTCAAAGCCGCGAAGTGCGTCCACTGCAAGCGCAAGGGTGTTCTGACGCGCTACAAAAAGGCCCTGCGGGACGGGACGCTTGCCCCTGATCAACTCCGCGCCGGCATGCGCCGACTCGTGCGCAAGGCCGCTCGCACAGGCACGCTCCCGGACGGCTCTCCCCTGTCCACGGGGACGGCCGGGCCCTCGCTCCTGGAGCAAATGTCCGGGCTCGGTGTCAAGGCGCGCCGCCTCCCCCACTTGACGGATTTTGCCGCGCGCAAAGCCCGCGTTGCGGCCGGGCTGGAGGATGTTCGCGCCGCGGCCGTGGAAGGGCTCGCGCTCCAGCAACGCGCCACGCGCGCGGCCGTGATTTCGGCCAAGGCGACCAAGCGCGAACTGCGCAAGATTGCCAGCGCGACGGGGGCGCTTGTGGAACTCGCCCGCGCACTCGTTCAAACCCTCGACACGCGGCTCGGGGAACTTTACGCGGCCGCTGACGTGCTTGTCGAGTACAAGCGCCGCGAGCGCGAGGATCTGGCCGCGGCGCGCAAGGCCGCGCGCAACGTGGGAACGCTCCCGGACGTGGAGGACGGCCCCGCGGACCTCTCAGACCCCTCGGTTTTCGCGGAGCCCATTGCCAACTCTCCGCAACCCGGCGACGTGCTCACCTTTGAAGGCGGCGAAACGTGGACGGTGAGCGGCTCCGCTTCCGGCGCCATCCTTGTGGCGCAGCGCTCGCACGAAAGCGCGGCGGTGCATGAGCAAGCCTGCACGCTCGAAGAGTGGCGCAACGCCGTGGCTGCCGCCCGCAAAGTGGAGCGCCCCGGCACGATTGAACTGGAGCGCAACGGGGGGAAGCCATGAACCAGCCTCCCCGGCGCTCTTTCCTTGACGCGGCCGCGATTTTGTGGCGCGAGCGGCTTTCCCGCGGCACCCACGTTTGCGGCGCGTGTTGCACCGTGATTTGCGCGGGCGCGTTTGCGTGGTTCGCTGGAGGACGGCGCGCCAGCGAGCGCGTTTTGTGCCGCGATTGCGGAGAACTCGCGCGCGACTACTCCGCAACGCCGCTGGACCTACCCTCTTCATGCTCGCTTGCGCCCACTGGCCCGCGCTACCCGCGCGGGCGGGACTGCGAGGTGACGCATGGCTAAGCCCGCTCCCGGCGATTCTGCTTTTGAAGTTGAATGGTGGCCGGACAACGCCAAAGCCCGGCGCATCATGGCGGACCCGGACCACGACCTCTCAACGCTCGATTCAGAGGTGCGCTACTTCCCCTCCAAGGGATTAGCTATCGGATTTGCCAAGCGCGTGGCGCGCCGAAGCATTTTTGCAAGCGCGATGGTTCGGGCTGTAACGTTTTCCCGGTATGGCTTTTGGGAACACGGGGACACGTCCATCGTTGAAGTCACCATGAACACCAACACGGGAGCCGTGGAGGTGTTCAATGGTTAGCCGCTACCGTCACGACCCGGCACCGGCCGCGCAACCCGGACGCCTCTTTTTCTGGACCTTGCTGGACGCCCTGGAAAAAGGCGCGCGTGAAGAGGCGGGCGCGCTCGCGGAGGATGAAAGCAGCATTACACAAGCGCAACTCTCACGCGAGAACGCCGCGCCGGTCCCCGTGGTCATTTTTCTGACTATCCGCTCCGCGTTTGTAGCCGCGCCGTCGCTCGAAGCCCCGGCACGTTGGGAGGTGTACGGCCATAACCCCGCGCGCGAGTGGGAGCACGTCCAAAATCTCCCGATGATGGACCCGGAGCAAGTGGGCGAGGTGCTTTTTGCCGTGGCCGCGAAGCACTGGCAAGGCGGGGGGCGGCTATGACAACCCGCAAAGCCAAGGACGGGACGGATCACGTCAAGGGCGAGCGGCGCAAGGCCCGCGCTCGCGTGAAAAAGCAGTTGCATTTGTTCGAGGGGAAGGACGCGCAAAAGAATCTGTTCTACGGGACCGAGTATCGGGACCCGGCCAAGGAGCGCGCACAGGCTCGCCACGTTGCCCCACAATCGGCGAACGGGGCCGGGCTGGACCCGGAAGCCCCGGCCGTTGAAACGGTCCAGATCCAGGACCCGGAGGCGCGGCCATGAACACCCGACCTATTCCAGGATGGAGCGGCTACCTCGCGGCGGACACCGGCGAAATCGTGAGCGCCAAGGCCGGTCGGCCGTTGAAGCCGTGGCGCAACAAGGGCGCTCACCATGTCTATTTGGTTGTCGAACTCTATGCGGCGGGCGCCTCTTGTCGCTTCTACGTGCACCGGCTTGTTTGCGCCGCGTTCCACGGGGACCGCCTCGCGGACCCGGTCGCACAAGTGGACCACATAGACGGCGACACGCTCAACAATGCGCCGGGTAATCTTCGCTGGACCGACGCGCAAGGCAACCGCGCAAATCAACGCCGCGGCGCGGAGGTGAGCGCATGAGGTCACGCCGCTACTCGCTGACGGCGCGCCGCGCTCTATTCCGTCTCGCCACGGAGGGCGCGCTCACGCTCAAGCAACTGGCGGGGGAGGATCTCGCCTCCCTCACAGGTTCAGCCATGCGCCGCGCCCTAGCCCGCCTCGTGCGGGATCACTGGATTTGCGTCTACGGGCGCAAGCCCGGAGAACGCCTCTACACGATTCACCCGCGGGTTTACGCCGCGGCCGCGCAGATGGCCCCTTTTCTGGATCCGGACAAATAGCATGCCGCGACAACCAAGGCGGGCAGCCCCCGCCAGACAAACACTCCCGGCCCGCACTCGCGGGCCGGTTTTGTTTTCGGCCAAATCCGGGTATTTACTTGCAGAGACGCTACACGTTTGCTCCCCCGCTCCGGGAGCGGCTTCCACGGCTCTTGACACGTCAAGAGCCGTCCGACAGGCTCTACATCCATGCTTCCCAAGGAACTCGCGCAATACCTCTGGATGCTCACCGGGCGTCACCGGCTCACCGGCTTTCAAGGCGCTACGTTGCTCGCGCTCCTGGCTTGCAACCTCAATAACCACGCGCCCACAGCCCGGGAACTGGCTCGCCATTGTCCGCACAGCGAACGCTCAACCAAGGACGCGCTTGACGCGCTCACGGCTCGCGGCGGCCCGGCGCTCGCGCACAAGCTGCCCGGCACGCCCACACGCTACGCGCTGGCGCGTTTTGCGTACCTCTTGCCGAAGAAGGACGCGCTTCCGGGCTCGAACGTGAGCGGACCTCCGCCAGGCATAGACGAAGAGACGCCAAGACGAAGCGACGAAGCGCAAAATCATAGCGAAGGACCGCAAGAGCCGCGCGACGGCTCGCGGGACTTTTGCGCCGCTTCGCCCTCGCGCGCGGAGAAGCTTTTTAGTAGTTCCGAAGGAACTACAACGGCGGCAAATGCGCCTTTAACTTCAAATGACGATCCAGCGTTAACCCGCGCGCTATGCGATTTCGCGGCCCACGTCTGTAAAATCGACAACGCCGACGCCGCGCTGCTTCACGCGCTGGAAAACTACGGCGCACAGCGCCTCGCAGCCGCCCTGGAGCAATACCACTACGCCTACACGCAGCGGAGGCGTGAAGCCAACAACCCGGCCGGGCAAGTCCTCGCATGGTGCAAGCGGCCGGAAAGGATGGACCGGCTCCCGCAAAGTGCGCTTTCCTTCACGCGCTGGCGCGAGAAGCGTCAGAATCTGGCGGCGGACCCCGACGCGGCATGGGCGGCGGCCATGGCACGCAAGCGCGAAGAGGCCGCAAAAAGATTTTCCGCCCAAAACGCCAAACCCAACGGTCCCAACCCCGCTCAGTAAGCGGCTTCCAGGCTGCGGCGGACCGCATATCGCCAAAGTGGCACAAATCCCTTGACGCCATGCTCCAATAATGGCCGCGATACGTGAGCGGACGGCATCGCACTGGACCGGGGAGCGCCGTGGTTGAATCTGAAACTACTCGCCTGAACAGCGAAGAGCACACGGAAACGCCCGGCGCTCCCGGCCAGCCACGCCCGAAGAAAAAGAAAAAGGGTGTCTTGCTCCGCGCGCTCCGCGAGCAAAACGAACTCTTGCGCGCCCAACTTCAGCAGCAGGGCGCGCAGATTGAAGCCCTGACCTCCAGTGTCGCCGCCCTGGCGGCGCGCGAACCGGCCGCGCCGGTCCCCACGAAAACGGAAGAGGACGCGGAGGCGCTCGCCTTGATCCGCGACGCTCGCCGCGAAATCAATTCCCGCGTGCTCGCGGCCATTCGCGGAGAGGACCCCGTGGCGGCGAAAGCCGTGGAGAACTCGCTCGCCCAGGTCCGCAAGCTGTTGAAGGACGTGGGCGAGGTGAAGCAACTCGCGCAAGAGGCCAGCGCCACGCTTGGCGGGGATGTTCCGGCCGCGCCGGAAATGGACCTGGCTGAAAGCATCGAGAAATTCGCGGGGGCGGCGGAACGGATTTCCCAGACCCATGTCGGCCGCAAAGTCCTCATGAAGCTGGGCCTGTCCGACGCGGACACTCCCGCCCTCGATGACAAAACCACAACGGACGTGAGCGCAACCTATGGATAACGGCCCGGCCATCGTGATTGCGCTGGACCGTACGGACGCCGCGGCCCTGGCCAGCGCCGCCAAGCCGCTGATTCAGCTGCGCAACGCCGGCGAGTCGCAGTTGCGCGAGGGTGTGGCGCAAGGCTTTGGCGACGCGCTCGCGGGCATGAGTGTCGCGGGCATTGACAAGTTGCTCGCGGCGCGCGCCAAGGACGTGCTCCGCTCAACCGTGAACGCCGCGCCCGTGGGCCGCGCGGCCATTGAGGCGTGGCTCGCCGCCAATCCGGCCAAGCGCGAGATTATTGTCAGTGAACTGGCGGCCCTGCTGGATCGCGCTCGCGCTCGCTGGCCTGAAGTGAAGGCCAAGGTGACATTGGCGCAGTCCGGGGGTGCCGCATGAACGCCCCGGCTGTCTGCTATAAAGACTTTGCCGCCAAGCGCGCGGCTTACCCGCGCGAGGTCATTCCCTCGATATTCGGGAGCGCAGCGGACGCCTGTCTGAACTCGGTGGCGCTGACGGAGTGGCTTTCAGACAACGCGCTCTTCACTTACCCGCGCGGGGTGGACCAACTGGCCGCTCTACATGAAGCCGCGCGGCGGGGCAAGTATCGCAAGGCCGCGCAACCGTGCGACACGCTCCAGCCTGTAGAGGTGACGTTAGAGCAGGGCGCGCCGTGCTCCGGCTGGGCTTGTGTGCTTGGCGCGGCGCTGACCGCGTTGGGCTATGCGTGGCGGCTGGTGACTGCTGGCGACGAACAGGACCCTTATCGCCACGTTTACGTTCAAGCGTTCCACGGGGGCAAGTGGTACACGCTGGATCCCAAGGGTTCGCAGCGCGGGCAGGACTTCGGCCGCGACAAAGCTCCCGAAGTTTATCCCGTCACGGCCAGGTGGAGGCGGCGCTGATGCAGCCCGACATTGACGCCAGCCTCTACGACGCCAATCTGAAGACCGCGCGCGGGATTCTCTCGCGCATGGACCCCTACGACCGCGCCGGGCTGCTGGACAAGCTGGGCGTCAAGCGCGAATATTCGGAGAATGAGCGCGAGGCGTTTGGCGCCCAGACCATCGCTTATATGGCGACGGCCGCGGGGCAGGATCTTGACGCCGGGGCGCGAGCCGCGGCGCAACGGATGACTCCGGCGCTTTGGGCGGACCTCGCCCGGCGCTACGGCGGCGGCGCTCCGCTTGCGGAACTCAAAGCCGAACACATCCCGCTTGCCGGAAGCGGCCGCAAAAAGAAAAAGCGCAAGCCCGGCCCGTTCCGCGCCATTCAGAACGAAATCGGGCGCGGGCTGATCAAGGGCGGCCGCGAGGTCAAACGCTGGACCAAAGCCCCCATCGTCGGCAAGTACCTGGTGGGACCGATGGGCGCGGAGGTCATCGGCGAGACGCTGGCCCAGGTGGGGCAGGTGTTCCGCGGCGGCTCAATCCGCGACTTCGATGACCGCGCCTTCGTGCTCGCGCTGGGACACACTTTGAGCGCGAGCGGGCAAGCGCTGATTGCCGCCAGCCCGTTCTTGCCCGCGCCCTGGAACGCCGCCGCGCTCGCGGCCGGGACCGCTTCGCTGATGATCGGCAAGGTGGCTACCGAACACGTCAAGGCGCAGGAGGCCAGGGAGCGCGCCCGCAACAGTTTTGCCGCGCCGGATGGCGCGAGTGAAGAAGCGTCCGCTCAAAACGAAGCCGGGCAGCCGGCAACCAACGGCGCGGAGACGCGCACTTTTTGAGGGATGAAACATGGCAAAGGGTAAGGGCGGCACAACCCGCCGCGCCGGGCGCAGGGTGAAAGCCTTTCTCAAGCGGCGCACGCCAAGAGGCGGGCGCATGAGCATCATGTTCAAGACGGCGCTGGCCGTCACGGGCGCGGCCCTTGTGGGCGGCGCGGCGCTGAACATGGTCAGTTCGGCCAAGGGCAAGCCTGTGGAGGGGCTCACGGCGGGCGCCGTGGCGGGAGGCGCGGGCCTCGTGCTGGCCTTCACGCTCGGCCTGTTCAAGGGCTCACGCCAATTCGTCACGCCCGTGCTTGCGGGCGCCGCGGCCGTGGGCGCGTTGAACGCATTTTCCGGCCCGATTGAGCGCGGCTCTGCGAACATCGCCAAGGCGCTGCTCGGCCCGGGCGGCGGTCCGACGCAGGCGGCGGGTGCCAAAGGGGCTGTGGGCGAACGCGGCATGGAGGGTCCGCGCGGCGCCCAACCCATGGCTCGGGCCAAGCCCAAGCGGGCGTCTGTGGGCGAGCAGGCCATTGGCATCGCGTCCAGCCTCGCCCAGATCGGCGCGGCCATCGCCCAGAACGTTCAGGCCGGGCGGGCGTCCACGGCCGGGCTGTCGGCGGCAGATCGCGCCGTGGCCGCGGCGGCGGGCCTGGACGACTACAGCGTGGGCTCCGGCGACGACGCCGACGGCTCCGGCGACGACGACGCCGACGGCAGCGAAGGCCTGGATGATTTTGCCATCATCGGCTCGTCGCTGATGGGAGACGATGACGAGTAAGGCGTAACGCCCCCTCGCGCAGGCGCGGGGGCGCTCGCCTTGCCCGTTTCTTCGGAAACGACGGATGAGGCTCGCCAGCGGGGGCGTAGTGCAAAGTACCCGCATAAATCCTGCCCGCTCCGCTCCGGGCGCACGCAGGAGAAGCGACCATGGCAACAAGGCAGCAGCGGCTCGACGCCGCACAGAACGCCATCATCAAGGCGACCAAGCGCAAGCTCGGCGAGCGCATCGCCGACTACGCCAGCGCGTACATTGAACGCTACGGCGAGGCGTTCAACCTCCGCGATTTCCTCCAGACCGCGCGCACGCCGATTCTGGTGGCCCTGCCCGCGATCCGGCAGCAGATCGCCACGGCGGGCATGTTCCAAAACGCAACCTGGACCCACGTCAACGAGAAGGACCGCTACCGCATCGTCCTCATGGTGGCCATGCAGCTGGACGCGGGCGCCTTCGAGATCCCCCAGGCCGTCGTGGACCAGATCGACAACAACGGCCAGCTGTTCATCACGCGCCGCGCCCGCGTGCAGACGGAGGCGTTCCGGCGCTTCAACCTCTCGCGCGTGGGTGCGGCCCAGGGCGCTCTGGCGGCGGGCGCCGCGGGCTTTTCGGCGGTCAACGCGCACCTGCTGGACGCTGAATTGCTGCACATGGGCGTGGGCGAGCGCCTGCGCAATCCGTTCGACACGCTTCAGCCCAACGAACAGTTCACCATGGCGCTGAACAACCTCACGGGCGTTGCGGCTGTCGGCGCCTATGCGCAGAACATCTTTGCCACGTTTCACGGCCTCGCCATCGACATCATCACGGGCTAGTGCCCGGACTGACGGGACCTCGCAAGAGGTCCCCGAAGTCCGCGCATTGGGCGCAAAACTGGAGAGGCGAACATGGCAAGGCAAAGCGACAAAAAGGAAGCGCGCGAGGAAAAGGCGCGCAGGCTCGCGGCCGCGTCCGCGCTTGTGTTGCGTGACCGGCCCCGCAAGGGCGGCAACGGGGAAGGCGCGCCGCCCCCGCCCCCGTAAGCACTTCGAGAGATAGAGAGATTGAGAGATGGGGTGTTGGCAATCTCTCAATCTCTCCAACGCTCGAACTCTCAACGGCTACACCTCGACAGACAACGAGGCAAACATGCTTCCACTTCGCGGCTTTCAACTGGTGTCAGACCTGCTCAACTTCGGCGGCGGAGTGTCCGCTCAAGTGGACTTTGCGACGAAGACGCAAAACTTCTCACGCGCCGCCGTCATCGGCATGGACTTTGTGAGCGCCGATGAAACGGCCGCGCTGTTCACGTTTCTGGACCGCTTCGACATTGCGGGACGGCCCTACAAGCAGGGCGACAGCGTGCCGCTGGGACTGTTCACGCCCGGCGCGTATCCAACCACGGCGGGCGCGCAACTGGGGCGATTGAATCGCTACTTCCCCGGCTCCAGGATCCCGCTCGCCAACGGGACGTTGTGCTCCGGCATGATGATCAACGGGCGCGAGGATATCCGGCTGGCCGTGACCAAACGCTTTGCGGCCGTGCCGAGCATCCAGAACATCATCCTTCACTGCGTTGAGTTTCCGGTCAAAGCGTACCCGCGCGCCGTCCAGCTCCGCATTGACGAATTGTGGGACCGGCTCCGCTCCGGTATCGGCCAATTCCACTTCGTCGGCAACCGTTACGACGTGGCCGCCGCGGCCAACTTGCAGGTGGTTTTGGAGGCGCTGGTCAATCCGCCCCACACCCAGAACGCCCGACGCACGCTGGCGCTCGGGCTTCAATTCAAGGACGTGGGCGGGGTGGTCACGCTCGATGAGGCGAACTTTCTCCAGAACACGGGGCAGTTTTTCGGGACGACCAACGCCCCGCACAGCAACGCGGGAGTGCCCGCGCGTTCCGTGGTCGGGCATCACGCGCTGCATATCGCTGACCAGATCGCGGCGGATTTCGAGCGGGACACGCGCTCACTCAATCGCTGGACTGTGCCCGTAGCCGCGGCCGCGATTGACGGATACATCGCCACCTGTTTTGAGGGCACGGACGCGCAGGGCGTGAAACTCTGTGGCCCGGCCGTGTTCTAACGGGCGCAGCGCCGCGTGCCGGATGCTGAAAAACGGCTCGCCACGTTGCCCCACAATCGGCGAACGGGGCAGGGCTGGACCTCCGGGACCTTGGCAAATGAGGGTGATTCATGGGACCGCAACTCTTGCAGCTGGGCGCGAATCTGGGCATTGGAGAACTCCAGTTCTCGCGCGCCTTTTCGCCCACCCCCACGGCCCCGCGATTGACCGTCAAAGTCCCGCCCACGCCCAATGTGGCCGCCTGGCTCCTGATGCTCAAGGCGTGGCCCACGCCCGTACCTCCGGGCGCGCCGGTGTTTGCCTTTGTGCTGGTCAACGCCCTGGACCCCAAGGCGGCCCTCAGCATTCTGCGCAGCGGCTCGGGCGCCCCTCCAGGCGGCGGCAGCCCGCTTGCGCCCGGAGAGTCCGACGTATTCGTGGTGAGCGCGGACCGCGACACCATCACCGTGGACGCCAGATTCGTGGACGCCACACTGGCCGCCGAGGCCGTGGGCTTCCTCGAAATCGAGGTCCACGCGCTCTATGCCACGCCGCAGTGCCCCGCGCCGCTCAATCCTGACTGCAACAAGCCCCCGGCCCAGCGGGAGAAATGCTAATGCCCAGCCGTCCCGCCCCCCGCATGCTGTCAAGCCCCGCGGCCGCGGCAACCGGCGCGGCGCCCTTGCCGGGCTTCATTCAGATGTACGGCGGCCCGGCCGCCCCGTCCGGCTGGCTGCTATGCGACGGGGCGAGCTACGCCACGGCCGCCTATCCCGCCCTGTTTGCGGCGCTCGGCTATGCGTTTGGCGGCGCGGGCGCGAATTTCAACGTGCCGGACCTGCGCTCCCGATCGCCCGTGGGAGCCGCCGCCGCGGCACCGCCCGGCTTGACGCCGCGCGCGCTGGGCGCTTCGGGCGGCGCGGAGACCGTCGCCCTGGCCGGAGCGCAGATGCCTGTCCACAGCCACGGCATCACAGACCCCGGCCACACGCACGTCCAGGACCCCCATCAACATGACCTCCGCGTGGTCGCGGCAGATCCCGCTCACGGACACCTCTCGGAGCGCGTGGCCGGAAGCCCCGCCCCGGACACTGTTGGCGGCGCGGCAACGACTGACCCGGCGACAGCGACGAATCAGACGGCCCTGACGGGCGTCAGCGTCAACCCCGCGGGCGGCGGCGCGGCCCATGAGAACATGCATCCCTGGCTGGCGTTGACGTTCATCATCAAGACATGAGGCACCCATGAGCACGTTTGAGGCAGTGTTGGCCGTCGCCGGAAGCATCGCGGGCGCGGCCGCGACTCTGGCCGCGGCCCTGAAACTGCTGGCGGGCGCGCTGGTCAAGGCGATCCGGGAGGCCAAGCCGGAACTGGCCGCAACGCGGGAGGCCCTGGACCGCAACACGGCCGCCCTGGACTCCAACTCGCGGGCCCTGCGGGAGCGGAACAACTCCCGTCTGGGGGCGGCGGGGCTGCTGTTTGTGTTGCTGTGCCCGTGGCTCGCGCTGACCGGCTGCGCGAGCCAAGACCCGCTGATTATCCGCGCGCTGGAGCGCAACCGCGAAGTATGGCACGAGGACCGGCGCGCGGACCTGGACCCGGAACTGGTGAAATCGCGCGAGGCGGAATTTGACGCGCAGTTGAGGTACGCCCGGAGCAAATAGCCATGGAAATCATCCTTGCCGCTCTCTGTGTTTCCTTGCCGCTCGCGGCCGTGGCCCTCTACGCCGTGTGCCGCGTCATGCGCGAAGCGGAGGCGCGCGGCCGCGGCAACGCTCGCAACGTTCAGGACGCAGTGGAGCGAGCGGCCGCGCTAGTGGAGCGCATGTTTCCGCGCAAGCAGGAGCCGTGGGAGAACTAATGCCGCTACCGTCTGAAATCCAGGCCATTGTGAACGCCGCGGAGGGCGCCGCGCGCCAATGGCTTGTGGACGCCAAGCAACAGAGCGCAGCGGGAGCGGCGGAAGCTGTGGCGCTCGCGGAGCAATGGCGCGCACGCATGACGGTGCTGATCCGCAAGTGGAGCGGCGGCGCGCTTTCGCTGGAGGACTTCGGGCGCGCCGTGGAGAGCGAAAAAGAGGCGCTCGCGTTTAACCTCGCGGCGCTGGCACAGGAGCAAAAGCGCAAGTTTCTCGCGGGCCTTTTGGGCTCCAGCCTCGACTTTTTGGGGCGCATCATCGGCGCGGGCTTGGGGGCATTGAAGCCATGAAAAAGCTCTATTTGTACCTCGACCTCGCGGCCCTCAAACCTTTGGCTCTGGGCGGGCGCGGCATCGAACATGAGCAATCCGAGGCGCTCGCCGTAATCCTGCTCATGCTCCATGAGGGCAAAGCGGCGCTGCTTTCGTCATTCGCGCTTCGCGCGGAACTGCGCAAATATAAGAATCGCGGGGCGCGCGCGGCGCAAATCAAGCTCTTGCGCGGCGCGGCGTATTCACTGTTGAAAGCGACGGCCGACGTGGCGCAACACGCCGCGAAGTTGCGCGCGGCGGGCTTTGGACACCTTGACGCGCTGCACATCGCTTGCGCCGCGGCGCTCGATGCCGACGCGCTGCTTACGCTGGACGGCGGCTTGCTGGAACTGGCGAGGCAGAACGCTACGCTGTGCGCTGTGGAGTGCGCTACGCCCTCCGATTTCGTACTGGAGAAAAAGTATGCGAGCAAAGGCAAAGGCAAGGGCGCGTAAGCCGCGCAAGCTGGACGGTTGGGGCGGCGCGGGCAAGACGCTGGCGCAGGAACTCGCGGAGCGCCACGCATGGCAGCGGCAATTGACGCGCGAGGAAGTGGACAAGCTGATTGCCCAGGGCGAGCGCGACTGTGCCCGACTGGACCGCAAGAAACGCAAGTCCGCGTAGTGGGTGGCGTAAAGTATTGGCCGCGCGAGCGCGGCTTTTCTGGAGGTGTCGCAATGGTGAACTCACTGGCGTTTGACTGGCTCTCGGGCAGCGAGGCCGATGACCTGGACCTGACCGGCGCGGGCAAAAAGAAGAAGAAAAAGAAGAAGCGCGGCCCGGCCGCTCCGCAGGCCCCCGTCGCGGGCTATGACGCCGCTACGGGCCAGCCGATCTACGACGAAGTGATCGGCTACGACACGCGGACCGGCAAGCCCCTCTATGCCCAGCAGGAGGCGCGCCGCCGCGCGGCCCTGGCTCAGGCGGGCGGCCAGCAAATCGTGGGCTACGACGATTTGGGTCAGCCCCTTTACGGCCCGGCGCAGACTCCCGCGAGCTATCCCATGCAGCCCGGCTTTGCCCCGGTGCAACCGGGCCTCGCGGCCGTGGGGCAGGGATCCATGTTCGGCGCGTTTGCCGACGTGGGCGCCCCCGCGGCCTACCCGGCCTATCCGGGCACGCCCACGCCTCCCCCGCCCCCCGGCGTGCATCCGCAGCTGTGGGCGCAGTATCTGGCGGCCCAGCAGGCGGCCCAGAACGCACAGCTGGCCCCCCAAGGCCAGGGAGCGCCATTTTTCTCGCTCGTGGGCGATCCGGCCGCTCCGCAGGCCCCCGTGGACTTTGAAAGCGCGGGAGGCTCGTTTTACAGCGGCGACGAAAGCGGCGGGGCGAGTTTTCTGGATCAGGGCGACTTTGACAACCTCCAGGGCGGGGGGGGCTATCCGCCCCTGCCCATGTTCCGCGCGCTGGGCGGCTCCGGGTGCTGCCACTGTGCGGGCTTCAAGAAATATCCGCCACGGGACGCCATCGCGGACCCTTTCTAGCCCGCGCCGGCGCAGTGGACGGCGCGGGGCAGGAGTGGCCGGAAGTACCGGTTGCGGTGCGGCAGTCGGCGCGCGAGTCGATCACAGTGCTGATCGCAAAGCTGCGCCTCGATCCCGCCGCCGACGTGGGCATCGGCGCCCTGCTTCCGCGCGTGGACAACGACGTTTACGAACGCGAACGCGCGGAGACAACGGCGCGCAATCAGGTGAGCAATGCGTTTTCGCTGCTCTGGGCCGCCATGCAGATCATGGGCGGCCGCGGCTCTGCCGCCGACGAGATCCGCGAGGGGCTTGCCAGGGCCATAAGGGCCGAACTGACCATGCTCTCCAGCATCGCGTGGGGCAGGGCGCCGCGCATGGATGAGGCACAGCAATTCCATAGCGGCATCGTGGACGTGTTGATGCGTGTTCACGAACTGCTTCCCGCAGCCCTGAAGGCGGCGCGCCGGGCGGGCTACGACGAGGGATACGCGGCGGGCGTGACCGATATTCAGGCCTGGACTGCCGCGGGGAGTGCTCTGATCTGGGACGTCGCGCGGGCATGGGCCCATGCCGCAGGCGCGCCCATCCGTGCCCCGGTGGAGGTGGCAGAGCACGTATACGACCGCGCGAAGGAGGAGTTGCAGAAGGGCGCCAGCGCGGCGCGTGACGGACTGGAGGGCTTGCTGGAACACCTGCGCGAGTGGCTCACGGGCGCCGGAACCTTTGCGGCGGGCGGGCTAGGCGTAGCGCTGCTGTTGTTGCTGGGGCTGGCCGCCCTGGCGGCGCGGCGCCGCTGACTATTTGAAGGTCACGCCGATAGATCCGGGCGGCGCGACTACGGTTTTGCGGCCGCTGCCCACAGCGACAAAGACGCCGTTTGAGGTATGGAATACCCAAGTTACTTCGGAGTCCCGTTCATGCTGGCGCTGCAATTCTATCAGGTGTGCCACGTCGCGGACTTCGACGCCGCAGAACTCCACAAGGCAATCCGTTTCCATGACGCCAGCTATGTCGGCCGGGCTTCCCGGCTTCACCTGGCGAACTATCAACGACTCGGGCATGCGGCGCGGGGCCGTGGGAGAGTTGGCAGGGGCATTTGCGCCGCAGCCCAACATCCATGCGAGGCACAGACACAGGCAACATAGCGCGCAGGAACGCGACACGGCGACACCTCCGAGGCGGGAAAGGCGGCCCAGGGCCCCAAAGTAGCAAGACTGCTGTTTTTGTGGTTGCAATTGTCAGAAAACGAAAGTTGGATTTGGAGTACCGCTCACGTATGAACTCGGAACGCCCAAATTCCTTGACTTCGCAGAATCGTACCTCTCGGTCCGATATCGAGCCCTAATCGGTGTTATGTGCGGTTGGGGGTCCAGGTGGGCTGGTGGCCTGGAACCCGCTTGCGTGGCTTGTTGGCGGCCGGTTTCGACATTCGCCCGCCGCGGTAGTGGTTTGACGGCCGGGTTTATCACGACGTCGCCGTTTGTAGCAAGTTAGACTGGCTCAGGCCCCTGTCCAACCCTCCAACGAGACGCCAAAGTGCCCGTAAAACCGATTCTGGCCGTTTTCCTGTTCCTTGTGGCCCTGGGAGCCGGCTCTGTCGCGGCTGCCACTGTCAACGTCACCCTGAGCGGGGCTTCGCCCGCCAACTTTGAGAATCGGCTCAGCGACACCGGCGTGGAAGTGGCCCGCTTCGTCCTGACGGGGAGCGGCGGGTCGGTGGTCTGCACAGGTGTCACCATCACCTTCACGAACCCCACAGGCGCCGACGAGGCCTTTAGTGCCGTTCGGGTGTTCTACGACGCCAATGGCAACAACACGTTTGAGGCTGGCGAAGAGCTTGGAACACCCGGCGGCGTGGCACCCAACGGCAGCGCGGCCACGATCAGCTACACCACGGGCTTTACGGTGCCCGTGGGGTCGCGACTGCTTCAGGTGACGGTCAACACTGGTTCGAATCCGGCAGCCTATGGACAGGGATTTCGCTTCAGCATTGCTGCCGGCTCTGACGTCGCCCTGAGCAGCCCGGGCACAGACAACGTTACGGGGACATTTCCCGTTCAGGGCAACACCGTCACGGTTCGGAACAGCGTCACCAACCTGCTGGCGGGCACGGGTAACCCCGCCGCTCCGCGCACGGTGGCACGTGGCACGCAGAACGCGGCGGGCCTGCACTTCCGGCTGGATTGCCTCGCCGCCACCGTGCCGGGCGAACTGGTGGGCCTGAAGCTGCAGACATTGACCGTAAGTCTGAACCTGGGCAGCGCGGCGCACGCAACCGTGATAAGCGCGGTGAGCCTGTTCAATGATGACTTTGACGCTCTGTTCGAGCCCAACACTCAGGATATTCTGGTTCAAACCCGCACCAGCGCAGACGCGGCGCAGTGGCAGCTCAGCGGAACCGTCCTGAGCGTGACCTTTGACGGCGCTGCCATTGCCGCGCTGAGCCAGATCAACTCAGGCGCGGTCAGGGCGTTCTGGGTGGGCGTCAGCTTCAATTCCAGCGCCGACGCCCAGCTTGAAGTGATTCTGAACCGAACGGGCATTCTGGGCACGACGGGCAGCGATGGCGACTTCATATCGACGGCCATCGCCAGCGTCAGCGGCAATGTCATCAGCGTCTCTGGAAGTGGCGGCAGTGGAAGCGGATCAAAGTCTAACGGGGTGGGAGAAGAAGGCGGCTGTTCAGCCTCTGAAAACGGGGCCCTGCCCTGGCTGATGGCCTTGCTGGCCGTTGTGACGTTGATGTTACAGTCACAAGTGAAAGCGAGTCGAGCGTGGTCCCACTAACCATTCAGATACTGGGCCAAAAGGGAGCGAAGAAATGACCAAGGCATGGAGTATGGCCCTGCTGGCGGCCGTGGCGATTTTCGCCACTGCGCTGTCGGCGGTGGAAGTCGGGGACGCTGGTCCTGACTTCAAGTTTGACAAGAGCTGGAACGCTCTTGAGGGGGCGACCAAACTCTCCGATTACCGGGACAGGGTGGTGCTGCTTGAGGTGTGGGCCACCTGGTGAGGCCCCTGCGTGAAAGGAGTCCCCCACCTGATTGAGTTGAACAACAAATTCAGGGAGCGGGGCTTCGAGATCGTCGCCGTGAGCGACGAAGATGCAGGCACCATCGAGAAGTTCGTCAAAGACAAGAGCATCAACTACGGCATCATCAAGGCATCCAATGTCATAAAGACCTACGGCGGTAAGGGTTATCCCAGCGCTTGGGTTCTGGACGTTGATGGCAAGGTAATCTGGAAGGGGCACCCGGCCAACCTGACCGACGCCATGGTCGAGGACTGGGTCAAAGACCTTGCCCCGGCCAAGATCACAAAAGAGGTCTCAAAGGCCCTCAGGAATGCGGTGGAAGCCTACAACAAGGGCGAATTCGGCAAGGCCGAAACGGAAGTCGACAAGCACCTCGGCTCGGACGACCCTGCTGTCAAGGCTGACGCTGAGTTTGTAGACGGCGTCATTGAAAAGCGCCGTGCCGTCGGTGAGGCCAAGGCGGCCAAGGCGCGAGAGTCAGGCGATCTGCCCAAGCTCGCAACGCTCCTCGAGGCGGAGGCCAAAGCCTTTGATGGGTCTGAGCACGGCAAGAAGTGCGCTGAAGAGGCCAAGACGGTCAAGGCGAGCAAGGAGTACAAGGACTGCCTCAAGGCCCAGAGTGAGCTGGACAAGCTCAAGCCGAAGATCAATGACATGAAGGCCGACAAGGCAAAAAGGGCCCTGGAGAAGATTGCCAAGGACTTCCCCGGCACGCCCGCCGGCAAGGAAGCAGCGGAATTGGCCAAGGACTTTTAGCTCGCACTGGTTCACAGCTCGGCGCCGGCCCGGAACAAGCCCGGGCCGGTTGCCTGTCTACACATTGAGCATCACGAAGGAGAACCTATGAAAACCCTGCTGACGGTGTTGCTGACGTTGCTTGCCGCATCGCCCGGCTACGCCATGGACAAGGGCGAAGAGGCCCCCAATTTCAGGTTTGAGGCCAGTTGGAACACCCTGCCCGGCGCCCGTCAACTGACCGACTATCGGGGCAAGATCGTTTTCCTTGAAATCTGGAAGATCCACTGAGAGCCCTGCATCCGGTACATGCCGCACCTCGTTGAGGTGAATGAGAAGTATCGCGACAAAGGTGTCGAGATCATCATGGCCACTGACGTGGACAAGGCCCCTGAACTGGAAAAATTCATCGCCGACAAGAAGCTGAAGCTGGGCGTGGCCCGCGTCCCCGACATCTACAAGCTGGTCAAAGCCCAGGGTTACCCCACCAGCTATGGCATCGACGTGGACGGCAACTGCATCTGGCGCGGCCATCCCCAGCAGTGCAATGACAGCCTGATTGAGGGTTGGCTCAAGGACTTGCGGGCCCCCAGAGTCCCGCGCAAGCTTCACGACGCTCTGAGTTCTGCTGTCAATGCCTACGACAACGGGCAGTACGGTGCCGCACTCAACGGCCTTGAGAAGCTCCTCAAGCACAAGGATGAAAAGATCAAGGCTGACGCCCAGTACGTCGCTGATTTGCTCAATGGCCGCCTGGAGATGAACAAGGCCGCGGCCGTTATCCATCGGAACTCGGGTGATCTGGAAAGGCTCGTGGCTCTGCTTGAAGCCGACGCCCGGGACTTCAGCGGCCTCGACTATGCCAAGGATTGCGCCAGCGAAGCCAAGAAGACCAAAGCCGGCAAGGCCTACAAGGAATGCGTCGAGGCACGGGAGAAGCTGGCGAGGCTGAAGCCGACTCTGGCGACCATGAAGCCGGCCGACGCACAGAAGGCGCTTGGCAAGCTGTCCAAGGACTACCCCGACACACCCGCCGGCCGGGAAGCCGCAGAGCTGGCCCGGGAGTTCGAAGAGAAAAAGTAGCGCGTCGATTGATTCGCGCGCAGGGGCCAGCATGGCCACCGAAGGGAGCGAGCCCAAGAAACAGTCCAGTGGACTGTTTCTTGGGAGTCGCCCCGATTGTTTAACAGACAGGCATGTCTCTCAAACTCACTGAAATCGAACGTCGCGTACTGGGTACGCTGATTGAAAAGTGGCTTACCACGCCTCAGGCCTATCCCCTTTCGCTCAACGCACTCACCAACGGCTGCAACCAGAAGAGCGCGCGTGATCCCGAGACCAGTTACAGCGAACAGGAAGTCGAGCAGGCCTGCCTGGCCCTCAAGAGCAGAAGCCTGGCGGTGCAGTTCTTCGGCGCCGGCGCCCGCGTTCCCAAGTGGGAAGAGGCCATGAGCGCCACGCTTGCGCTTTCCAAGCCTGAGATTGCCGTATTGGCCGAACTCATGCTGCGCGGCCCGCAGAGTGAAGGCGAGTTGAGAAGCCGCGCAAGCCGCATGGCAGATCTGCCCACTTTGGAGGCGCTCCATGGGGTGCTTGAGAAGCTGCGCTCGCGGCCTCAACCCCTGGTCCAGCGATTGAGTGAAGAGGGGCGGGTACGAGGGGTGCGCTGGGCGCACACCTTCTACCCTGACGGTGAGGCCCTGCCGCAGGCCCCTGAGTCCCCCACCACCTTTGCCTCCGGCAGTTTCAGCGCGGCAACGACTTCCCCTTCCCCCACCCTGGAGCAGCGCCTGGCGGCGCTGGAGGCCCGCGTGGCGGAGCTGGAGCGCCGTACGCAGGGCCTTTAGGCTGCGCCAGGGGTATTGGTAAGTGCTTTAGGCTCGATTTTGGTTTCGCCGGGTATTCGCCGCCTGCATCATGTGCACCCCATTCCTGAGGTGAATAGTCATGACACGAGTGCTTGCAGGAGTTTGCGCTTGTCTGCTGCTGCTTTGGACCCCGGCCTGCGGCGGCGGCAAGGAGATCACCAAGGCTGAAGAGAAGGACGTCCTCAAAATCCTGCGCAGCGACAAGTTTGAGATTCTGGATCCGCAGGCCTCCAGCAGCGGCGGTGACATTGCGATTCTGGCGCAGATGTTCGAGGGCCTGGTCCGTGCGCCTGAAATCAAGGATGGCCCCGTGTCCGTGCCGAAGTGGGAACCCAGCCTCGCGACGGACTGGAAAGTGGAGGACAACGCCAAGATCTACACGTTTACGCTGCGCGAGAACGTGAAGTTTCACGACGGAACAAGCCTCAACGCTGACGCAGTCAAGAAAAGCTTCGAGCGCCTGATACAGAAGGACCACCCCGCGCAGCCCACCAAGCGCCCTTACGCCACAGACCTCGCTGACATCGCGAAGATCGAGGCCGTGGACGCCAAGACGGTGCGATTCACGCTGCATGATTCCAACCCGCGCTTTCTGGCCAACGTGAGTCTGCATGCGGCGTTCGTGATCAGCTCCAAGGCCATCGACGAAATGGCAAAGCTGAATACCCCTGCCAAGCGCGAGAAGTGGCTGATCGAAAACACGTCGGGCACCGGCCCCTACCGCATCGCCCGCGCCGAAGACTATCGCGGCTCTGAAAGCGTCACGTTGACGGCGTTCGAGGATTACTGGGGCGGCGCGCCACAGATCAAACTGTTGAGCTTCACTTCAATGGCCGATCACAAGTCGCGCCGCGAGCAGGTGCTGGCCGGAGCTGCCGGATTTACCGACACCCTCTTGCCTTCGGACTGGGAGGACTTGAAGGCGAACAAGGGCGTCACGCTCTTCACGTGGGACGCCATCAACATCATGTACCTGGCCATGAACTGCGATCAGAGCAAGAACTACCCCACCAAGGACAAGCGGGTGCGTGATGCGATCGCGATGGTGGTTGACCGCACCCCGTTTGTTGAGCGCTACTACGGTGCGGCCAAGCCGGCGCATGTGCTGATCCCGTACACCATGCCGTTTGGCCATCCCAAGGACTACAAGCCCAAAACCGATACCATGTCGCGGGATGAGGCGCTCGAGACAGCCAGGCGCCTCATCAGGGAGGCCGGGGTAGAGGGGGCTGTGATCAAGCTGATCCTGCCGGAAGTGCCCCGCCCCTATCTCCTGTATCCGCGCGAATTGGCAGACCTGATTCGCCAGCAACTGGAACCCATCGGCCTGAAGATTGAACTGGAGCCTCGCAAGATGGCTGAAATCGGCGAAATGGTCCCCAAGGGCGATTACGCGCTGATGCTGCTGGGTTGGATGGGAGACAATGGCGAACCGGACAATTTCTGGCGCCCGCTGCTCGATGGTGTCAAGAATGACAAGGGGGAATGGCAGCCCTCGGATAACAACCTTGCCCGCTTCTTCGACATTGAAGTCCATCGGCGCATTGAGGAGGCCGGACGCGAAGCAGACATAAGCAAGCGCGACAAGCTCTACAAAGATCTTGAGATGTGGGCTCACGACCGGTTCCGGCCGATTGTGCCCTTGTTGACAGCCAAGAAGAGCTACGCCTGGACCAGTAAGCTCAAGGGAGTGCGCGTGGATACCGGCGATCAGTTCTATCTGGATAAGGCCTATTTCGAGAAGTAGCAGGCGCCCGAAGGGCCTGAAGGCCGGTGCGAGTGTCCATTGGGCCCGGAGGCCCAGGCAACACCATGCTCACGTATATCCTCCGTCGCGTAATGGCCACTGTCCCCATGCTGCTGGCAATCAGCCTGGCCAGCTTTCTGCTTCTGCACATGCTGCCCGGCGATCCAACAACCATTCTGCTGGGTCAGCGAGCCACGGCTGAAAACAAGCGTGAGCTTCGCTCTCGGCTTGGCTTGGACAAGCCCCTGCCCGAACAGTACCTGCTCTACATGAGCGACGTATCGCGGGGCGAGTTTGGCGAGAGTCACCGTACCAATCAGCTTGTAGCGAAGGAGCTCAGGCAGCGTGTCCCCGCCACCATCGAGCTCGCTGTGGCCGCGATGCTGATTGCCACGCTGGTGGGAGTGTCTTTGGGCGTGCTTGCCGCCGTCAAGCCGCGCTCTCTGGTGGACTTTGCCTGTCTGTCGATGGCGCTGGTCGGGGTGTCTCTTCCCGTATTCTGGCTGGGCTTTCTGGCCCAGAAACTGTTTGCCGGAGAATGGAAGCTGCTTCCGTTTTCCGGGCGGCTTGATTTCGGGTCCTGGCCGACATTCTCTTCCGAGACCGGGTTCTATGTGCTGGACGCTCTCCTGGTGTATCGAAACACCGAACTGCTGCTGAACGTGTTGGCGCACCTCGCGCTTCCGGCGCTTGTGCTTTCCACCGTTCCCATGGCTTTGATCGCTCGCATCACCCGCGCTTCCATGCTCGAAACACTGCGGCAGGATTACGTGCGCACGGCCCGCGCCAAAGGCGCCTCTCCCGCCGCCGTCGTCCTTTCGCACGCTCTGCGCAATGCCCTGATTCCAATCTTGACGGCCGTGGCCACGCAATTCGGCTACTTGCTCGGCGGCGCCGTGCTGACCGAAACGATTTTCGGCTGGCCCGGCCTGGGTCGCTACGTTATCGAGGCCATTGACGTGCTCGATGCGCGGCCACTTCAAGCCAGCGTTTTGCTGATCGCCAGCGCCTTTGTGATCGTGAACCTGCTGACCGACTTGAGCTATGCCTTCATTGATCCGCGCCTGCGCAAGAAGGAGGCCGCGTGAAGGAGCTCACGATCTTCATCGCCAGCGGTGCCCATGATTTTGCGCGCTTTCTCAAGACGCACCGGCCGGCGCAGGCCGGCATGGTGCTGATCCTGCTTGTGGCATTCGCGGCACTTCTGGCGGGGGTGGTCGCGCCCTATGGCCCTATGGAGGCCGTACCCAACCGCTTCTTCGCCCCGGCCTCGTCAGACCATTGGCTCGGCACCGACAGTCAGGGCCGCGACCTGTTTTCGCGTCTGCTTTACGGGGCGCGCTACACTCTTGCGGTGGCGCTTTCGGCCACCTTGCTTTCGCTGCTGGCCGGCAGCGTGATTGGCGCAGTCGCCGGCTACTTCGGACGCTGGGTCGACACGCTGCTCATGCGATTCATCGATTTCATGATGAGCTTTCCCAGCTTCCTGCTGGCCTGCGTGGCCGTAGCCATCCTGGGCAAGTCGCTGGAGAACCTCATCTGGGCTGTCGGCATCGCGGGCGCGCCTTCCTTTGCCCGACAGGTTCGCGCTGAGGTCCTGCGCCTGCGGGCCCAGGAGTTTGTCGAGGCAGCGCTGTCGCTGGGTTATGGCCACACCCGCATTCTTGTCCGGCACATTTTGCCCAATTGCCTGACCCCGATCATCGTACTGGGCACTCTGGGCATGGGCGGTTCGATACTCAGCGTCGCCGGGCTCGCCTTTCTTGGGCTAGGTGGAGACCCGTTTGTGCCTGAGTGGGGCCTGATGCTGAAGCTGGGCTGGGACCAGAGCAGCCAGGGTGCCTTTCAGGTGGGCGTCTCCGGCGCCTGCATCCTGGTAACGGTGCTGGGTTTCAACCTCTTCGGTGACGGCCTGCGGGATTGGCTGGATCCCCGATCCCGCAGTCGCTGATGCGTGAATGCCGCCCGCTGTTTGTTACACTGGCGCCATGAAACCCGAACGCAACGCTCCGAGCGAGAAGAACATGCCCGCCAAGAAGCCCAGTCTGGACGCTGATCAGATCCTCCAGGCCATTGATGACAGCCCTGAGGTCACGGCCTACCGCGACCTGCAGTGGCAGGGAAACTTCAAGGAGTACCTGGCCCAGGTGCTGGAAGACCCGGCCATCGTGCGCAACGCCCACCAGCGCATGTACGACATGCTGCTCTCCTACGGTTCATCGGAGTACCAGTTCCAGAAGGAGACGCTGGTCCGCTACAACTTCTTCCAGGACCCTTTCAACAACGGGCGCGAGGCCGTCTACGGCATCGAGAAGGCCCTGATGCAGCTTGTGGCGCACTTCAAGAGCGCGGCTTTCAACTTCGGCACGGAAAAGCGAGTTCTGCTGCTGCATGGTCCTGTGGGCAGCGCCAAGAGCACGATTGTGCGCCTGCTGAAGCGGGGCCTTGAGGCCTATTCGCGCACCAAGGAAGGTCGCCTCTACACTTTCGGCTGGAAAGTGAAGGATGAGGTGACGGGCCAGGACGTGATCTGGAGCCCGATGAACGAGGAGCCCCTGAAGCTGATTCCGGCGGGCCCACGCAAGAAGCTTCTGGCCCAGCTCAATGAGCGCTCGCGCCTGCCCTACAAGCTGGCCGTGGAAGGCGACCTGGACCCCCTGTCCCGCAAGCTCATGAGCGAGCTGCTGACGCGCTACAACGGCGACTGGCGCCAGGTCATCGACAACCACGTGGTGATCCGGCGCATGCTGATCAGCGAGAAGGATCGCGTCGGCATTGGTACGTTCCAGCCCAAGGACGAAAAGAACCAGGACGCCACGGAACTCACGGGCGATGTCAATTACCGCAAGATCGCGTTCTACGGTGTAGACTCTGATCCGCGGGCGTTCAACTTCGACGGCGAGTTCAACGTCGCCAATCGCGGGCTCATCGAGTTCATCGAAGTGCTCAAGCTTGATGTCGCGTTCCTCTACGACCTGCTGGGCGCTTCGCAGGAACACAGCATCAAGCCCAAGAAGTTCCCCCAGACGGACATTGACGAGGTCATCATCGGCCACACCAATGCCCCGGAATATCGCAAGCTGCAGAGCAACGAGCTGATGGAGGCGTTCAGGGACCGCACGGTCAAGATTGACATCCCCTACAACACGATCCTCGACAACGAAGTCCGCATCTACAAGAAGGACTTCACGCCCGAGCGCGTCAACAAGCACATCGCGCCGCACACCATTGAAATCGCGGCCATGTGGGCGGTGTTGACCCGCCTGGAAGAGCCCAAACGCGGCGGCATTTCGCTGCTGCAGAAGCTCAAGCTTTATAACGGCAAGAGCGTGCCGGGCATGACCGAGGACAACATCCGCGAGATGCGGGCCGAGGCCGTCAGCGAAGGCATGGAGGGCATCAGCCCCCGCTACATCCAGGACAAGATCTCGAACGCCATCGTGAATCACCAGGGCTCCGATACTGTCAACCCCTTCATGGTCTTGAACGAGCTGGAGACGGGGCTTACCCATCACTCGCTCATTTCGAGCGAGCAGACCCGCAAGTTCTACCGCGAACTCCTGGGCGTGGTGCGGCAGGAGTACGAGGAGATCGCCAAGAACGAGGTGCAGCGCGCGATCTCGGCCGATGAAGACGCCATCGCCCGTCTGTGCAGCAACTACATTGACCACGTCAAGGCCTACACCCAGCGCGAGCGCGTGCGCAACAAGTACACCGGCCAGCTGGAAGAGGCGGATGAGCGCATGATGCGGAGCATCGAGGAGAAGATTGACATCTCGGACAGCCGCAAGGACGACTTCCGCCGCGAGATCATGAACTACATCGGCGCTCTGGCCCTGGAGGGGCGTACCTTCGACTACAAGACCAACGAGCGCCTGCACCGCGCCCTGGAGCTCAAGCTGTTTGAGGACCAGAAGGATTCCATCAAGCTCACGAGCCTGGTCAGCAACGTGGTGGACAAAGAAACGCAGGCCAAGATCGATGTGGTCAAGCAGCGCCTGATCGAGAAGTACGGCTACAACGAAACCAGCGCGACGGACCTGCTCAATTTTGTGGCCAGCATCTTCGCCCGGGGCGATGCCAAGGAGTAGGCCTTACTCCGGGACTTGCCCGCAGGACCTGGCTGTTACTTTCACACGCCGTCAGACGTTGACAAGCTTGACGGAGCAAAAGACAACGTCAACCCATGTTTGAAGCCGCAGAAGCCTTTGACGTCCGTTTCCTTGAATACTTTGCCCGTCTGGGCCGGCGATATGTCATGTCCCTGCCGGACAGCAACGCCATTGCCCCGCCCGAGAAAATGGAGATGGCCAAGATCAAGGTCGAGCAGGCCATGCGGGAGATCGTGGACGGGCAGGCCCAGTTCGCCGAAAAGTTCATCAATGCTGCCTACGACGATGAACCCGGTACGGTGGTTTACGGGCTGGGCATGACTGTTTGGGCCAGCGCCGGGCCGATGATGGAGGACAAGCTGCGCGAGCAGGGCAAAAAGATCATCGAACAGGCCGTGAAGAAGCGCCCGGGCAACCGCTGTCTGCTGCGGGCCATGGCCACGATCTCGCGCGGCGAGCGAAACTGGGCCACCGCCCACCGCTACTATGACCTCTGCCTTCGACTGAACAACAAGGACGTCGAGTCGGTCGTCGACAAGATCGATGTGTTCATGACCGCCGAGGAATACGACAAGGCTGCCGGCATGCTTGCCAAGGCCGCCAAGGCCTTTCCGGGCAACGCGCAGATCAATGACGTGCAGCAGCGCTTCAACCGCGACTCCAAGCGTTGCCAGAAGTGCGGAACTTACATGCGTTATGCCGCGCCGTTTTGTCCCAAGTGCAAAGCCAGTTTCCTCTAGCAGGTTGCTCACAAAGCGGCCTCCATGGCGGCCAAACGCCCATCCTTCGCCACGAAGCTCGCCCTGCTGTGGGCGCGCCGCCAGGCACGCAAGCACCCGCCTGGGGCGTTCTCGCCTCTGGCTCCGGACAGTCGGGCCCGCATCCTGGTGGTGAACACCACCGGCATTGGCGACACCATCTTCGCCACCGCCCCCATCGCCGATCTGCGGGAGAGTTTTCCCAACGCCTACATCGCCGCCTTTGTGGATCGACGCCGCCTGGAACTTCTGGCAGGCAACCCTCGCCTGAATGAAGTCATCCCCTACGCGGGCAAGTTTCGGTCCCTGCGGGCCACTCGCGACAGACTGCGCGGCTTTGACCTGGCCATCATCCAGCACGCCAACGACCCCGACGTCGTGCCTCTCGTGGCATCGGCCCGCCCCAAGGCCATCATCGGCTATGAAAGCCACACCTTCAGCCTGCTTTACTCCGTCAAGCTGCCACCGGCAGACCGCGCCGGCAAAGCGCACACCCTGGACGCGCGGCTGGCACTGACCCGTGCCGCAGGCGCTGCCGGCACCCACTGGCACGCGGAGCTGTACCCATCGCCCGAACATCAGGCGCTGGCGCGGTCGGCGCTGGCCGCGGCGGGGCTTGAACCGGGGCAAGCCATTGCCCTGAACATGGGCGGTAGTCAGGCAAGCAAGCGCTGGCCCTTTGAGCATTGGTCGGCTCTGCTCCGGCTTTTGCACCTCCGGGGCACGCCGGTCCTTGTTCTGGGAGGTCCCGATGAGGCCGAGGGCGCCCGCAAGCTCCTGACTCCCTACTGGGACAAGGGCCGCTCCGCCAGCCTTTTCGGCTCCCCCACTCGCGCCCTGGCGGGAAGACTCCCCTTCATGGCAAGCGCGGCATTGCTCACGTCATGCAGGGCCCACATCTCCGGAGATACGGGTCTGATGCATGCCGGGCTGGCCCTCGACGTTCCTACAGTGGCGCTCTTTGGCCCAGACGACCCCGACTGGACGGGCCCCTATCCCAGGCAGTCGCGCGCGGTGGTTCTGTCCGCCGGCAGACCTGCGGGGGAGCGCCGCAAGCAGGACCAGAGCCTCATGGGCGCGATCAAGCCCGAGCAGGTTTTCGCTGCGCTCGAGTCCATCGCGACAGGCTCAAAGCCCTGAGCACCACGCGCCATGTCGTGCTAAGATTACGGCATGGCGACACAGCACAAGATCGAAGGAGACCATGCCCGCTTCCGCGAGATTGTGCGCGGGCGCATTCGCAAGGAGTTGCGCAAGTTCATCACGAAGGGCGAACTGGTGGCGCGCAAGGGCAAGGGCACGGTAAGTATCCCCCTGCCGCAGATCGACATTCCCCGCTTCAAGTTCGGCCAGAAACAGACCGGGGGTGTGGGCCAGGGCGATGGTGAAGTCGGCCAGTCCCTTGGGGGCGACGAGTCGCCCGGTCAGGGTGGAGAGGCCGGAGACAAGCCAGGTGAGCATGTGCTGGAGGTGGATGTCTCCCTCAAGGAACTGGCCGAGATCCTGGGTGAAGAGCTGGAACTGCCGAACATTCAGCCCAAAGGGAAGCACACCGTACTGACCGAGCGGTCCCGCTATGTAGGAATTCGCAACGTGGGTCCGGAGTCCCTGCGCCACTTCAAGCGGACGTTCAAGCACGCGCTTTTGCGCCAGATAGCCAGCGGGCAGTATGACCCGCTCAATCCGGTGATCGTTCCCGAGCGGGAGGACCGCCGTTATCGCAGTTGGGAAGTGCGGCCGATTCCGGAGAACAGCGCGGTCATTGTCTACATGATGGACGTGTCGGGCAGTATGGGCGATGAGCAGAAGGAGATCGTACGCATCGAGAGCTTCTGGATCGACACCTGGCTGCGCTCTCAGTACAAAAACATTCACAGCGTCTACATCGTCCACGATGCCGAGGCCAAGGAGGTGGACGAGCACACCTTCTATCACCTGCGGGAGAGCGGCGGCACGAAGATCAGCACGGCCTATGAGCTGTGCACCCGCATCGTGAAAGAGCGCTTCAATCCGGCGGAGTGGAACATCTATCCCTTCCACTTCTCCGACGGCGACAACTGGGGCGCCGACGACACAGAAGCCTGCTTCAAGATCCTTGACGAACACCTGCTTCCCGCCAGCAACATGTTCTGCTACGGCCAGGTGCGAAGCGCCTACGGCAGCGGCAAGTTCAAGGACGATCTCGACCAGCGTTATGCCAACGATGAGCGGGTCGTCACGAGCGACATTGCCTCCGTCGAGGGCATCCTGACCTCCATTCGCGAGTTCCTCGGCAAGGGTCGCTGACCAGAACGAAAAAGCCCGCCACGAAGGCGGGCTTCTTCATAGGTGCGGCGGCGTTAATCTTCCTGGTCTTCGCCGGTGAACACGGGCACGGGGCGCTTGATGCCGTCCGTGGCGCGCTTGAGGAACAGCAGGGCGTAGCAGGTGTCGTACACATCCGAAGGATCGACTTCCTGGTTCGTGTCCCACATGCCAGAGCCATCCTGCTCACGCAGCAGAACCTGGGCGCCTTCGAAATACCAGTCATGCTTGCCGATGTAGTCCAGGCCGCCGAACATGGCCAGGCGCTCCAGCGCGTAGAGGTAGTAGTAGTAACGATACTTGCCGCGCTGCGGGTTGTTCTCCACGCTCCAGTTGAGCACCATCCAGGCCAGCCCGTCTGACAGGGCCTGGTCACACTCTGCGGCCAGGGGCTTCCACTTGGCCATGAACTTCGGGTCGTCTTCAAGCTCGCCGCGCAGCACGACCAGACCGCAGATGCCGGCGCAGGTCATGGAGCCGTAGCTCAGTTCATCGCCCTGCATGTGAACGTCCTTGCGGCAATAACCCCAGCCCCGGGCGCGGTCCGTCTTCTTGGGGTTGTACTTGCGGACCTCCGTTCCCTTGTTGGGGTCCTTCTTCTTGTCGTCGCCCTTCTTGTCGTCGGGTTTCTCCTCATCGGGCGCGGCTTCACGGACGAGCTTGGGGCCGTCCTTGTCCTGCTCTGCAATGAAGAACTTGTAGGCCTCAAAGAGGTTTTCCTTCTTGTAGCCGATGCCGAGGCGGCTTGCGGCGCCATAGCCGAGAAGCGCGTACTGGGTAGCTGAAATGTCGTTCTTGGGGCCCGGGTCCGTCGTGGGGTTGCGATAGCGCCAGCCGCCGGTGCCGTAGGCGCGCTGAAAAGCGTTGTCGAGGGCCTTGACGGCGCGCTCAGCCAGCTTGCGGTGCTTGGGATCGACGTTGAGCTTGCGATCCTTCTTCTCGTGCTTGGCCTTCTTGGCGCCCTTTTCCTCGGTTCCCCAGCGCTTGATGCCTTCCTTCTTGCGCTTGGCCGGCGTCAGCTTGCGATCGGCCACTTCCCAGATGCCGATGTAGTAGGCCTCAATGGCATTGACCACGCAGGCGTTTTCGTAGGTGACGGCCTGCTGTGCCTTCTCATCGTTGTAGTTCTTCTCCAGCCACTGGAGAGCTTTGAGGATTTCAGGCTCATCGGGAAACACGCCTGACTTGCAGAGCGCCCATAGCGGGAAAGCCGTGCGCCCGACTTCGTACTTGTGGGGCTCTCCCCCACCGTAGGTGGGCGGATTGGGCGGCAGTTTGCCGAAGTGACCCTCGGGGTTCTGCTGCTTCTTCAGCCAGTCGCAGCCTTTGTCCACTGCTTCTTCGACTTTGTCTTCAAAGCTTCCCGGAGCATTCTGGAAGTCAGCCTCCGGAACCTCGCCGGTGCCTTCAAGGGCCCGCCGGGGAGGTTGCACGCTCTCAGGTTCGGCGGTGGAAGGCTGTGTCAGGCCAAGCAACGCCATCGCCACAGCCATGGCTGCAATAAGCTTCCGCATGGAAATCCTCTTGAATGTCAGATTGGGCGCCCAGCCCGCGTACCAGTGTACGCGGTTTCCTGACAGAAATCGTGAAAAAAAGGCCGCGCAAGCGCCCGTGGTCCCGCGGTGACAGTTTGCAGGCACCAGAGCATTTTCGGATTGACTGTGCCGGCTGCCGCTTGCGGCGGACTTCGCGTCTCTTCGTCGCACTCCCTCGGCGTGGCCTCCAGCCACGCCTGTGTCCGTGCTCCTTGATCCGCTCGTCCGGCGACGGCGCGGCACCTCGGCCCACTCCATCCGCAAAAGCTCTACTCGACGCGGCGAACGACGTGATACCCTGACTTCCCTGGTGGCATGGTGATGCGCGCAGCGCCCACGGCCGTCGTCAGGCCGACCTCCCTGACCTCCGGAACAGGGTTCACCTCGGGCGTGATGGTGTATTCGCTGTGAGGCACTTTGTCCTCGTTGTACTGGGCCTGGAGTTTCTTCCAGACCTCGTCCCTGTCCGCCTCTTTGGCCTCGCGGTACTTTGCCCATATCTCCTCGGCCAGCTTGCGGGCCTGTTCTTCAGTGCGGTTCTTGTCTTTGAGGCCGGGGACTGGAGATTTCGCCGTCTTGTAGGAGATGAGGATGTGGCTGACCTTGGCCCTGTTCACTGGCGCGACGGCGCCTTCGGCGTGATTGTAGGCCATGTCTTTCGCGTCAACTTCGACATTCATGGAGGGGCTGTAACCGGGGTTCACGATGATGATGCCGACGACGATGCCGACGACTATCGCCCCGATCACCAGCCCTGTCACTCCGGGATTCTTTCGTTTGGCCACCGTCAGGCTCCCTTCTCGAAGGTGGTGTCGAACACATGGTACTGCTCAAGCACCGGCGGCCCCTGAAACATGCCCGGGTGTCGCCGTGCATGGCCCTGCCTGAAGGCATCGGATTTCGTCCAAGCCACAAAGTCTTCCTGGGTGGCCCAGCGGGTCATCGAGATGAACACCCCAGCCTCCTGGGGTCTGAGCATGTCCAGGCCAAGAAAGCCAGGCACGCTGTCAATGGCCCGTGCTCGACCCATGAATGCGTCCATGAAATCCTGCTCCCGGCCAGGGGTCACCTGAAAGCGGTTCATGACGATGAACATGCAGCACCTCGCGCCTCGCTCCTTGTGGGGTACATTAGTGCCATGAACGAAGCAATCCAGAGGCAGACGGCCGAGATGCCGTGGCGCGCATTTCCCGATGCGCCCGGTGTGAGTTACAAGACGCTGCGCAAACATGAGGGTGGCGGACTGAGTCTGCTGCTGCGATTTGCGCCCGGTGCCAGCTACCACCCCCACCGACATCCCGGCGGCGAGGAATACTTCGTGCTGGAGGGCGAACTGGATGATCTTGGGCGAGCCTGGGCAAAGGGCAGCTACCTTTGGCATCCCCCAGGCAGCGTTCACCGTCCCTCAAGCCGCGCTGGTGCTGTCGTTCTGGTCATTCTGCCTCAAGCGGTTGAGTTGCTCGCAGGCGGTGCCGGCTATGACGCCTGAAGTGCAACAGGGCGGCCCTTGCGGACCGCCCTGCGTCAAACCCTGATGCGCATCTAGAAAAGCGTAGTCTTGGAGCTGTCACCCTGGCTTCCGCCCTTGCGGACCTGCTCCCACGAAGCGATGGTCACAAGTTTGGAAGGAACGCTTACAACCTGGCCTGTGCCGGCCAGACGCACGAGGCAGACCCCCTCCTGCTCGGTCACGCCCATCAGTTGGCCGACCATGTTGCTTTCTTCAACGTAGACACTCTGGCCCACTACGAGCTTGACACCCTTGCGGTCTACAACTCGCGTTGTGGTTTTGGCTGTCATGATTCTGCCCGTGAAAAGAAGTGCCCGCCTCTTGTCTCTGCATGAACATGACCGACTGGTCATAACAATTATCGCGCCGGTGCAGGAACGTCAAACCCATCCTTGTTGAATCTTCACAAAATCGAGAGAGGCGGTGCTCAGGCCTGAACGCAAACGCGATTGGACGAGATCGAACGATTTCCGGCCAGATCGTAGGCCTTTACCTCGTACTCATATCGCACCCCGCAGACAACTGTCGCGTCGTGGTAGGCCAGCAGACCGGCGGGCACGGCCGCAATGCGGCGCAACTCTCCGCCCTCCCCCCTCCAGACGTCGTAGCCGTAGACGGCCTCGTTATCGGTAGCCTGCCGCCAGCTCAATGTGACACGGCCCTGACGAATGCTGGCATCCAGCCCCGCGCCCTGCGGCCAGCACGGAGCCTCTTGGTCCTCGCTGAGGGGCGCCTGGGTCGCCCCCTTGGGCCACAGGAAACAGGTCACGGTCTGGAAGTGCTCATCTTTGGCCTTGCACACATTGGCGTAGCAGCAGCGAATGACCCTGTCGAAGTGGCCTTCCCGCACCTTGCGCGGCCACATGGGGTCCGCCAGCAGCGGACGGGCCATGCCGATCAGGTCCGCCGTTCCGGAAAGCAACACTTTCTCGGCCAGTTCCGGCGTGCTGATCTTGCCGCTTGCCAGCACAGGCGTTTGGCAGCCTCGCTCCCGCAGAAACTGCTTGACCGCGGCCACCATGGGCAGATTCGCGCCATCGGGGTGATTGGCACCGGGCATGGTTCGCTCACCGGAATAGCCGGTGTAGGGATAAAGGGGCTCCCCCGGGCGCGGCTGCGCATCTTCAAACTTGCCTCCGGCCGAGAGCGAAAGGTAGTCCGCTCCGCCCTGGGCCAGCCTCCACGCAATGACGCGGCTCTCCTCGGAGGTGTAGCCACCCTTGATGCACTCCTCAGCGTCAAATCGCACCCCGACGCAGAAGTCGCTGCCCACGGCGCGGCGAACGCCCTCCAGCACCTCCAGAGGCAGACGCAGGCGGTTCTCAAGACTGCCGCCGTAATCGTCGCGCCTTCCATTGAGCTTCGAGAGGAAGCTCGAAAGGGTGTAGGCATGGGCCATGTGCAGCTCCACGGCGTCAAAGCCGCAATCGCGCGCCCGGACTGCGGCTTGTGCGTAGTCCGCCGCTATCTGGCGGATCTCCGCAATACTTAGGTCGCTAACCTTCTGGCGCCAGCCGCTGCGGGAGATCTTGAGAAAGTGAATGATCTGCGGCGCGACGCGAGATGGCCCAGCTTCGGCCATTTTTCTTCTAAGCTCGCGAAGTCCCGGCTTGAACTCGTCGCCACAGATGCGCAGCAGCGGTCCTGATTTGCTGCGATGCACGGCCATGGCCTCCACGACCACAAGGCCCGCCTCGCCGCGCGCAAAAGCCGAGTAGCGGCGGACAATCTCCTCATTGACGAAGCCATCCTCTCCGCTGAGGCGGGTCACCATGGCCGGAACGCAGAGCCGGTTGGCCAGCGTGAGTCCGTGGATCGTGATGGGCGAAAACAGCTTCAAGAAGACGGCCTCGGGTAGCGCGATCAGGCGCAGTGTTAGACGACTAAACACGAGCGTGCAAAGGCGACATGGTGCGGCGTCTAAGCACCGCCGACGGGATGAATCTTGCCTGAATCCCTGGGCAGCGCGGGATGCAGCCGCAGGCGCTCGACGGGCTTGCCCTGGATCAGATGGCTTTCCACGATTTCGTCCACGTCGGCCACGGTGACCCGTGCATACCACACGCCTTCGGGATAGACGACAACGCTTACGCCATGCTCACAGGTGTCAAGGCACCCGGACTTCTGCGCGCGGATACGCGGCTTGAGCTTCTTCTGGTCCACCAGGTCCTTGAAGCGCTGCAGAACCTCTTCGGCTCCCTTGCGCTTGCAGTCGCCCCGCTTGTTGTCCGGCGGACGCTCGTTCAAACATATGAAGACGTGCCGCTCATAGGGAGGATAGGTGCTCATGGTAAAGGCTCCTGCGGGGCTGCGGCGGGGCTTGAGAGCAGCTCCCGCGCGATCACGAGTTGCTGGACTTCGCTGGCCCCTTCGTAAATCCGCAGGGGCCTGATTTCGCGGTAAAGGCGCTCGAAGATACTGCCCTGCAGCACGCCCAGGCCTCCGGCCAGTTGCAGGGCCTGATCGATGATCCACTGGGCATTCTCGGTGGCCTGCCACTTCGCTACTGCGGCCTGCCTCGTAATGCGGGTCCGGCCTGCTGACTGATCGTAGGCCCAGGCAGCCCGGTAAACCAGCAGGCGCGATGCCTCCAGCCTTGCCTGCATCTCGGCCAGTCGCGCCTGGGCCAGGGGCTGCTCTGACAGCGTGCTTCCGAACATCCTGCGCCCGCGGCAGTGCTTGAGCGCTTCGTCCAAGGCGCGGCGGGCAAAGCCACACGCGGCCGCCCCCACCGTCGTGCGGCAGCGCTCCAGCGTCATGAGCGCCAGTTTCAGGCCATCGCCCTCGGCGCCAAGCAAGGCCGACGACGGCACCGCGACATCGGCAAAGCGCACGATGCCAAGGGGGTGCGGAGCGCTGGGAACCTGCCGCTCAATCTCGACTCCGGGAGCCCGTGCGTGAACCACAAACGCGCTGATGCCCTTCTTTCCCTCACCCGTGCGCGCAAAAACAGTGTAGTAGTCCGCCACGCCGGCGTTGCTGATCAGGTGCTTGCAGCCCTGGATGCGATAGCCGCCTTGAGCCTCGCGCCTGGCCGTGGTGGTCAGCGCCGCTACGTCGCTTCCGGCCTCAGGCTCGGACAACGCAAAGGCCATGCACGCCTCTCCCGAAGCTACCTTGGGGAGCAGGACCGCCTTGGTTGCCTCGCTGCCCATGAGCAGGATGGGCAGGGCGCCCAGGGCCTGCATGACAAAGGCCAGGTCGGCAATGCCGCAATGATAGGCCAGCGCCTCGCGCGCCAGCACATTGTTGGTCAGGTTCCAGGGCTCAGACACGGTCAGACGCAGATAGCCCCAGCGCCCGAGGGCGCCCAGGGCCGCGCGCAGCGCTGCCGCGTCATCGATGCCGGGGTCCAGCCAGCGTTCGGCTCCGGCTCGCGCATGAAGCTCGCGCACGAGTTCGCGCTGGGCATCGGAGAACCACGGGAGTTGCAGCAGGTCGTCCATGGGCTACCTGAACTTCGGCTCGCGCTTCTGTTTCCACGCGTCATAGCTCTCGCGGAAGTCCGGATGCTGCATGCAGATAGCCTGTGCCTGCGCTTCAGCTTCCAGGGCTGTCTCGAGGTCGAAGCTCATGGCGCGGTTGAGCAGTTCCTTCGTCATGGCCAGGCCAAAGGCGGGGCCTTTGGACAGTTTCTGCGCGACTTCCTGTGCCCGCTCCAGGAGCCGCTCAGGCTCAACGACTTCGTTGTACAGGCCGATATCAGCCGCTTCCTGGGCTGAAATGAAATCGCCCAGCATGAGCAGTTGTGTGGCCTTGGTCAGACCCACCACACGCGGGAGCAGAAAGCACGCCCCCATGTCCGCCCCGCTGAGCCCCACCTTCGTGAACAGAAACGCGCACTTGGCCGCGTCACTTGCGATGCGGAAGTCGCAGGCAAGGGCAATGGCCGCGCCGGCGCCGCACGTCGTACCGTTGAGGGCTGCTACCACGGGCTTGCGCAGCGTGCGCATGGCGCGAATCAGGTCCACCGTCAATCGGGTGAAGTCCAGCAGTCCCTGCATATCGCGGGCGAACAATTCCCCGATGATGTCCTCGACGTCGCCCCCGCTGCAGAAGGCCCGTCCCGAGCCGGTGATGATGACCACGCGGCAGGAGTCCCGCTGAGCGAGGTGGCGGAAGAACGCGCCAAGTTCGGCGTAGATGGCGAACGTGAGAGCATTGAGTCGCTCGGGACGATTGAGCGTGATGGTGCCGACGCCGCCCTGCTCGGTGTACAGAAAGCCCTTGGGATTCACGGCGCCTCCTATTCGTCGCTTCCGTGACGACCGTGGGTGTCCAGGTGCTTGCGCAGGTCAGCCAGGCCGCTGCGCAGGTGGTCCACCGTTTCCGGCTTGAGGCCCGAGAAGATTTTCACCAGGTCCCGCTCGTGCTTGGGGATGATTTCCGTGGCGTAGTCGCGGCCCTTCTCGGTTAGCTTGATGAAGGTCTCGCGCCGGTCTTCCGGGTTGGTTTCGCGCCGCACCAGGCCCTGTTCCTCCAGACGGTCAATGATGCCCGTCAGGTTGCCCGCCGTCACCAGGAGCAGGCGGGAAAGCTCGGAGAATGTCAGTCCTCGCTCATCGCTGCGCTTGAGTTGTGACAGCACGTCAAACTGGGGCAGGGTGCAGGCGTCGCGGAGACTGGCGCGAACGTCCCGCAGGGCGAGGTTGTAGCACTTGGCCAGCCGAAGCCACATGCCGATCAGCGCTCTCTCGTGCGGCTGCAGTGCAAGGTGTCCGTGGGGCTGGGTGTCTGACAGCGGTTTCATGCAGGCCTTTCGTTGACTAATCGGGTACGACGCCGGCCGCCTCAATCTCGACCAGCGCTCCTTCTTCCAACAGCGACTTCACTTCTACCAGCGTCATGGCCGGATAGTGATTGCCGAACAGGCCCCGATAAATTCGGGCCAGCGCGGGTCGCGACGCCTTGTAAGCCGCCATGTCCGCCACGAAAATCGTCAGGCGCCCGATGCAGTCCGCGCGGCTGCCCGCCGCCCTGGCGCACTCCAGCACGTTGCTCAGGGCCTGACGGAACTGCTCGGCAAAGTCCGAGGACACAATCTGCTCGTTCGCGTCCCAGGCCACCATGCCCGAAATGCACAGCATTCGGCCCCGCGGGAGGACCACGGCGTTGGAGTATCCCTTCGGGCGCGGCCAGCCCTGGGGCAGGAACACGCTTGTGGTTTCCTCCGGGCGCTCGGTCTCCTCGATCGGTTGAGTCGGCTTTCTGCTCACATCTTGCTCCCCATCAGTGGGCAACTTCGCCACCGTCAATACTCAGCGCCTGACCATTGATGCCGCCTGCCTGCGGCCCCATCAGGAATCGCACAAGTGCCGCCACCTCGGCCGGTTCATACACGCGGCCCTGGGGGCTGAGCTGTGCGAGCTTCAACTCCGCGCCGGATCTGTCCAGGCCGGTCTTGGCGGCAATGTTCTGGAGGGTGCGCTCAAACATTTCCGTCCGCACGTATCCGGGGCAAACAGCGTTGAAAGTGACCCCCTTGGCCGCGAACTCCCGCGCCAGGCTGCGCGTGGCGCCCAGAAGCGCGTGCTTGCTCGCGGCATAGGCACTCACGTAGGGATAGCCGGTCAGCGCTGCCGTGCTGCACACATTGACGACGCGCCTGACACCGCCGGCCACCAGCGCGCGAGAAAGTCGCATGGGCGCGTAAAAATTCAACTCCATGTGACGGCGAAGTAAGTCGTCATCCGTATGCTTCAACGGAGCACTTTCGGCCATGCCGGCGTTGTTCACCAAGCCCCAAGCCTGCGGACAGGACTGTGCCAGCTTTTCACCCGCCTCCGCACTTGTGACGTCCAATGCCAGTATCTCGACACCGGGCGAAGCCATGTAGGCGGCCTGCAGCGCCGCCTTATCGCGCGCCACCGCCACAACTCGGTAGGCGCCATCCCGCAATAACTCACGCGCAATGGCCAAACCAATGCCGCGCGATGCACCCGTAACGATGACCGAAGGTGATTCCATGCAACTACAGTAATTGAACCATGAATGGTTGCAAATGGTAGATATCAACTTGAATGAAAATCAAATCTCAGGGCTCAAGCTGAGCCGCGATGGCTTGGACAATCATGTCGCTCATGCAGTCCAAAGATGCGACACCTTCTTCCGCAGACGCCCCCGCAGGGGTGCCGAAGTAGGCTTGCGGGCCGCCGGCTTCTTCAAAGGTCTTGGCCCCTTTTGCAAAGGCGGCCACCAGGCTGTTGGAGTTGGGGGGAAGCTGCAGGCGCGCGTCGTCATCCACGAGTTCCGGCCGTGATGCCAGCACCAGGGAGCCTTCGAATTGCCCGGCGTGGCAGGCACCACTCTTGAACTCGTCGGTGAGTTTTTCGGCAAGCTTTCGGCGCGTGAAATCCGGAAAGGCGACCTTCAGGCCGATTTCGCGCACGATGGTCTCCGACGCATCCCTCAGCACGGCGACGTTGGCCGGATCGAAATGTGAGTTGACCAGGGCCAGCATCGCAAAGCCCTGCTTCTTGAGGCTGCGTGCGATGTCCAACACAAGCGCCAAGGCCGCGTCCATGGAAATGCTGATGGTGCCGGCAAAGCCCGCCGCGTACTCGGCCGGCGCATAGGCCAGCGAAGGCAGAACCAGGACGTGGATGCCGCGCTCCTCAAGTTTGGGCAGGGCAAAGGCGGCAATGCTCTCGGAGATGATCACGTCTGTGCCCAGGGGAAGATGGGGGCCGTGGGCCTCGGTGGCGCCGCAGGGCAAGATGGCCACAATGGGCTTGCCGCTTTCAAGGGCGGCTTTGACATCGGGCCAGCGCGCGTTGGCCAGGCGGGCGTCGCTCATGGCTGCCTCCTGGGGGGCTGATCATCGCTGCGAAGCTTCTTGCGATCGATCTTGTCGCGGTCGTTTCGAGGCAGGGCAACGTCCCGGAACTCAACCCAGCGAGGCGCCTTGTATCGCGCCAGGCGCTCCTTGGCAAAGGCGATGAGTTCGTCTCGCACGAGGTCTCTTGAGCGTTCGGCCAGATAATCCGCATTCGGGACCACGATGGCCAGGGGCTTGATCAGGCCGGCGTCGTCGTCGCGGCCGATGACGCAGCACTCCTTCACGGCCGGATGCTGCATCAGGCAGTTCTCAACTTCGAGGGGGCTGACATAGATGCCCCCCACCTTGAGCAGGTCGTCGCCCCGTCCCTCGTACCACCAATAACCCTGTTCGTCGCAGCGGAACTTGTCTCCGCTGACAACCCAGCCTCCCCGCAAATGCTCCTTCGATTTTTCGTAGGCGGCGTGATAGTGAAGAGCCACAGAGTCGCCGCGAACCCAGAGCGTGCCAACATCGCCGACGGCCACAGGCCGCCCCTCGTCGTCCAGAAGTTTGGCCTCATAGCCCGGCACCAGCCTTCCCAGTGATCCGGGACGGATGTCGGCTTCTCCAAGGGGGCCCTTGGGCCGGTTGGAGATGTAGATGTGGAAGCTCTCCGCGCTGCCGATGCCATCCACGATGGGCACACCGAACTCCCGGTCCCAACGCTCGTGCAGGTCGCGGGGCAGGGCTTCCCCGGCGCTCCACATGTACCGAAGAGATGTCAGGCTTCGGCGCTCTTCACGAGGCGCCTGCAGAAAGTTGTTGATCAGGGTGGGGACGCTGGTGAACACGGTGCATTGCTCGCGCTCAATGAGCTCAAACAGTTTGCCCGGCAACGGGCGCTCCCTGAAAACTACGGTGGTGGCGCCCACCGCAAAGGGAAACATCAGGTTGGTCCCCGTGGCATAACCAAAGAACAGGCGGGGGCCGGAGATGGTGATGTCCGATTCCCGCATGCCGATGAATGCCTTGGCGTAGACTTCCGTGTTGAACGGAAAGTGTGCGTGGGTGTGAACGGCGGCTTTGCTCTGGCCTGTCGTACCGCTGGTGAACAGCCACACCGCAGGGTCGTCTTTGCTTGTCGGCGCTGCTTCGAGCTGAGGCGACCACTTTTGAATCCAGTCCTCCCAGGCGGTCCATTGGCCACGAATGCCTTCATCTCCCCCCACCACGACCACTTCACGCAGGTGGCGCGCCTGCCTGATCGCCGGCTCGAACTCCGGCAGCGCGGCAGCATCAACAATGGCAATCGGTGCTTTGGTGTAGTTCAGATAGTAGGCGTAGTCTGCGGCCGGGAGTTGCGGGTTGATCTGCGTGGCGACGCCGCCGGCTTTCAGGGTGCCAAACCAGGCATAGGCAAACTCCGGCCTGTCCTGCAAACACACCAGCACACGCTGTTCTGCCTGCAGGCCCAGATTCAGGAGGCCGTTGCCCGCGCGATTGACCTGTTCGAACACTTCTTGATACGTGATTGATTTGCCTTCATAGCGGATCGCGGTCTTGGAGCCGCGACCAGCCTCAATGTTGGCATCCACGAAATAGGAAGCCATGTTGAGAGTGTCAGGAAACGCCGGCTGATGACGCATGGCTGGGCCTCGAAGACCAGTTACGGAATATCCACGGACCAGACCTTCCTGGTCGCGTCAATGGGCGAGGGTACATGCTTGACCTTGAGCCGCTCCTGATTCGTGCGGCCGACTGTGTCGCCATGGGGTATCGCCGAGCCGCGCTCAATGCAGTAACGCAACATGTCCATCATGAACATCAGCAGATCGTTGGCGTTCTGCACAGGACCGGTGACCAGTGCGTCCATCAATCCGAACTGTTCCATGCCCAGGCTGAGCATGCTCAGCCGATCGGCGCCCTGGCGCACCGCGCTCACGCCGGTCCACAGCATCGTCCAGAGTTGGTCATCGCCGTTGGCGACGTCCAGGAAGAAATCCGCGGGGTGCGTGACCCGGGCACTGCCCCAGTAAACCCCCGCTGCTTCCGTACTCTCGACGACTGCCGCCAGCACGCGCGTGAACAGCAAATGCGCGTTCAGCGTCGTCATTTCCTGATCCAGGCGCAGCGTGACAATGACGTGGGCGGCGTGACTGGGCGGCTTGAAAGTCGGCAACCAGGACGCAATGCTGTACTGGAAGCCCTGGTCGGCCTCACCTTTGGGGACCGGCATGGGCACGGGCACAATCATTACCCTCCCGCCCTTGAACTCAAGATTCGTAATTTCACCGTCGGAAGCCGCGGTACTCGGAGCGAAGTCCAATCCGGGCGCCCGCCGGTTCAGGGCACTGGCCGCCTTTGCTGCGATGACTTCGCGTCCCTTGGGCAGGAGCACAAAGGCCATATGGATCATGGCGTCGCCTTTCAGATCGCGCCTCACCCTCTCACCGGCTTGTAGAAGCCGGTGCGATGAGAGTCCGGCACCAGAAATCCGGCGAACAGGTCGCGATACTTCATGGGCAGTTCGGTGCCCTTGAAGGAGTCCATGTTCAGGCACGCTGTAATGAGCTGAGCCTGAACGCATCGCACCGGCTTGTTTTCGCGCGAGGTGGTGCCGGTGTACATCCAGGTCACGCTCTTTGTACCGATCTTCTCGACGCCAAGAGTGATTTCCACTTTGTCCCCAAAGCGCAGCGGCGCCAGATAATCCACTTCCATGTGAACCGTGGGAAAGCCGATCCGCTCGACGTCGAGCAGGTGGTTGTAGGGAATGCCCAGCCCGCGGTCGAAGAAGTCTTCAAAGCAGCAGTGGAAGTAATGCAGAAAGCGTGGGTAGTATAGGATGCCGGCGCGATCGACGTCCGAGAATCGAATGGGGTAGGTGGCTGAAAAGAGCGGCATGAGATGTCCTAGTTTTCCGAGAGTTTGGATTGCCCGCCGAGCATGTCAAAGCCCTAACGCTCAAAACGATTGATGCTGCGCACGTAGGCCACCAGCGCCCAGAGGTCCGCCTCATTACTTGCGTCGTTCTTCAGGTAGCCCGACATGGCGCGACCCAACCCCAGCGCAAGCGTGGCATAGACACCCTCCGGGTAGCCCCTGCGCAGCCGCTCGGACACAAGGTTTCTGGGCGGATAACCAAAACTTCGCCGGACTTCCGCCCCCAGATAGCCGTCGCCCTTGCCCTCATCGCCGTGGCAATCGACGCACTTGTAATACTCGTTGTCGGCGAACAGGGCACGACCCCGCGCCACCATCTGGGGCGTGAACGTGGGCACGTCCCTCCCCAGCACATCCGAGAACTGCGGCTCGTAGGCATTGAACTCATCACGGTGCATGGAGGCCAAGTAGGCTACCAGGCTGGCGCGGCTACCCGCGCTCAAGTGTGCAAACGATGGCATGCCCGCGCCAGGCAGGCCGTTGGTCAGGGTTGTGTAAAGGTCGTCGTAGCTGGGCAAAGGCGCTCTGGTGCTGCGCCACATCATGATACCGCCTGAAAGATTGGCAGGGGGCTTCTCGAAGAAGGCGGACACTTCACTCTTCCCGCCGCCGTCCGCGCCGTGACAGCCGCTGCACAACTCCGCGAACAGCTTCTTGCCCTCAACCACGCTCCCTGAATCGGGCAAGCCATGCCGTCCGCGAGGCCAAGGCAGGCGTTGCGGGGAAGGTGCCATGAGAGTCTGGACATACTGCACGGCCTTTCTGGTTGTGGCCGACGGAACTGGCACCATCTCACCTCGCAGGTTGGCAGAACCGGCCTTTCCTCCCAGCGCGAACAGGTGGCGTTGGGCCGGCATGTGGGAATGCCAGCTCACGGCGTCGGGTTGCCAAAGATGGGCAAAGTGCCAGCCGTCGGGGTACAGGCCGCCAACCCCCGAGAGGTCCGGCCCCATGGGGCGGGCGCCAGCCGCCTGCACACCGAGGCGCGACAGCTCCTGGTGCCGCTGGCTCGCACTGTGGCAGTGCCAGCACTGCGCATCGACGTAGGCCCTAGCGAGGTTCTCGTCAATGGGCTCCAAGGGTATTGGCTGGCCTTGGGGCGGTCTTGCGGGCAGCGTACTCCACAGCCCGGCGGCAAGTGCCGCGAGGCAACACAGCAACGCCAAAACAAGGGGCCAGATCCTGTCGAGCATGTTGCTGGTTTAACGCCGCTTCTGGCCGCGCACAACAGAACGAAAATGAACAGGGGCGGCGCCAGCGCCGCCCCTGTGTCTGATTGCCGGGACTACTTGGCGCCCTTGATGGCAGCGTCAATGTCCTTGTTCAGTTCAGTGTCTTTGTAGATACCCTTCAACTCCTTCAGCCTCTTCTGGAGATCTTTGCCGCCTTCGGCCACAGCCGCGTCAAGTTCCTTGCGGCCGGCGTCAATGATCTCGTGATAGAGCTTGATGGAGGCCTCCTGGGCATCAAGGCCAACGACACCCGTGCGGAAGTTTTCCAGCAAGCCCTTGAGGGCCTTGGCGCGATCCTTGGACTCAAAGGACTTCTTGGCTGCATCAAGGCTCTTCTGGAGCTTCTCGTTGGTCTTCTTGGCCTGTTCGGCGACGGCATCGATCTTCTTGCCAAGCGAAGCGGCATCGGGCTTGGCGGTGAAACGGAAGTACTCGTTGCCGTAGGCGTCCGTCACCAGCATTGTGGGGTAGGACTTGATGTCGTAATCGCGTGACGGGTTCTTGCCCAGGATCTTGCTGGTAGGAACCATGCTGCCGTCGTTCCAGGAGGGTTCGCGGTCGCTGGTGTAGGCCACCCGCAGAAACACCGCCTTCTCCTTGGCCAGCTTCACGATTTCAGCGCCGTGGATGTACTTGCCATCGGCGGATTCATCGTTCTCGCCCTCGAAGAGAATGAAGAGCGGAAGCTGCTTGGCCGCGGCCCGTTCGAGAACCTTGGCAGAAGGACGCTCCCACGTGGGAATATCCTCCGGCTTGATGACGGAGTCCCCGCTTTCACCGCCGTGCTTCTTCTTGCCGCCGCCGGGCACGGGCTTGCGGTCGGCGTCAGACACGCCGCTGCGCGCACCACCACCGGGATTCTGATAGCCCGAAGGACCGTGACCGCCACCACCACCTGCGTTTGTTCCCCCACCGGAGGAACCGCCGCCGCCTCATCACTGCCCGCTCAATGCCTGCGGGAAGATTCCCGCGAGCGCGAAGGCGAAAAGCCCCACGCTCAAAGTCGCAATCAAACGCTGCATGAATGTGTCTCCCTGGCCCAGGAGAAGATTAGACATCTCACCTGAATCGTACGCCGACACCCCTGAGATGCAACATAAACACAAGAATCCTTCCTGATTGAACCAT
Source organism: Planctomycetota bacterium (assembly GCA_003576915.1). Lineage (GTDB taxonomy): Bacteria > Planctomycetota > UBA8742 > UBA2392 > UBA2392 > UBA2392. The sequence goes on along the minus strand of QEVF01000002.1, from coordinate 162,913 downwards.
TGCATCCTGAGCTTCTCGAAACCGACAAGCCCTTGGCTTTGAGCCTGTCCCAATGACCCCTTCCGGCGTTGTGCGCCCCTTGCAGTTCCCCGCAAAGCACGGTGCGCCTTGGAGGTTCGGTCCCCTGGGGCACTGTCCGCCTGGCCTCCCATGGCCTTTGGCCAGGCTCTGGCGCGGCTGCCCTGCCCCCTTGGCCCGGCGCTCGCGCGCATCAGCCGGGGGCGCTTACTTGACCTCTTTGAGAGCGGCGTCGATCTCCTTCACCAGTTCTGTGTCCTTGAACTCGGCCTTCAGATCCTTCAGCCTCTTCTGAGCTTCTTTGCCGCCCAGCGCCGAAGCGTCACTCAGCTCCTTGCGGCCGTTCTCGATAATCTCGCGATACAGCTTGATGGAAGCCTCCTGGGCGTCCAGGCCCACGATCTTCGTCTTGAAGTTCTCCAGCAGGCCCTTGAGCGTCTTTGCCCGATCCTTCTCTTCAAAGGCCTTCTTCGCAGCGTCGAGGGTCTTCTGCAGTTTCTCGTTGGACTTCTTGGCGAGTTCCGCAATCGATGCGAAGTATTTCTCCAGTGTGGCGGCGTCGGGCTTGCTGGTGCCCTTGTAATACTCGTTACCGTGCCAGTCGGCGATGACCATGGTCGGATAGACGCTCACGTGGTAGTCGCGCGTCGGGTTCTTGCTGAGGATGATGCTGGTCGGCACGGGCGAGCCATCGTCCCAGGAAGGTTCGCGGTCCTTGGTGTAGGGAACTCGAATGAACACAGCCTTGGTCTTGGAGAGCTCGACGATGTCCTTGCCATGCAGGTAATCCGCCTCAGTTGATTCGTCGTCCTCGCCGCTGAATAGAATGAACAGCGGCAGCTCCTTCTTGGCTGCGCGCTCGACAACCTTGCTGGTCGGCGCCTCCCAAGACGGAAGTTGATCTTCAGGTACTCGCGTCTCTCCGCCCTTGTGCTTCTTCTTGCCGCCGCCGGGGGCGGGTTTGCGGTCCGCATCAGAGACACCGCCGCTGCGCGCACCCCCACCCGGGTTCTGGTAGCTGCTGGGCCCCCAGTCACCGGCGCTGAGAAGCCCCAGCGGAAAGAGCGACACGGTCACAGCAGCCATCGCCGAAAGGCACCACTGATTGACGCGTTTCATCGCGCTTCTCCCTTGTTTGCCCATTTCATGGACGCCGGGCCTGCGCACAGGCATCGCCTAGTTCTTCTTCTGGCGGTTCTGGTCCTTCTTGTCCATGTTGTCCTTGAGCGCGGCAGCAGTCTTGCCGTCGCCCTTGTCCTTGCCGCAAATGGCAATGACCTTGTCGTAGTAGACCTTGGCTTTGCCGTCCTCCTGCGCCTGGTAGCACTTGCCAATCCAGATCAGGAAGGATGTGTTCTCGGGATAAACCTTCACGATCTTCTCGAAGTACGGGATGGCGTTCTTGGCGCCCTCTGTCCTGTCGCAGCTGTTGCCGTGCGCCGCGATGTTGGCATAGGCGACCCAGGCGGCCGCGATCTCCGAGCAGAGCTGCAGGTCTTCCGGGTCAAGGGATCCGGCCGTGGCCAGCATTTCAGCCTTCTTCTTCAGGTTGGCCTCGCCAGGTTCCTTGAGGTCCGCAGCCTGCTTCTTGATGTCCTTGATCAGGTCCTGGTCGTCCTTGATGGAGTCCTGGATGGCGAGGAGCTGATCCTCGACCTTCTTGTCTTTGATGAAGTTGGACGACGCATAAACGCGCCGGAATTCCTTGATCCGCCACTCGATCAGGATCAGTTGTTCCGTCGGTGCGGGCTTGCGCGGCGGGCGCTGACGCTTGTCGTAGCTGCCGCGCGCCGCCACGATCGAGTTGAATTCGGCCTTCGCCGCCTTCTCACGCTCAGCCAGCAGGGCATCACGGACCTCCGGCGTAACAAGCACGTTGCGCTCGACCTGGTACAGCGAATCCCAGTCATTCCAGAGTTCAAGCTGGCCGGGCGCGGCTTTCCAGCCCTCCTTCTCGATGATCCAGGCCTCGATCAGTTCCTTCATTTCCGGCTTGGTTTCCCAGAGCACAGTCATGACGCGATTGGCCACACGTTTTGCATCCTTGTCCTTGCCTTGGGCAATCCAGAACGCGAAGGCGAGCACGTCTTCGACTTTGGGGTTGCTCTTCACCGGATAGGTGTAAACGAGATGGCGACCTTCGAGCCGCGAAAACTCCATCCACAGGTCCCGGCGTGAGCCCCGCTTGTAGAGAGGCTGGCCGTTGGCATCAGTGCCGTCGCGCACCAGCTCGAAGTAGTGGAACTTGCTGCCGGACGCATGGACGTCGTCGATCTCGATCTTGAAGACCCGCTTGGCGTCCTTGGGGTCCGTCACCCACACCTGCGGGAACTTGTTGATCTTGATGAGGCTCACAAAGTAGCCGGGCAGGTCGGAGTACCACTTTTCCGCCACCATGGCCTCCTTCTTGCCGGGAAAGTACTTCTCTACGAGCCCCTGAGCCGGCAGCGCGGCGGCAAGCAGAAGCAGACACATCAAACCCGGAATGGTGAAGCCAGTAGTCGTTCGCATGATTTGCTCCTCTTCACGTCAGTGCCGCGTCACTTCAGGTTCTTGAGCAGGTCCTGCAGGAATCGATAGTCAGAGCTCTGAGGGTCCAGCAGCTTCTCTGCCTTTTCGAGGTACTTCTTGGCGCTGTCCCGGTCGCCCGCGGCGTATTTGCAGGCTCCGGCAAAGAGGTTCAGGTTCCCGTTCAGCGGAAATTCCTTGGCCAGAGCCTCATAAAGGTCAGCCGCCTTCTTCATGGATTTGGGGTTGCTGCAGCCGCCTCCCATCAGCAGATTTCCGTCCAAGAACCAGCAATAGGCCAGGCGCGACTTCCACGTGGTGTTGAAAGGGTCCGCCTTGCTCAGCGTTTCAAACGTTGAAGCGGCCTTGACCGGGTCCTGCTTGATGATGCCCTCTGCGCCGTCGGCCATGCTCTTGATGATCTCGAGATCGGCCTCGAGCGACTTCTTCAGGTTCTCCAGTTTCTGTACCTTCTCGGCGTTCTCCAGGAAGGCGGTACCCCGGAAACAGTCGGAGAATCTCTCGCAGCGGTTCTTCAGTTCATCCAGGCGTTCCGTCGGAGCGTTCTTGCGCTTGCCCAGTTCTCCCGACGCATCGCCGCGGGCGGCGGCCAGCATGTCCAGCATTTCGGGCGCCTTGGCATCAAGCTTTGCAAGGTGCGCGGCCTTCGCCTCTTCCGTCATCAACAAGACGCCGCCCTGTCCGCTGACGATGTCCCGCACCGCCAATAACTGAAGTCCGCCCTCCGGCAGGGTCCACTTGTTGCGCTCGCAAAGCCAGGCCTCGACGTCAGACCTCATGTCCTTGTGCTCTTCGGCCATTTCGGTCAGGCGCATATTGGCCAGGCCAAGTTCGTTGTTCTTTGCCAGAAACACTGCCAGCAGCACGATGTCGGAGGGAGCCGCCGTGCGGCCATCGAACCAGCCGGCAATGGTGGCCGCCGGAATGTCGGAGTTCTTGAAGTAGAACTGGGCCTCCCCCGGGGCCCACGCAAACCCCGCCGCGTTGGTGAACCAGTTGGACTTGAGCAGTTCGACCCAGATGTTCGTTTCGCCCTTGCCCTGGACCTGCTTGAGTTCAGCGAAAACGGTGGTGCGTTTGTTGACCGTGAGCAGAGCCCGGGGAGGGTTCTTGGTGGAGATCATGTTGCGCAGGTGGTCAGGGAGGCGCTTGTAAAATTCCTTGACCAACTCGTCGTCTTTCTTGCCCGCAAAGTAGCGGTCCACGAGGCCCGCGTGCAGATGACCGGCACACAATGCGGCGCAGAGCACAAGAGCAAAGCTGCCAAGCCTGGTCATGACGGATCTCCCGGTCACTTGATGGTCGCGAGCTGCTTTTCCGCAAATTCGCGGTTAGCCTTCTCCCGCTCCTTGTCTGCCTGCTTCAGAACTTCGTTGTAGAAAGCTTTGGCCTTGTCCTTGTTGCCCAGCGCCTGGTGACAGGTGCCGCTGTAATTCATGGCCGACAGGGCCCGAGGAAACTCGCGCAGCAATCCCTCATAGAACGAAAGCGCCCGCTTCATCAGGTCGGGATACTCGCACTTGTTGCCCCCGTCCTTGATCCCCGCCGCCCGCCAGTAGTTGATGGCGCAGAGCTGCATCAGTTCGAAGTTCTGCGGGTCTCCGCGAAACAGGGCGTCAAAAATCTCGGCGGCTTCCTTGAACTTCTCGTCAATGATGAACTTCTCCGCTCTCAGCTTGTTTTCCGCGATCACCTTGAGGTCGCTTTCCACGGATGCCAGAGACTCCTTGATCTTGTCCAGAATGCGAGTGCTGGAACCCGTGGCCGTGCCCTTGAAGGTTTTCTCGAACCGGCTGTACCTGTCGCGCAACACGTGCAGGGCCAGCGTCGGCGCCTTCTTGCGCGTGCCGAAAGCGCCCCGGTCGTCGCCTCGGGCAGTATCAAGTTCCTTTAAAACGGCTTTGGCCTGCTTTTCGAGTTCGTTGAGCCGGGCCGTGTGGAGTTCCGGCGTGAGAAGCAGGAAGCCCTCGGCCCCGCCTTCAATGTCGCAGGTTTCAACGAGCACCAGGCCGCCCTGGGGCTTGGTCCAGCCCTGCTTGGAGCAGAGATAGTCTTCGATTTCGCCTCGCAGGTTCGGCGCCGTCCTGGAAAGGTGCGCCAGCTTGGCGTTGGCCAGGTCCGGCTGCTTGCGGCTGAACAGCCAGACGGCCACCTGAACCACGACCTCCGGACGGCAGCGCGGCACATCAAACCAGGCGGCAACTCCCCCGGCGGGCAGTTCAGCCGGCTTGACCTTGTGCTTCACCCCCGTGGCCGTCCAGATAATCTGGCGACTCTCGCCGTCAAAGCCGGACTTGGCCAAGGCTACCCAGGTCGAAGTGTCGGCATCCAGGGAGTCCAGCTGGCAGTAGATGGTTTCCTTGCCCTTGGCCAGGGCCAGCCGCAACGGCGCGGGGTCCTTCAGCCTGGGCTCCATCATCTTGTTGAGGCCGGACTCAAACTCCTTGGCCAGGGCGTCTTCCGTCTTGCCCGGGAAGTGCGTCTCTATGAGGCCGGCACGGGCGCAGGACGCGGCAAGCACGAGTGCAAGCAGCAGCAGAGCGCGGATCATGCAGGAGTTCCTCCACGGGCTTTGCGGGGCGCACCGGAACCGTAAGGTTGGTGTGGCGAGAAGGCGCCCGCTTACCAATTGAGAGAGTTTAGGCATCCCGGGGTCTGGGTGCCAGCCAGTAAGACCCCGGTTTTGAGATGCCCGAAAGCTGGCACAAGCAAAGCGGCCGGGTAAGAACCCGGCCGCCTTGGGGTTACTTGCGTCAAGCCTCAGGTCTTGGCAGGCGCGTTGACGGCCGTAAGGCCGATCTTGCGTTCCTTGGGATCGAGTTTGATGACCTTGACCTTGATCTTCTGGCCCACCTTCACGCTCTCCTCCCCGCCCTGTTCAGCGAGCTCGCTGATGTGCAGGAGACCCTCAAGCTCCGGCGTGAGCTCAACAAATACGCCGAAGTTCGTCACCTTGGTGATGGTGCCTTCCACTTCCGTGTTGACGGCGAATTTCTTGGGAATGGTGCTCTCCCAGGGGTCGGTCTCGAGCTGCTTCATGCCCAGGGCGATGCGGCGCTTTTCAGTGTCGACGGCCAGCACGATGCATTCGACGACATCGCCCTTCTTGACCATCTCGTTGGGATGACTGACCTTGCGCGTCCAGCTCATGTCGCTGACATGCAGCAGACCGTCGATACCGGGTTCGATTTCCACGAAGGCGCCATAGCTGGTCAGGTTGCGGATGGTGCCCTTGACCTTGACTCCGGGCTGGTACTTCTCGCTGGCGCGGTCCCAGGGGTTGGTTTCAAGCTGCTTCATGCCCAGGGAGATTTCCTGCTTCTCTTCGTTCACGCCGAGGATGACCACCTCGACGGAATCGCCGGGCTGAACCACCTCGCGCGGATCGTTGACACGCTTGGTCCAGCTCATTTCGCTGACGTGGACCAGACCCTCGATGCCCTCCTGGAGCTTGATGAAGGCGCCATAGCTCATGATGTTCACTACGCTGCCCTTGTGGCGCGAACCCACGGGATAGCGCTCGGCGATGCCTTCCCAGGGGCTGCTGGAAAGCTGCTTCATGCCCAGCGCAATGCGCTCGCGCTCGCGGTCAACTTTGAGAACCTTGACCTTGATGGGCATATTGATCTGGACCACCTCGCTGGGATGCTGGATGCGGCCCCAGGTCATGTCGGTGATGTGCAGCAGGCCATCGATGCCGCCCAGGTCCACGAAGGCGCCGAAGTCGGCAATGTTCTTGACCACGCCGTCGCGCACCTGGCCTTCCTCGATTTCGCTGAGCAGGGCCTGCTTGAGTCGCTCGCGGTTGCGCTCCTGCAGCTTGCGGGCGCTGACCACAATGTTCTCGCGCGCCTCGTCAATCTTGATAATCTCGCATTCCAACTCGTCGCCGATGAACTCGTTGATGTCGCGGGTGCGGCGGATCGAAACCTGCGACGCGGGCAGGAAGGCCGGCACGCCGATGTCGATCAGCAGGCCGCCCTTGATCTTTTTCGTGATCTTGCCGTTGACGACGTCGCCCTCCTTGTGCTTCTTGACGACGTTCTCCCAGTTCATCTTGCGGTCGGCCTTGCGCTTGGACAGGCCGATCAAACCGTCTTCATTCTCAAGCTCTTCGATAAGGACGGTGATCTCCTCACCGACCTTGGGGATGTTTCCGTCTTCGAACTCGTGGCCGTCCACAACGCCGACGGTCTTGGCGCCGAAGTCGACGATCAGGCGATCCTTGTTCGCGCTGACGACTTTGCCCCGGACAATGGCGTCTTCCGCGAAGTGCTTGGCGGTAGGCGCGTACTTGCTTTCGTCGGGCTCCTTCCAAAGCTGCGTGAGTTCGGCATCAACGATGTCGGACTTCGGTCCGTACTCGCGAATCAGGGGATTAATGGCTTTCAACATGTCGTGGGATGGAGGGCTGCTATCTCTCCGGACGGCGACCCTCGGCGCCGGCCTGGTGTCAGCCGCTCCGCGTCGCGCGACGCTGTCGAAAGGCTGCAAGGGGCGCAAAGGATAGCCTGTAGCGGGTCCTTGGCAAGGGGCTGACGGCTCCGCCCTCCGAATGGCGTGAGCCTGACGTGTTTCAAAGGCCTGCTAATCCGGGTCCCGCTCCTGATGCAGCACCCGCGATCCGATCAGGGCCTCTCGCATCTCGCCGGACAGATAGAGGGCGGCTCGCTGGATTTCTTCTTCGCTGGATACCTGAAGCCATTGCACCCGCGGAAATTGCCTGAAGAACGTCATGCTCTTCCGCGCATAGGTTTTGACGTCCTTGCGCGTCATTTCGACGGCCTGGGCCAGTGTCAGCTCACCCCTCAGGTGAGCCAGCAGTCGCTTGTAGCCGTGAGCCTCGGCGGCTGTGCGCGAGAAACCCCAGCGTTCACGGACGCCTCTCACTTCCTCAAGCCAGCCCGACGCCATCATGCGGTCGACGCGCTCGATCACCCGCCGATACAGCACCTCGCGCGGCCAGGCAATCCCGGTCAGCACCCATTGGACGTCGTCTCGAGCCTCGGCCCAGGGGCTGAGCTCGCTCATGGGCCGACCCATGAGCATTGCGTGTTCCAGGGCGCGCACGATGCGCTTGACATCATTGGGGTGCAACTGTCTTGCGCGCTGCGGGTCGCGCCGTCGCAGTTCGTTGTAAAGGGCGTCGCCCGGCGTTGCTTCGAGCCTGGCCCGCAATTCGGGGTCCGGCGCCGGGCCCCCCTGGATTCCGAACATCAGGGCCTTGAGGTACAGCGGCGCCGTGACGTCCAGGATGGGCAGGCGGCCCCGCCCGTGAATCTGCGTCAACAGGGGGCCGGCGTAAGCAAGAAACTGTGCAACGGAGAAGGTCTGGTTGGGGTCTATCAGATCCAGGCCGTGATGGGGAACCTCCGCCCGCTCCAACGCCGAGGGTTTGGCCGTGCCCACATTGAGGTGGCGGTAGACCTTGAGGGCATCCACACTGATGATCTCTGATGCCAGCCGACGCGCAATGGCCATGGCCAACAGAGATTTGCCGCTGGCAGTGGGTCCCAGCACCACGAGTACGGGAGGCTTTGCCTGGACGGGTCCTGCCATGCACGCTACGCCTGGATCTTTGCCAGCTCCACGCGTTCCCGTGCCTTCAGCTTCAGGCGAATAGGCACTTCGCCGTAGGGCGTCTTCTCCTGCAACTGGCGCACCAGATAGCGCCTCCAGTTCTCGGGAAAGAGGTCGGGGTCGTTTACGAAGAGCACGATGGTGGGCGGGTAGATATCGGTCTGAGTGGCGTAGAACAGGCGCCCCAGCTTGTTCTTGCGGGGCTGCGGATGATGCCTTTCGTACGCCGCGTTGACGATTCGGTTGAGTTCGCCCGTGCCGATGCGGATTCCGGCCTGGGCGTGAAGTTCGCGCGCGATCTCCAGCGTGGCAAATACGTTCTGCCCGGTCTTGGCGGAGAGAAAGACCATGGGCGCAAAGTCGATGTCGCCGAGTTTCTTGGCCAGATAGTCCCGGAACTCGTCGGTGGTGTAGCCCTTGGCCAGATCCCACTTGTTGACGCCGATGATGATCGGCTTGGTTTCCCGCAAGGCGACCTCCACCAGCTCCCGGTCGAGCCTTGTGACCGGCTCCCGTGCATCCAACAGCAGCAGCACCACACTTGCACGCCGAACGGCCCGCAGGGACCGGGACTGGCTGAAAAAGTCCACGCTGCTCTCGAAGCTCTGCTTTTTGCGCAGGCCGGCGGTGTCGATGACTACGACGGACTTACCCTCAAACTCCAGCCGCACGTCCACGCTGTCGCGGGTGGTGCCCGGCAGCTCACTGACGATGACCCGATTATCCCCCGCCAGGGCATTGACCAGCGAACTCTTGCCCGCGTTGCGCCGTCCCACGATGGCAAGCAGCATCTCGGGCGGTTCAAGCTTCTCGGCCGCGGTCTTGGGCGGCAACTGACCGATGATGGCGCGTTTGAGCGCCCGGATGTTGCGGCCCTGCTTGGCGCTGACGGGGTGCGGCTCGCCCAGGCCCAGTTCATGAAACGTCTGAGCCAGGTCGTCCTGGTGCGGCACGTCGGCCTTGTTAGCCACCACCAGCACGGCGCGACCGGTACGGCGCAGCATCTGGGCTGTCTGAAGGTCCAGGGTGGTGGGCCCGTCCTTGGCATCCACGACAAAAAGGATCAGATCCGCCCGGGCTATGCCGTATTGGATCTGCTCGTGGACGTGATCTTCCACCAGGGCTTCGTCCACGATGCCGATGCCCGCTGTGTCGTACAGTTCAACGACACGCTGCTGACCCATTTCGCGTATCCCCACCAGCGCGCTCACGCGGTCGCGAGTTGTGCCGGGGCGGGGATCCTCAATGGCAATTCGGCTGCCGGCCAGGCGGTTGAACAGGCTGCTCTTGCCCACATTGGGGCGACCGACAATGGCGACAACGGGCAGCCCGCCCTGCGGCAGTTCCTCGGGTTCCTGCGCGTCGAGTTGCCCGGCGGCTTCCGGCTCGTCAACCTCAGTCGCGACAACCTCCTGTCCCTGGTCACCATCCTCTTCGGTGGGCCATGGTCCATCCTCTGATTCATCGTCAAGGCCAACGAGAGAACCGGCCGCTTCGGCCTCATCGGGCAGGTTGGCCTTGAGTCGGCGCTGCTCCTCCATGAAGGCTTCGGCCCGATTTTGCATGGCCGTGCGCGTCATGCGCGTTCTCGGCTTCTCGTCTTTAGGCCTGGGGCGCGCCCTGCTTTGTTCGGGGCTGCGCCGGGGATCAGGCTTGTGCATGCCCGTCTTGGCTCCCGCCCGGCGCGGCATTCGGGGCGTCGGGCCCTTTGAGCCCCCGGCCTGAGAGAACTTTGACTGACTTGAGCGTTTGGGCATTTCCCATCCAATACAGCGCGGCAGGCCCCTTGCCTGCCGCGCTGAGGTTACAAGCGTTCCGGGCACTGGCTACCTGCGGTCACCGAGCAGGAGCAAGATGTACTTGAACAGGGCAAAGAAGTCATAAAACAGCATCAGGGCCGCAGTGACAGCGTCATTGCTGATGAAGTAGGCGCGGGTCACTTGCGAGGTGTCATAGAGGATGAACCCGATGAACAGCAGGATTCCTCCAACGACGATCAGGCGATGCATTCCGCTGGAAAAGGGTAGGAACAGGTTGAGCAACACGAGGCAAAGCAGCACGATGAGCCCAAGAAACAGCGCGCCGCCCAGATTGCGGAAGTCCCGCCCGGTCGTCAGCGTGTAAACCGTCAAGGCGAAGAAGGTCACGGCCGTAACGGCAAAGGCGGCCACAACGGTCAACCCCATGCCCTGATGAACAAAGGCCCCCACCAGCGGCGTGGTCATGAACCCGGCCGACGCGGCAAATACGTAAAGCAGCCCCAGCTTGAGCGGGCTGTGATTCTTGCGCATGAAAATGACGGTCAGGTACGAGCCGAAGAACACCACGAGCGTGCCGAGCGCGAAGCCGGACACGAGGCCGGCCCTTCCGGTCGCGATCAGCTGGTCCATGGCGTACAAGCCGCCCAGGCAAGACGCCGTGGCCACAAACAGCGCCACGGAGAAGTAGGCATAAACGCGCTTGGTGAACGCCACGACAGCGCTGTCTTCCAGCGCGCCGTCATAGCGCGCATCATAGAGATCAATGGCCTCGACTTGGGGTTGGCCAAATGCGTGGGGCGTGGCGCCAGGCGGAGTGGCGTAGCCGCGCGCAAAGGGGTTCGCATTGTTGTGGGGCGGCTGGGTGGGGCCCCAGGGGTTGTTCTGCTGCATCATCAGCTCCACTGTTAATGAGTGAAATCTTATCTCAAGCCGGTCACTTTGCGAACTTCGTCCATCAGTTCTGACGCGATTTTCCGGGCCCTCTCCGCTCCGCGCGCCAACACTTCATCGACGTAATCGGCATTCTTCATGAGTTCGGCCTGGCGCCTGCGGGCCTCGCCGAACTGTCGCATGAAAAGCTGCACCAACTGCTTCTTGAAGTCCCCGTATCCCACCCCGCCCCGAAGGTACTGGTCCCGAATGATCGCAAGTTCCTCGGGTGTGGCAAACAGCTTCAGGAGCGCATAAACGGTGCACTTCTCGGGATCCTTGGGCGCCTCGACGGGCGTGCTGTCCGTCTTGATGCTCATGATGCGCTTTTGCGTCTCCTTGTCCGGGGCAAACAGCTCAATCGTGTTGTTGTAGCTCTTGCTCATTTTCTGGCCATCGATACCCGGCACGATAGCCGTGTCTTCCATGATCATGGCGTCGGGCAGCTTGAGCACTCCGCCCTTGCCGGTTGAGGGGTCGAAGCCGGGGCAATAGGTCTGGTTGAACTTCACGGCGATGTCGCGCGTGATTTCCAGGTGCTGCTTCTGGTCTTTGCCCACGGGAACCACATCGCTGCGGTAGATCAGAATGTCCGCTGCCATCAGCACCGGATAGGCAAAAAGCCCGTGGTCCGGCGAGATGCCATGGGCCACCTTGTCCTTGAAGCTGTGGGCGCGTTCCAGCAGGCCCATGGGTGTCACGGTGCTGAGGATCCAGCTCAACTCGCTCACCTCGGGCACGTCGCTCTGTTTGAACAGGGTGGCACGTTCGGGGTCGAGTCCCAGGGCAAGAAACGTGATGACCACGTCGCGCGTGAGTTCACGCAACTTGGCAGCATCCCGCACCGTGGTAAGTGCGTGAAGGTCAGCGATGAAGTAGAGCCCGCTGCCCTTGTGCTGCAGGTCTACGAACTGGCGGATGGCCCCGAAATAGTTGCCGACGTGAAGCTTGCCGCTGGGTTGGACTCCGCTGAGGATGCGCATGTCTTGCCCTTCAGAAAATCAGCCAGAAACACAAAACGCCCGTCGCCGGGCGTCTGGTCTGCGTTGTCGCCAACGCTACCTTCGCCCGTTCCCGTTCCACCACCAGCCGCTGTGATTGACGCGCTTCATGGGCACCAGAGATAGCACGCAGGCAATCAGCGTCAACGGGGCTCAGTATCCTTGATGACGGATCCCAACAGGCGCTCCAGCCGCTTGGGCTCGTGACGCAGCGAAATCGTTTTGCCGCGGTTGACGTAAACCAGCCCGGGTTTGGCCCCACTGGGTTTCTTGACGTCCTTGATGTGGGCCACGTGCACGTTGGCGCGTGTCGCGCCCTTCTGCTTGGAGTAGTAAACTGCCAACTCACAGGCATCAAGCAGCGCCTCTGCGGGAGGATCGCGCCGGCCTTCAGTGCGCAGCACCACGTGACTTCCAGGCCACCCCTCCAGGTGGAAGAACAGGTCGTTGCCGCTCGCCAGCTTCGTGGTCAGGTAGTCATTGCCTTCGTCACTCTTGCCGACCCAGATCTCCAGATTCTCGGCTGTGGCATAACGGCGCGGCATCAACTTGCTGGGTACTTCCTTCTTCCTGGGTTTGCCCTTGGGCGGCTTGGTGATCCTTCGCGACTCAGGGTAGTACTTCTGGAGGATCTTCTTGACCGGGCCCCTTTCGGAGAATTCGCGAAGTGTAGGCTGATCCATGAGCCCGCTCTGGCAGAGTTGCTCAAACTCCGATCGCAGGCGGTGAACATCGGCCAGGGTGCTGCGCACGACTTCGATCTGCTGGCTGAGCATGTTCGCGCCAGTCAGCCCCTTGTGGTACTTTCTGAAGAAGGTCCTCAGGTTGTCCGCCGCGCTCAAGGCGGGATTGAGGGGAATGCGCAGTTCTTCACCCGTCTCGTAGTCGTTGGCAAGCACTTCCGTATCGCCGGGCTTGATGCGGTGCAGGACGCTCTTGAGCAGTTCGCCCTCTTTCTTCAGCGCCCTGGCCTCTTCCGCGTCATGCAGCTCCCGCTCCAGTTTGCTGAGCTTGTGTTCGAGGAACTCGCTGGAGCGCTTGAGCGAAGACTCTACTTTGCGCTTCAACTCGGTGGATTCGTGTTCCCCCTCCAGCGCCTGATAGGTGCGGCCGATTTCGGCCAGAAGCTCGACGTCGCTGCACTCTGCAAAGCGATCCATGCCTTCCTCGGGCGCAGGAGACTCCGGGTTGATCCAGGGCTTGCCGCGCGTGAGCTCGCGGCGCGTATCCTCCAGTGCGCGCAACGCCCCCAGCAGCGTCCCGTGGCCGTCCAGCAGGTAAAGGTTGCTGCGCGAGCCCAACAGCGACAGCAGCAGCTCGAACTCCGCGTCCTTGGTTTTGAACGCGATGGCAAGTTGCCGGTCATCGTGGACAATACGCGCGCCCTGGATGCGTGATCGCTCCAGACGCTCCCTCAGCAGAGTCACAAAGGCGGGCGGATCAACGGGCGCCTTGGGCAGGGCATCTACCTCGCCGATGTGCGCCAACTCAGGCTTCGCGCATATGCGCAAGTTGCGCCGGATGCCATCGGCCCTGGTCTCATCGTAGCCGTAGAGATTGAGGACAACTTCCTGGCCGTCAGGCTGGACAATACGCTGAACCTTCCATCCCTTGAGGCTGGAAGTGATGACTTGCGCGACATGTCGCAGCTCGGCGAGGCTGAGCATTCGTTCTCTTACCCTTGGTGCGGCGCCAGTGTTGCTAGCAACGCGCCTCAGGTCAACCTTCCTGTGTCGGGCTAGCGTTGGCAGCGGGGACAATAGTGCGCTGAGCGTTGCCCGAGTACGCGGCGCACAATCGTTTCCCCGCAGTTCAGGCAGGGCAACCCCTCGCGCGCATAGACCTTGCGTTCATCCTGATAGCCGCCATCACCGCCTTCAGGACGTACGTAGTCCGATATCGAGGAGCCGCCGGTCTCGATGCCGCGCCGCAGGACCGCCTGACAGGACTCCACAATCCTGTCGCATTCGGCAGGCGACACCCGGTCCGCACGCCGAGTGGGCCGGACGCGGGCCAGAAACAACCCCTCATCGGCGTAGATGTTCCCGATCCCCGCAATCACACTCTGATCCAGCAGCAGCGTCTTGATGGGCGTGCGGCGTTTGCGGGTCGCTTTGAGCAGGTCGGCCCCCCTGGCTTGGAGGGCGTCAACGCCGAGCTTGTCCAGCCGTGCATCACTGCGGCCGGCCGGCAGCAGCAGCACTTTCCCGAACTTTCGCACGTCGCGAAAAATCACGTCGTCACCCCCGTCTGTGAAACACAGGCGCAGATGCGTGTGGCGATCGGGCTTGAATCCGGCAAGCTCCCGCGGCGTCAGGGACGTGCGGGCGGTGGCACTGAGCAACCGAGGGCTCCTGGCCTGGGCCGTGAACAACTGGCCCGTCATTCCGAGGTGAAGCAGGAGCATGTCTCCGGAGTCGAGCCGGGCCAGCAGGTACTTGCCGCGGCGGCCCAGGTCTGTGACGGTTCGCCCTTTCAAGCGGCTCTTCAGACGCGCGGGTGACGTGAGGAAGAAGTAGCTGGGCGCGGTGGTGTGAACGGCGCTTATGCGACGCCCAAGCAGACGCGGCGCAAGCTCCCGCCTTGTGACCTCGACTTCCGGCAGTTCGGGCATAGATTGTGCATTGCTCCAACGCGGCCGCTCAAACGGCGGCAGAGAGGAATTGACCGTCAAGACCCCAGGTGCCAGGTGAGATGATGCCCGTTCACGCCGTGTTCAAGATGAAACTTTCAAAGGTCTATCCTTTGTACGTTCAAAAGGCCAAGCGCAAGAAGCGCACCCAGGACGAGGTGGACCAGATCATTTGCTGGCTGATGGGATATGACACGGCAGGATTGAGGCGGCAGTTGGAAGCGGATGTCGATTTGCAGGCGTTCTTCGAGCAGGCGCCACGCTTTCACCCCAACAGCGCATTGATCCGGGGAGTCGTCTGTGGCGTCCGTGTGGAAGAGGTCGAAGACCCCCTGATGCGCAAACTGCGCTACCTGGACAAGCTGGTGGACGAACTGGCCAAGGGCAAGCCCATGGAGAAGATCCTCAGGCAATGAGTGCATTGCCGGGACTACATGCGGCGCACCCGCTCGGGGATGTCCGGCACGTGCTCGATGACCTTGCCCACGACATCGTCGGGCTTGATGCCCTCAGCTTCCCCTTCAAAGTTCAGAATCAGGCGATGGCGCAGGGCCGGGCGGGCGCAATCGCGAATGTCGTCGGCGCTTACATTGTAGCGGCCCTTCATCAATGCAATCAGCTTGGCGCCATTGATGATGGCCTGCCCGCCGCGCGGACTTGAGCCCACACGCACGAACTGCTTGACGACCGGCGCCCCCTCCGGGCTTGCGGGGTGTGTGGCAAGCACCAGCCGCGCCACGTACTCCAGCAGGTGCTGGGCCACCGGCACCTGCCTGGCCAAAGCACGCATCTCGAGTATGCGCTTTCCGTCAACGACGGACTGGGCTTTGTTCTGGGTGGAGCCCGTGGTCCCTCCGAAGATGGCGGCGAGTTCCTGCACGGAGGGCGATTTGACATCCAGCTTGAACATGAAGCGGTCGAGCTGGGCTTCGGGCAAAGGATAGGTGCCCTCCATTTCAATGGGGTTCTGGGTGGCGAGCACGAAAAATGGCTGCTCGAACACCATGCGCTTGCCCGCAAGGGTCACGCTGCCTTCCTGCATGGCTTCGAGCAGTGCGCTCTGGGTCTTGGGCGTTGCGCGGTTGATTTCGTCGGCGAGGATGATGTTCCCGAATATGGGCCCTTTCTGAAACTCGAAGCGCCGCCGCCCGTCTTCCTCCACCACGATGTTGGTGCCGGTGATGTCCGCCGGCATCAGGTCGGGGGTAAACTGAATGCGCGAGAACTGCACGCTGACGGCATCAGCCAGGGTACGAACGAGCAACGTCTTGCCCAAGCCCGGCACGCCTTCGAGCAGCACATGCCCGCCCGCGACAAAGCCGATGATGGTTTTCTCGATGATGTCCTGATGGCCGACGATGACCTTGGCGATCTCGTCGCGCAGCCGGATCAACGTTTCCTGAAAGCTGCGGGCCTGCTGTTCGATGTCCATGAGTGTTTCCC
The DNA here is from genome assembly GCA_003576915.1 of Planctomycetota bacterium. Taxonomy (GTDB): domain Bacteria; phylum Planctomycetota; class UBA8742; order UBA2392; family UBA2392; genus UBA2392. Next base: position 147,020 of record QEVF01000002.1, on the reverse strand, counting down.
GTTTGCCTTGAGCACGTTACATAGCGCCGCGCGACAGGGGTACCCGTTTGCACGAAGGGCGGGCGCCTTGCGCCAGTTCCGCACCGGCCCGATTCCAACGTTTATTTACGCCTTGAAGCCTTCTTCACAATCCCTTTACTTCAATGAGCTATCAAGCCTCCGCTGGCGATGGAAGCGGGTGTCCGGCCCTCCATCGCTCCCGGATCGCGGCTTGAACCGGGAGTCTGCTCTCACCGGATTTCCAAGAGAGCGCGCAGGTGGGATACGTCCTGATGGAACGCCACTTTACCCGGGAGCTCGAGCTCCTGAAGCGTGACATGCTGAACACAGGCGCCCTGGCCCTTGCGGCCATCCGCAAGGCGATCAGTGCCTTGACGCGCCGCGACGCCGACCTGGCTCAGCAGGTCATCGAGGCCGATCGCCCGCTTCACGACCGCGAGCTGCGCGTGGAGGAGGAGTGCCTGAAGCTGCTGGCGCTCTATCAGCCCGTGGCGAGCGACCTCAGGTTCATCACCAGCGTCATCAAGATCAACAGCACGATTGAGCGCACGGGTGACGTGGCAGCCAACATAGCGCGGCGCGTACGCTACCTCTCAAAGCGTCCGCCGCTGAACGTTGAACTGGATTTCGAAGGCATCGGCAAGAACGTCATCAGCATGCTGGACAGGGCCCTGCAGGCCTTCATTGAGCTCTCGGTAGACAAGGCCAACGAAGTCCTGGACATGGACACGGAAGTGGACGAAGCCTACCGCAAGATGAACAAGCAGCTGATCGAGTTCATCAAGTTTCACCCAGACCAGGTGGAAGACGCGCTGCAGACCATGAACCTGTGCCGGCACCTTGAGCGTGCTGCCGATCGCGCCACGGACATCGCCGAGCAGGTCATCTACATCGTCAGCGGCCGCAGCATTCACAAAGCCAAAGATCGGCTCGACTCCGAGGGCAACAAGCCTTGAACACGCCGCCCCCCAAGCGCCGGACCGTGCTTGTCATTGAAGACGAAACCGACATCGTTGAGGTGCTCAAATACAACCTCAACAAGAATGGATTTGACACCCTCTCCGCCGACTCCGGCGAAAAGGGCCTGGAGGTCGCCGCGGCCCGCCTTCCCGACCTGATACTGCTCGACCTGATGCTGCCGCGCATGGACGGCCTGGAGGTCTGCCGCCGCCTTCGAGGCAGTGAGCGGACGCGCCAGATCCCCATCGTCATGCTCACCGCCAAAGGCACGGAAGCGGACATCGTGCTGGGCCTGACTCTGGGGGCCGATGACTACGTGCCCAAGCCGTTCTCGCCCGTAGAGCTGCTCGCGCGCATGAAAGCCGTGCTGCGCCGCAATGACCCCGCCCGCAAAGACGAGTCCCACAGCGATATCCTCAAACTTGGCCCCATCACCCTGGATGCCGCGCGCCACGAGGTCAGCGTTGAGGGTGAGCAGGTGCAACTTACGCTTTCGGAGTTCAAGCTTCTGCGGCATCTCATGCTGCGCCGCGGCAGGGTTTTCACGCGGGACCAGCTCTTGAATGCGGTCGTGGGACCGGACGTGTTTGTGACCGAGCGGAACATCGACGTCCATGTGGGCGCCCTGCGGCGCAAGCTGGGTGAGGCCGGCAAGCTCATATTGACCGTGCGGGGTGTGGGCTATCGCATGGAAGAAGCCTGAGCCTCACGCTTGGCCCTGGACCCGCTATCTTCTAACGTCCTCCTGTGATGCTGCGTTCGCGCCTTCTCTGGCGTCTGCTGGCGGTCAACACCGTGGCGGTGCTGGCCTTCGTGGCCGTTTCTCAGGCTTATATCGACTGGAGTCTGCGCCAGACGCTGCGGGACGAGGCCATGGCCGACCTGAAATCGCGCGCCCGCCTGGCCTTTATGGCGTTGCGGCAGGCGGGCGGACAGATCGATCTGGAAGAAGTGGGCCGTCAGGCGGACGCGCGCGTCACTCTGATAAGGCGCGACGGAATGGTGCTGGCCGACACGGATGCGGATGGCCGCGCCATGGAAAGCCATCTTCAACGCCCGGAGATTCAGGAGGCGCTCGTCCGCGGCGTGGGCCTGGACACCCGCGTCAGCCAGACGCTGCGGCGCGAAATGGACTACGTTGCCGTCACTGATCCCCGGGACAGCCAGACTCCCGTACTGCGTGTGGCCCGCCCAACGGAAGTCACGAACGCGCGGCTGAGCGCCATGCGTCAGGGCCTTCTGGCCATTGCCGGGGCCCTGCTGATCGTGGGCAGCGGATTGGCGCTGCTGGCGACGCGGCTCATTCGCAGCCCCATCGATCGCCTGCGCGAAGCCGCCGAGGGCATGACAGAGGGCCGCCTCGACGCGACTGATTCCGCTGCTGTTCGTGCCGCCGGGGGTGACTTCGGCGAGCTGGAAGCCGCCCTTTACTCCGTGGGTGTGCAGATGCGCCAGCGTGTCAATGAGCTGGAGGGGCAGAGCCGTGAACTGGCCAGCATCATGGAAAACGTCTCTGACGGCCTGCTGCTGGTGGATGCGAAGGGCGACGTGGCGCTGGTCAATCGGGCAGCGACCCGGCTTCTGGGACTGTCCGCGGCGCAGTTGGAAGGCAAGCCCCTGTGGCAGAACCTTCGCCACCCTGAAGTCCATGACCTGCTCAACACGCTTCGGGAGGTGGATGGACCGTCAAGCGTGAAGCTGGAATTGGGCGCCGGGGCCTCGACCCGCACGCTGGAAATCGTCGCCACGCCGATGTTCGAAACGGCTGAAGGTGAAAAGCGCTCGGTGCTGCTGGTCCGGGATCGCACCGAAGACCGGCGCCTCGAGCAGATGCGGCGCGACTTCGTAGCCGACGTCAGTCATGAACTGAAGACACCCCTGACCAGCATCAAGGCCTATGTTGAAACGTTGCTGGACGGCGCCATGGACGATGTCGAAGCTCGAGGGCCTTTCCTCGAGAAAATCCGCAACAATGCCGAGCGCCTGACCAAGCTTGTGTCCGACATCCTCGACATCTCGCGCCTCGAAGGCAGCCCGACAGATGACGCCCGCCAGCGCATGGATCTCAACCCCCTGGTCGAACGGGTCCTGGCCCAGTTCAAGGAGCGCGCCGAGCGCCGCCGGGTGACGCTGGAGTGGCTCGCCGCGCCTTCGCCCGCCTTTGCCGTCGTCAACGACGAGGACCTGAGCGAAGCGGTCGAGAACCTGATCGACAATGCCGTGAAATACACGCCCGAGGGCGGCAAGGTCACGGTCACTGTTTCAACGGCTGACGGCCTCCACGAGATTGCGGTCGCCGACACCGGCATCGGAATTCCCCGCGAGTCCCTGCCGCGCGTGTTTGAGCGATTCTACCGGGTGGACAAGGCCCGCTCCCGCGCCCTCGGCGGCACCGGGTTGGGCTTGAGCATCGTCAAACATGTAGCGCTGCGCCACGGGGGCCGAATTGAGGCCGAAAGCGAAGTCGGCAAGGGCAGTCTCTTTCGCATCAGCCTGCCGGCGGCGTAGCCGCCTTCAGGCCATTTGGGCCGCAGCAAGTCGGGCCAGACCTTCCATTCAGCGGCGTTTCAGCCCTCGCGGCGAGGCATGGCGAACTCCTCTTCCTTCTCGGAATCCTCGGGTAGCTTTTCCTTGGGAGCGGGTTTGGGCTCGTTGGGTCGTGGAATGCGATACTGACCATCGGGGCCGATGGCGTCCTTGTTGGTTCCGCGATAGTCGGGGTAGGCAGGGTTTTCGCTGATGCGCCACGCGATCTCGGCCACCAGGCGCGTGGCCTGAGCCAGACCCTCGTAGTTGATGGTCTCCGGCCGATCCTTGATGGAGTGCATTTCCTCGTTGTAGCCGCTGAACGGAAACAGTACCGGAACGCCTGCCTGATAGAAGGCCCACATATCCGAGACCGGTCCCACCGGCTGCTCATTGAACTTCAGGTTCAGTTCCGGGAAGAGGGGAGCGCAATCCCGCACGTGTTGCGCCAGAGCTTTGCTGCTGGCCATGCCGTGCATTTCCAGACGCCTGTTCTTGACGCGCCCGATCATGTCGATGTTGATCATGGCCAGGGTCTTTTCGTGGGGCACCACGGGGTGTCGGGCATACCAGGCGCTGCCCAGCAGCCCCTTCTCCTCGCCGGTGAAAGCGATGAACAGGAAGCTGCGCCTGGGCTTGCGCTGGCCTGCGAAGGCCTCCGCGATCTCCATGATGGCCGAGGTGCCCGAGGCGTTGTCGTCGGCGCCGTTGTGAACCTTGCCCATGGCGGTTCGCGCGTCGGTTGCGCCGAAGTAGCCAAGGCCGATATGGTCGTAGTGGCCGCCGAGTACCACCCATTCGTTGAGTTCACCTTCAATCTTGGCAAGAACGTTGCGCCCCGACTTGAGCACCCGGCGTGTCTTGACATCGAATTCAATGCGCTTGGCGGAGAGGTCCGGCATGGCCTTGCGGTCACCCTTGTCCAGGGCCTCCTGCAGGCGCTTGATCGCGCCATCCTCTCCCAGAATGCGGTCCACCGCCTTCACGCTCGCGGAGAAAAAGGGCAGGCCAAGACCGTCTTGCTGCTCAGGTTCGTCCGCCAGGGTCAGTGGCGGAGAATCACTGCCGGTTTCGCTGCTGCCCAAGGGAACCCAGTTGTCGATGCCCCCCGTCGATGCCGGGCCTGTCACCATGAGAACCGCGGCGGCGCCCGCCTTGCGCAGCAGGGCTGCCTTGGTTTCCAGATAGCTGTTTCGGGACCACCCGCGCATGGAGCTGCCGCTGCGCCAGCCCGTGGGCTCGTAGCGCAGGATGAGGGCCGTCTTGCCCTTGAGATCCAGACCGCCAAGGTCATCCCAGCCGCGGGCGGCATCCGTGATCGCATAGCCCGCAAACACGACTTCACACCTGGCAACGGGCCGGGGCCTTCCGCCCGCCGACGAAAAATCCTGGCCGTACTTGAACTCCGCCAACGGCCCATCGCCTGCCTGCTGCGAGTCGTAGAGCCTTGCCACGGGAGGCTCCGTGAACTCATGGTAGGCAAATTGGACCTCCTGAAAGTAGCTCCCGTTTTCGCCCGCGGGCATCGCCCCGGCCTTGCGAAAGCGGCTGGCAATGTAGGCCGAAGCGATCTCAGACTCCGGCTTGGCTGTGTCGCGACCGCGCATTTCATCTGAGGCAAGGAAATAGACGTCCCCTTTCAGGTCCGCCACGCTGATGGATTCCAGGTTCGGGGCCGCAAGGGAACCCTTGGCGCCCTCCTGTGCCGCGGGGGCCAGCATGAAGAAACAGAGGGCACCGACGGCCAGGCAGAGGCGAATGGCATGATTCATGGGGACTCCGGCGTGGCCGAGACTTGCCACTTTGGTCAGGTGATGCCAAATAGTACGCAGGGCCCCGCTTTCATCACCCTCGAAAAGCCTGCACATCGTGAGCAACCTGCTGACGTACTGTGGTTTCATCCTTGCGTTGACAATGCTGGCGGCAGGTTGCACCTCGCCTCAGCCCGAAGGAGTCACCATCAAGCCCCTGGCCGTCCCTGCCTGGGCCAAGGATGGCAATCACCCGGACTTTCCTTCCCAAACCCATCTGGCGGCTTATGCCGCGGCCGACACTGCACTGAATGCCAAACAGGACGCCGACCTGCTGCTGGAAGAGCTCATCACCGAGCGAGTCATACATCTTGCAGGGGAGCGTCTGTCCGGCACGCGGCTTGGCCTCCTGCTCAGTGGGCGGGCGGCCTGGATTCTGGCGTCAGAACTGGGGCAAGGGGTGAAGCGCGACTTTGCCACGGACGGCTTTGAAGCCGTTGCCGTCAGCGCCATCGAACACGCGGAGTTGAAGTACCGCGCACAGGGACTGCTCCGGCTCGCTCAGGAACTGTGGCGCCGCAACGTGCCTCCTCCGGAGCTGGACAATGCCGTCCAGCGCGCCAGGGGCTGGGTCGAGCGATACTGGCTTTCTGTGCGGGTCTTCGCTCTGCGCATGTTGAGCGAGAACGAAATCGACCGCGAGGCCCTCAGCGCGGCGGAGACAGCGGCCCTTACGCTCATTGACCTGCCGGCCCAGATGAATGTTTCGCTGGAGGGACTGAAGCAGAAGGCTCATTTGCTGGGCGGCACCAGGCAGGACCTGGCCCTGACGGCCTCGTTTCGCGGTCGCTTTCCTCGAGGGCTGAGCCTGCGCTGGGCCGTGGAGTCGCCGGGTAATGGCGTGATCAGCGGGTTTCCCGAGTTCAACGAGGCAGGACAGGCCTTCTGCAAGGTCTTTATGCTTGCCGGCAGCGGAGGGGACTTCGTGTACGTGCAGGCGCGTCTTGATCTCGACGCCTTGAGCGGTCGAAAACTTGGGCTTTCCATGCCTGCCTGGCGCTGGCAGATTGCCGTGCCTTCACGGAGACAGTCCCTTCTGGAAATTGACGTTCAAGAGAAATACGGCGAGGCCCTGACCGAACCCGTGTTTCTGCCGGCCGCAACCGAGTGGGCCAGACTCAACGAGTTGACGCTCGCATCCGACATCCATCCCATCAAGGCCAAAGACTATCCCTACCGTCTGCGCCTGGCCGGCAGCATCAAAGTCAGTGTCTTACGGCAGGGGGAGAAGCTCGTCGCGCGAGCTGAGGGCAGCTTGGCTCTCACGGATGTCGATTCCGGAGCCACGATCTACCGCTACTCCCCCACGGCGCTGCTGGAAGGCGGCGCAGAGTCCAAGCCGGCCGAACTTGCCGCATTTGCGCTGCGGGAGGCGGCGGCCGAAACACTGCTGGAATTCGGCGCTCGCGTGCTGGCACTTCTGCCGGCCCCGCCGCCCAAAGACTGATCGCCCCGCCGATGGCTTGTGGCCTGAGGAGGTCTGGTTCAATTGCCAGCGGCAGTTCAGTCGTTCCTGGTCGATGAGTCCCAATCCGATTCGTCCGCGGGCGGCAGCGCCTTGCTGCCCGATTCCTGCGCGCGAGCCTTTTCGCGGGCCTGGCGTTCCGCCTTGGCCGCCAGGGTCTCCATGTCTTCAGGGCTGAAAACCTGCCCCAGCACTTCCAACTTGTCAGGCGACTCCTGCCCCGCCCTGGGTCGGGGTTCGAAGCGGCTCAAGGCTGTCCGCTCCAACTCCTTGAGCTCCTCTTCCGTAAAATGACCGGGGTGGTCCCTGGCGGCCGGGGCGGGCAGCGTTGACTTTGGGGCTTCACCCCGGTCACGCCTCTCTCGGGCCTTTCTCTTCAACTCCTCAAGCTGGGCCGGGGTGTAACGGCCAAGTTTGCCAAGGGGGTCATCGGGGGCAACGCTCCGCCCGCCCCCGGCCTTTTCCCACTGTTCAAACTCTGCCTTGCGCTGCGCGGCCAGACGCTTGAACTTTTCGATCTCGTCAGCCGAGAGGTTTCGCAGTTCAGGTGCAGCCACGACCGTCGGCTGGGGCGCGACTTCCACGGACGCCTCCTTAGGCTGTTCAGTGGCCCGTGGAGCCAGCCTGCGCCCCGGCCCTCTGCCGGGTCCCATGCCCCCAACGGCTTCGACGCCTTCCCGCACCTGAACGACAATGTTCTCCGCAAGCCACAGCAGATACTCGATGTCGTGGGCGTCGAAGTCCAGCGGCTTGAGCCAACCTTGGATGCTGGCATCACTGCCGCCTGCCGCCACGGCCCCGGCCAACTGGTCAAAGCGCTGGGGCCCAAGCTTTCCCAGCAGGTAGCGACGGTACTCCTCCTCCTGCAGTTCAACATCCAGCGCGGCGTCCGCCCGGGCAGCCTGTTTCCATGTGGCAAAGGCATTCAAGGCCGAAAGAACAGCCCCCACCACCAGAATCAACGACACCGGCAAGATACCCAGCAGGGCAAAGAGGCCCGCCAGCGCCACGCACAGCACGGCCATCATGACCTTTGGCAGGGGACGATTCTCGTCCACCTGGCGTTGCAGCGATTCTCGCTCGCCCGCCCGCCTGACTAGGATCCGGTCCAGCAGCTTGTGGTATTGAATGGCCATGTGAGACGGAAGTGCTCGCCCTTGCCCGGCCAAAGCTAGGTTACGAATCCAGCGGCCGTTTTGTAACGTCTCGACTCATCCGATCGCGGCAGACCAGCGAGCAGCCATGGGTCCAATCCTGCAAGACAAAAGCCTGTTGAGTGACGCCGGCCTCAAGCGCCTTGAAGCCGCCATTGCTTCAGCGGAGTCCGCGACGTCCTGCGAGTTCATCGTGGTCCTGGCGCCGGCGTCGTCCCGCTATGAAGGAAAGGCCTTCAAGGCCGGCGCGGCCGTATCTTTGTTCGTTTTCGTCGCGCTCTATTGGGTACACTTTTTCACCACCGGTCGCCCCGACGCGCTCTGGCTTCTCGCCGAAGGCTGCGTCGCGGGCGTCTGCGCGGGTTATGCGGTTGCCCGGGTGCCGACCCTGCAGCGCCTGCTGATTTCCCGCCCGGAGATGCATGCGGCCGTAACTCAGGCCGCAGGCAGCGCCTTCCGTGAGCAGAATGCGAGCTACACCGAACTGCGCAACGCGGCACTGCTGTACGTGAGCGTCCTCGAAGGTCAGGCCCGGTTGCTGGCGGACGTGCAGCTTGAGCGCAAGGTCAAGGAGGCTCGCCTGAATGAGGTTCTGGCGGCGCTGCTGAACCACCGGGGAGAAGCTATCGAAGCGCTGGAGAACGCCATCGCGCAGCTGGGCCACCTGTGCGCGGATGCCTTTCCGCGCCCGGCCGGCGACGTCAATGAACTGCCCGACCGGCCCATCATCCGGCTTCCATGAACATGGCAAGAATACTGCCAACCTTGCTGCTGGCCGGGCTCTTGTGCGCCTGGGGACAGCCCCTGAGGGCCGACTTCGGCTGCGGCGGTGATTACAGCGGCGGCAGCGATTACGGGGGTTCAGGCAGCGACTATGGGGGAAGTTCCAGCGATTACAGTTCCTCCGGCAGTAGCGATTACGGCAGCGGGGGCGGTTCCGACGATCCCATCGCAGGTTTCATCGGTTTTGCGGCGCTTCTGGCCGTCGCCGCGGTGGGCTGGCTTATTGACAAGTTTGAGCGCAGGTCAGGCCGTCGTGCCGCCGCGAGCGTGGCGAGCGCCCCGCCGGACTGGGCAGCGGCAATCCGCGCCTCGGACCCGAACTTCTCCGGTCCTCTGTTCGTGGACTTCGCCAATCTGGTGTTCGTGAAGTACCATCAGGCGCGCGGCCGCGAAGGCAAACGTGATTCCATCATGCCATACGTATCAGCGCCTTTGCGTGATGCCCTGCCCCGGGAAGAGATCGTCATAGATGGCGTGGTCGTCGGCGGGCGACGAGTGGAATCCGTGATTGAACATGCCTCCGCCACGCGCATATCCGTCGTGTTCCGCGCCAATGTGTTTCGGGTACGGGGCGGCACGAGGCTCAAAGACTTCGTGGAGCAGGTGCTGGTCTTCTCGCGCCCCAAAGGCGTTTTGACCCCTGATCCCTCCGTGGTCATGCGATTAGGATGCCCCAGTTGCGGCAGCCCCGAGGAGCCTCGTAGCAGCGGACATTGCCCCAGTTGCGGCAGCCTGTCAGCCACCGGGGAGATGGCGTGGCAGGTTGTGGCCGTAGACACACGGCGCGAAGAACCCCGCGGCGAGGAACAACGCAGGCTGGGCCATCACAACAACGGTCTCGATCACCCAACGCTCGTGGACTCGGGCCTGCAGGCGGCCTTGAGGGCGCTGACGTCCCGGGACCCGGGCTTCTCCCGCCAGTCCTTTGTGCTCCGTGCGTCCTTCGTGTTCAAAGAACTGCAACTGGGCTGGGCCGCTCGCGACGTCCTGCGGCTGAGAGCCCACCTGTCCGACGGACTTTACAACAGCGTTCGCTTCGGGCTTGAGCGCCACGACAACCAGCACTTGCGCGCCATCATCAAGGACATCGACGTATACCGGGTCGAGGTCGCAAAGGTCGAGCACGATGCCTGGTTTGACACCGTCACCGCCCGCATCTTCGCGAGGATGCTGGACTACACCCTGGACGCCCAGGGCAACCTGTACAAAGGCGACCACAAGGAAAAGCGCGACTACAGCGAATACTGGACGTTCATTCGCCGCAGCGACCGGCCTCACCGGCCCTCTGTTCAAGGCCAGTGCCCCAGTTGCGGCGGCCCCCTGGACAAGATCAACCAGGCAGGCGTTTGCGGCTACTGCAACAGCAAGATTGTCAGCGGGGATTTCGATTGGGTGCTCTGCCGCATCGAGCAGGACGAAGAGTACAGGGGCTGATGTGGGACCCAGGCGCGCTGCCACCATTCTGTTGATGCAACTTGCCTGCGGCGTTGCCGCGTCCGGGTTGCTTGCCCGCGCCGGCGGAGGAGACTCTTTCAGCGGCGGCGGCGGCAGTAGCGGCGGCGCCGACGGCGACATTGGCGCCCTGATTTACCTCATCGTCCAGCTCATCCGCCTGTTGCTCTGGCTCTGGATGGAAGGTGGCCCGGTCGGCAAAGTTCTCTGCGTGGCCATACTCGTCGCGCTGGCCTGGGCCGGCTACCGGTGGTGGCGCCAGTCCCAGCGTGAAAAGCAACGTGCCATGGAAGGCAAGGTCTATCGCAGCGCTCGAGCTCCAGGCCGGGGTCTGCTGGATAGCGGGTTTGGGGGCATTCGCGAGCGCGACCCCAATTTCTCGCGGGTGCTCTTTCTGGACTTTGCCCACCTGATCTTCACGAGGCTTCATGAGTCACGGGGCAAGGGCGATGGCAGCATTGCCCCGTACCTTGCGCCGGCGTTGCGGGAGAAGTTGAACAGGGGCCACACAACGGCCTCCCGCATCGTCGTCGGGGCCGCCGAGATCGAAAGCGTCGAGGTGACTGCCGCTGAACAGCGAATTTCCATCCGCTTCAAAGCCAACTTGCTCGAACAGTCCGCCGGCGAAGCCCGGCGCGTCCTGCTGGAACAACGCCTGCTCTTTGCCCGACCACACGGCATCATCACACGCTCGCCGGACCAAACGCTGAAGCTGGGTTGCCCCAATTGCGGCAGCCCCGAAGAGCCCAGAACAGACGGCAAGTGCCCCAGTTGCGGCACCGTGACTGCGCGCGGAGAAGCTGGCTGGCAGGTTCGGGCGCTCCAGACATTGCGCAAGCAGGACGCATTGGAACCCCTGATCTCCAGCGGAGGCGTGGAGGAGGGTACAGGAACGCCTACGGTTGTGTCCCCCCTCCTGGAATCGCAGTTGCGCGCCTTGAAGGCCCGCGACCCGGCCTTCAACCTGAAGGCCCTCACCCAGCGCGTCCAGCACATGTTCATGGAGATTCAGCGCGGCTGGAGCGAGGCCGACACCTCACGACTTCGCCCCTATGAAACCGACACCCTGTTCGACGCACACCGCTATTGGATCGAGCGCTTCGTCGAACAGGGCGTCAGGAACGTGCTGGAAGAGGTGACCATCGAACGCATTCAACTGGCGAAAATCGAGCACGACGCCTGGTATGACGCGGCTACGGTCCGCATCTACGCCCACATGCGTGATTGGTACAGGGATCGCAGCGGCAAGGTTGCTGGCGGGAATCCGGAGGTCACGCGCCGTTTTTCCGAGTACTGGACCCTGATTCGACGTACCGAGGCGGCCGGGAGACCGAGCGGCGACCCTGATCGCTGCCCGAGCTGCGGCGCCACACTGGATCGGGTCAACATGGCAGGCATTTGCGAATACTGCGGCAGCAAGGTGATCAGCGGTAACTTCGACTGGGTTCTGTCGAGCATCACTCAGGATGAAGAGTATGCAGGCTGACCCCACTTTGGTTACGGTGAGTGCATAGTTACCACTGCTTGGGCATTTTCTACACAGGGCAAAAGTTGGGTGTTACGGAATGGAATCGTCGCAAGTCAATTGGCACAGGAACTTGCGCAGGTCGGTCATTGGCATGGGGGTTGCGGGAATACAGTCGGAAGACCGGCCCCCAAGCCGTTTTCTACGCCGAACACACCCAGCGCAAGCTGGGTGTGATTCGTTAGGGCCATGAACGTAGGGTTGCTGCGGGGGCCCGCCGCTTCGCTTACGCCCGGCTGCGCCGGGCTGCTTCGCTTTCTCGCGGCTCCACTGGAGCCGCTCGACCCCCAAGCCGTTTTCTACGCCGAACACACCCAGCGCAAGCTGGGTGTGATTCGTTAGGGCACTGGATTCACCTGAGCGTAGCTGAATGAAGCGGCGCCATGTGCCGCCTGCATTCATCGCCATGGCGTGATGCCACGCTAGCCGACAAGTGCTTTCATTTCCTCGTCGGCAAAGGCTCCTCCCTTGCCGGTGAGGTAAGTGATGAGAGCGTTGTCCATGTTGTAGATGTCGCCGGCGAGCAGGCTGGTGATGCTGCTTTGCAGCAAGGGCCGCCTGCGGCTGGTTACCATCTGCTTCAGGAAGTCCCGATTGTAGAAAGCATCAATGAAGGCCCAGAACACGGCCGTTCCGCTGCGGATTTTCTGCTCGTAATCCTGGAACATTCGCTCACTGAAGTCGTTCACGGCAAAGGCCTTGTCCAGAGCCTCCGCGGCAAGCTCAGCGGCTTTGGTGCTCAGGAAGACACCGGAGCTGAAAACCGGATCAATGAATGCGCCCGCATCGCCCACTTTGATCAGCCGGTCCGCCACGTGACGGTCGCTGGTGAAGCTGAAATCGGCCTCACTGCGGTACTCGCCGCATGCCACGGCATGGCGCATGCGTGGCTCCATGGCGCGGCTTTCCTTGATGCTCTTCCACAGGAACTGCTCGGGTGACAATTGGGCCTGGCGGTAGTACTCCGCGTCGGCCACGACGCCAACGCTGGTCGTGCCGTCCGAGAACGGTATGAGCCAGAACCACCCCATGCGGGTGTCGCCGAAGCGCACAATGATGATGTTGGACGGATCCTGCTCGCAGCGCACGACATTGGTGAAGTGATTGAAGGCGGTCACCTTCCGGTGCGTGGGGTGTACCTTTCGCTGCCCTTGGCGACTGCTCATAAAGGTCCAGCGGCCGGAAACATCGCAAACCACCTGAGCCTCTATCCGGCCTTCCTTCGTTTCCAAAATGGCCTTGTCCGGCCGGGCAAGGAACGAGGTTGCGCTCAGGGGCTGGAACACTCTGGCACCCCGATCGGCGGCGTGATCGAGCAGGACCTTGTCAAAGTCCGCACGTTGCACCTGAAAGGCGTAAGGGTGGTCCTTGTCCAGACCGTTCTTGAACCAGAAGCACTCTTCCTCGAGGGTTTCGTCAATAACGAACCGAGCGCCGCGCTTGACCATGAACCCAATGTCGTGAATCTTCTGAAGCACGCCGCTCTTCTTCCAGATGTCGATCGAAAAGGGCAGCAGCGACTCGCCAATCCGGAATCGCGGGAACTTTACGCGCTCGACGATGCATACGCTGCGCCCCTGATTGCGCAGAAGGGCCGCCAGGGTGCTGCCGCCGGGTCCTCCGCCCACGATGGCGACGTCAAAACGCCCCAGCAAGGCGCTCGCACCAGGTCTCGGCGTCGCTGATTCACTGCGAGCCGGGGTCACCGGCTTGGCCCTTCGGTTGGCTCCAGCGGTTTTTGTGTTGCTTGCTCTGGCGGGTTTCCTGGCGGCCTTCACCGGCCTGCCGGGTTTGCTGTCTATGCGTTTTGCCTTGGCTTTCCTGCTGCCCTTGACGTGCTGCGTGCGCCCCTTGGCGATCCGCGCCCCGGATCGCTTGCCCTTCGTAGGCTTCATGTTTTTGACCTCACTCCCCCGTATCAACGCAGTATCTGGACGGGACCATCCTAAAGCAAGCCCCCCGACAAGCGCAGCCGCGCCTTGCGCCTCGCCATTGTGTCCCCTAGATTGCGGACGCGGCGGCGAGGAAAGCGCCCAGGTGCGGCGCGGCAGTCTAACGGCTCCAACGGAGTCCGCGTTTTGTCGCCGGCCGGAAGCAGGCTGAAGTCAGGAGTCCGCGTGCTGGGTCTGATCGAACATATCAACTGGGATCCGGTGATCTTCAAAGTCGGCGGTCCCCTCGCCCTGCGATGGTACGGCCTGATGTATGTGGTGGCCTTCACGATTGGCTATTACGTCCTGCGCTGGTTGCAGCGCATCGGCCACCTCCGGGTGAGCGTCGAGGACTGCACCAACATCATCATCGTGGGCGTCATCGGTACGTTTCTGGGCGGACGCCTGGGACATCTCTTTTTCTACCAGTTCGACGAAATCGTCCTGAACTCCATGAACAAGCCGCTTTGGGATCGCGTCGTCCAGAGCCTGGAGGTCTGGAAGGGCGGCATGAGCATGCATGGAGGCATTATCGGCGTCGTGTCGGCCGAACTCATTTACGCCCGCATCAAGAAGCTGCAGTTCTGGAACATCGGAGATGCCTGCGTGCATGTGGTCCCCATTGGCGTGACCACGGTTCGCTTCGGCAACTTCATCAATGGCGAACTCTACGGACGCACGATCAACGACTCTGCCGGCAAACCCATCACCGACGCCGCCCAGTTGCCCTGGTATGCCATGAAGTTTCCCACCGATGTTGACAGCCCCGGCTACCGTGGGCTGCTGCACGCCATGCAGGACGCCTGGTTCAAAGAGCACCCCAACGCCGACAGGCTGCCCCCTGACTGGGGTGTCTTGCCGGTGAAACCGGAGATCTGGCAACAGTATGAGCCGTTGTTCTATGGCCGCTATCCCAGCCAGCTTGTGCAGATGTTTTTCGAGGGTTTCATCCTGCTTCTTCTCATCTGGTGGCTGAGGCGCTATTGCAAGCGACCAGGCGTGCTGGGCAGCCTTTTTCTTATCGGCTATGCGGTGTTTCGCATTCCGGCGGAGCTGATTCGACAGCCGGACATCGCGGTGGACCCGGCAAAAGGGGCGGAGTTGGGCGCCACAGCCGCCTTCCTCAATGCGATTGGCATGACCATGGGCCAGTTCCTGTCAGTCCTGATCATCATCTGGGGCGCGGTGCAGCTCGTGATTTTTCTGAGGCCCAGGCAGTCCATCACCGGCGGCGAATACCCCGACTACTCCCGCAAACTGCCGCCGTTCGGCAAGGCCAAGCTTCCCAAAGACGCCCCCATAGGCAGACCGGGAGATTCTGCACCCCCTGACCCGGCGTAACCCGCTGGAATGATTGGCATCATGTACCCGTTTGAAGTTGAGGCTGCGGCTTGAATGCCGCGCCGATACATGCTGAAGTTCCGCCGCGCAAACACAGGAATCCGCCATGCTCGAATTTGACGACGAACTACTGCTGGCTCGTTACTCGCCCGAAGACGAGGATGAAGACGACGAGAAGGACGAGAAGGACGAGAAGGGAGAGAAGAAAGCGAAGCGCGGCATGGATGTCATGTCCAAACTGCTGAAGACGCGCACGATCCTGGTGTCCAAGGGAGTCGATGACAAGCTCGCCGCCAGCGTGATTACGCAGTTGACCGTGCTGGAAAGCGACGACGCAGACAAGCCCATCACGATTGTGGTGAACAGCCCCGGCGGCAGTGCGGACAGCGGGTTTGCCATTCTTGACTACCTGCGATTTGTCCGCCCGCCGGTGCGCAGCATCGTCTGCGGCATCTGTGCCTCGGCTGCGGTGATGATCCACCTGGGCAGCAAGAAGGGAATGCGCTTTTGCACGCCCAACAGCCGCTTCCTCCTGCACCAGCCCAGCATGCGCGCTCAGGGTCAGGCCAGCGATCTGGAGATCCTCTCCAAGGAAATCGAGCGCATGAAGGAGCAGTACAACCAGATCGTGGCTGACGAAACCGGACAAACGCTCAAGCAGGTCGAAAAGGATGTCCACCGCGACTTCTGGCTGCCCGCAAAGGACGCGCTCAAGTACGGGCTGGTGGACAAGGTCGTGACCTCCCGCAAGGAGATCGAATAGAGTGAAGCGCCTTTTCACCCTTCAGACCCTGCTCCTGGCCATGCTGGTCGCCGCGTGCAACGGCGATTTCGACCAGCGCGTGGACGTTGCCCGGGTCATTGGTGAAGGCGCCGAGTCAACCGCGACAACGGTCAATCCGGCCGGCGGCGTTTTTGTCCGCGGCACGGTGAGCCTGGGCGGTGCTGTCCGCTTTGCGCAGGTCACGTTGCGCCCTGTGCGCACCGATGGGTCGATGGAGCTCGATGACACCAAGGCCCTGGGCAGCACCACGACTTTTGACAATGGCATTTATCAGGCCGTCGTGCGCGACCCTTCGTACCGCGGGCCCATTGTGGTTGAAGTCCGCGGTCAGAACGTGTCCGGCGTGGTGTCAGACGGCGGCAATCCCGCGACGTTCACGACGCAGAAGTTCCACATCATGTCGGCCGGCCACGTTCTCTATAGTGTGCTGCCGATGTTCGACGGCTACTCCGTGAGCTCGGTGGATGTCACGCCCCTTACAACCTGTGCCGTGACCCGGGGCGAGTTCTACGGAGGCGTTTCGGCCGGCATGTTCGGCATCATGAGCCAGAACGTGGCTCAGTTTTTCGGCCTGAGCGCCCTGCGCGGCCGCGTCCCGGTTGACCTCGCCGCCAGCGGTTCATTCGGCAAGGACTGGAACTATGCCTATGTGCTCGCCGCGCTCGGTCAGGTGGCCCGAAACGTCGGTGTCGCCAACGTCTGGGACTTTTACCTGGGCATGAGCCGCGACTGCCGCGACGATGGCCTGTTCAACGGGTCCATTGGCCTGGTGCCGAACACCGGCATTGCCATGCCCGACCTCGGTGCGGCCAACATCCTGCGCGATGCGCTGTTCGATGATTATCTGGCGCCAGGGAACATTGACCGCCTGCGCGCGCCGGACAATACGTCCATCGCCGCCGGAAGCGACCTGGACAACCTGATTACCTCCCTGACGCCGGTACGCAACATCAATGGCTTCACCTACACTTACGACTTCGTGCTGAGGCTTCCCGGCACCCTTCGCATTGCACCCGGACAGGAGTACGCAACACGCATCTTCGCAGTCGAGTACTACGGCGGGATTGCCCTGGAAACCTACGGCGATTCAGGTGGTCCGGGTTTCGTTGACTACCAGTTTGTTTCGAGCTCTCCAGCCAACGTCAGCGTGACGGCCTTCGGCCGCATCGTCGTTCCCCTCGGCGCCACTCCGGGAACTTACACAGTCACCGTGAATATCGCTCCGGCCGTCGCGCAGACTTTCGTCAACGGGGTCGTCAGTTCCCACATCATCACGGTGATCGTTCCATGAGCCGGCAGACCGGCCGGTGGCTCCCTGTGCCGACTTGTCGGTTCAGGGGTTGATGCCAATTTGAAGTTCAGTGAAGTTCTTGTCCTGACGGGCCCCCACCACATTGAAGCCGCAGCGTAGTCTGCCGCCTCGAATGTGCCGCGCTTCGTGGTCAATTTCTGTGAGGAGAGTGGCGCTGAACTGCTCCTCCCGCTCGCCCTTTTCGTTGCGCTGGTAGGCGCGAATCACCCTGGGCAGCAGCATGGAGGGTGCTCCGTTGCCGCTGAGATCAGGTAGCTCGACGTAACTGGTGTAGTCAAAGGCGAGCACCGAACTGTTGACGTTGCCCTGTCCCATGCCGAAGACCACAGCCGCGACAAGCAGGGGGTGGGCGTTGGGCATTTCGGAGCTGGCATAGGGAGCATCAGCGATGAAGCCCATTTGCGCGCTCTGCTGCCGCCCCTCACCTTTGCGCCGGTAGTTCCAGATCCGGCGTTCCGTGCCGGTGATGGGGTCGCGCCAGAGGCTGCGGCCCTCGAACACCAGGCCGCCCGCCTGGGGCGACTTCTCCAGCCCCATGAGAATAAGCAAACGGCGGCTCTCAATCTGACCCAGTAGCTTCTCGTACATGCCTGAGCGCAACGCTGGGGTCGAGGCCAGCCGGCCATCGTCTGTTACCGTCGTGTTGTCGTGAACGGTGTCGCCGCTGTCTTTTCCGTCGCCGTGAAGGCCGTACACCATCCAGTTGCCGCCAATGTTGTCTTCCACCCGAATCCGGCCCCTGCCTTTGCGCGACGCCGCGCTTCCGTCGTAAAGCTCGATGTAGCGGGCCCGCTTGTTCTTGACGGCGGGGTCGCTGATCTTGATGTCCAGATCGAATGCCAGCAGTGTGCTCTGGATGCCATCCTGGAACGTGCGTTTGCCGGCTGTGCGCTTGTAGTCCTCAATGCTCTTGAAGCGCCGTGCCTGCGCGCTGAGCATCTGCAGCATGCGGGGATTACGCATGCTGTCACAGGCCGGCCAGTTCAGCACGAACATTGTGTGAAGCAGCACTGGCTGACGCTGACTTTCCGCATACAGGGGGTTCAGGGCCGGTTCCAGGAAGCAGCCGATGCCGCCACCCAGGTCCTGGAGCCCGCCGCGCCCATCCGTCGAAAGTTCGCGCCGTGCAACGGCCAGAAATTCGTCGCTTTCGCCGGACTCGTCGCGGCTGGCGCGAGGACGCACGACAATCGTGATCAGACGACGGTCTGATTTCTTTGCGTCGTCGGCGGCCTTGTCGCGAACGCCTGCGATGAATACCGCAGAACCGTCCACGACGATGCCTCTCAAGTGATCGACGCGGGCAAGCTCGCGCGCGGCGGCACCGGGCACAGGAAGCCTGGATTCCACCACCAGAGACTCACCGTCCCTGCGCGCCATCACAAGGACTTTGCGTGAAGCGTCGTAGACCAGGCTGCGAGAGTAATGATCGGGCGGAAATGCGCCGTCCAGAAGCGGCGTGTGGGTCAGCTTTTCGCCCAGCGCAAGAAGCCGGAGAGTTCCCCTGGCCGGCGCCGGGTTCTCGCCGGAGACCCTGGGACGCTCGCCTGCCTCATAGCTGATGCAAGCAAGACCGGATTCGCCAGTCCATACAGGACGCGCCCAGGTTGCCGCCTCGCTCTCAGCCACGAGCGTCCAATCCGCACTGCGATACACCCGCAGGACCCACGACTTGCCGACCGCCGCGCGAAACACGACGTGGCGACCGTCCGCAGAGGCCGCCGGTGCATCGATGAAGTGCTCGCTCATGAGCGCGACAGCTGCCTTGGGCAACGCCCCCTTTGCCTCGCGCAGTGATGGGTCGAGCCTCAATACATGGCAAAGGGCGCCCGAACCGCCGGGGGCCTGCCGATAGGGGTCAAAGTGAAGCACAAAGACCTGACCACCGACGGAAAACGGGGCATAGAGCGTGCGGCGGAACTTGACGCGCCCCTCCTCCCCCGCGCCCAACACGTCAGTTGCCTGGGTGAAGCGGCGCGCATTGGCGTCGTAGCACCAGAGTTCAGTGGCGGGCCAATGACCGTCAGGCCAGGCCTCCCAGTCCGGAGAGGGCAAGCCTGGGTCAGCGGCAAACTCGCTCAAGCCCTCGCCGCCATCGCCCAGGGGATCGGACAAGACAAACCAGGCTTTATCTCCTGAGGCGACACCGACTTCGTTTGCGGCAAGCAGCGAAGCAAACACAGCCAGGAGACAGTAGAGAAAAATTCTCATGTTGGAATGTCGCACGCGCGTGTCGGAGCCCCACTCTACAACGCCTTGAGGCGCACAAAGGGTAGTTAAAAGCTGCGCGTGTGGCGGCTCACAGGCCGTGTTCCTGCAGCAAACGATCGATCAGTTGCATGTCGGCCCCGGTGAGTTCAACCGCAGCTGCCCCAAGCCATGAACGTAATTCGTGCTCGTCGCGGGGCTCCATGAGCACAGAGCTCACACCCGGCTGTGTCAGGACCCAGGCCAGAGCCATCACCTCGCGAGTCAGGCCCCTGGCGCTGGCAACCTGCGCCAGCGATGCCGAGAATCTGGCAGCGCGCTCGAATCTTGGCGGCTGAAAGAGCGGGCCCGCGCGCTGGGGGTCAATCTCGGGGAACGTCTCGCCGCCATGGAAGGTCCCCGACAATAACCCCTTGGCCAGGGGGTCTGAGGCGACCAGTCCCATGTGATGCTTGCGACACAGCGAGAGCCAGGGATTGAGGCTGGCCCGATCGAGAAGGCTGATGGGCGTCTGTATCACCTGTATGGGGGCATACCGGTGTATCTCCTCGGCGGACTCCGGCGTGAAGTCCGCCACCCCCAGTACTCGCACGCGGCCGCCATGAACCAGGTCGTTCAGACCGCGAGCCGTCAACTTCAACTCGACGCCGTCGTCCAGCCCCTGAACACTGAAGATATCTATGGGGTCGCGTCCCAGGCGTTGTCGCGAATCCTCGCACTGGTTCATGAGGTTGCTTCGCGAGTTATCGTGGATCAGCCTGCCCGCGAAATCAAAGCGCGGCCCTCCCTTTGCAGACACCAGGCAATTCACACCTCCCGCACGCAGGACACGGCCCAGTATTTCCTCAGCATGTCCGTTGCCCGACGCCCAATCCGAGTCGAACAGCGTGACGCCTGCGGCAGCCGCCGCCCTGACCATGGCCGCGGTCGGCTCCTCGCTGAGGCGGCGCACTTCATAGAGGCACGACTCCCCAAAGCGCGGCCAGGGGGCCATGGGCGGAGCAACGAGTCGCAGTCCCAGCAGGCTGACTTGGGGACCTCCCGGAAAAAGCTCGCGCGTTTTCATGACGATTGCTCGCTGTCAGCTTCCGCGCCGATAGTTAGCCTGAGAGGTCGCAACTCCACAGGCACCATATGGCGTCCGAAGCGCAACATAGCAAGGAGGGCAAGGCGTTGCCCCAGGACTCCCAGGCGCAGACTCGCGCCCCGGGCGAAACCGTTGATTCGGCCGCCGAAGATGTGGGGGAGATTCTGGATGCCGACGGACTCCCCCCGCCCGTCGAGTTGCCCCCGGTCAAGGCGGGCCAGACACTGGGCCATCCCAGCATCATGAGCACCATTGCCGTACGTGCCGGCGATGGCCAGACATTGGTCGAATTGGGGCCCGGCACCGGCGTCGAGGCCCCCTCCAATGCCACAACGCGCATCATCAACTCCGCCAATCCCGCAGAGCTCGCCCGCTATGAACTGCTGACCGAATTGGGGCGCGGCGGCATGGGAATCGTGTTCAAGGCGGTGGACCGCGACCTGCGCCGCCCTGTCGCCCTGAAAGTCAGCCGCGCCGACCGCCAGACAGGGCAGACGCGCGGCCGCTTCATTGAGGAAGCCCAGGTACAGGGGCAACTGTCCCACCCCAACATCGTTCCGGTCCATGAGTTGGGGGTGGACGGCAACGGGCGCGCGTATTTCACGATGAAACTCGTGGAGGGCAGGAGTCTGTCGTCAGTGATTCGTGGCCTGCGTCAGGGCGAGGGAGACGTCCGGGAGCAGTGGCCCCTGAGCCGCCGCCTTTATGTGTTCGGGCAGCTTCTTAACTGCGTGGCCTATGCCCATGCCCGGGGGGTCATTCATCGTGACCTCAAGCCCGACAACATCATGCTGGGAGACTTCGGAGAAGTCCTCCTGATGGACTGGGGATTGGCCCGCGTCCGAAAGAGGGCCGAAGACGACGGCGATACGTCGCTCAAAGTGGACACGTCACGACTCCAGACGCCCGGCGAGCAGACGCTCGACGGCCAGGTTGTCGGCACTCCCGCCTATATGCCACCCGAACAGGCGCGGGGCGAGCGCGACAAGATCGACGAACGAAGTGACCTCTACTCCCTGGGCGCCATCCTGTATGAATTGCTGGCCCTTGAACCTCCTTACTCCGCCAAGACGGCCAGCGATCTGATCAGCAAAGTGGCGACAGAGCGCCCCTTGCCCCCCAGCCAGCGCAACCGGGCGGCAGTCATTCCGCGCGGGCTAGAGGCCATCTGCATGAAGTGCCTGGAAAGCGACCGCGACGCCCGATTTCAGAGCGTGCGAGAGCTTCAGACCGCCCTTGAGAATTGGCAGCGTCAGGTCCAGGAGAGCTCCACCGAGGGCATCGGCTTTGCCCTGCTGGGCAAAGTCTTCGTGCTGGCACTCGCCACGAGCCTGTTCCTCCTGACCACGCTGGTCGTCAGCGGCCCGGCCAACATCGACCTGCGCACGCACCTCCTGTACCCGGGAGTGCTGTCAGCCGTCATGACCCTGGGATTCGGTTCTCTCATTGAGTGGTCCACTATCGGCCTGCGCAATGCCTTTGACGGTACCCAGGCGGTGCTGTTCTGGGCCCGCGCCGGTGTAGAGACCCACGAGCTGCGTGGCTACTTTGCCGCTGAAGCCTGCCGACGGGCCAAGTGGGTGTACCTGCTGCCAAGCTTCGGGGCCCTGCTGGTGGCTCTTCTGACGCGATCGCGTGAGGCGGCCATCATCGCGGTGCAGATGTTCGGGGCCGGTCTGCTCTGCGTGCTCGCGGTGGGCCTCGTTGAACAGGGCACCTATCGTCGCCTGGACGCCATGCACGAAGTTCCGTCGCAGGATCACAGGGATTTCGCCTGGCGCTGGATGCTGACCCTCGCAGTCTTCGCCCTGGGTCTGCTGGGCATGGCCCTGTGCGGCTGGGATTTCTGGCATACGCGCGAAGTGCAGCAGGATATGCGCCGCGGCACGCTCTTGCTGCACCTGCTGGCCATCCTCGCCGGCGTATGGGCGCTTGCGCACATCGCCCATCCCGCAAACGAAATCAGGCGGTCTTTCAGGCTGCTCTTCAGCCCCCGCCTTGAGCCGCTGCAGCGCGCCGATCTCGGCCCCATGGCAAGGCAACTGGCCACCAACGCCATACTGTTCGGGGCCGTGGGCAGCATCACATGGATTGGCCTGCATGCGCCTACCATCGGGCGCGGCGCCACCGCCGCCCACTTCGCCATGGGCCTGACTCCCATGGTGGCCGGAATGATCTGGAGCTTTTTCTTCCGTTGGCGCGGGCGCGGCTTGAACACGCTGCAGCGACAGGGCAATCTGGTGCAACGACGCTATCTGAGTTACGTGGACAACCCCAAGCGGCCCAAGTCGGGGCTGGCGCTCTACGTGCTTTCATGGGCGCCCTTCGTTGCCGGGGCCCTGATTTCCGTGGCTTGGCTGGTGGTGCGGGCCATCTTGAACTGAGGACTCATGCCGGATTCATTGGATCTCCTGGCCATTGGCGCCCACCCTGACGACGTGGAAATGACCAGCGGCGGCTGGCTTTGCCTCGCCGCGCAGCAAGGCTATCGCACGGGCATCATTCATCTGACCAAAGGCGAAATGGGCACGCGCGGCACGCCGGCGCAGCGCGTGCGGGAGGCCAAGGCGGCGGCAGCCGTGCTGGGTTGTTCCTTCCTGGAGTTTGCCGGCCTCAAGGACGGCTTTCTCCGGGCCGACGATGCCAGTACCCACAGGCTGGTGGAACTCCTGCGCAAGCTGAAGCCGCGTCTCGTGATTGCCCCGTTCATGCAGTGTCATCACCCTGACCACGAAGCCGCCGCCGCTTTGGCGGTGCGCGCAGTTCACCTGGCGGGCCTCAAGGGATACAAGAGCAAGGCGCCCCATCACCGGGTGATCAGGCTGGTCCATGCGCGCTACAGCCGGCACTTTGAGCCGGCCTTTTACGTCGATGTTTCAGCCGTCATTGAACGAAAACGGAGCGCCATCGAGTGCTACTCCAGCCAGTTCACACCAGTCTCCGGGCAGCCCCAGACCCGCATGTCAGCGCGAGGATTCCTTGACCAGTACATGAGCCTCACGGCCCAACTGGGCCTGAAAGCAGGGTGCGCCCACGCCGAAGCCTACTGGCTCTCGTCGGCGCCGGCCTTGAACGACCCCGTTGCGGTATTGTCGGCCGGTGTTAGCCAGCACATGATTCGATAGCCGGGCCGTTGACGCGGCACGGGTTGCTGCTACTTTGCGCCCGTTGCGCGATGCGGCTAGTAGCTCAGTTGGTTAGAGCGCCTGACTGTGACTCAGGAGGTCGCGGGTTCGAGTCCCGTCTAGCCGCCCATCTCTCCTGCGCGGGCCTTCAGACCCAAGGTGAACTTTCTGCTTCGCGTACGCCCGGCCTTTGCGCCGGGCTGCTTCGCAACGCAAACAGTCCACCGGACTGTTTGCGGGTCCAACGTAAATGCGCGAAGGCCATAGCGTAAGCAGCAGGGCGGCTTTGACCTTCGCCGCCATGGATCAGGCCTACAACCTGATCAAGTCCAATCAGGGCCGCCCCACGGCCATCATGAGCAACAGCCGCGCTCAGCGAACCTTCGCGAACCTGTATTTCGGGGCGGGCGCGGGCGAGCCGCCGATGGTGATGGATACGTGGTTCGACCCCATCCGCGGCGAAATCACCGCGGGCATCACGTCGTTCAAGGGCACGCCCTGGTATATTAACGATCTGCTTGACGATCTGCCGGGCAACCAGGGTATCATCTACTTCATGGTGTTGGGCGACGACGAAGGCCCCGGCCATGAGCGCGGCATCGTGGGGCTCGTTCCGCGGGATCTGGCGGATACCTGGTTCATCAAGCGCGAGGCCAACGGAGTGGTCGGCACACAGGTGATTACCGCGCCGGACCCTGGAAAGCCTTTCACGGTCCAGCTTCCCACCTTGCCAACGCTGGACACCTGGGTGTCGTGGCCGACGGGAGTCGCCATGGGCTCGCAGGGTTCGCTGAGCATCCTGAGCGGCTTCGCGCTGGTCGCCAACCTGCCCGTGACATAGCAGCCCCGCCTGTGAAGGCGGGGTAAGATGTGGCGGCCCGGAAACTGACGCATAGTTTGCAAGGCATCCAATCGAGCGGTGTGCCCATGAACGACAACGGAACATGCCAGGGCTGCGCCGAAAGCAAAGAAGCCCTTGCCGGCCGCGCACTGCGCGAGAGCGTACCCATTGTTCCCTACGGGCGCGACAGCCATGCAAACGTGCCGGTGAGCCCGACTTCAAGCAACGTGCTCGCGAATATGCTGAGACAGGCGGACGGCGCGGGCGAGAGTGTTCAAGAACACATGCAAGAAAGTGTTGGGGCCGAAGCCTCGCCGGTGCCCTCACCCACCCTGCCGCCGGGCGCGACCAACCTGGCCAGCGCCGTCATGCCCGCGCCGCTGATGCAAATGCTGATGCCTCGCGCGGCCACGCACATCATGCTTATTACGGGCGGATCGGATGTGGGCGGGTACCACGTGTTTCATGAAGCCCATAAGGCGTCGATGAACGCTACGACCCATGGCGTTAGCAATGAACTTGCAAACGACCGGGAGAAGCCGCTTCCAGAGCCTCCGAAGGCCAAATACAAAAACGAGCACTATCCCGGCTGGATCCGCGATCTCATTCGAAAGTCATATCCTGGGGTCAAAGATGATGAGGTGAAAGGTGACTCCGAGGGGGCTGTCAAAGTGCGAAAGGTCGAGTCAGTAAAAGACGAGGCGTACGAGCGTGCCAAGAAGGAAGGCAAGACTGAAGTTGAACGGAGTTTTTGCGGTGGGCAGGTGATCTACTGGATTGCCATTGACGAATTGGTCGACGACAACGACGTGGGCCAACATCGACGCATTTGGGACTGGGCCTATGGCCTAAAGCAGGCAGATGCAGAAAAAGAGCTCGGTGGGTGCAAGGGTGAGGCGTGCGGGGAGAACAAGACAAAAAAGGAATGCGTGATTCATCGTGGCGGCACCTTGGGAAACTTTGCAAAGGTTGTTGGACAAGCCGACATTCCTGAAGTTGGGTACGTTCGAGTCACCTATACATGCAAGTGCAAGGCGCCGCCCGCGCAGGCGGCAAAGCCTGTGACCGGTCCCGAGAAGAGGTGAGAACATGAAACTTGCGGGCATGCTCCACATCGTGGCCTGTCTGGCCTTGACTTCATTGGGTTGCGGCTGCCTGTCGACTCAATCCACCGCGGGCGCCGTAGCGCCCTTGCCCGCGGAGTTGCGCCGGACCCATGTCGCCGTCTCATCAATTTATGGGGATGCCACAGGCCCCTCGGATAAGCATAATCAGCTATTGGCATTCGAAGAAGAATCTCTGGAGACTGTCATTTCCACAAGCACGCAGGAGCTCGACGTTCCCATATCCTGGCATCCTAGCGTAGATCGCCAGCAGTTGCTCAGCATGACCTTGTCCGAGAAAACCCTGAAGCTGAAGCTTGACAGAATCTGCGCAGAAGCCGGCATCAGTTGGCACATGGGGCGTGACACGCTGTTCATTGATAGCCTTGATGGCCGATCCCTTGATAGTCCGGTGAAGTATACCTACGTCGTTTCGGGCTCCAGGACGTTTTCATACGAGCCCTCGCTGCGTTGCAACTTGACCCGGGACAGTATCGTGGCGCGCCTCGCGTCACTCTGTGCCCCGCGCTCCATGTCTCACCTCAAGGTTGTGTCGTCGGAGAACGGGTTCATTATCGAGGCCTACGCGGGCGAGCATGCCATACTCATCGACTGGCTTGGGGCATTCGGCCATGGCGTTTTGCAGGTTCGCAAGTAGGCCCGCGCTGGAGCATTTTCGGCGTGGATTCGCCGGCTCTCGCTTGCCGCAAGGGATCGGAGCATCGAACGCGGGGGCGTGACGCGCCTTGCGCTTTGTGCTTTACTGCGCGCCATGAGCCAAGAACTTGACGTGGTAGCAATCGGCAACGCCCTTGTAGACGTACTGTCCCACGCCGACGACGATTTCCTGAAGCGGCACGGCGTAGGCAAGGGCACGATGTGCCTCATAGGCCCCGAAAAGGCCGAGCAACTCTACTCGGAGATGGGCCCGGCCGTGGAAATCTCCGGGGGCAGCGCCGCCAACACCGTGGCCGGGCTCGCCTCCCTGGGCGGCAAAGCCGCATTCATTGGCAAGGTTGCCGACGACCAGCTTGGCGCCATCTTCCGGCACGACATCCGCGCCCAGGGCGTCGTGTTTGAAAGCAAGCCCGCTCCCAAAGGCGGCGCCCCCACGGGCCGCTGCATGATCATCGTGACGCCCGACGCCCAGCGCACCATGCAGACCTGCCTTGGCAGCGCCGGAAACGTGGCCCCTGCCGATGTGGACGAAAACTTGATTCAACGCGCCAAGGTGACCTACCTCGAGGGCTACCTCTGGGATACGCCCCTGGCCAAGAAAGCCTACATCCGCGCCGCCGAACTTGCCCATGCCGCGGGCCGCAAGGTGGCGTTGACCCTGAGCGACAAGTTTTGCGTAGACCGTCACCTGCGCGACTTTCAGGACCTCGTCGAGGGCCACATTGACATCCTCTTCGCCAACGAGGAGGAGATAAAGGCGCTCTGCGAGGTCAAAAGCTTCGATGCCGCGCTTCCCGCTATCAAGGGCAAGTGCGACATTGCCGTCCTGACGCGCAGTGAAAAGGGCGCGGTGATCGTCCATTCTGGGGCGCCCGTGACTGTGGCTGCCGAGCCGGTGGCCAAATTGGTGGACACGACCGGCGCTGGTGACCTCTTCGCGGCCGGCTTTCTGTTTGGCTACACCCGAGGTATGGATCTCGCGCGCTGCGGCCGCATTGCCGCCATCTGCGCAGCGGAGGTCATTTCTCACGTTGGTGCGCGCCCTGAGGTCAGTCTCTCGGCTTTCGTGGAACAGAGGCTGTGAGGCGTCGCTCTCAACATGCAGCCACTGGTCATCATCAACGTAGTCGGCTTGACTCCGGCACTTGCCCAGCACGCGCCACACCTGAAGTCCCTGGGGCCGGTCAAGCCGCTGACTGGCGTCTTTCCGGCCGTAACCATGACTGCCCAGGCAAGCCTCCTGACCGGGAGTCACCCGGCCCAGCATGGAATCGTCGGCAACGCCTGGTTTGAACGCGACTATGCGGAAGTTCGATGCTGGCCGCAAAGCAACGCTCTGCTCCAGCTGCCGCCCTTCTACCGCCAGCTCAAGCAGCGCGACCCATCGTTCACCTGCGCCAAAATGTTCTGGTGGTTCAACCAGGGCAGTGGCGCGGACTGGAGCGTCACACCCAAGCCCCATTACGGCGCCGACGGCAGCAAAGTCTTCGACATCCAATGCAGCCCGCCCGAACTGGCAGCCGAGTTGAAGCAGGCGCTCGGGGAGTTTCCATTTCACTCCTTCTGGGGTCCTCGCGCCGGCCTTCCCTCAAGCCAGTGGATCGCGGCCGCCAGCGCCAGAGTCATTCGCAGCAAGCGGCCCACTCTGACGCTGGTTTACCTCCCCCACCTTGACTACGACCTGCAAAGATTCGGTGGCGGCTTCAGCGGCGCGCCCCAACTCGTGGCCGAGGTAGATACCTGCGCCAAGGCGGTGATCGATGCCGCGCACGACATAGGCGCGAGGGTGGTGGCCCTCAGCGAGTACGGCATCGTTGACGTCTCCTACCCCGTCTACATCAACAGTGTGCTGCGGCGCGCCGGCTTTCTGAAGGTGCGGGCGGGGCCATTTGGGGAGATGCTGGATACCTTTGAAAGTCGGGCCTTCGCCGTTTGTGACCATCAAGTGGCCCATGTTTATGTTCGTGAAGCAGATCGCTCCGCGGTCGTGTCGCTCCTGTCCGGCACCGAGGGCGTGGGCAGCGTGCTTGAGGGCCCTGCGCGCGAGGCCTTTGGCGTCAACCATGCCCGAGCGGGAGACCTGGTGCTGCTCAGCAAGGCCAAGTGCTGGTTTGCCTACCCCTACTGGCTATCCGACCAGGACGCCCCGGACTTTGCCCGCACGGTGGACATTCACCGCAAGATCGGCTACGACCCCTGCGAGCTCTTTCTTGACCCTGCGCTGAAAGCACCCAGGTTGCGCGTAGCCACCCGTCTGCTGCGCAAGAAACTCGGGATGCGCTACCTGATGGACGTGATCGCCCTGGACGGGTCGATCGTGAAGGGAAGCCACGGCCTCTTGCCCGGAGATCCGATGCAGGGTGCCTGCATCATCGGCGAGGGAACCCCGGATCGCATGGTGGATGTTGCGCGCTGGGTTGCGGGATAAGAACCCGGAAGCTACTCCCGCTCGACGCTGAGGCTGGGCTCTCCGTCTTCGTCAAAGGTCACGGAGATTACGTTGGGGCTGCAGCAGACCGGACAGTCCTCGGTGTAGCGTTGCTCACGGCCGGCACAGGGGTCCAGTGGAACGACTATCTCTTCGCCGCAATGGGGGCACAGGTAGATACCTTCAGTTTCCATAGTTTGACCAGCATATCAAATGATGAGGAAGTGTCCTCTCGCCTGCCAATTAGGCACGCGAGGGCGGAACCTGCCAGTCCGACAGCGTGTGAGAGCCGATGTCGGCCGCAAGTTGTTGCTCGCAAGCCCCTTCTGAGCCTCCCCGTCGACTCCCAGGGCTGGCACCGTGCTTGCTTTAGGGCCGCCATGACCCGGCGCGGCAGGGTGTTGCTGGTCGATGACAACGAGCTCTTTCGCGAGAGTCTGGCTGACCTGCTGACCCTTGAGGGCGCCGAGATCTGCGAGGCTGCAAGCGGGCGGGAGGCGTTGGAGAAAGCCAAGCTTCACGCTCTTGATCTGGCGGTACTTGACTTGAACCTGCCGGACACAACGGGCGTGAAGGTTTACAGCGAGATCGTAAGGGTGCAGCCGACGCCCTGCATTTTCATGACGGCCGAGGCTGAGGCGTCCCTTGTGGACGAGGCCTTCGAGCTTCGCCCCCTGGAGTTGTTGCGCAAACCGTTTGAGATCGGCGTATTCAGGGACTTGGTGCGCCGGGTGCTATTCGGAAAATGACCAATCGCATCCACAACAATTTGCCGCAGGATGAGCCCGTG
The DNA here is from genome assembly GCA_003576915.1 of Planctomycetota bacterium. GTDB lineage: Bacteria > Planctomycetota > UBA8742 > UBA2392 > UBA2392 > UBA2392. The sequence goes on along the minus strand of QEVF01000002.1, from coordinate 117,716 downwards.
CAGGGCACCCACGTCGTTCAGACTCCCTTTGGGGTCTTTCACGTCGTCATTGCGGTGACGCCCGGCCAGCCCGACCCCATGGCTTACGCCATGAAGTGCTTCGAGGAGGCTGTGCAGGCCGGCGCCACGGACCCCCTGCTGGCCACGCTGCAGCGCCTCAGGGCCGTGGCCCAGAGCGGCGCCGTGGAGCCTTTGCAGGCGGGTGTGGCGTTGCTTTCGCAGATGTGCGCAGCCGGCGTGCTGCCGCCGCTGGATGCACTGCTGGCGGCGGCCGGGTTTTCCCGCGATGAGGTTTTGCGGCTGTTGGGCCGACAGGAAGGCACGATTGATCTCCTGCGCAAGCGCGCAGACGACGTCAACTTGAACTAGGGAAGCCGCTCAGGCGGCCGCTGAAGACCACGGAGACAACAGCAATGGCGAAGGTTCGTCCTCTCAATGACAAGATTCTGATCGAGCGCTCAAAGGCCGAAGAGAAGACCAAGGGTGGCATCATTCTGCCCGATGGCGCGAAGGAAAAGCCCAAGGAAGGCGTGATTGTGGCCGTGGGCGACGGCCGCTTCACCGACAGCGGTGAGCGCGTTGCCTTCCAGGTAAAGAAGGGCGATCGCGTGCTGTTCAAGAGCTACAGCGGCACGGACGTCAAGCTTGACGGCAAGGAGTACATCCTGATGAGCGAAGAGGACATCCTCGCTGTCATTGAGTAACGCCGCAGCCTGGAACACAGGGGCAATTACAACACCAGGCGCCGGCACCTCAGCACCGACTACCGACCATCGACGACCCGAACAACGGAAAACGAACCATGTCAGCCAAGAAGATTATCTTTGAACAGGACGCCCGCGAGCAGATCAAGGTGGGCGTGAAGAACCTTGCCAAGGCGGTCAAGATCACCCTGGGCCCCCGGGGCCGCAATGTGGTCATTGAAAAGTCTTACGGCGCCCCCCTCGTGACCAAGGACGGCGTGACCGTTGCCAAGGAGATCGAGTTCGAGAATCCGTGGGAGAACATGGGCGCGCAGCTGGTGAAGGAAGTGGCAAGCAAGACTTCCGACCTGGCTGGCGACGGCACAACAACGGCGACCATTCTGGCGGAGGCCATTCTGGAAGAGGGGCTCAAGAACGTCGCCGCCGGCGCCAACCCCATCGGCGTGCGTGACGGCATCCTCAAGGCTGTCGAGGCCCTGACCAAGGCCATCGAGAAGAAGGCCAAGCCCGTCTCCAGCAGCACGGAAATCGAGCAGGTGGGCGCCATCGCGGCCAACAACGACCCCGAGATCGGCAAGATGCTGGCCGAGGCCATGGACAAAGTCGGCAAGGACGGAGTCATCACCGTCGAAGAGGGCAAGAGCCTCACCACGGAAGTAGAGGTCGTGGACGGCATGCAGTTCGACAAGGGCTTTGTCAGCCCCCACTTTGTCACGAACAAGGCGGAGATGAAGGTCGAACTCGACGACCCCTATATCCTCATTTACGACAAGAAGCTCAGCAGCCTCAAAGACCTGATGCCCACCCTGGAGAAGATCGCGCGCAGCGGCAAGCCCCTGCTGGTGATCGCCGAGGACGTCGAGGGAGAGGCCCTGGCCACTCTCGTAGTCAACAAGCTGCGCGGCGTGCTGCACGGTTGTGCGGTCAAGGCTCCGGGCTTTGGTGACCGCCGCAAGGCCATGCTCGAGGACATTGCCACGCTCACGGCGGGCAAGCTCGTGGCCGAAGAGACAGGCATGACCCTGGAGAACGTCGACGTCGACAGCCTGGGTCGAGCCAAGAAGGTGATCATCGACAAGGACAACACGACGATTATCGAGGGTGCGGGCAGCGAGAAGGACATCAAGTCCCGCATTGACGCCCTGAACCGCGAGATCGAACGCACCACCAGCGACTACGACCGCGAAAAGCTCCAGGAGCGCGTGGCCAAGCTCGCAGGCGGCGTGGCCAAGCTGAAGGTTGGGGCGGCTACGGAAGTTGAGATGAAGGAAAAGAAGGCTCGAGTGGAAGACGCACTGCACGCGACGCGGGCCGCGGTGGAGAGCGGCATTCTGCCCGGCGGCGGTGTGGCCCTTCTGCGCCTGGCCAAGGACCTCGAGAAGGCCGAGGGCACGCATGACGAGAAGGTAGGCATTGACATTGTTCGTCGCGCTCTCAGCGCCCCCATCAAGCAGATTGCGGCCAACGCGGGACTGGACGGCAGCGTCGTGGTGATGAAGGTGCTCGAAAAGAGCGACTTCAACTTCGGTTACAACGCTGCCACCGAGAAGTACGAAGACCTCGTCAAGTCCGGTGTCGTGGACCCCGCAAAGGTCACCATCACTGCCCTGCGCAACGCGGCTTCCGTGGCGACGCTCCTGCTGACCACAAACGTCGCCATCACGGACATTCCGGAGAAGAAGAAGCCCGGCATGCCCGGCGGCGACATGGGTGGCATGGGCGGGATGGGTGGAATGGGCGGCATGATGTAAACGCCAAGCCTGCTCCCTGCGGGACAGCCCTGGGGCTGTCCCGCTTTCGTTCATTCACATCGACCCAGACGGTGCTATCCTGCCGCCCTTCACTTTCATACGGGATACCGACATGGCCAAGGCTACCGCAACGAAGAACGAGACCAAGGGCGACTTCAAGGACGCTTCACTCAAGACCAAGGGCGTTTCCCGAATTGAATGGGCCGAGCGCGACATGCCCGTGTTGCGCGCCATTCGTGCACGTTTTGAGAAAGAGAAGCCCCTCAAGGGCTATCGCATGGGTTGCTGCCTGCACGTCACCACCGAGACGGCCAACCTGGTGCGCACGCTCAAGGCGGGCGGCGCCGATGTCTTTCTTTGTGCCTCCAACCCCCTCAGCACCCAGGATGACGTAGCCGCGGCGCTTTCCCTCGAGTACGGCATTCCCACCTTTGCCATCAAAGGCGAAGACAGCACCACTTACTACAGGCACATGGAGGCCGTGCTGGACGCGCGCCCCAACCTGACCATGGACGACGGCGCCGACCTTGTCACCCAGATTCTCACCAAGCGGCAGGACCTCGCCCGCGAAGTCATCGGCTCCATGGAGGAAACCACGACGGGCATCATCCGACTGCGGGCCATGGAGAAGGACAGGGTTCTCAAGTTCCCGGTCATCGCCGTCAACGACGCCGACTGCAAGCACCTCTTTGACAACCGTTATGGCACCGGTCAAAGCACCGTCGACGGCATCGTGCGCGCCACCAACGTGCTTCTCGCCGGGCGCAACGTCGTCGTTTCCGGCTACGGCTGGTGCGGGCGCGGCTTTGCCTCTCGTGCGCGTGGCATGGGCGCCAATGTGATCGTGTGCGAAGTGAACCCCGTGCGTGCCATCGAGGCGGTGATGGACGGGTACCACGTTACAACGATTGAGCATGCTGCGACCAAGGGTGACGTCTTCTGCACGCTCACGGGCAACAAACACGTCATCGATACCCACCACTTCGAGAAGATGAAGGACGGCGCGATTGTCTGCAACAGCGGCCACTTCAACGTTGAGCTTAACCTTGACGGACTGGCCAAAATCGCCAAGAGCAAGCGCCAGGTGCGCGATTTCGTCGAAGAGTACACGCTCAAGGACGGCCGCAAGATTTACGTGCTGGGCGAAGGCCGCCTGATCAACCTCGCAAGCGCCGAAGGCCACCCGGCCAGCGTGATGGACATGAGCTTTGCCGTGCAGGCGCTCGCCAGCGAATACGCCGTGAAGAACAAGGGCAAGCTTGAGAGCAAGGTCCACAAGCTGCCGCCCGAAATCGACCACTGGGTGGCTACGCTCAAGCTGGAAACCATGGGCCACAAGATTGACAAGCTGACCCCCGAGCAGGAAGAGTATCTGGCCAGCTGGAACGAAGGCACCTAAGACCCCGAACAGGTCCTCCATGGACCTTGGCTTTCAGCGACGCAATCGGGCGGAGCGGCGGGCGAGGCTTGCCGCTCCGCCTTCCTATTCATGGACACGCAACGGGTCTCTCAGCATGATCGCCACTTGGGGCCGTCTTCTCTGGGCAGACCAACCTCGCCGACCATGAGCGCGGAGCAACTCTACCTGTTTCGCCACGTGCTGCTCCGCGAGGCGGCGTATCAACTCATGTTGCCGAGCCTGCGGGCAAGGTTGCACTTGTTTGCCCTGCGCCTCCTCGACGATGGTCAGCAGGACATGGACCTTCTGCGCGCCCTCGAGTTGGCAGAGCATGCCCGGCGCGCGGGCGAGGGCGCAGACGAATCCCTGCGCGAGCAACTGCGGTCCGACGAATTGCGTTTCTCGCTTGTGGCCGCTGACCAGGCCAACCAGCGGCAGCAGAACAACCTTGTGCTGAGCCAGACCCGACGCGCACTGGAGTTGGCGGGGGCTGATGCGAAGTCGCGCAGCCGCGCCTTTGAACTCATGGCGCAGGCTGCACTGCGGGCGGGACTTCTACCCGACGCCCTCGAGGCCGAGCGTGGGCGGCTCCAGACTGCGCACACAGACGAGCAACGCCTGGAGGCTTGTCTGGGGGCAGCCCACATCTCCAATCTTCTGGGCGAGAAGGACTCTGCGAGGGAGTTCACTGACCGGGCGGAGTCTTTGGCCAACCGCTGCGCCTCGCCGCGACTGGCGATGTCGCTGTGGAATCACCGCTCGCGCATGGCCTACTATGCGGGCGACTTTGGCCTGGCGGTGGAGTGCAACACGCAGGCGGAAGCGGCTGGCCGGGACATCGGGCTTTCGCGGCAACATCTTGCAGTCAAGGCCAACCGACAACTTTACCTTTCCTCGCTGGGACGGCATGAAGAGGCGCTGGCCTGCGCACGCCAGGCAGCGGAACTGGCCACTCAAGCCAGCGACCCCGATATGTTGGCCTTCATCAAGCTCTATCACGGGCACACGCTTATGGAGATGCGCCATTGGCGTGCGGCCGTTCAAACGCTGGCCGACGCCGAACGCGCCGCTCGCAGGGCCGGCGCCAGAATGCGCATAGCCGAAAGTGCCTATCGTCGCGGCCTCTCCAGCGTCGCCATCGACGACTTGCATGCGGCCCTGGAAGCGATGCGAACCGTGGTACGCATCGCACGGGAAGTCGGCTCCGGCGACCTCCTGCGCCTCGGAGTTCAAGGCCATGCGATCGTTCTGCGGGCCTCCGGGCGATATGAAGAAGCACTGACCGTATGCGAAGACGGCATGGCTGAGCTGAAGCTCTACAGAACCGACCCATCGGAACTCATTCAACTGGAAAGAGCCACTGCACTCTCGCGTATGGGTGCCCACGAGGTCGCTGTTGCTGCGTGTCAGGCTTTGCTCATGCAAAAGGGTCCGGCGTTGCTCGATGAATTGCTGTACCGAGGCCTTCTAGCAGAAATCTTCCTGGACGCCGCACAGCCGGCCCGGGCCTACGAACTGGCGCTGCCCGGAGTTCAGGCTCCTTACACCGCCCTTGAGTTCGAGCATGAGGCGGCATGGCTTCACGGCATCGTGGCGGAGTGCTGCCTGGCCTTGGGCCGACCCGAGGAAGCATCGCAGTGGGCGCGCAAAGGCGCGGCCGCCGGTCAAGAGCGACGCGTTCCTTCCCGGCGTATGACGGCTGAATGGCACCGTTTCATGGCGACACTGGCGCGCCTGGGCATCGACTACAACGAACCGGCCCCGACAGAAGACTCCGGCCATGACTACAGGTAGCCCTTGGACTTCAGGGTTCCCAACACCTTCGCCACACTCTGCTCGAGCGATTCCTTGTCGGTGTCGCAGATAACCTCGGCATGGAGCGGCTCTTCGTATGGGTCATCGACGCCTGTAAAGCCTTTGATTTCGCCCTTGAGGGCCTTCTCGTAGAGGCCCTTGGGGTCGCGGTCCTTCAATACGGGGATCGGACAACGGGTGTAAACCTCGATGAAATTGCCGATGCGCTTGCGGTTTTCGTCGCGCACTTCGCGATAGGGGCTGATGGCCGCGCAGATACAGAACACGCCGTTGCGCGTGAGCAACTGCGCCACAAAGCCGATGCGGCGGATGTTGGTGTCGCGGTCTTCCTTGGAGAACCCAAGTCCCTTGGATAGGTTCGTACGCACCACGTCGCCGTCCAGGACTTCCACCTTCTTTCCGGCCTTGCGCAGGGCGTCCTCCACGACATGGGCAATCGTCGTCTTTCCGCTTCCGGACAACCCGGTAAACCAGATGGTGCAGGCTTTCTCGGCCATGGCCGTCCCCTCGATAGTGGGCGAGAGAGTGCTTTGCAGGGAGGCCCCGGTCAAGGGCACTCCCTCGCGCGCGGCTTGGGGCTGGTTCGCCGGCCATCAGGTCTCGGTGCGCAAAGGCGCAAAGACCAGCCCTGGAACGCGCTGTAAACAAAGTTACCACACACCCTTGACGCCGCAGAAGAGGCGGTCTTCACTATCCCCATGCCGTTCCTCGTGGTCGAAGAAAAGGGTAACTCACGGCACTTCCCCATTCGCGGAAGGCAGGTTTCATTTGGCCGTTCGCCTGACAATGACGTCATGCTCGTTGACGAGAAGGCCAGCCGCCACCACTGCGTACTTAACCTGACACCTGAGAACACCTTTGTGTTGCGCGACCTGCAGTCGCGCAACGGAACCTACCTCAAGGGTGAAAAGGTCCTCGAAGTTCCCCTCCAGGTCGGCGAGTGGTTCCAAATCGGTCAGGCCAAGATCTACCTCTACAGTGAGGAATCTTCGGCCTTCGAAACCCACAACGCTATCGAGGCCATTTCGCCCCAGACACTGCCTCAGGCCAGTCCCGTGGCCGTAGGCATCAACGAGGCCCTTGGAGCCTTGGCCTACGCCTGCGCCGAAGACACGCCCAAGGCCTTCCTTGATGCCGCCGCACAGTTTGTGGGCCGGATCATTCCCGGCATGCGCGTTTGTCTGGCTGTCGCCGCCAAGGACGGTTCTGCTGAGCCACGGGCATTCTTCAACTTCATCAGCGGAACACCTGCCGATGAACTCCCGGCCTTCTTCAAGGCAACCGCCAATCGCCTCGTCCAAGGTAAAGCCAAGACTCAGGTCAAGCCGCGCTCCGGAGACTATCCACCATGCGTTTTCGTGCCGCTCAAGTGCGGTGAGCGCGCGCTGGGGGTGCTCTATATTGAGCGAGAGCGCAAGGAGGCCGAAATCAACGACGTTCAGGTGCGGCTGTTGGAAAACGCCAGCATCCTGGCCAGCGCCATGCTCGGCGCTTCCGAGTCGCGAAGGAACGAGACGCTGCTGGACGAAAGGCTCGAAGACACACAGCACCAACTGGACGAACTCCGCAAGGAAATGGAGGCACGCCTGGACCTTCAGACCGCGGAACTCACCGCGATGCGCGTCGAAGCCCAGAGCCGCACCGGGCCCGTCCACAAGTTCGACTACAGTGAGATCATCGGCAACAGCGCGGGCATGCACGAAGTGTTCCGCATGCTCGACAAGGTGACCGACCTGCCCGTTCCCGTTCTCATTCAGGGAGAGAGCGGCACAGGCAAGGAACTCGTAGCCCGCGCGTTGCACTTCAATTCCGGCCGTGCCGCCAAGGGCCGCTTCGTCGCGGAAAACTGTGCCGCGCTGCCCGAAACGCTCCTGGAAAGCGAGCTGTTTGGCTACACCAAGGGCAGCTTCACGGGCGCCGATCGCGACAAAGAAGGTCTGTTCGGCCTGGCCAACGGCGGAACCATATTCCTTGATGAGATCGGCGAAATCTCGCTGGCGATGCAGGCCAAGCTGCTGCGCGTGCTGGAGGAAGGAGAGGTGCGCCCCATCGGGGCCAAGGCCTCGAAAAAGGTGGACTTCCGGCTGGTGGCCGCCACCAACAAAGATCTGGCCGAGGAAGTGCGCAAGGGTGGCTTCCGCCAGGACCTCTTTTTCCGCATCAATGTGGTGACGATCCGCCTGCCCGCGCTGCGCGAACGCAAGGAAGACATTCCGATGCTCGTGGACCACTTCCTGAAGCGTGCGTCCATGGAGAGTGGCATCGCGCCGCCCAAGCTGGACCGGGGAGTGCTGAGGGCTCTGATGACCTACTCCTGGCCCGGTAACGTGCGCGAACTGGAGAACGAGCTCAAGAAGCTCGTGGCATTGAGCGACGGCAAGAAAGTCGAGGCCTCTGCATTGAGCCCCCAACTGAGGCAGGTAGCCGAGGAAGAAAGCCTGAGCGAAGTGGCCGGCTCCCTCAAGGATGTCGTTGAGAACATCGAAAAGCGCAAGATTCTCGAGGCCCTGGATCGTACCAAAGGCAACAAGTCGCGGGCCGCCGAAGTCCTTGGCCTGTCGCGCCTTGGCTTGCGCAAGAAGATGGAGCGCTACGAAATCAACTACGATTGAGCGTAAGCGGGCGCCGGCTTGAGCGCACATCCCATCAGGCCGACTCCGAGGAGGTTTTCCATGCGACGGATTTCATGGCTGTTCCTTGTGCTTCTCGCGGCGGCCCCGGCGCCAGCGCAGATATTTCCCAAGGCCGACAAGGACAAGATCGCCGAAGACATTGAACGCGCCAAGCGCGAGGGCAGCACCCCCACCCCGACTCCCGATCAGCCTAAAGAACCCGGGGAGGTCAAGCCCACCGTCAAAGCGGTGGATGGGGCCGCCGCCCTGTCGCGCTTCAAGGAATTGCGTGAAGCCTACGACAAGCAGAAGGGCTCTGAACTGAAGGAGTCGGGCAAGACTATCTCCCAGGTCAACCCCGCCTTGGCCGCGTTCCTTACAGCCCACACCGCCCTGAAGCTCGGGGATTACAAGGAAGCCTCCAAGCTCTTCAAGAAGCTGGACATTCCCACGGATGAAGAGGTCAAAAGCGCAAGGGCCGAAGGCCGCGACGCGCTGATCGGGCTGCAGAACGGCAGGCAGTATTTCTATCGCATGGTGGCAGAGGTCATGCAGCATTTCACCGCCAGCCCCAACGACTCGGATTACGACAAGGCCTGGTCACGTGCCCACAAGGCAGGCGAAGCGGTGATCGCCGATCTGGAGCGCGCCATTGCCAGCCGTCGCTTTGAGGAAACACTGGGAAACATCCAGAAGCGCCGCCTGGAAAACTGGCTGAAGGAAGAGAAGAACCAGTGGGACCGGCTGCGGGCGGCAGAACGGCGCCTGAGCGAAGCGCCTCATGAGTTGGGCTCCTGGCAGGCGTTCATCGACCTTGTGGGAAGCCAGGGCCGCGACGATGTCACGCCTCAATACCTTGACGCACGGGCTGCGCTTACCGTCATCAAGGAGTTCTGGGCCCATGACAGTGCCGTCAAGCGCGGCTTTGTGGACGCTGCACTTGGCGGAAACTTCACGGCCGTGTGGCAGTTTGAGCGCGGCCTCGCCGCCATGGCGCCGCACGACGGCCTCGAGGCCGATGGCCAGCGCTATCTTGAGGAACAGCGCCGCAAGGTGCAGGACATCCAGAACGCCCTGCTGCGGGTGCTGGGCAAATGAGTCGCCTCGAAATCAAGCCCACGCGCGACGGCCTGTCCTTGCGGCTCAGAGTTCTCCCCAAGGGCTCCCATGACCGGGTTTCCGGCCCTTATGGAGGCGCTTTGAAGGTCAGCGTGCGCGCCGCGCCTGAGCGTGGCAAGGCCACCGAGGCGGTGGTCAAGCTGCTGGCGGAGGTGCTGGGTGTGCCGCGTAAGGATGTTGAAGTAGTTTCCGGACTGACCAGCCAGGACAAGGTGGTGGTCATTCGAGGCCGGCATGGCAGTGCTGCAGACCTGGAGCGGGTTCTGCTGGCCGAATGCGGGGAGCCAGTCGGCTCGCCATGGAGCGGAACCTTGCGCTGCAGGGGGTGACGGCGCAAGGTAAATTCCCGGGCATCCGGGTTGAAGCTCGTCGGGTGGGTTGCTACACTCCTCCGGCTTTCAAGTGCAGCATTGCGACCGAGAGCGGCTATGGGCCGCTCTTTTATTTTGACTCACGAGTAATCAGCCATGGAAATCAACGGCACTGAACTTATCCGCTTCATCGAAATGATCGCTCGCGACAAGGGCATCGACAAAGACATCGTCTTCAAATCGCTCGAGGACGCCATGATCGTGGCGCTTCGCAAGCGCGTAGAGAACCCAGACGGGCTTGAAGTCAAGGTCGACCGTCTCAACGGCAATATTACCGCCAAAGAGACGGATTTCGACGGAGTCACCCGGGATGTGAAGATCGAGGAACTCGGGCGCATCGCCGCCCAGACCTTCAAGCAGATCTTCGTGCAGAAGAACCGGGAGGCCGAGCGCGACAACCTTTTCGACAAGTACAGCGGGCACCGCCGCGAAATCCGCAGCGGCACGATCCAGCGCATGGAAGGCCCGAACTACGTCGTGAACCTCGGCGACGCTGAGGCCTTCTTCCCCCGCAAGGAGCAGGTTCCGACGGAAAGCTACAACGTGGGCGACCGCGTGCGCGGCCTGGTGCTGGATGTGAAGAAGCAGGGCCAGAAGGTGAAGATTATTCTTTCTCGCACGCACCCGGACTTCGTCAAGAAGCTCTTCGAGCTTGAAGTACCCGAGGTCGGCGAGCGCATCATAGAGATCAAGGCCATCGTCCGCGAGCCCGGCTACCGCAGCAAGGTCGCCGTCGTGAGCTACGACAGCAAGGTGGACGCGGTCGGCGCCTGCGTCGGTGTGCGCGGCTCACGTATCAAGGGCATCATCGACGAGCTGAACAACGAGAAGATCGACATCATCCGCTGGAACGAGTCGGCGGAGGTGCTCATTACCAATGCCCTGAAGCCCGCGCGTGTTGACAGCATCACTCTGGACTACGACACGCGGCGCGCCCGTGTGGTGGTGCCCGATGACCAGCTCTCTCTCAGCATCGGCAAGCGCGGTCAGAACGTGCGCCTGGCCGCCCGTCTCTGCAAGTGGGACATCGATATCGTGACCGTCAGCCAGGAGAAGGACTGGAAACAGCGGACGCTGGCGAAGTTCCGCATGATCGAAGGCATCGACGAGATGCTGGCGGAGTCGCTGTTCAACAGCGGCTTTGACAGTTTTGCCGACATGTCGGCAGCGGGTCCCGAGGCGCTGATGAAAGTTCCCGGCGTGTCGCTGGATATTGCGGCCAACATCATCAAACACGTTTCCGCCCATCCGGACCCGGCCGAGACCATCAACGACGTGGTCCATGCCGATGGCGCCCAACGCCGCGCCGACAATTCTTTTGTCGAGCCGGGCCAGGAACTGGAAGAGGAGCCCTCCGAGGACGGCACGACCGTCAGCGTCGCGGGCGACGACACGGCCATTCTGCGCGAAAAAATCTTCGGGAAGACCAGCGGATCTTCAGGTGCGAGGGGATAGCCCTCCCCGTTGCGACAAGAGGGTGGGCAGGCTAGAGTTTCTGCCCCTATTTCGGAACCACGGAAGCGGCGCAACTCAATGGCAGTAAACCAGGCGGAAAAATCGAACACCACCATCATCGCGGCCAAGGTGTATCCCGAACTCGGGATTTCCCTGAAGGACCTCCAGTCCGCGGCGGCTGCTGTCGGCATTGACCGCAAGGTCGTGGCCGTCACGAAGCTCACCGAGGAAGAGGTTCACCGCATCAAGGTTCACCTGGGGTTCATCAAGCCCGCCCCCGTCGAACCGCCCAAGGCGGCCAGCAAGGAGGACCTGGAGAAGGTCCGTCTGGAGCAGGAGGCTGAACAGGCCAAGAAGGCAGCCGAAGCCGCCCGTCGCGCCGCCGAGGAAGAGGCTGAACGCGCCGAGAGGGCACGCATCGAGGCCGAACAGGCCCGCAAACAGGCTGAGGTCGACGCTCAAACGCGCCGCCTCGACGCCATGGCGCTGCGCCTGCGGGTCCGCAGCAATCAGCTTGAGCCGATCTGCAAGGTTCTCGGGCTCTCGCTCTCTTCAGCCGACGACATCGATGATGCGCTGGTGGAACGAGTGCGCCTGCTTGAAAGCCCCCTGCGCCTGGCCGACGAACTCAACGTCGATCTCAAGCAGTTGACAGACATGGGGCGCAGCATCGGCATCGAGATCGGCCGCAAGGGTTTCAAGGGCCTCAGTGGCAATGAAGAAATCATGCTGCGGGCCATGGCCAAGCAGCGCTTCAAGACCGCTGAAGAGCGCAAGGCCGAGGTGACCCCGGAACAGAGTCAATATCAACCGGCTCCCCCCACCGGCAACAAGGCCACCGCCGTCATCCCCAAGAAGGAAACGGGACCGGTCACGACCACAGCGCGCAAGCCCGCCAAACCCGCAGGCGAAGCAGCGCCCCCGCCTCCCGAAGACGAGTGGCCAAACCGTGCCAAGCCCGGCGGTCTGAAACCCGCCGCAGGGCGCAGCGGCCGCAAGCGCTTTGACATTAACGAAATCGGCTATGACCGGCCGCGCGCGGGCGGGAAGAAGCGCTCGCGCAAGTCCGGTGAGGACGAAGAAGCCGTCCCGGTCAAACAGGAAGTGCCCACGGGACCGGTAGCCGTGTCCATGCCGCTCTCGCTCAGGCAGTTGTCCGAGGCCATGGGCATCAAGAGCAATGAAATCATGGCCCGCATGCTGGCCGAGGGCCTGCCGGTCATCCGCATCAATGACATGCTCAGCAAGGATCTCATCGAGCAGATCGGGATCATCTTCGAGCGTGAGATTACCGTTCGCGAGCCCAAGGACGCCGAAGAACTCATTGAAGAGCAGTTGCAGGCCTTCAGCGAGGCGGCCGGCCAGGAAGAGCCCCGCGCCCCTGTGGTCACGATCATGGGTCACGTGGACCACGGCAAGACCAGCCTGCTTGATGCCATTGCCTCCATGGACCGCGTCAGTGGGGAAAGCGGCGGCATCACGCAGCATATCGGCGCGTTCCGTGTCGACCTGGAAATCAACGAAGGCAAGTTCACTCCAGTGTCCGGAAACGACGGCCGCCCGGAGAAGGGAAAGCGTGTCCAGGTTACCTTCATCGACACGCCGGGCCATGAGGCCTTCACGGCCATGCGCGCCCGCGGCGCCAACGTAACGGATATCGCCGTGATCGTCGTTTCCGCCGACGACGGCGTCATGCCCCAGACCGAGGAAGCCATCAACCACGCGCGGGCAGCCGAAGTCGAAATCGTGGTCGCCATCACCAAGGTGGACAAGCCCGAGGCCAATCTCCAGAAGGTCCGGCAGCAGCTTGCCAAGTTCAACCTCATGAGCCCGGATTGGGGTGGCAATACAGAAATTGTTGAGGTCAGCTCGGTAACCAAGCAGGGCATTGACAGGTTGCTCCAGGTCCTCAGCGACATGAGCGAATTGCTGGAACTGATGGCCGTTCGCGAGAAGCCGGCCGTCGGTACGGTGCTGGAGGCTCACCTCGACATCGGCCGCGGCATTGTGGCCACAGTCATCGTTCAGGAAGGCACCCTCAGGCGCGGCGACGTCATTGTCGCGGGTCACGGCTACGGCCGCGTACGCGCCCTGCAGGTGAGCCGCGGCGACGGTCTGCACATGGTGCAGGCCGCCGGCCCCGGTATGCCCGTCGAGGTGGCCGGCCTCGACGAACTGCCCGAAGCCGGTTCACGTTTCCACGGCATGAAGGACATCAAGAAGGCGGCAGAGATTGCGAACATGGTGCGCCTCCAGGAGCGCGAACTTGAACGCACCCGCGGCTTCTCTCTGGAAGACTGGTCCAAGGCCAAGGCGGGCCAAAGCGTCAAGGAACTGGTCATTGTGCTCAAGGCTGACGTACAGGGCTCGGTAGAGACTCTGCGCCAGGAGTTGGCCAAACTCACCCACGACGAAGTTCGCATCAAGGTCATTCATACCGGCGTGGGCGCCATCACGACCAACGATGTCCATCTGGCCGAAGCTGCCAAGGGCATCGTAGTCGGCTTCCATGTCGGTGTGGATCCCCTGGCACGTGAGCTCGCCGACAACCACCACATCGACGTCCGCGTCTACGAAATCATTTACCGGCTGATCGATGAGCTGCGCGACGCCCTCGGGGGCCTGCTCGAGCCCGAACTGGTGGAAACCTACCAGGGAACGGCCGAGATCCGCCAGGTGTTCAAGCTGTCCAAGGTCGGCACGGTGGCCGGTTGCTACATGCACAAAGGCTTCATCCGCCGCGACAGCCGCGTTCGCCTCATTCGCGGCGGCGTGCCCGTCTGGCAGGGATCTCTGGCCAGCCTCAAGCGCGTCAAGGACGATGCCGCCGAAGTACGCGAGGGTCTGGAGTGCGGCATGCAGCTTGCCGGATACGACGACATCAAGGTGGGCGATCAGATTGAGGGTTTCCTGGTGGAAGCCCGTGCACGCAAGCTCTAGAAATCGGCTGAACGGATCGGCGGAACTGAGCAGGACCGGCATCAGGCGGACATAGCAAGGAATCCGATGCAACTGGACGAGTCATTGATGTTGCTGGCGCAGGCTGAGGGCGGCCAGCAGCCCGGCGGCTGGGAAGGGTTAGGGCCCATCATTCTGATGGCCGTGATCCTCTTTGTGTTCATGTTCTTCATGCGCCGCAGCCAGAAGCGCCAGGTCGAGGAGCAGGAGAAGCTGGTGGACAGCCTCAAGCAGGGCCAGAAGGTCATGCTGAACTCCGGGCTGTTTGGCCGCATCGACAAGGTCAACAAGGAAGACCGCGAAGTCGTCCTGATCGTGGATGAGAACAAGCGTGTCGCTCTCACCTACAACCTGCTCGCTGTTGCAAAGGTCGTAGATGAGCAGACCAAGAGCGTCGAACCTTCCGCGGAGAAGAAGTAAGTGTCCCACGCACCCCGGATATCGAGACTCCCGCTGGCGGCCATGTTGCTCGCCGCGGCGGTTTCATATCTGGGGTTGCCGCAGATCGTCAGCCTCTGCCGCGCCAACGTGGGCGGCATGGCCGTTCTGAGGGTGATGGACAGTGTCACGGCTCTGAAGCTCGTGCAAAGGCTGGAGACGCTCGCTCCGGATTCTCCCCTGGCGGCCGAACTGAAGTCGGACCTGGCCTCGGGCGCCGAAACCTTGAGAATGATCGGAGCTGTTCCCCAGTTTCTCGGTACCCCAGCACCCGCCCTGGCACGGTCAAGTCTAAGCTACGTTCCGCCCCGTCCAACTCCGGATGGGCCTGCATACCTTGGGGCCTTGGCCGCTCTGTCATGCACGCCCCTGCCGCAATCCACCCGCCCCCCACCGCTGGCGGGCCCAGCTTCGTTCCAGGACCTCGTGGCGTCGCAGTTCTGCCGGGCAGCCCAGCCCGTGCGTGCGCCGCCTGTTGCCTTGCGCTGATTACTTGACTGTCTGACCAATTTCCTCGAGCGCCGGCAACTTGCCGAGCATCGCGCATGTTCCCAAGGTTGATTCATGACTGACTTCATCCGCAAGTGGCACCCACTGCTTCTTCTGATCATTGCCATCTACCTGGCCATTCCCAAGCCCTCGCCGGAGCCGGGTGACCGCTTCCAGTGGCCGCTTCACGCCTACAAGTGGAACCTCGGACAGGACCTCGCCGGCGGCAGCTCGCTGCGCTACAAGCTCGTCCAGCAGGACCTGACGGACGCAGAGCAGGCCCTGCGCGAACTGCTGGAACCCCTGAAGGGCAAGACCAGTCAGTTGAACCCTGAGGCCGCGCGCAGATTCGGAGACCTCATCAACGGCGGCCCCCTCAAACCGGGGGCTTTCACCGTTCGCGAAAGTTCCGATGAAAGCGACGACTTCGACCTGCTCAAGACCGCTGGCCTCTTCGACGAAGGCCGCGTCGAAGCCGCGCGGAAACGCTACAGCACCTGGAGCGCAGCGTCGAAGCGCAAGACAGACAAGGCGCTCTCCGGCCCCACCATCGAGACGCTCTACCGCCGCCTGGGAACTTCCGGCATCACGGAGTTGAGCATCACTCCCCTGGGTGATGACCGCGTCGAGGTCAAGCTTCCCAGATTTGCCACGGCGGGTGAAACCCAGCGATACAAGGACCTGCTGGAGACGACGGGCAAGCTCGAAATCCGCGTGCTGGCACCCGACAAGGCCGAATTCACGCGTCTCAACCCGCCCCAGTTGCCCAAGGACGAAGGTTACAAGTACAAGTGGCTGGAGGTTCTGGACCCCGCCAACGCGAAGATTTCCAACATGAAGGAACTTGGCGGCAAGTCCTACGTCCTCGTCCAGGTTATCGATCCCTGGGACCTCAGCGGCAAAGACATTGAGAACATCGAAGCCAGCGTCAGCGATCAGGGAAAACTTGCCGTGTCTTTCTCCTTCAAGGGCCTGGCTGTTGCCAAGTTCGAGGATCTGACAAAGAAGCACAACAAGAACACCCGTGACCCGCGCCTCGTGGCCAATCTGATCGACGAGAAGGTTTACGGCGCATACAGCATCGAGGGCGTGATCTCCGGCAGTGTACAGGTCAGCGGCAGCTTCACGCGCGACGAGCGCGACGCCTTGATCAACGTTCTCAAGTCCGGCTCCCTCAACGTAAAGCTGGAGTTGGAGGGCGAGGAGAGCGTGGGTCCCAGCGAAGGCGCCGAAGCCATTCAGCAGGGCGTGTGGAGTTTCGTGGTGGCCGCGATCTTCGTGTTTCTCTTCGCCATCTGGCTGTACCGCGCGCTGGGCGTGCTGGTCATCTTCAACCTGCTGATGATCGTAATCCTGATCATGGGTGCCATGGCTGCCGGTCTCGGCACCTTGACCTTGCCGGGTATTGCGGGCCTCGTGCTGACTTTCGGCATGGCCATTGACGGCAACATCCTGATCAATGAACGAATGCGCGAGGAACTCAAGAAGGGCATGAGCGCGCGTGCCGCCGCCGAAGAAGGCTTTAAGAATGCCTTTTCGGCCATCATTGACTCGAACATCACGACCCTGCTGACGGCACTGATCCTGTTCAAAGTGGGATCGGGCCCGGTTCAGGGCTTTGCCCTCACCGTCGCCATCGGCATCGTCGCCACGCTGTACGCCAACATCCCGGCCTACAAAGCCATGGTGCTGGGCGTCATCGGCATCAAGCGCGACATTCGCTTTGGTATGGCTGACCTGAGCTTCCTGGAAAACCGCAACATCGATTTCGTGAAGTACATGAAGATGGCCATCCCCGTCACGGCAGTGCTCGGTATTGCTGGAACCCTGCTTCTGATCAGCCTCGGGTCCTCGGTGCTTGGCATGGAGTTCCGCGGTGGCCACGCTTTCCGTGTTCAGTTCAAGGAGGAGTCTGAGGCTGACACGGTGCGAAGCAGGCTGCTCGAGGCCAAGAACGACAAGGGTGCGCCCAAGTATGCTGAGGCCGACGTGCAGCCCATCTTCGGGTTCGGCGAACTCGCCGGTACCAAGGCCACCCGATTTGATCTGCGCTTCCCCATGCGCGACGAGTGGGAAGCCGAGGACCCGAAGGTCATCAACGACCAGCTCAAGAAGGACATTCTCGATGTCTTCGGTGGTCAGCTTCAGAGCTCCGGCTGGGTCAGCCGGCCCTCCGATGCCCGCGAGATCAGCCTCACGGGTGAGGTGCAGTGGAAGTGGAAGGACGCCGAGACCGCCGAGCGCAACAAGGACATCAAAGACAAACCCTGGAAGATTGCCGAGCGCTCCTGGAACGGCAAGGAAGACGCCCCCATCACCAAGAAGCAGGAGTGGTTTGGCGAAGTGCTTGGAGGAGCCGATGCTCAGGTGGTGCCCGGCACCGCGACCACCAGCGCCGATGGCCTGACCCAGACTTACACCATCACGATTCTCAAGCTTCCGGTGACGGACAGCGCCGACATGGGCCGCAAACGCGACGCGTTCCAGCGTGCCCTGCGCAGGTTGTTCAAAGAGGACGCGGACCGCGTTCTCCTCGCCACCGATGATGTGGCGCTGCCTTCCGTGATCGTCACGCGCGGCAGCCTGGAGGTCGATGTCACGCTCAGCGCGCCGGTCTCCACTGAACTGCTGAACCAGGCGGCGGCAGCCATTCAGGCCAAGATCACGGCTTTGGGCACGCTGACCGTTACGCCCAGGAATGTGAAAGACGGCAAAACCGCCGAGTTCAACCTGCGTTCGGCGGAAGTCACCTACTCGCCCGACATCACATCCAACACCAGCTTTGCCGCCCTCGACGGCAATCTCAGGGAAGAGTTGGCGGCCTGGCTCCAGAACACCCCTGATGTCAAGGGCGTCTACATCAGCCAGCCGTTTCTGATGTCGACCACCATCGGCGCGGCTGTGGCCGGCGAAACCCAGTGGCGCGCCCTGCTCGCCATCGTCGCCGCGCTGATCGTGCTGGTGGTGTACATTCGTGTGCGCTTTGCCGGCATGGCGTGGGGCCTGGCTGCAATCGTGGCGCTAGGTTTCGACGTGCTGGTGACGCTGGCGGCCATCGGCGTGGCGGACATGCTCGGCGCCGACATGAAGGTGGACCTGATCATCGTGGCTGCGCTTCTGACGGTTATCGGCTATGCCATCAACGACACGATCGTGAACTTTGACCGTATCCGCGAGCTGCTGCGGGCGGATCGACTGGCCACAGGCGGCAAGACGCCGCTGAGGGACATCATCAACCAGTCGGCCAACCAGATGTTGACCCGAACGGTCATGACCGGCGGAACCACCCTGACCTCCACCCTCATCATGATGATCCTTGGCGGGCCCCTGCTGCGGGGGTTCGCCTTTGCGATCTTCGTGGGCGTGATCATGGGTACCTTCGCCTCGGTGTTCATTGCTTCGCCCATCCTCCTTGTGTTTGAGAAACGCGGCCGCGAGGGCCTTTACGACCTCACGGCAGAGGAAAGCGAGGAGGCAGACAAGATCGCGGAAAGGGAAGACGGCGCGGCAGAACCCGACGCCAAGGACTTCGAGGACGACAAGGCCGAATCGGAAAGCAAGGATGAACCCAAAGCCAGTGAAGAGAAGAAGGGCGATTCCTCCGGCGCGGCGCCGGCGCAGGGTTAGTCAGGCTGGCAAAGGCACCGGCAAGCCAGGCGTCAGGGTTGCGTCGCCCGCCGAGATTCAGCCGTTGCGGGCGACCATTGACGGCCTGGACGCGCAGATCCAGCGGTTGCTCGCCAGGCGCATGGCCCTGTCGCTCACGGTTGCCTCACGCAAGCTTGCACTGGGCCTGCCCCTGCGGGACCTTCGGCGTGAGGCTGCGATCATCCAGACGGCCGCCGCCCGGGTTCTGGCACCCCTGGAGCGGCGGTCGGTTCAGGCAGTTATGAGGAAGATTCTCGAAGTAACGCGCACTCAGACGCGCAAACTCAAGCGAAAGGCGGGCCGTGGCTAACTCGCGAGAAAAGGGACAGCCGCGCACCAGAAAGACCGGCCGCATCACCTCCCGGGTGGCCAAGGAGGCGCCAGTCGTGGCCGTCGCGGGGCTGGGGCTCATCGGTGGCTCTCTGGCCATGGCACTGAAGTCGCGCTGGCCCCGCATGAACCTGCTTGGGGTCGATGTCAAAGGCCGTCTCGACCAGCCTAAGAGTGCCGGCCTGTTTTCGTCACTCTTTGACACACGGCGCATCAAAGATGCCGTCAAGGACGCCGACTATGTCTTCCTGTGCGCGCCGCAGCCCGCAAACCTGGACCTGCTGTTGCAGCTTCGCTCGATGCTGAAACCCGGCTGTATCCTCAGCGATGTCAGCGCCCTCAAGCGTGAGATCTGCCAGGTGGGCCGCAAACTCTACGCTGACGCTCAGGGTCCCTGGTTCATTGGCGGGCATCCCCTCTCCGGGCGCGAGTTGAGCGGGTTTGGCGCGGCTTCACCTGATCTGTTCCGCGGTCGGACCTGGGCCATCTGCGAAGCGTCCACGGTTCCTCCTGCCAGGCTCAGCGAGTTCAAGGATGTCATGGAGTCCACCGGGGCCGTGCTGCGCGAAGTGGATGCTCGAGTCCATGACGAAGCCATGGTGACGGTCAGCCACCTGCCTCAACTCGTTTCCACGGCATTGATGCTGACAGCCTCCGGCCGCGACGCCGGCCTGGCCGGTACGGCACTGCTGGACATGACACGGCTGGCTACTTCATCTCCGGCCACGTGGAATCCTGTACTGCTTGCAGAGCGCCAGCGCGTCGTGAGCGAGCTGCAGCGGCTGCGTGCCTACCTTACGGAACTCGAAATCGCGCTGGCCTTCAACGAACCACTGACGAAGTGGTTTGAACTGGCGGCCAAGGCGCGGGAGTCCCTCGTCAAGGCGACAGTCGCCACCAGAAAGGCCCCCTAGCAGGCACGGGTGACAGCATGGCAACCGGCCAGCCAACCCTTCGGCATGCCGCTCTCCTGGAGCTGCTGGACCGCTACGTCCAGGCCGATCAGCGCGAGCAGGCGGGCCATACGGCCATACCTGGACAGACCCCCGCCGAGTTGCGGCAACAGATCGAGTCAGTCTACTGGCAGGATGTGAGCGCCGTGGCCGAGGGCATGGTACGCGAGGACCTGCCCAGAGAATTCGAGATCAGCGAGGCTGATCGCGACTTCATCAGTTTCGGCATCTGCGAGCATCCCTTGCTGGGCGCCGCAAAGATTCTGGCCGGGCAGTGGTCGAAGGTCCGCGCAGCGCCTGACCAACCCCTGTATTTCCTGCACGACGCTGTTCGCGCGGCTTATCGCGACGCCTTGAGGCTTGAGACTCTGGCCAAACTCCGCCAGAAGCTCGATGCGGTCAACGGCGAACTGGAGGAATGGCCCGACGCCAACCTCGAGTGCGTGAAGTATCGCGACCGGTTGGTGGCAACGGCACTGGGCAGTTCACCCCAGGCACAGCACCTGCTGCGTCAGTTCAGTGAACTCGACGAACGTATCGAAGAGTTCAAGGTTATGGAGCACCGCAATCAGTCTGAAGGCTGGCAATCCGCCGAGGAGCGCAAGCAGTGGCTGGCCGTCAAGCAGTACATGGACCAGCGCCAGACTGAGATCAATCGTGTGCTCGAGCCGCTATCGCGCAAAGCGCGCGGCATCAAGGAAGAGCTGGCCCGCATCGACAACACTCTCTCGGAAGCCACCAAGGAGATACGCCGGCTCGAGGCGGAGCTGGCAGATCTGCGCGCCGCCCAGGAGCGTGATGTCGAAGGCACGAGGGTAGACACCCGCAACCGACGCCAGCTCGATTTCATCGTGGAATCCCTCGATCGGGCGCGGGAGCGGGAGGCACAATGCCGCGCACGGGACAAGGAACTGCGCGAAGCAAACGCCGAGTGCCTCAACGCTGACTCCATTGCAGCCGCGGGCGACGCCGTCACCGCAACCGTGGATCACCTGCTGGAGTTGCGCAACGAGCGCCGCCTGCTGGAAGCCCAGATTCGCGATGAGGAAACCACGGCTCACCAGACAACGCCCGCTGACGTTCGCCACGCTCTGATCCATGAATTGGGCAACGTTCGAGGCCTCATGCGCCTGTGCGCCAAGCACGCCCGCGTCACCGAGTGCGCTTTGCCGCTGGTGGCCGGGGCCCGGAGCGTGGACCCGGATAGCCTGTTGCAGGCGCTGGGCGAGATCGAGGAGTTCGACCCCAATCTGTTCAATAATGCAGGGGTCAAGAGATTCGGAAAGCCCACCCTGCTGCTGGCGCCCGGCATCGGTGACGGCGTGTTTGACTCCGACCGTAACCGCTTCGTGATTCCGCAGTACACGCTGAAAACCCCGCTGGAGAGCGTGGCCAACGCCGCCGTTCTCTACCGCCTTGATACAGACGCAGCCTACAACGATCGGCGCCTCTTTCGCAGCTATCAGGGAGAGATCAGGCAGCACGTCGGCCAGGTCTCGAATCTCAAGTTGCGCATGAGTCTGATCCGGGACTACCTGTGCTGGATTACGCGGGAAGCCAGGGGAGACCAAGCCTTGGAGCGCGAAGTGCGCGGATGGTTCGAACAGCACGTCGCCCCGCGCAAGGATGAACCCATCGTACCAATCGAGTACCGCGTACTGCCATCCCGTCAGCTCAAGGCTCGCCTCGACGAAGTCGAGCGCGGGCAACCGTCTGCCGAACGCTCGTTCCGCAGCGGCGTATTGCGCTGGCTCCTCGATCCGCAGAACGAAGCCGCGCTCCAACAGCAGGTGCTTCCAGCATTTGAAGATGCCATGCGCCGCGCTCCGGAAAACATGATCTACGTCTACGGCGCCGCAACTCTCTATCGCAAAGCCCGAATGTTCCAGCAGGCCATTGAGTGCTTCAACCGCTATGCATCGCAAGCCAGGCCCAGTTGGTGGACACGCAAGGCCGTCGAGCTATGTGCGAGCTGCCGCTAGCAGGCCGTTGAAACAGTGCTGCTCACGCAAGAAGCTATGGATGGCTTGCGCATTTCAGTCGGCTGTAGGGCCGCTTGGAATGAATGTTGGGCCGAATTTGCTTCGGCCCAACCGGGTTGAAAAAATGGCCGGACGCCACTTTTTCAATGACCTGCTGGAGCATTTTCGGAGGCGGCCCGCCGCGCCTTTGGCTTGTCTGGACAGCCTGATCAGGTCCTGGCCGCCCGCATGATCAAGTCCTTCATGTCCTTTACTGCCTGACCTAATCCGCAGAAGACGGCGCGACTGATGATGGAGTGCCCGATGTTGACCTCCGCCAGTCGCGGGTACTCAAATCGCGCGACCAGCGGTGTGATGTTCCAGTAGTCGAGTCCGTGGCCTGCGGCCGGAGTAATTGAAAGGCTCGCCAGGTCATAGACCGCCTGCTCAATGCGCCCGAGCTCCTTTTCGGCGACGCGCGCGCTCCTTGCGTTGGCGTAGGCGCCGGTGTGAATCTCAACCATGTCCGCGCCGAGCTCGTGGGCGGCAACCAGTTGCGGCTTCTCCGGATCCAGAAACAGGCTGACAGCGATATTGTGCTTGCGCAACTTCTCAAGGGCCCGGGCCACCTCCTTGCGGTGTTTCACGCAATCGAGGCCTCCTTCGGTGGTGACTTCCTCACGCCGCTCCGGGACCAATGTGACGCGATCGGGCTTGACGTCACAGGCGATCCGCACCACCTCGGGCGCGACGGACATTTCCAGGTTCAGCTTCGTGCGCACGGTTTCGCGCAGCAGGCGCAGGTCCCGGTCACGGATGTGCCGGCGATCCTCGCGCAGGTGCACCGTTATCTGATCGGCGCCATGCTGCTCAGCGATGGCCGCTGCGGCCACCGGCTCGGGTTCGCGTCCGCCGCGGGCGTTGCGCAGCGTGGCCACATGATCGATGTTCACACCCAGCAGAGTCATAGGTCCCCCGTTTCCCTTGTGGTGCCTGGCGCAATATACTTGATGCAGTATGAACGTACTCGGAATCCATGACGGGCGCGACCCCTGTGTAGCCCTGCTTCGCGACGGCGTGCTTACGCGCATTGGTTTTGAGGCCGATCACTCCGACGAGCCCTTTGAAGTCAGTGGTTTTCCCGCGCGCGCGCTGGACGAGATCCTTGCGACGGAACGCCTGAGGCCGGACAGCATCGATGTCATTGCCTATGCCGGCCTGACCCTTCCGGTGCCCCGCTCCCGCCGCGAACTTCTGCAGCAGTTTGCTGAGTCCGGCACGTTCCGCGGAGCCACCCGCCGGCTCTGGCGCGTTGCGGTGGCCTTCGGCGAGCCCGTAGTTTCCCGGCGAGAGCGCCTCTCGCCGCTGGAGAAGGCCGGCCTGCGGGCTGACCGCAGCACCTTCATTGACCATCACCTGGCCCAGGCTGCACTGGCAGCAGCGGGGGTACGCTCACCCGATGGCCGCGTACTTGTGCTGGTTTGTGAGGGCAGCGGGGACTCCATGTGCGCCAGCGTGCACGTCAGCCGTGGCGGGAGGCTGGACCGTGTAGCGACCATTCCCGCCGACAGCAGCCTTGGCAACTTCGTGGAGACGGTGACCTATCTCCTGGGCATGGTGCCGGAGCGCGACGAGCCCCTGTTGATGGAACTGGGCAGCATGGCACAGGGACCGCAACTGGCCAAGGTGCTCAAGCGCCTGTCCATTCTGTTTGAGTTCGACCCCCTGCTGCCTCTCAACTGGCGCCGCACGGGAAACATGCCGGAAACCGGTAACTGCGTGGAGTTTCTGCGCAGCCACCTGCGCCGTCGGCGCTTTGACCACATCGCCGGAGCCACGCGGCTCTTTCTCCAGGATTTTCTGGCGCAATGGATTGATCGCTGTGCTCTCAAGACCGCCTGCGAAAACGTGGCCTTGACCGGCAGCATATTCGGCCTTCGTTCGCTTTACCCCGCGCTGGCTCGCGGCAATCACGTCCGCACCCTCGGCATCAGTCCCATCCCTACGGATGCGGGCAATGCCGCGGGGGCAGCCATAATGGCCGTCGCCGAGAAGTTCGGCGTTGAGCACGTGTTGCCCCTGGGCCAGCCCTGGCTGGGCGCTGATGCCAGCGAATCCGAATGTGCCGACTTTGCCCGCGCCGAACAGCAGGCCGGCGATGTCTGGGTGGACCGGCCGGACGACGTTGAAGCCCGCACGGCGGAGTTGGTCGCTGGCGGGGCTCTGCTGGGGCGCATCCGCGGGCGCGTTGATCTGTCGCGTTCGGGTTTCGGCAACCGGTCTCTACTGGGTCGGGGCGACCTGCCTGAAGTTCGTCGCGCCGCCGCCCAGCTTCTGCGCCCTGACGTATTCTGGCTTGAGGTGCCTGCTGCCGTACTGGACAGTGAACTCGACAGCCTGTTTGAAGATGCGGACAAGGTGCCCCGGGGCATGCAGGGTGAATATTGGCTGACGCCGAGGCGCAACATGGGCTGGCCCATGACCATGAGCAGTTCCGGGGCCGTTCCGGTCCAGGTGACCGTTGAAGCTGCCGACCCCGCAACGGCTGCTGTAATCAAGGCCTTTCGCAAAACCATGGGCCGCACGCCGTTACTGTGCGCGCCATGGCTGACTCGCCGGGGGGTGCTTGTGCGCACGCTGGCCGACGCCAAAGAGAGCTGGCGCGACCAGGGCCTTGATGGCGTCGTGGCGGGCCCGTACGTGATTGTGCGCAAAAGCGGCGTTGAAGGTGGGCGCCCCAAAGCCGCTGAGCTGGCGAGACGCCCCTTCTTCGGGGGGTTGTAGGAGCGGTGCGGAGGCACCCCGCTACTCGCCTCTTTCGATCAGGCGGCGCGCCGCGGGCTTGAACAGCAGATTGAAGCGCTGCCTGGCCCTGAGAAAAGGCCTCGTGTCAAAGAAGGCGGGCATGGCGTCCATGAGGGCCTGGGCCTTGTCGTCGGTGTAGGGAAAGAAGCCGACGCGTCCCAGTTCTCCGAAATCATTTTCAACAACCTGCCGCAGGCGCAGCATGTGCTGGGGCCCGCAGTGGCTCTGGTTAACCAGGGTGCCGGAGGGCCCGCCGCCAATCCAGGCACCGGGGCCCACCGCGGGCTCGTTGAGCGTCAGCGTGGCCACATTCAGCGCCAGGAGTTGTTCCCACTCGCCTTTGCGCGGAGTGCCCAGCACGTTGAGCGTGGCCGCGGGCGCTTCACCCAGGAGCTTGCGAACCTCGTACACCGCATCTTCGGTGCGGTAAAGCGTGCATACCGGAGCCAACGCCTGCTCGCGCGCCAGACGGGTATTGGCGCCCAGTCCTTCTACGACGGCCGGGCGCCAGAGAATCCACTTTCCCGGACTCTCTCCGGCCGGATGAGTGACTCTCGCGCCCTGGGCCATGGCATCCGTGAGGAGTTCCTTGACACGGCGTTCGTCCAGGGCATTGCGAATGTCGGCCAACTGCGCGTGATGACTGTTCATCGTGCGCGTCGCTTCCATGAAGTGCACGCGAAACTCGTCATAAAGAGGAGCGTGAACCACGATGCGCTCGGCGGCCCCCCCTGTCATGCCTCCGCCGGCAAAAGCCGCCCAAACCGCAGCCTGGGCCGCCCTGGGCAGGTCAGCCCCCTCAAGCACCAGCAGGATGTCCTTGCTGCTGACGCCCAGACTGAAATCAATGCCGCGCAACGCACAGTATTGGGCGAGTTCGGCCCCCAGCTCCTGAAAGCCGCGGAAGAAGAATTTGTCGGGGCGGCGCTCGATGAGCGACTTCATCGCGCGGGGGCCGCCCGTCAGCACGCGCACGAGTCCCTTGGGGAACTTTGCCCGCTCGAGCATCTTCTCCATGAGGTCCGCGATACGCGGACGCTCTTCATCGCACACGACCACCACCGCGTTACCGGTCGCCAGCGCATCGACAACAAGGCTCATGCACTGACCGAAAACCGGCCCAAAGGCAACAGCTGCCACCACGACACCGTACGGCTGCGGCACCATGCGCAGGGAGACGTCCGGATACACCGGATTGGCAATCTCGACGTTTTTCTCGGCCAGCAGTGGCGGAACTGTTGCGGCGAGAGAGCGAAGCTGCTCCAGCACAGGCAGGTACTCGCCGGTCAACATCTCCACCATCGGCCGGCCGGACAAGCTCGCCAGCGATGGAACGTAGTCGCCGCGCCGATCCACCATTTCCTGCCGCAAGCCGTCCAGAAACGGGAGACGCTGCTCAAAGCGCAGCGCACGCCACGCCGGCTGCGCGCCGCGCGCCGCATCCATGGCGTCGCGCACCGCCACCATCAAGGTGTCATCGACGGGCAATTCATACACGGTACTGCCGGATGCCCGCGCAGGAGCGGGAGGCGCGATAAAGGCCGTCGGAATGTTCTCAGGCTGGGCATGGGCCCCATCGATGACGTCCACCGGCTCATCGCCGCTGATAGCCCGTGCTGCCGCTGAAGCCCGCTCCCGCCACTCCTCCTTCAGCATGGGCACTTCGCGCGTCGCGGCATCATCACCCTCCAGGGATCGAGCGGCGGCCTTCCGCGTCTGGGCGGCTCGGGCGTGCGCGGATATCTCCGCGGCGTCCAGGCCGTCAGACTGCGTGGGCGGGATCTCGCGGGTCGGGATGTTGTCTCCCGCGTCTGGGCGTTGGGGGTTGTCAGGCATGCGACTTCAACGCGCTCCTTCGATCGGCTTCCTCGCGCTCGACTCGCTCCAGCACGTCTTGTGTCGGACCATCATCGACTATCCGGCCGTCCACGATACGAATAATCCGGTCCGTACGGGCCGCCTGGTCAAGGTCGTGGGTGACCACAACGATAGTCTGATGCTGCTCGCGCGCCAGTGTTTCAAAGATGGCAAAGACATTGTCGCTGTTGACGGTGTCAAGGTTCCCCGTGGGTTCATCACCCAGAACTATCAAGGGCTGGTTGGCAAGCGAGCGCGCAACGGCTACCCGCTGCTGCTCGCCTCCGGACAGGCGGCCGGGCGTGCGATGGCTCTTGGGGCCGATGCCGAGCTGATCTAGGAGCAATTGGGCACGTTCCCGGGCATCGGCCGCCGGAACTCCCAGCTTGAACATCGGCATCATCACGTTCTCCAGTGCGGAGAACTCCGGCAACAGGTAGTGGAACTGGAAAATGAAACCCAGCTTCTCGTTGCGCAGGCGCGCCAGGCCGTCGTCATCGAGAGTCGAAACGTCAGAGCCGTCGATGATGACCTGGCCAGCAGTCGGTTTGTCCAGAGCGCCCAGCAGGTACATCAAGGTCGACTTGCCGCTGCCCGAGGGGCCTACGATCGCGCAGAACTCGCCCTGCGTTACCGTCAGATTCAAGCCGTGCAGCACCTCAGTCGCGGTTTCGCCTTCGCCCAGCACGCGCACGAGATTCACCAGCTGCAGGACAGGCTTGCCGCGCTCCCTTGTGGCGTCCAGGCTCATGCGTGCCCCCGGAGGGTGACCACGGGGTCAAGGCGTCCGGCTCTCAAGGCAGGCAGCACCGACGCCAGCACCGTGCAAGCCAGGGCCGCTGCGCCGGCGACGATGTAGAGCCTCGGCACGTTGTTCATGACCAGGTGCTCACTTTCAACCAGCCCGGTCTGCTTGATGGGCAGCGATCCCACGAACTCAGTCAGGTAGTAGCCGAGCACGCAGCCGACCAGTACTCCCAAGGCACCAATGGCCAGACCTTCGAGCAGAAACACCAGTGTGATGTCGAAGGCCGTGAAACCCATGCTTTTGAGCATGGCGATCTCGGGCAGCTTCTCCATGACCAGCATGATCAGGACGTTCAGGATGCCGAAGGCGGCGACAATCATGATGCCGCCGGTCACCAGGTAGGTGATGATCTGCTGGATCACGAAAATGCTCAGGAAGTTCTCGTTGGCCTCCTGCCAGCTTT
The DNA here is from genome assembly GCA_003576915.1 of Planctomycetota bacterium. GTDB lineage: Bacteria > Planctomycetota > UBA8742 > UBA2392 > UBA2392 > UBA2392. The sequence continues at coordinate 89,840 of QEVF01000002.1, read as the reverse complement.
CGGTGCGATAGCGAACGAGGTGTTCGATCTTTGACGCCGCCGCGCGCGCGCTGGAGTAGTCGTGAAGGCGAACCACAATCTGGTTCACATCGCGGCCCAGGCCCAGCAATTGCTGCGCGACGGAGAGCAACGTGTAGCCTCGGGCATAGTCAATCGTCGTGATGCCCGTCCGGAACACGCCTATGACGCGAAGCGCGCGGCTGTCGCCGTTGCGCAGCTTGATGGAAACCGTATCACCCTTCTTGGCACCCAGTTTTTCGGCCACGCCATACCCCAGCAGCAGCGCCCCCCCTGAAGCGTAGAGGTCGTAGATGCGGGCATCCTGGATGTACTTGTCGAGGGAACTTACGGCCTCCTGATCTTCCGGAACGATGCCGACAAGGTTCATGCCGCGCTCGCGGGTGCCGAAATTCATGATAGCCGTGCCGGTGACGTTGGGAGCGCATGCGGCAATTTCAGGCAAGGCGCGAAGAGCCTTCAGGATCTCGAGAGGCTTCTTGATGCGGCGCACGGTTTCGCGCGGCCTTGCACTGTCGACACGGGCCACCCCGCCCATCTGCCGACTCGCCCAGGCGGCGAACTCATCGGTCTGGCCGCGGTATTCGTCGTAGATCGTGACGTGGGGGCTGCTCTCGATGGTCTCGCGCACGAACTTCGTTTCAAACCCTGTCATGAGGGCAGACAGCATCACCATGAACGTGACGCCGATGGCTACGCCGGAAACGCTCACCCCTGTCCTGAACAGATTGTGGAACAGGTGGCGCCGCGCAATCAGGAGCAGAACCTTGAGACCCATGATTCTCCGAGCTACTGCCGGGGGATGACCCTGGCTCCGTCCTTGAGATTTGCCACTTCACTCACTGCGACCACATCACCCTCATTGAGCCCGCTCTTGGCCTCAACCACGTTGAAGTTCTGCACACCTGTCGTCACCTTGACCTCGCGCACGGTCGCGCCGTCAACCACAAACACACTGCCATTCACGGTCAAGGCGGTGCGCGGCACCACCAGTGTGCTCTCCACACGGCGGGTTACGATGCCCAGCTCCGCCGTCATGCCTGAGAACGGCTCGATGTCGTCATGGATGCGCGTGCGACCCGCCAGTTTGAGTTCGCCGGCAGGTACAAACTCCGCATCCACGAAGCTGCACCGAACCAGGTAGCTCTTGGTGGCACGCAGGGCGTCGGGCAGGATCTCATAGACCCGCCCTTTGACCAGAGTCTCGTCGTAGCCCGCGAGGCGCGTCAGCACCTCGGCACCGACCCTTACTCCCGAGATGTCGTCTTCGTTCACCTCCCCCTCAATGATGAGCTGCCGAAGATCGCCCACCTTCACGAGTTCGCGATCCAGACCCGCGAACTCACCCTCTTCGACATGAACTGCCAGCACGACACCGTCAATTGGCGAAAGCACACGGTTGTCACGTTCCTGGGCTGCCACAACATCCAGATCTGCCTGCGCGACCGACAGGCTGCTGGCGAGGTCAGACAGGGTCTGTTCTGCGTCGCGCCGCATGGTTACCAGGCGCTCTTCGGCCGCCACTGCCCTTGCCTCAGCTTCGTCAAAGTCGTCGCGCGAGACGCCTCCGGCCCCAAGCTGTTTCTTCAGGCGCTCGGCACGCTCCCGCGCCTGCTGGGCGGTGCGACTCAGTTCAGCGATGCGCGCCTCCCAGCTCTTGCGGTAGCTGCTGTCAGGCGCCAGCTTCTCGCGAAGCGCCTGAACCTGGGCCTGCGCGGCCTGCTGACGCGCCTGAAGCGCGCTATCGCGCATGACGACCAGCAGGCTACCGGCCTTCACCTCCGAGCCTTCGCTCACCAGAATCCGGTCCACGATGCCGGCTCGCGAGGGCTTAAGTGAGCGGCGCTCCTTCGCTTCCACAAAGCCCGTAGCGTAAACCGTTGCCACGGCGGGACCACGAGTGACCCGGGCCACGTCCACACGGGTGGCCTTGAACAGGTTAAACAACAGGGCGCCTGTGCCGGCCGCGAGAATGATCAGCAACGCCCCATAGACCAGTGCACGCTTCAATTGGCACCCCTCGTACCCGCAACCATTGGCGCGGATTATGCGCTTTGGCGGCCCGGGCGAAAGCAGCAAGTGGCCCGTTCTGGATATACTGCTTCCATGCGAAATGACCCAAGCGGGGGCTGGAACCGGTCGGCGGAGGCTTGGATACGCTTCGTGGATGAAGGGGACGCCAACCGCACACACCTGCTGGATCCGGTCATGCTCAAACTCTGCGGCGACGTGCAGGGCCTGAGGGTTCTGGACGTCGGCTGCGGTGAGGGGCGATTCTGCCGCATGTTGTCGGAACGCGGTGCGGTCGTCACGGGCCTGGAGCCCACTTCGCGACTGCTCGAAGAAGCACGCAAGCGCGACCCCCACGGTCGATATGAGAGCGGAGATGCGGCCAGACTTCCCTTTGGCGACTGCGTCTTCGACCTCGTTATCAGCTACGTTGCGCTGGTGGACATTGCTGACTACCGCGCGGCCATTCGCGAGAAAGCTCGAGTGCTCAAGCCGGGCGGCCGGGTGATTCTTGCCAACCTCCAGCCATTTGCCACGACCTCGCCAAGCGGCTGGCACCGCGACCGCAAGGGCCAGAAGATGCACTTTCCCGTGGATCGCTACCCAGACGAATACCCCAACATCGCGCGCTGGAAGGGCATCGAGATTCGGCAGTATCACCGGCCTATGGCCCACATCATGCGGGCATTCTTTGATGCCGGCTTCAATTTGCGCGAGTTCATTGAGCCTCTGCCCACTCCCCAGGCGGTCAAGGAACGACCTCAGCTTGGCGACAACATGCGCGTCCCGATATTTGTGGTCATGGACTGGCGCAAACCCTAAAGCTGCGAGTCCCCATTTTGGCTGCTTTTCGGGGCGTGCCATTGCGACTACACTGTCCCCATGAGCCAACCCAACGAGAAGCTGATCGACGCAAAGCAGAAGCTGGCGCGAGACAAGGCGGCCAAAGGCATCGGCACCGGCCACGACTCCCCTCATCAGCGTGACCGACTGCCGGCGGGTCAGCGCCTCGTCAGTGGCTGGCCGGTGCTTGATCTTGGCCTTCAGCCCGAAATCCCCGTAAATGAGTGGATGCTGGAGGTCTTGGGGGCTGCTCAACGTCAGGTCTTTTCATGGGCCGACTTCCTGAAGCTGCCCCAGACCAAACTGACCACGGACTTTCACTGCGTCACGAGCTGGTCGATCTTCGATTCCAGAGTGGAGGGCGTACTTTGGTCGGACTTCATGGCCGCCGTCAAAGCCGACCCCCATGCCACCCATGTCATGTTTCACAGCTATGATGGCTACTCCACCAACGTCCCGCTCAAAGATCTCAACGAAGACCCCCAGGCCATGTTGATCCACTCATGGGGTGGTGCCCCACTGGAGCGCATTCATGGAGGTCCCGTGAGGGGTTGGATTCCGTCCCTGTATGCTTGGAAGAGCGCCAAGTGGGTCAAAGGCATCGAGTTCATGCTCAAAGACAAACGGGGCTTCTGGGAGGTGCGCGGCTACCATAACCACGGCGACCCATGGAAAGAGGAGCGTTACTCGTAATGGGCCTCAAGCCAGCTCTGGTAACGCAAAGTCACCCCAAGCTCCTTGCATAAAGCCTTTTGCGGGGTACGCTTATTGAAGCCCCGGAACTGCTCTCGGCCGCCCCTACAGGCCGTAAATGGAGCTTTCCCAATGAAGCGACTTGTTCTCTGTCTGGCGGCCATGGGCGCTTTGGCGCTTTCCGGCTGCACTTTCTTCCAGGACGACGTCTATTACGCGCTGGATGGCGTTCACGGCGACGATTACGTCACTGTGGACAACGCCATCCGCGACGCCATGGTGGCCAAGTTCGGAAAGGAGAATGTTTTCCTTCTCGACGGCCATGAGCAGCAGTTCGAACGCTGGCAGTACATCAGCCCGGTGAAGGCCGTGGGGCTGGACAAACAGCGCCTGCGCGTAGACGCCTATCCCCGCAAGAACGCTGATGGCTTCTTTGAGCCGCTTATCGTAGCGCGCCGCGAGGTCTACACGGGGCAGAGCTACGGCGAGGCAACCGGGGGACACACGCTGCACGGCGGACGCGGCTGGAGCGAGATGAGCCGGGATAACAAGCTGGAGGCTGAACTCATGAATGCCGCCACGGCCAACCAGCAGAAGAAGGCCAAGGCCGGCGCGGCTGGCGGCAAGTAACGTGGCCTCTTTTCAGAGCCGTTTCCAACGCCTGGCGCTCCCGATCCTGGGAGCGCTGGGTCTGTTTGCCGGGTGCCTGCAGGCGGAAGGCCCTGCCACCCGCACGGGAACGGCCCTGATCGATGCCCAGGCAGCCCTTGCGCGGGGTATGAACGGTGCCGCACTTGAACGAGGGCTGGCCGCGCTCAAGGCACAGCCCCTGGGCGCAGATGAAAACCTGCAAATGAGCCTGACGCTTTTCTGGCTTGCCCAGTTCGGCGACTCAGCCAGGCACATGCGTCGCGCCCTCGCGCAGGATCTCTCGGTGCTTTCCCGCAGCGCGTTGTTGCGTGAACGAGTCCCGCCCGCGGATGTCAACCCGCGGCTGCTGGAGTTGGCAACGCCTGCGGCCAGTAACGCCGAACTTTGCTTCCTCACCGGAGCCTTGCTGCTCCTTGACCGCGACATGAGTCGCGCACGCCTGGCGTTGCTCCGCGCCGAAGAGCTAGCGGGAACGGACGGCCAGGTTACGGACCTGCTGGCAGCCATTGACGTAGCCCTGGCCATCGACCGCAGCATGAGCCGGGCAACGCGACACATGCAGTCGGCGGCCTTCGATGAGGCGGCCCGCTTCTTCATCTGCTCAGCCATGGACCGACCCCGTCATGGTCTGGCCTATGCTGGCCTTGCCGTAAGTCTCGCGGCTGACGGCGACGACCTCATGGCACTGCGATTTGCCCACATCGCAGATGAACTGACCAGTCCGGCTACCTTGCTGCAATGGATCGCTGACGCCCGCCCCGCCGCCGCTCCACTGGCCCTGGCCGCCCGGCGTCTTGAATCGACCAGCGGTCCCGTGAAGCCGACGGCGGCACGAACGCGGTTAGCATGCCTGCTCTGGTTTGCGGCAGGCTACTACGAAAGCGCCCGCAACGCGGCGCTGGCCCTTCTGATCGAGAGCCGCCTGGACAACCTCGCGCGGCCGCTGCTTGACTACATGGAAAGCCGCAAGCTTGAGGATGATCCCCTCGACGTGAGACCGCAGCCGCCAAAACCCGACAGGCAGGAGCCCCCGAAGCCTCCCGAAGAGAAACCCGCCCCTTCACTGGCCGGCACCATCGACGATGCCCGAAAGTCCATTCGCAGGCTGGACTACGATGGAGCTTTGCGACTGCTTGAACCGCTGGTAAGCGAGGACCAGAAGGACCTCAACGTGTTCCACCTGCTCTTTGTCGCCCTGGTGGGGCGGGGTGAACTGATCGATGCCGCCACTGCCTACCAGGCGTGGTTCCTGCGCGCTCCGGAAGCCGAGCGCATGAAGCTTGCCGCATTGCGGCCCCTTTTCGAGCGCGAGTCCGATTACGAGGCCTGGAAGCGGCCCGTCATAGCCGCGCGGAACACGGACCAGATTGCCGCCTTGCCTCGCCTGTTGCTGGCAGCCTGCGACATCAGTGAAGGTCGATTCTCCAGTGCTCGAACGAATCTTGCTGTAGCGCTTCGTGCCGAGCCCCGCAACGTGACGCTTCAGGAGTTGAACCGGTTGCTCGGACAGGCCCGGTATGACGCGGACGCCGAAGTACCTCGGACTCCCGAAGTTGCCAACCCGCGCATCGTGTTGGGTGAAGCGGAGCGTCTATTCAGAGACCGGCAATACGAAGCAGCCCGCGGCAAGTACCTCGCGGCCGCCGAACTCGATCCCGCGTTGAAGGACATACCGCTCTGCCTGCTCAAGGTCAACTTCGCCCTGGCCGACTACGAACGGGCCTGCGCGGCCCTGGAGCAACTCCTTGCGGCACAGCAGATCGAGGCGCTTGGGGCCGAGGCCTACAGCTTGCCCCTCGCCGGTGCCTACGCGGATGGGGCCGAATTCACACGACACTTTGACACCCTGCGCCAGACCTGCGAGCAGCGCCCCTTGAGCGACAAACCATGGTTGCTTTTAGGGGCCATTCAGTACGCCAGGCGGAGCTTTGCCGAGGCTCGCGATGCTCTGCAACGCTACAGCGAGAACACCCTGGCCCCGGCACAACCCAATGGGGCTGCCCTGAAACTTCTCGAAAGCGCCAAGAAGCTCGCGAAGTAGGTTGCGTTTGATGCCCGGGGGCGACATATATGGCGCCCCTTACGGGTGCTCCATGAAACTGCGCCAGGTTCCTTCTGATTTCATTGTCGAAGAAGTCAGCAACTTCACGCCCGAAGCCGAGGGACGCTACTTCGTCTACCGGCTGGAAAAGCGGTCCCTGAGCACCATGGAGGCGCTGGAGATCATCGCGCGCCGGGCAGGGCTGCGGCCGAAGCAGCTTTCCGCCAGCGGCCTCAAGGATAAGCACGCCGAAGCCTCCCAGTTGTTCTCCAGCGAAAAACCTCTTTCGTCGGAGATCTCGGACGAGCGATTCAGCCTCAGCTTTGCCGGCAAGTCCTCCCGTCCACTGACTGCGGCATTCATTGACGAGAACCGCTTCAAGCTTGTGCTGCGCGGCCTTAATGAGTGGGAGCGCGACGCCGTTGCCGCCAATGCGGACGAACTCGCCCGCTTTGGCGTGCCCAACTACTACGACAACCAGCGCTTTGGCTCCAACATGCACGGCGAGGGCTTCATTGCCAAAGCCCTGATCCTGGGAAGGTTCGAAGAGGCGCTGCGCCTTCACCTCGCCGTTCCCCACCGCAAGCAGAGCCTGCGCGACAAACAGAACCGCCGTCTGGCAAAAGAACTTTGGGGGCAATGGGAGGCCATTCACCGGCGGATGAAACGCTCGCCGGAAGCGGCGCTGATAGAGTTTCTGGTCCAGCATCCAGCGAGCTTTGCTGAGTGCTTTGAGCGCATTACGCCCCCGCTGCGCATCATGTACGTGGCTGCCTACCAGAGCTTCTTGTTCAACGAGAGCCTGCGCCGTTTCATCGAGGCCTTGCGTGACTCCGGAGACCTTGAGGTCGTGCAGGTGCAGAATCGCGCCGGCTTCATTCCGATGCACCGGCGCCTCAGTGAAAGCCAGATGGATACATGGCGTGCCGCGCAGTTCCCCCTGCTGGGCCCCCGCACGGATATTCAGGCCACCCCCCTGGCAGCTCCCTACATCAGGGCCACGCTTGAAGCCGAAGGAATCACACAGGAAATGCTCGAACTCAAGGGGCTGGAGCGCACGCGCTTCAAGGGCGCCATGCGGGCCATCCTTCTCATGCCCCGAAATCTGCATGTGGGAAACGTCCAGGAAGACGACCTGAACCCCGGCCGCTGGAAGGTTGAAACGGCCTTCACGCTTCCGCGAGGCAGCTTCGCTACCATTGTCGCCCGAAGGCTGGTCCTGCTGCCGGGCCGCCGCTAAGAGCCAGGTGCGGCGAGGCGGACAGCGAACGAGGGGAACAAGCCCGCGGAGCGCACCGCGTATTGGGGGAACCGCCATGTTCGCCGCAAGCGACAGCCTTCGGAGCAACTCCGAGCTTGCTCTACGTGTCGTCCAGGGCGGCCTTCACGTCCGGGTCGTCCAGGTCTATGGCCTTGTCCCGAAGATCCTGGCCGCGCGACAGATCCTCGGTGATGGCATACTCACCCTTCAGCCAGCGGCCAAGATCAAGGAGCTTGCAGCGCTCCGAACAAAAGGGAAACCAGGGATGTTCCGCCGCGCTGGCGAAATTGAACCGCGCGCCGCACTCAGGGCACTTTTTGGCTTTGGGATTGCAGACCATCTCAGCGACCCCCGCTCAGCGCAAGTCCGGCCCAGGCCATGGCAAGGCAGCCCAGCACCGAGGCCGCCACATTGAGCAATCCCTTGCCGCTGTCGAGGGCGAGCGTCTGGTTGGCGAAGCTGCTGAACGTGGTGAGCCCCCCACAGACACCGACCAACAGCAGTGCGCGCAGTTCTTCCGCCCAAGGCTGGCTGTCTCTGGCCAGCCAGCCATAGCCCAACCCTATGGCAAAGCACCCCGCCAGATTGACCAGAAGGGTCGCCCAGGGGAACGCCGCCGCACACGCCGGCACCACCGATTTCAGCGCGAGCTCTGCTCCGTAACGTATACCCGAACCCAGCGCCCCTCCAACACAGACCAGCAGGAACAGCTTCATGGCTTCCCCATAGTTGAAGACCCGGCCTGAAACCTTACTCTTGGCGCTGCATGCCCGACAGTGCAGAGTCCCGCGCCGACCTCCACAGCCACACCACCGCCTCCGATGGTCGCCTGACGCCGCGCGAACTCATGGCTGCAGCAGCGCAGCGCGGCATCCGCCATCTGGCCGTTACAGACCACGACACGACGGCAGCCCACGAGGAGGCACGCAGGGCTGCGTCGGAACTCGGCGTCGGGTTCATTGCGGGAGTCGAGATTACATGCGAAGCCGCCGGCGGCGAGGTTCACCTTCTGGGTCTTGGCGTGGACTCCGCCAGTGAGCGCCTTCAGGCATTGTGCAGGGAAATGCAGATGCGTCGCCTGGACCGGTTCAGGGAGATGCACGCCAGACTCCAAGCCGTCGGGCTCGTCTTTGACCTGCCGCCGACCCCGCCGGGAACGGCTCCCTCGCGCCCTGTCATGGCCCGGGCACTGGTGGCTGCCGGCCACGCCGCCAGCGAGGATGAGGCCTTTGCACGATATCTGCGCAAGGGCCGGCCAGGCTATGTCCCCCACCGACGCGAATCGGTGGGCGTGGCCATACAGGCCGTGCAGGAGGCCGGCGGGGTAGCCATGCTTGCACATCCCGGACTCTATCCGGACGGCGATGCCGCAATTGAGGATGCGCGCCGACAGGGTCTGGATGGCATTGAGTGCCTGCACCCTGACCATGATGAGATTCATGTCCAGCGCTACCTGAAGATTGCACGCAAGCATGGTTTGCTGATTTCCGGTGGAGCCGACTACCACGGGCCCGGGCACGCACGCAGCCACTGCTTCGGCAAGCGCTTCTGCCCCGCCGATGAGTTCATCCGCCTGCAGATGGCCATGGCAGGACGCAGTTCCCGCACCAGCCTTTGACAACGGCGCGCGGCATCTCGCCCCTACAAACGCCATGCGCGGCGCGCTATTGTGCCGCCCGACTTCGGGGAGACTGCCTTGGAAAAGTCAGCGGACATTCTGATTGTGGGCGGCGGCTGCATCGGCGTCTCGATTGCCTACCACCTCGCCAGGCGCAAGGCCGGCCGCGTCGTGCTTCTGGAGCGCGGGGAGTTTCTAGGCCAGGAGTCGACGGGCAAGTGCGCTGGTGGCATTCGCGCCCAATTCAGCACCGAGGTCAATGTAAGGCTGAGCCTTGCCAGTATCGAGCGCTTTGAACGCTGGGAGGAGGAACTCGGCTTTCCGCTTCAATTCCGGCAGTGGGGGTACCTGTTCCTGCTGACGACGGATGAGCTGGAGCAGAGCTTCCGCCGCAATTTTGAACTGTGGAAACGATTGGGCATGAAGGCGGAATGGCTCACAACTTCCGATGTGGGCAAACGCTTCCCCTATGTCAATCTTGAGGGTGTGCAGGGGGCCACTTTCCATCAGCGCGATGGCTTTGGGGATCCCAACGACATTACCCAGGGATACGCCAAGGCCGCGCGCCGCGAGGGAGCAGTGATCGAAACCGAGGTTACCGTCACCGGTATCGATTTGGATTCCACGGGGCGCCGGGTTGTGGGAGTACGCACGGACAACGGCGAGATAGCGGCGGGCAGCGTGATCCTGGCCACTGGCGCGTGGTCGCGAACGGTCGCCGCGCTGGCCAACGTTGATGTGCCCATAGAACCCTTTCGTCGCCAGATCATCACGACCGACAAGTTTGACCTGATCAAGGACCCTTGGCCGATGACGGTGGACCTATCCACGACCCTCTATTGCCACCGGGAGTCAGGCGGCGTGCTCATCGGCATGAGCAACGAGGAAGAACCGCCGAGCTTCAACCAGACGTTTGATGAGGAATACGGCGAGAAGATGCTGATGACGGCCATGGGGCGCATTCCCCTGCTGGAGCACGCTTCTCCCCGGGCCAAGTGGGCGGGGCTGTACGAAACAACGCCGGACCATCATCCGATCATCGACAAGCTGGAGCCGGTGACCGGCCTGTTCATATGCGCGGGCTTCTCGGGTCATGGTCTGATGCATGCGCCCGCGGCCGGGCTGGTCACGTCTGAACTGGTTCTGGACGGCAAGGCCCGTTCCATCGACATCTCACGTCTGCGGCTGTCGCGTTTCTCCGACGGTACGGAACTTGCCGACGAACGAAACGTGATTTGACGTCCTTACTCGGGAGTGCTGCCATGGAGAAGCTCTGGACGCCGCTTCTGCTGGTCGGGTCAAACATATTCATGACCTACGCCTGGTATGGCCATCTCAAGGACGCAAAAGACAAGGCCATCTGGATTGCCGTACTTGTGAGTTGGGGTGTCGCCTTCTTCGAGTACTGCCTGCAGGTTCCGGCCAATCGCCTGGGCAAGGCCGCGGGCTATGACCTGGGCCAACTCAAGGTGATGCAGGAGGTGATCACCATGGGCGTGTTTGCGGCCTTCGCAGTCTTCTACATGGGCGAGAAGCTGCGCCTGGACTTTCTGTGGGCGGCACTCTGCCTGATCGGCGCGGCATTTTTCATGTTTCGGGGGGCCGGCAGCCCGAGCTGAAAGCACACAGGCGGCCCCGCCAGCCGCAATCCAAGGGCCACGCAGAACCAATCTACTTGATGATGCCGTACTTCTTGCCCAGCGTGGTGAACGCGTCAATGACGTGGGCGATGTCGCTCTGCGTGTGGATGGCCATGAAGCTGGCGCGCACGCCGCTTTGACCCTTGGGAACGCCGGGAGTGATCACCGGGTTGGTGTAAACACCCAGCCCGAGCAGTTCCTTCCAGAACATGAAGGCTGCTTCATCTTCGCCCACCTTGATGTAGACGATGGGCGTATCGCCCTCGGGCACGGAAAAACCTACACGCCTGAACTCGTTCCGCACGGTCTTGCACACGTTGCGCAGATTCTCGAGGTGCTGGGGCTCCGTGCGGATCAGATGCAGCGCCATGGTGACGGCAGCCACGCTGGCCGGAGTCATGCTGGCGGCAAAAATCAATTGGCGCGCATGATGTTTCACGTAGCTGATCACACGCTCCGGGCCGGCAATAAAGCCGCCCAGACCCGCAAAGCTCTTGGAGAACGTGCCCATGACCACGTCGACCTCGGTCTCGAGACCGTGATACTCTCCCGTGCCTCGACCGTTCTTGCCGATCACGCCAAAGCCGTGGGCATCGTCAATGAAGACGCGGCAGCCGTACTTGCGCTTGAGGCGGACCATCTCCGGCAGATTGGCGACGATTCCCTTCATCGAAAAGACGCCATCGCTGACGATCAACTTGCCGGCTTCCGGATCGCTGCCTTGGAGGATGCGGTCCAAGTCCTCCATATCGTTATGCTGGTACTTCTTGGTCTCGGCAAAGGTGAGCATCGTGGCATCCATGATGCACGAGTGGTTCTCACGGTCCGAGAAGATGATGTCACGGCGCCCGGCCAAGGTCGAAATGGCGCCCATGTTGGTCGTATAGCCGGTCGTGAAGCAAAGAGCCTTTTCCTTCTTCATGAAGTCGGCAAGCTTCTCTTCCAGCTCCACGTGAAGCACGTAAGTGCCGTTTGCGTAACGCGAGCCCGAGCAGGAGGTTCCAAACTTCTTGGTGGCATCCACCGCGGCTTCCACAACCTTGGGGTGGCGTGTGAGTCCAAGATAGTTGTTGGACCCTGCCATGACGACTTCCCGACCGTCAATCACCACCCGAGAGCCGAAATTGCCCTCAATGGTCTTGAAAAACGGGTAAAGGCCCGCGGCCTTCACCTCGAGATCGCGTTTGAAGTCAAAACACTTTTGGAAGACGTCCACAAGACCCCTTTACGGCATGTCACCAGTCGCGGCGCCAGCCTAGCGGCGCTCCAAATTGGAGTCAAGCAAGCCGCGCATGGCGCGTTCAGGCACCCTTGACTGCCTTGACCACCTTGGTAGCTGCGTCGGTCATGTCGGTGGCGGGTATGAGCTTCAGGCCGCTTTTGGCAAGGATTTCCCGCCCCTTTTCAACGTTCGTGCCTTCCAGCCGCACGACCACGGGCACCTTGAGCGAAAGCTCCTTCGCAGCCGCAATCACGCCATTGGCGATGACATCGCACTTCATGATGCCGCCGAAGATGTTGATCAGCACGGCCTTCACTGACGGGTCGCGCAGAATGATCTTGAAGGCCGCCGTTACGCGCTCCTGCGTCGCGCCGCCGCCGACATCCAGGAAATTCGCGGGCTCGCCACCATGGAGCTTGATGATGTCCATGGTCGCCATGGCCAGACCCGCGCCGTTGACCATGCATCCGATGTTGCCGTCGAGCTTGATGTAGCTGAGGTCATACTTCTTGGCCTCAGTTTCCTCCGGCACTTCCTCGCTCAGATCGCGAAGCGCCTCGGTGGCCTTGTGCCGGTAGAGCGCGTTGTCGTCAAAGCTGATCTTGGCATCCAGCGCGACGACGCGCCCATCCTTTGTCGTCACCAGGGGATTGATCTCGACCAGGGACGCATCTTCCTCCACAAAGGCTCGGGCCACGCCCTGGATCAGGGCCGCGGCCTTGGTGATCAAACCCGCCGGAATGCCAATGCCCTGGGCCAGCCTGCGGGCCTGGAACCCCTGCAGCCCTTCATGGGGATGGAAGAATTCCTTGATGATCTGCTCGGGGTGCTTTGCGGCCACCTCTTCGATATCCATGCCTCCCGCGCCACTGCCCATCACACAAACCTGGGACGTCTCGCGATCCAGAACCGCAGCCAGGTAATACTCGTGGTCAATGGGGCAGCCCTCTTCCACAAAGAGACGCTGCACTTTCTTGCCTTCCGGTCCCGTTTGCGGGGTAATCAACTGCATTCCGAGTATCTTTTCGGCGGCGGCACGTGCTTCCTGTGCGTTCTTGGCCAACTTCACGCCGCCACCCTTGCCGCGCCCTCCCGCGTGAATCTGCGCCTTGACAACGCAAAGGCTGCCCCCGAGGTCTTTGGCGATCTGCACGGCCTCGTCCACCGTGTAGGCCACCTTGCCGTTGAGCAGGGGGACGCCGTAGTTGCGAAGGATGTCCTTCGCCTGATGTTCGTGAATCTTCATGGGCCAACCTCTCGGTGCGGGCTTGTGCTTCGCGGGTCAATTTGGCGCGGCATTGTGCATCGGCTGCGGCGAATGAAAAATGAAAATGGAAAATGTGGAGCCGTGATCGCAACGGCCTCGCGCCCAAAGCGTGCTATTTGCCCTTCCTGTGGCTGCCGACCTGGGCATGAAGCGCCCGTTTCTTGCCGCGCAGGGCCTCCAGCACTTCGGGCGGCACAAATCGACCCACGTCGCCGTCCAGCGCGGCCGCCTCGCGTATGAGGCGCGACGAGATGAAGCTTTCCTCAAGACTGGCGCACACGAACACCGTTTCGACCTCCGGCGCAAACGTGCGGTTGGCAAGAGCCATCTGCACCTCGGCCTCAAAGTCGGAAAAAGTGCGGATGCCGCGCAGGATTACGCGCGAACCCTGACGCTTCACGTAGTCCACCACCATGCCCTCAAAGCTCTCGACACGGACATTCCGAAGCCCTCGCGTCACCGTCTTCAGAAGATCGAGGCGTTCGGAGAGACTGAACAGCGGCTGCTTGGTGATGTTGACGGCGCAGGCCACGACCAACTCTCCGAACAGCTGCGCGCCCCGTCTGATCACGTCGAGATGTCCGTTGGTCACGGGATCGAATGTGCCCGGATAGACGGCGATGTTTGTCGGCATGTCGTCCTCAATGCGTTCGGGCTTCCCCGACCTCCCGGCTCGGGCTGCCCGCGCCTTCCGACGCTAACCAATTCTGAGGCGGCTTACCAGTTGCCCACAAAATCACTTGTGCGAGGCGGGTGTTTTATGTATTTTATGTTTCTCGGAATGAAGGTGAGCGCATGGGCGACCCTCCGACACTGGACTCACAGACTCTCCGCAGCCTGCGCGAGCTCGGCGGCGAGACCCCCGACCTGCTGATCGCGGAGTTGTTCGCGCTGTTTCGCTCCACGCTCGACTCCCAGGTTCAAGCCCTGCGGCAGTCGGTTGCGGCTGTCTCCACAGAGGTTGTTGCGGCTGCAGCCCACACCATTAAAGGCAGCGCCGCCAGCATCGGCGCACTTGAGGTTGCGTCCATTTGCGCGCGAATGGAAACAGCAGCCCGTGCCGGCATGGTCAGGGATCTACCCGCCGATTTGGTCCTTCTGCAACGCGCCTCTGAGCGCCTCCTTCGAAGAATGGCGGAGATTGAGTCCGAGTCGAAAGGCGCCGGCCCATGAGCATTCTCGTCGTCGACGACTCTCCCGTGAACCGCCGGGTACTCGAGGCCACACTGCGCGTGGAGGGCTTTCGGGAGATACTCGGCGCGTCTTCGGCCGAGGAGGCCTTCAGGCTCCTTGGAATTGAGCCCGCTGAGAAACCGGCGTCCGACGTCGAGGTGATCCTCATGGACGTCGTGATGCCCGGAATTGATGGATTTGAGGCCTGCCGGCGCATCAAGGCGACCCCCCATCTGTCGGACACTCCCATCATCATCGTGACCGCCATGTCGGAGACCGAAAGCATCGAGAAGGCCTTTGATGCCGGCGCCTCTGACTATCTCTCGCGACCTATCAGTCGCGTGGAACTCCATGCCCGTCTGCGCATGGCGTTGGCCGTACGCCGCGAGCAGGAATCACGCAAGGCGCGCGAACGGGAGCTTCTGGCCGTCACCCAGCAGCTTGAGTTCGCCAACCGCAAACTCACCGAACTGACCCGCACCGACGGCCTGACAGGCGTGGCCAACCGCAGGCACTTTGACGAAACCATCGAAGTGGAGTGCCGCCGTCTGCGCCGCGCTACCCACGCGCTCAGTGCCCCGGCCTGGTTGAGTCTGCTGATGATCGATGTCGACCACTTCAAGGCCTTCAATGACGCCTATGGTCACCCGCGCGGCGACGTCTGCCTGCAGCAGGTAGCCGCGGCACTTAAACGCGCCCTGTTGCGGCCGGCCGACGTCGTGGCCCGCTATGGAGGTGAGGAATTTGCTGTCATTCTGCCTGACACCCCGCCCGATGGTGCATTCAATGTAGCCGAGAGGCTGCGCATCGCCGTTCAGGAGCTGGGCATAACCCATACGCGAAACACCGCGGCCTCCGTGGTCACCGTAAGTGTTGGCGTAGCGTCCAGCCCCGCGCCCGAAAGTGCCGACCTGCTTGCCAGTGCCGATGCCGCGCTCTATGAGGCCAAGCGCGGCGGACGAAACCGGGTTCATGTTGCAACTTGCGCCAATCGCCCGGTAGCCTGACGGGGAGTCGCAGCGCACGGAGGAAGTCCATGGATCACGAACGGCATTCACTGCACGGAATCACAGTCGTGATCGACACGGGTACAGACGCCCTGATTGCAGGCCGGTTTCACTCGATCATTGACGGCGAAGCGCTGTTGTTGGACGTTGAGGTGCACCGCGAGGGAGACGGCGGAAAAAGTCAGCAGGAGTGGCTGGCCTTTGCCCAGAAGTTCGGACAGTGGCCCAGGGACAAGCAGATGCGCCTGCCCTTGAATCGGATTAAGAGCGTGCGGAGGCTTGTTGACCTTTCACCCGCAACGCTTTGAGCCCCGAACGATGTGAGACCCAGCGGCTGTCGCCTGCGGCAAACCGCCAGGGGGCAAGGACGTCGCGCCTCAGGGCATAGCCAATTCCGATCCTGGGCCCAGCCAGAATCTGCTGCGGTGGACGCCCCTCGCACACTTGAATGGCCCCTCCTCCAGACAGCGGCGTGCCGTTCACGTCCAAGGTAAGCGCCAAAGCCTGCCCGACGCAGCCCGGCCCGGCCAGAAGGCGCGGCCCCGTCAAACCGCCCCGGCGCTCGCGTACGACAGACTCCCCCGCCAGCGGCTCGCAGGAGCGAATGAGCACAGCGGCACCGATCCCTTCTTCCTCCGTTACGAAGTTCAGCATGCGGTGCAGCCCGTAGCAGAGGTAAACGTAGGCGTGGCCTCCCGATTTGAACATCGCCGCGTTTCGCCTCGTCAATCCCCGATAGGCGTGGCTGGCGCTGTCCGCGGGCCCATAGGCCTCCACTTCCGTGATGCGGAGCAAGACAGAATCGCGCACAATCACCGCGCCCAGAAGGTCCCGCGCCACCTGTAACGTGGGTCTCAGGTAGAAATCGGGTGGCAGCGGGATCATGGAGCCGCGTCCTCCTCAGCACGCGCCAGCAGCGCTGCGCGCCGGAGATAATGAACCACTGCCAGACACCCCGCCACGCTGGACACGGCAGCCAGCACCACAACGGCGCTTTGAAGCAGGACCGCAGCTACTGCGGCGAACTGGGCCACGGTGGCGAACTTGCCCGGCAATCCAGCCCTGAAATTGAATCGAAGGCGCGGCCGCAGCACGCGGATCAGTCTGTAAGCCAGTATCAGGGGCAACTGAATGATCTCGCGCGTCCCGATCAGCACAAACACCCACCAGGGCGCCGCCGACCGCAGCATCAGAGCCCCCAGCAGGGATACTACAAAGGCCTTGTCACAGAGCGGGTCCAGCCAGGCCCCCCTGCCGCTCATCACGCCCAGGCTGCGTGCCGCCCAGCCGTCCAGCAAGTCGGTCAAGGCGGCCGCCGCCATCAAAGCCACGAGCGCCCACGGCCAGGGCGCAACCAGCCAGACGGCAGCAGCCATCGGCAGGCGGGACAGGGTCAAGACGTCAGGCAACCAGGAGAACGGTGCAGGCGGAGCGGGAAAGCTGTCAATGCCCTCCGCCATAAGGCTCCCGATGCAGCGCCTCGCCGGGCCGGGCGCAGGAAGCTGGTGGGCGTAGACGGATTCGAACCGCCGACATCCTGCTTGTAAGGCAGGCGCTCTAACCGCTGAGCTATACGCCCTTGACCGCAATTGAAGATTGCCAGCGGCAAAATGAAAGCAGGAAGCCGCCTCATGCCCTGCGCTGAAGTTCGATCAGCAGCAATTCGGCGGCCTTGAGCAGGCGACTATCCGTACTGGTGGCACATAGCGGCAACAGATTCTCGCGCGTGGCCTTGCGGTACTGAGCGACATGCTCGGCCCCTCGCCCCGACTTGGGCAAGGTGCGCAGATTATGGACGCGATCAAGAATCTTGACGGCTTTGACCCAGGCCGGCGCGCCACGCAATCCCTCGTAATAGCGCCTCAAACCCATCTCTTTGGGGCTCCCGTCGCGCTTGTACATCTTCGTCAGCAAGACAACGGCTTCGGCCACCGGCGCGCCGAATAGTTTCTCGATGTCCTGCGGCGTAGTCTCCATGTGGTCTTCCAGCACGTCGTGCAGCAGCGCGGCCAGGACCTCGTCCCTCCCTCGCATCTTGCACTCCTCGACGCCCAGCAGAGCCACGTGCAGCGGATGCGTCGCATAGGGCACGCCTTCGTCACGTGTTTGTCCCGCGTGGGCACGGTACATCAGCTCCAATGCGCGGGTCACGTCCCGTGCGAGACTTGGGTCCAACTGCCGCAGCAGCCGCTCTTCCAGCTCCTGACAGCCGGCGGGCCGGCTGATCTTCAGCTCGGGCTCGTGCTCCTCACTCCCCGCGCGCCTCACGCTGACTGAAGTGCCCCCCGTCCCGCCCTTCTTCACGTGGCGGTCCTGCATCTGGCGCCGCAAGTCCTCAAGGCTGACCTCCCGCTCCACCATCAGGACCAGCAGGTGGTACAGCAGATCGCACATCTCCCCGACGAGCGCAGCCTTGTCAGCGTTCTTGGCGGCAATCACGGTTTCCGTGGCCTCCTCTCCAACCTTCTTCAGAATCTTGTCGAGGCCCGCCTTGAACAAATAGGTGCTGTAGCTGCCCTCCGGCAACTGCTGCCGCCTGGCCTGCAAGAGAGTCCTCACATCCTCCAGGAGGGCCCCCAGACGCGCTCCCCAGCCTCCCGCCTCAGGTTGCGCCGTCTGTTTCAGAGCCGCCTCGTCCTGCAAAATGGTGTTGAAAAAACAATCCGATTCTCCGGTGTGGCAGGCGGGACCCGCCGGAACCACGCGGGCCACCAGGGCGTCGCCGTCGCAGTCAAGCTTGAGCTCGGCCACGCGCATCGTGTTGCCGCTGGTCTCGCCCTTGCGCCACAACTCCTTGCGTGAGCGCGACCAGAACACGATCTGGCCGCTGCGCATGGTTTCCGCAAAGGCTTCAGCGTTCATGTAGGCCAGGGTCAGAATCTCGCCGGTGGCGGCATCCTGGAGTACGCAGGGCAGCAGACCTTTGTCGTCCCACTTCACCCCGCGCAGGGGTTCGCGTTCTGTCGGATCGCTCATGCCGCTATCTCCTCCGGCGGTCGAACAAGAACACCGTGGTCTCGCAGGTATTGCTTGGCCTGACGGACACTGTACTTGCCGAAGTGAAAGATGCCCGCCGCCAGCACGGCAGCGGCGCCCGCATCAAGCCCCTCGCGCAGGTGCTCCAGCGTGCCGACCCCGCCTGACGCAATCACAGGCACCGGGCTGACTTCCGCGGCCCGGCGCGTCAGCTCGAGGTCAAAGCCGCGGCCCGTTCCATCCTGGTCCATGCTGGTCAACAAAATCTCGCCCGCGCCGAGATCGGCTCCACGCTTCAGCCAGTGCAGCGCATCGCGCCCGGTATCAGTCCGGCCACCATTAACAAACACATGCCATTGCTGCTGCACTCGCCGGGCATCCACGGCCAGCACCACAGCCTGAACGCCGAAGCGCCGCGCACAATCAGCGATCAGCTGCTCGTTGCGCACCGCCGCGCTGTTGATGGCAACTTTGTCCGCGCCGGCGCGCAGCAGCGTCTCAAAGTCCCCCACGCTTCGCACCCCTCCGCCGATGGTGAACGGAATCGAAAGTTCCTTGGCGCAGCGCCGGGCCAGGTCCACGGTTGTCTGGCGCTGCTCATGGCCCGCCGTGATATCCAGGAATACCAGTTCGTCGGCCTCCTCCGCGTCATAGCGGACAGCGCACTCCACGGGATCACCGGCGTCGCGCAGCCCGACAAAATTCGTGCCCTTGACGACGCGCCCGTCCTTTACGTCCAGACATACAATGAGCCGCTTTGCCAGCATGCTACTTGCGTTCCTTCTGTCCCGCCGCTGCGGCCTCAACGGCCTGTGCATAGGTGAACTTGCCCTGGGCCAGCGCCTTGCCCACCAGCACCCCGCTCACGCCCGGCGTCGCAGCCGCCTGCCGCACGTGCGCCAGCTCGCTTACGCCGCCAGCCACTATCAGGTTGACGCCAAGCTCTCCAATGCGGCGGGCGGCGCTCAGTTCCGGGCCGCTGCTTGCCGCGTCTGTCTGCACGTCCTGGTAGATGAAGTGTCTGACTCCCGCGGTGCGCATATGCCGCGCCAGCTCCTCGACACGCATGTCTTTGATCTTGACCCAATCCTGGGCCACGCAAAGGCCGTTGCGGCCATCGATGGCGCACACCACCGCTTCCGCGTTGAGCTTGACGGCGTTTTTCACCAGGTCCGGATTGCGCATGGCCGCCGTCCCCAGGGCGACACGCCTGATGCCGATGGAGAGCACCTTCATCACGCTGTTGATGTCGCGCAGGCCCCCACCGAACATCAGCGGGGTCTTCACAGCCTTTGCCATGGCCTCGATGGTTTCCAGGTTGTGATTGGCACCGGCAAGAACACTGCCGCCATGCTCACTCTCCCCCACCAGAAAGGGCCCGTCCAGATTCACCAGATGAATATAGGGGGCGCCCGCCTTCTCGTACTCAAGTGCAAGCTTCACGGCATCAACGCGGCTTGCCCGCGTGCCCATGCCCATGTTCTCGTAGCGCAAACCCATTCCGCCGCGCAACTCAATGGCGGGATAAACGGTGAAGCTGCTCATGGCTCATCCTCGGTACGGAGCCTGTTCAGGCTCCAGTGGACTCTACGACCGACACTGCCTGTCTTAAGGTAAATCGCCCTTCATACAAAGCCTTTCCCACAATCAACCCTTCCACGCAGGCACGGGCGGCATCCGCAACGTGGTCCAGGCTGCCCACCCCGCCCGACGCGATCACCTTGCACCCCAGCGCCTGCAGGGTCTTGGCCCCGGACAGATCGGGTCCACACAGCATGCCGTCACGGCCAATGTCCGTGTAGATGAAGCGCAGGACGCCTGCGTCCATCATGCGCCCGGCGAGTTCCTGGCTTGTGAGTTCACTGGCCGCAACCCAGCCCTCCACAGCCACCATACCGCCTCTGGCATCAATTCCGACGGCCAGCTTATCACCCAGCTTCGGCGCAAGAGACTTTACAAGGTGCGGCTCCTTGACGGCGACGGTACCCAGGATGACCCGGGCCACTCCCAACTCCAGCGCTTGCGAGACGGCACGCTCATCACGCAGTCCGCCGCCGAACTGCACGGGCAGACGAACGGCGCGGCATATTTCGCGCACCACGGCCATGTTCTGCGAGGCTTCTCCGAAAGCGCCGTCAAGGTTGACAACGTGCAGCCAGGCCGCCCCCTGAGACTCAAACTCCCGTGCCTGCCTGACCGGGTCATCGCTGTAAACGGTTGCGCGCCCGGCGTCACCCTGGGTGAGGCGCACAACCTTTCCATGACGCAGGTCAATGGCGGGTAACAACGTCAGTCTCACGGGCAAGACTCCAGGAAGTTGCACAACAGCCTGAGCCCGGCACGCTGGCTCTTCTCCGGGTGAGGCTGAACGCCCCAGACATTTTGCCGCCGGATGACCGAAGCGAATGTCTCGCCGTATTCCGTAACCGCCAGCACGTCCTGCGGATCGCGGGGTTGGCACAGGTAGCTGTGCACGAAATAGAAGTGGCGCCCGTCAACACCTTCAAGCAACGGGTCTGGCCGCCTGGCGCCTACCTGATTCCAACCCATGTGCGGAATGCGCAGGGCTCCTGCCCGAAACATGCGGACCCGTCCGGGGATCAACGCCAATCCCGCCGTGTGGCCGAACTCCTCGCCTTCCTCGAGCAGCAACTGCATCCCCAGACAGATGCCAAGCAGGGGGCGCCCGCTTGCGACGAAGGCTCTCAGCGCCGTCACAAGACCGCGGACCTGCAGGGCCTCCATAGCCGCCGGAAAACTGCCCACCCCCGGCAGAATCAGCCTGTCAGCACGATGAAGGACTTCGGGCTCGCTGGTGATCTCCACGTCTGCCCCCGCGCGCTGAAGCGCGCAGGCGATGCTTCCCAGGTTGCAGATGCCTGAATCGATGACCGTGACGGAGCGCTTCACAACACGCCCTTTGTGCTGGGAACACCTGCCTCACGCAAATCCGTCATCAAGGCGGCTCGCAGGGCCCGGGTTACGGCTTTGAACACGGCCTCGATGATATGGTGGGTATCCTCACCTCGCAGCAGATCTATGTGCAGGTTCATGGGGAAGTGCGTGCTGAAGCTGCGAAAGAAATGCTCGACCATTTCCGTGGGCATGCCGCCGACCACTTCGCGCTTGAGCGTGCCCAGGTTGCAAACCAGATAGGGCCGTCCGCTGAGGTCCAGCGCGGCACGCACCAGAGACTCGTCCATGGTGATGTAGGCGTAACCGTAGCGCAGAATGCCCTTCTTGTCGCCCGACGCCTGCCTGAATGCCTCTCCCAGGGCGATCGCTATGTCCTCAACACTGTGGTGCGCGTCGACGTGCAGGTCCCCCTTGCACGTCACGCGCAAGTTGAACAGGCCGTGACGTGCGAACAACTCAAGCATGTGGTCAAGAAAACCGATGCCCGTATTGACCTCGTAACGGCCCTCGCCGTCAATCTCGACCGACGCTGAAATGCTGGTTTCGCGCGTCTTTCGCTCGCACTTGCCGTTGCGGCTGACCTTGGCTTTGCTCATGGACCCTCCGGGGCGACTTCCACCATCGCATATTCGAGGGCCTTGAGGAACGCGTCATTCTCCTCCGGCCGCCCAATACTCACGCGCAGCGCTCGACTCAGCCCCGGGTAACTTGATACATCCCGGATCAGAACGCCCCGCCGCACCATGCTGTGCCAGACCTTGCGCGCCGGACGGTCTGTTTCAAAGAGCACGAAGTTGGCGCGGCTGGGAAAAGCCCGGATCGAGGGGTAACCCTTCAGCACACGCAGCACCCTCTCCCGTTCCCGCTTGATCTCCTCCAGGCGTCCCTTGAGGGTCACGGCATGCTCCATGGCGACTTCCACGGCCGCCATCGTGAAGATGTTTACGTTGTAGGGCAACTTGGCCGTGGCGAAAAAAGGCAATGCATCAGGGTGCGCAACCATGAAACCAAATCGCAGCCCAGCCGTGGCAAAGGCCTTCGAAAAGGTCCTGAGAACCACCACGTTGCGGTAGGTCCGCGTCAACTCCAGGGCGGACTCGCCATGGAAGTCAAAATAGGCCTCGTCCACCACAAAGAGCGCGGCATTGCCCGCCACCAGGTGCTCGAGGTCAGTCGGCTCGATGACCGATCCGGTGGGATTGTTGGGGGATGCGATAACCACCACGGAAGCGCCCTGGGCCGCCTTCTCGATGCCCGCAATGTCGAACTGCATGTCCGAGGTCAGGGGAACGTCGACGACCTCGGCGCCGAACACCTTGCCCAATAGTGAGTAGAGCGTGAAGGTCGGCTGGGTGATCACCAGCTTCCGACCCGGCTCCAGCACACAGGCGAACACAGCGTACATCAGTTCGTTGCTGCCGTTGCCGACCAGGATTTGAGAGGGCTCGACACCGACGTGCCGCGCTACCTGTGATGTGAAGTCCGCCGGAACAAAGGGTGGATAACGGTTCCAGGCCTCGTCCCGGACCCGTTCAAACACTTCCTGCTTCAGGGACGAGGGCCAGTCGTAGGGATTCTCGTTCTGATTGAGTTTGATCGGACATTCTGGCACGTCCAGCTTGTATCCGCCGACGATGTCCTTGAGCTGCCTCTTGAGGAAAGAAAGGGTGTTTTCACTCATGGGGTATTCCGGGTGAAGCTTCAGGAGCGCAGTTCGACGCTGCGGGCGTGGGCTTCCAGGCCTTCGGCGCGCGCCAGCTTCACGATGGCCTGCCGATGGGCCGCCAGCAATTCCGCGCTGCCCCGAATGATGCTGACCTGACGCAGGAAGTCCCCCACGCTGAGCGCACTGGCAAAGCGGGCCGTGCCTACCGTGGGCAGTACGTGGTTGGGCCCGGCACAATAATCGCCAAAGGCCTCTGGGGCATAGGGGCCCACGAAGATGGCGCCCGCGTTCTTGACCTGGGCGGCGTGCTGCTCGGCCTGTTCTGTAAGAATCTCGAGATGCTCAGGCGCCAATGTATCGGCAAAGCGGATTCCGAAGCCCATGCTGGGCGCCACAACGATGCCGCCGAAATTCTGAAGGCTGCGCCTGGCCGTGGCCTCGCGCGGCAGGCCCGCCAGCTGCCTTGCCAGTTGGGCCACAACCGCCTGTGCCGCTTCGGCGCTGTCAGTGACGCCGACCGCCGCCGCCAGCTCGTCGTGCTCCGCCTGCGCGAGCATGTCCGCCGCCACCCAGGCCGCGTTGGCGCTGCCGTCAAAAAGCACCACGACCTCACTGGGACCCGCCACGTTGTCAATGTCAACCCTTCCAAAGACCATACGCTTGGCCAGAGCCACGAACTCGCTTCCGGGACCCACGATCTTGTCCACGCGCGCGACCTTCTCCGTGCCGAAAGCCGCCGCGGCAATGGCCTGCGCGCCGCCCAACCGATAGACCTCGCTGATGCCGAGTTCTTTGAGCAGGGCCGCCATCAAAGGAGTCTGTTCCAGCGCCCCCGGAGGTGTGAAGACGGCAATCTCCCTGACGCCCGCAACCCTGGCCGGCACGGCAGACATCATCAACGAGCTGGGGTAAAAGGCCTTTCCGCCGGGCACGTACAGGGCCACCCGCTGCAGGGGTTGCACACGAATGCCCACGCCTCCGCCCTTTTCCTCGATCTGCCAGCTTTCCTGCTTCTGGCGCTCATGAAAGCGCGTCAGGCGCGGAAGCACATCCCTGCGGCAGACTTCGAGCAACTCAGGGTCTGCCTTGAGGGCAAGCGCGTCGAGGTCCTTCTGCGAGACTCGGATGGTGGCGCTGGTCAGCGGATAGCTGTCGAACACCCGCGTGAGTTGCGTCAGTGCCGCGTCGCCATGCTTTGAAACAAGGTCAAGAACTCGCTCTACCGTGGCTTCGGCGAAGGGGTGCAGGCCCTCGAAGAAGTGCTCCGCAAACTGGATCAACTCGTTGTCGCCGCTCTCCCGTACCCTGGCGAGCAGCCGGCTGTTGACGTCTCCCGTGGGGCTACCGCCCGTGTCAGCCCGCTCGCGCATGCGTTTGAAGAAGGCGTTGAACTCCGGACTGCCGATCTCGTAGATGTTGACGGGGTCAGACATGTGCCTTCTCCGTTGCCGACTTGAATGCCTCCAGAATGGCGCCGATTTCCGAAAGATGGCTGTAGAATGCCGCGCGGTTGACAACAAACCTGGCGCTGCATTGGGCCACCTCTTCGTGTACCACCAGACCATTCTCACGCAATGTGGTGCCTGTTTCGACAATATCGACGATGTAATGGCTGAGCCCAAGCACCGCGCCGATTTCGACACTGCCTGAAAGTTTCAGAATCACGCTGGGCACGCCGAGCTTCTCAAAGTGCAGGCGTGCAACGCGGGGGTACTTGGTCGCAACACGAACTGGGCTCAGCGTGTTATCCAGGGAACGGCGGATTTCCGGGCGGCCCGCCACCACCATGCGGCAGCGAGCAAAACCTAGGTCCAGAGGTTCAAGGATGTCGGGCGCCAGCTCCATCAGCACATCCTTGCCCGAAACGCCCAGTTCAGCCACGCCCTGCTCAACGTAGAGCGGAGAGTCCACGGGCTTGACCAGCAGATACTCCAGGCGTCCGCACTGGCTGGGAACCATCAGTTTGCGAGTCTGGGACAGATTCTCGACCGGAGGAAAGCCTGCCGACGCCAGAAAGCGCTCGGCATCCTTCAGTATCCGTCCCGTTGGAAGGGCCATGCGCAGCATCACGGCTCTCCCGCCAAAATGGCCTGCTCGCCTCGCGTCCTCGCCTCCAGCAGCATCCGCAGCGCGATGGCACCCTGTCCGGCAGAGGCAAACGTCGCGGTTGCCGCGCCGTTGACCTCTGTACGGGGCAACGCTTCCGTCAGGCGCGCCAGGTCAAAGCCAAAGCCGATGGCTGGAACGTCGAGCCCGTAACGGTCAAACAGGCGGTCGTATCGACCGCCACCGCCCAGATCGTCGCCTACTCCGTGGTGATAGACCTTGAACATCATGCCGCTGTAGTAGCTGAACTGCCGTACCTCCCCCAGATCGTAAAGTACGTTCAATGCCGCGCCGCTCTCCCTGAGCATGCGCGCCAGCACCTCCAGCTCATCAAGGGCACCGAGGGCCTCGGGTTCGGGGGCGATCTTGCGCGCACGGGCAATCACCTCTGCGCCTCCACAAAGGCCGGGCAACTGCGCAAGCAGCTCTGTTCGCGCGGCATCAAGGCCGCGCCGTCTGGCCAGTTCATGAATGCGAGCCGGATTCTTGTGGTCCAGGGCCTCCAGCAGGGCGCGGTCACCGCGCCCTTTCTCGCCCAGCGCCGCTCCGATGAAGCCCGCATGTCCGATGACCAGCACAGCATCATGCAGCCCCAGGGCCGACAGACATTCGCCCGCAATGCAGAGCGTCGCGGCGTCAAAGGTCGAGCCCGGCGCGTTGACCCACTCAAGGCCGCGCTGGCTCTGCTCCACACGGGCGCCATGTCCCGAGGGCTGAAAGCGAAAGACGCGCCCCTCGTAGCTCGCGCGAATGGTTCTCGGCTCGCGCCGCAGTTCCACAGCCAGCGCCTTGGCCGCAATGAGAGTGAAGTCCGCACGCAGAACCAGCCAACGTCCCTCGCGATCCATGAAGCGGTAAAGGTCGGCGTCGTGGGCATCGCCACCCTCGAAGGTCCGGCGGTCGTCAAAGGACGGCAAGATGATGTCGGTAAAACCCCATCCCCGCGAGACCCTGGCGATGGTGTCGCTGACCTGGCGTCGGCGTGCGGCCTGGGGCCCGAACACGAGTTCGGTGCCCGGCACAAATGCGAGGTCCCGGGCGTTGGTTGTCCTGGGCTGAGGCATGGCGGAGTTATTACCGCTTCGTCATCAGAAACTCAACCAGCGCGCGAAGCTCTTCATCGGGAATCTGCGGGTACCCGGGCATCTTCGCGCTGTAGGCGCTGTCGCCGTGGTAAATGCCGGGGTGCGCCTCGGGATTGCGCACGTGGGACCAAAACCAGCGGCGAACGGCCAACTCGTCGCCCTTCTGGCGCGCCAGATGGCGCTCGGCCGTCTTGCCGAGAGGCGGACCCGTCAACCCCTGGCGGTCGCTGCCCGGCGCATGGCAGGAGCCGCACACGAACTTCTTGTACACCTCTTCTCCGCGGACACTCAATGCCTTCTGCTCCTCCGGCGTGGGCAGGGCCACCAAGGCGGCAGCAGCGCCTTCATCGCCCCCCGCAGCGCGATGGGCAGCCGGACTGGAGTTTCCGCCGCAGGCAACCGCCAGCAGCACTGCCGCCGCGGCCAGGAACATGAGCATCTTCACGGCTTGGGGCCTCCCTGGCCTGGCTCAATACGGTCTATGGCGCCGTCCTTGATGTGGATGATGCGGTCGGCACGCGCCGCAACGGAACGGTCATGGGTGACCACGACCAGAGTCATGCCATGACGTGTGCGCAAGCCTTGGAACAACTCAAGCAACGCAGCCTCCGTTACGCTGTCCACGTTTCCCGTGGGCTCGTCAGCCAGCAATACGCGCGGGTTGTTGACAATGGCACGGGCGATGGCTGCCCGCTGTCTCTCACCGCCGGAAACCTTGCCGGGAACGTGATGCACCCGATGGGCCAAGCCCACCTCGCCCAGCGCGGCAGCGGCGCGGTCCCGGGCATCGCGCAATCCGAAAAGGGGGAGAGCCACGTTGTCCAGCAGGGTGAGGTGAGGAAGCAGGTAGTGAAGTTGAAAGACAAACCCGACTTCACGGCTCCGGAATCGGGCCAGGTCGCGAACTTCACGCAAGTCGATGCCGTGGTAGGAGACGCTGCCGGCATCGGGCTTATCAAGGCTGCCGATGAGATTCAGCAGTGTGGATTTGCCGCTTCCCGACTTGCCCATGATGGCGACCATCTCTCCCTGGGCGATGTCCAGATTGATGTCGCGCACGGCGTTGATCCCGCCGGGATAGGCTTTGCAAAGGCCCCGCACCGCAATGGCGACGGTCGGCGCAACAAGGGAAGCAGGTGTCTGGGACTCTGGCACGGGGCTATCCAAGCAAGCGGGGCACACCGTGGCAATCATGTGGCAGGTCAATGAAGAAGTGACCACGCCAACATCAATCACAGCGCCTGCCCTCCCGGCTAGTTTTCTTTGCACTTGACACAGCTTGCATTTGCGACAGAGAATCCCGACTTCACTTTTCCGCTCCCATTGCGCTCCACGCCGAGCATCGGTGGCAAAGGTATGGCGTCACAAGAAGTCATTCTGCGGCCAGGAGATTCGATCGCACTACATGTCGAACTGGCCGGAAAGTCCCTGCGACTCGACCTGCGTCTGACTGAAGAGGGTATTGCCGTCGGCAAGCCGGTCGAGGTACCGGCGGCCAAAGCGCCCGCGCCCAGGAAGCCCGAGCCACCGCCGGAGCCCGCCTTTGAACCTGAGGCCGTGGAGGCCGTGGACCTGCCCATGGACGACATGTCCGAGGCCGAGGCCCCGGTGCAGGAGTCCCCGGTGGAGGTCGCAGATGAAGGTGTGGACGTCCACGACGACGATTTCGCCCTAGACGAAGAACAAACTGAAGCGCCCATGGAGCAGCATGACTCGTCTATCGAGTTTGCCGCCGAGCCCCTGGGCAGCGCCGACCGCCTTTCGCTTACGGGCGTTCCCGGTGTCGCCAAGCACGAGGAGACGGACCTCTCCCTTGACGAGCCCGATTTCAATGAGCAGGGCCTGACGATGGTTCCCCCGTCAAGGTCCAGCCGCGCGCCGGCGCCGCAGGTGGTTCACCAACCCGAGCCCGAGCCATTGCTGGAGATGGAGGCCGAACCCGAAAGCGCCCAGCCGCTGGAGGCGCTCAGCGCCTCCCTCTCGCCCGTCAAGTTCCACGATCCTTCCACGGACAATCTGGAGCAATCCGACATGCAAGAACGCCGTCCTGCGCCGGCTGCCCCGGCTCGCCCCGCGCCACAACCCGTGAAAGCCGCGCCTGCGCCTGGTGGAGGCGAGGAGTTGCCGCCGTGGACAGGCAGGGCCCGTGATTATCGGGATCCCAAACTTGAGGCCAAAAAGGCCGCGACGGCCAAGTTGGACAAGAGCGCCATTTCCGCGCGCCAGCAGCCGCCTGCCCCACCGCCCGCCGAGGAAGAACCGCTGGACCTCGGCCTGAGCCTGGATGATGAGCCGGCGCAGGAGCCGGCACCGGCCAGGAAGCCCATGCCCGGCAAGCCTGCTCCGGCCGCGGCCAAGCCGGCACCTGCGCCCATGGCCAAACCGGCCCCGGCTGCCAGACCCGCGCCTGCACCGGCAAAGCCGGCGCCCGCTGCGGCCAAGCCCGCGCCTGTACCTGCCAAGCCTGCCCCCGCCCCTGCCTCGGCCTCAGCCAAGGTCCCAGCCGCCAAGGCCGCTGAGGGCAACTTCACCGTTTTCCTGTCGCCGCCTAAGGGCGCCGACAAGAAGCAGGCCGCAGCCGAGATCATCGCTGAGGTCCAGGGCATTGACATCGACGCCGCGCTGCAGCTTGCCGGCAAGATGATCGTTCCCGTGGTCAAGGGCGTCACCGAAGAAGAGGCCAACCGTGTCCGCGACCGGCTCAAGGACGCCGGCCTCTCGAGCCGCATCACTCAGAAGCGCTAGCCCGGAGCACACCCCATGAAGTTCACACGCCACCCAGACGGCTCTGCCACGCTTGAAACCCATGTCGGCTCGTTTAAGCTGACGGATACCGAGTTTGACGACCTGGTCCATGCCGTGCCGATCAACACCACCGCGATGTACCGCTTGTTGAACGACACGCTGGTGGAGGATGAAGCTCGCGTTGGACAGTTCCGTCAGTTGCTGCAGGCCCTGATCAAGGCCGCCAACGGCAAGTCCGACCCGGTGATGAACGAGATTCAGAACGAAGTCATGAAGTTCGTTGAAGAATAACGGCCCGGGCGAAAATGACCGCGACATTGCGTTGGAACAGGCTGACCATCACCGCCGACGGCGAAGAAGAGTTCGTCAAGGCGGTGACGGAGTTCTTTCCCCAACTGCTGGAGCTCCCCTACGAGGAGCTCGAGATGGACATCACCAAGAGCAAGAACATCTCGGAAGACGCCTTCCGCAGCATCGCCATCAAGCTCGTGAGCGGCGAGGCTTCGGACAAGAAGATGCTCATCCGCATCCCCGATGCCATGGAGCGCTACTTCCGGCACAGCTCGCTGTTCCGTGTTGTGGACGTGGACATCGTGCGCCGCATGACCGCCGACAAGAAGGACAAGTACACGCGCGAAATCATCAAGCGCAACATCGAAAGCGGTGAGATTGCCGCCGAGGCCGATGAGGCCGAGGCTGAATTGCAGTCAGCGGCAACTCGCGCCCCCGCGAGCGAACTGACCGAGCGCTCCGGTTCGTCCGGCGCCACCAAGCTCAAACTGGGCGAGAGCGACGTGGACACGGTCAGCAACCGCAAAAGCGTGTTCCCCACCGTGGGCGGAGGAGATGGGCCCACCGAACTTGCGCCTGAACCAGACCAGAAAGGCAAAAAGACTCGCGACACAACCATTGCTGGAAAGTCTGAGTACGGCGCTCTGCTGGACGACGAAACGGGCAACCGCCACGAAATCAAGGATAACATCGTCGTGGGGCGCGAAGCTCCGGCCACAGTGCTCTATCCGGTTCCCACCATTTCAAAGCGCCACTTCACAATCCGCAAACAGGCCGGCGGCTTCTTCATCGAAGACCTGCACTCGACCAACGGCACCTACCTCAACGGCCTGCCCGTGCACGAACCTCAGCCTTTGCGTGACGGCGACGAGATCGTCGTTGCCATCACCCTCAAGCACCCCAAAGGCGCGCGCATCTTTCACTTCACGACCAAGCAGCCTTGAAGTCCTCCGGCCGCCCCACGCTGCGCGTCTTTGAACCGCCACAGCGCGGCTTCGTTTCTATATTGGGTTGGTCATGGCCGCCAGAACGGCCCAAACCGCCCACTGCGAGGCCCAGGGTGCAGAAGCTCAAATTCGATTTCTATGCCAAACGGCCTCCCCAGACGCAGGCCCAGTTCATGGCACGACTGGTGCCCCTGATTATGGGAGCGCTGGCACTTTCGGGCTTGGTCATCATCCTTGGCTCTTATGCCCGCACTGACCGCAAGGCTGAGTGGTCCTGGGAACCGCGGGATGTCCGCAAAAACTTCATGCCCATCTACACGGTCGAGGAGAACGACAGGCGCTTTCACGATGCCATGAAGCAGTATCGGGATGCCGTCCAGTTCGCTGACGACGCACCCTCCAACAAGCCCAGGAGGGCGGCCAACGTGCCGGCGCTTCCCGGCGAGGGAACCCCGACTGAAACGCCGCCGGCGCCCCCGCCTGCACTGCCGCCCGATGAGCGCGAGCAGCGCGAGATACAGCTCCTCGAAGAGCTGCGCAGGGGTGTCTACCTGAAAATCGAGGACGAGCTCGCCACCATTCCCACCTTTGAACCTTTCAGGGATTGGCGACCTACCTTTCGCAGCCACGTCATGAGCGAGCGAAGCGCCAATCGCGGCCGCCAGGCTCCACCCTACGAACAGCTGGCCTTCCAGATAATGCGCAAGCTGCCCGCGCCGGGCGCCGCTCATCGCAAGGAGTTCGAGGACACGGTCGAGAGGGGGCGCTTCTACTTCGGATACGGCCAAGGCGCGGTGGAGGCTTATCGCGGCCGCGCCTTCGAGGCCGAGGGCCGCCTGTTTGATTTCTATGAGGTCAAACTGGATCGCCCGCTTGTACTGGCGGACGGCACCGCCGTGGAGCGCTACTACGAAGGCGTCATTGTCTTCCTGCGCGAAGGCCGCGGCCAGGGAGAGTTCCCCATAGTACAGCAACAGGTGCTGGTTCAGTCGCTGGTGTGCCCCGAGGCCCTTCGGCCCTGGTTGAACGAAGGCACCGCGCTGACACACGAGGACAAACTGGCCAAACAGGCCGTCTTCGTGAGATGCAGCGGCGTGTTTCTGCGGAATTTCGTGTACAGCCGGCCGGTTGCGCCGTTTTCGACGCCCGAAAAGGCCGTCGAGAGTCAGGCCTTTGTCCCCCTTCTGCTGACAGCCGACCTGGAACAGGTTCAGAGGGAAGGTTACCAGCTCACCAACGAACTGTTGCAACAGGTACGCGACTCCCTGCGTGATGATATTGAGTTCCTTCAGGACGAGGCGGCCTACTACGCCATGCTCGCGCGGGCCGCCGACGGCACGCAGGACTTCAACGTAATCGAGGAAGTGGGGTACTTTGATCTTGCCAACCGGGAAACGGGCCCCCGCTACCGCGGGCAGGGAATCCAGGTTTACGGCATGATCGGTGACAACTATGCACCAGTCATCCTGCCCCCCAACATCAGCGGCCTGAGACGTGTCTTCCGCTGCTATGTGGCAGGCAGCATGACGGATCTCGCCACGCCCAACCGCTGGCTCGTGGACATGATCGAGCTGCCGCCGGGACTCGAGGCCCGCGCCCCCGTCAAGTTCAAGGCGCGCTACTACCGCAATATCTTTGAGGCCGAGAACAACACCGCACAGATCCGGCCGCTGCTCGTCGTTCACAAGGTGGAGCGCTATTACCGCTCCGACGACAGCCAGGACTGGATCTTCGCCCTCGTGCTGATGGCCGGCGGCTTCTTCATGTTCGGCGCGCTCGCCTGGTTCCTTTACAGTGACGGCCGCGCGCGGGCACGCTTTGAACAGGACAACCTTGCCCGCATTCGTGAACGGGTCCAGAAAACCGGCGGCCTCAAACTCAAGCCACTGCCGGATGCCAAGCCCATTCAGGAGAGCCCGCCCAAGAGCCCTCCGCCTCCGTCCGCATAGCGAAACGTCGCAGCCAATCGTATTCTTCGCGACATGCTTGAGCGTATCCCGGTACCTTTGAGCGGGCGCGGCTATGAAGTCATTCTGGGCCGCCACCTGGATCGTGAACTGGCGACCTGCGTTGAGGCCCTCAGGCCGCAGGGCGTCCTTCTCGTGAGCGATGAAAACGTGTTTGCGCGGCATGGTGCGCGCTACGAATCGCTGCTGGCGGCCGCCGGCCCCGTTCGGCGAGTGATTGTCCCGCCTGGCGAAACCAGCAAGAGCCTTGCACAACTGGCTTCGATTTACGACGCGGCGTTCTCGCCTCCTGCGCTGGAACGCTCAAGCCTCGTGGTGGCCCTCGGCGGTGGCATGGTCGGCGACCTTGCCGGGTTTGCCGCCTCCACCCTGCTGCGCGGGCTTCCACTGTTGCACATCCCGACGAGCCTTCTGGCCATGGTGGACTCCAGCATCGGCGGCAAGACCGCCATCAATCACACTGCAGGCAAGAATCTCATCGGCAGCTTCTGGCAGCCCCATGCGGTGCTGTGCGACCTGACCCTGCTGGAAACGCTGCCGGCCCGCGAGTTCAACTCAGCGCTCGCCGAAGTCGTCAAGTATGCTGTCATCGGTCAGGAACCGGCCCTTGAGGACTTCGAGGCCCACAAGGAACGCATCAAGGCACGCACGGCCGGGCGCCTGGATGAAGTCGTAGCGGCCTGCATCCGCCACAAGGCCCGTGTCGTTGCCGAGGACGAACGCGAGCAGACCGGACGACGTGCCCTGCTCAATTTCGGCCACACGCTGGCGCACGTTCTGGAGACGCGATTTCCAGCACGTTTTCTGCACGGTGAGGCGGTGGCCATCGGCATGGTGGCAGCCTGCCGCGTTTCGCACCGCTTTTCCGGTCTCGATGCGCAAAGCACGGCGCGCCTCGCCAAGCTGCTTGCCTCATGCAACCTGCCTACCAAGGTGCCCGTCGAATTGACGCGACAAGAACTGCTTGCCGGGCTGGGCAAGGACAAGAAGCGCGACGCGGGACGCATCCAGTTCGTAGTTGTGCCGCGCCTGGGGCGAGCAGAACTGGCCTCCCTTGCGCTGGACGACACCCTGCTCGACTGCCTGTTGGAGCAGCCATGAACGAGCTGGAAGCGCGCGTCGCGTTGACAGTTTCGGAGAAATTCACGCCACACGCGTTGAAGCACCTGTTTGAGCGATTTTCTTCGGCGGCCGCCATTGTGGGTGCAAGCACCCAGGAACTGCTCAGCGTGCCCAAGGTGGCCAAGTCCGCGCCTGCGGCACTTGCGGAAGTTATCCGCGAGAGGAAGCACCTTCGCGAAATCGAGGCCTGTCAGCGCCACGGGATTTCCCTGCTGATGCTGGGTGACAGCGCCTATCCCGTGGCGCTGGCGCGCATCTTTGATCCGCCGCCGCTGCTGTATGTCAAAGGTTCTCTGCACCCCGATGACGCCCTGGCCCTGGCCATAGTCGGAAGCCGCAACTCCACGACCTACGGCAACACTCAGGCCGCTCGCTTCGCTCGAGATTTTGTCATGCGTGGCGCGGTCGTGGTCAGTGGCCTGGCGCGAGGCATCGATACGGCGGCCCACAAAGCCGCCCTGGAGGCGCGCGGTCGAACACTGGCGGTGGTGGGTTCGGGTCTGCTCGACATCTACCCACCGGAAAACGAGCGATTGGTGCGCCAGATCAGTGAGCAGGGAGCCGTCATCAGTGAGTTCCCGCTCAAGACTCCGGGTGTGGCGCGCAACTTTCCGCGACGCAACCGCATCATCAGCGGCCTGAGCCTCGGCCTGCTGGTGGCCGAGGCCGGCTTGCGCTCGGGCTCTCTGATCACGGCGCGCACCGCCGCCGAGCAGGGGCGGGAAGTGTTTGCCATCCCCGGCAAAGTGGATAACGAGGCGAGTCGGGGCTGCCATAAGCTAATCAAGGAGGGCGCCCATCTGGTGGAGGACCCCCAGGACGTCTATGCCCACATCTCCGCGCTCAAAGATGTCCCTCGCGGGCCGGACGCCCCGGAAAAACCCAAGCTGCCGCCGGGCCTATCCCCTACCGAAGCCGCGCTTTGGGCTCTGCTGCGCCCCAGCGACCCCCTGACGGTGGACGAACTCATAGACCGCTGCGGCCTGCCGGCCGCCCAGGTGACGGCGGGCATGATGACACTGGAACTCAAACGCCTGGCCAGGGGCCTGCCGGGCAAGAAGTTCGTCCGCGTGGATTTGTAATCCTCGGACAGAACTGTTTCGGAGAGATGCCGTTAACTTTGACACTTATACCTGTCTAGAATCCAATCGTTTGAATCAGTAGTTGTCACTGTTTTGGAGACACCGATGCCCAAGGTCATGCTGTTGCTGCTCGCAACATTGCTCAGCGCTGCTGTCCAGGCTCAGGCCATGCCGGCTCCGCCCCCGGATGCGGAGGTGGACCCCTTGACGACCGGCATCGAATGGGCAAGCGCTACGGGCGACGACTACAAGTTGGTGGTGGTTCCCGTATACGATGCCCAAGGCAAGCATGTTGCGAACGACTTGGCGCTGAGCATCAACGGCGACCCGCCTGTTACCACTCGACATTTGGTGAACCCGACCACGCCGATTCCCATCACGTGGGAACTCGCCTTTTACATCGGCTCAATGACTGCGGACACAATGGACTTGAGGTCCGTAAATCCCGCGCAGCCAGGCATCATCATCTTGGGTTTGAGCGGCAACGACCTGATCGTTGGCAGTTCTCGCGGCGACATGATTTGCGCTGGCGCAGGCGATGACGTGGTTTTCGACTTTGGGGGACCCGACGTGATCTTTGGGAACGCGGGCAATGACGCGCTATTCGGCGGACCGGGTGCGGATTTCATTTACGGCAATGGCGACGACGACAATAGGGCGTTTCCGCGCGACCCCGCCAACGGGAATTGTAACAACAAAGTCGGGTCTGGTTGGAGGAAGTGAAGACGACACCATTCTCGGGGGCCCGGGCAACGAACGAATGTTCGGCGAAGAGGGCAATGACAACATTGTCTGCAATGACGCCGGTCCATCGAACCGAGACCTGCATTATGTCGTGGGCGGTGCTGGCGACGACCACATCTGGGGATGTAGTGACGATTCCAGGCGAGATCGGATTTGGGGTGATGATCCAAGCGATCCCACAATCCAAGGCGCAGATCGCATTGACACCGGTAAAGGCCCCGACCACGTGGATGGAGGGCCGCTCAGCGACGAGATTTGTGTTGGCGATGTCGCACTCGCAACCTTTTCCAACGGAACTATGACCATCATCGGCGGATTGGGAGCGGATTACATTCAACTGAAGAGTGCGTGGGGATTTGTGTATCGAGATAGAGTAGGCGATGCTGTGAACGGCGACGCTGACACGATTGACGTTCTGGGCGGCCATGCATCAAAAGGCTATAGAATGTGGCTGGGTGGTGGGAACGACCAAATCCTGAACGGAGGCCCTGGCAACGATCAAATCTATGGTGAGAACGGAAGTGATATATCCTTGCGCGGAGGAGAAGGAAACGACGGTATCTCTGGCGGTGAAGGCAGCGATGACATTTTAGGCGGCAATGGGGAGGACTTTCTTGTCGGCGACGATGGCTCCGACATCATTGACGGCAAAGACATGGCGGACAAACTCTACGACTTCAGCAGCCAATACGTCGACACCTTGCGCGGCGGTGACGGGGACGACAGGCTCTTCTGCAACGACAATCAGCAGCAAAACCCGGATTTCAACTTCGGCGAGGCAGGAAATGACACTTTTGAATTTGATGACATCGATGCCGTTGTACCCCAAACCGATGCGCTGAGTCCGCCGGAATCGACAATCGTGTTACCACCAACTCCGGACATCATCGTGGCACTTCAGGTGGTCGTGGGATGGTAAGTTGTCGGGCACAAAGACATGAGTAGTCGAAAAGCCTCTACTACGGCTGGTGTGCTGGCGCTGGCGCTCTTGTGCGCGGCGATCAGTGTAATTCT
Organism: Planctomycetota bacterium; assembly: GCA_003576915.1. Taxonomy (GTDB): domain Bacteria; phylum Planctomycetota; class UBA8742; order UBA2392; family UBA2392; genus UBA2392. Next base: position 53,735 of record QEVF01000002.1, on the reverse strand, counting down.
TTGGAACCAAGGAATACTCGGCGACGCTCGCGATCCGTCCGTCCATGCATTTCCTCGTCCTGATTCGTCAGGGTGGCCCCGCCGAGAAGTCGGCGCTTTTGACGGAAGCGGGGAAAGCGACCCCGGCACAAAGGATACATCTGAGTCGCAATCAGGATTAGGCGATCACGGCGGGTCAAGCGAGCCACATGCGGGGCCTGCCACTTCGAAAAGTGGTAGTAACAGTTCACCGTCACAGGATCAGCCCATCGGCTATGCGATGCCATGGAGCACGCATGGGAGTGACGAGTCACCGATTCGGCCAGTCGCCGTCCACGATGCAAGCGGTCGGCTGGCCGATATCGATTGGCGAAAGTCCATCCTCTCGGTTCAGATTACGGGCTTAGCTGTTTCCACTGCTTCAGTCACTGCTGAGGTGTTTCTGCCTGCGGACATGCTCCTCATGCGTGCGTCTTGCGGGCAGGAAAAGGGCGCCTGGCGTGCATCCTTCGAACTGCCCGATTCATTTCAGCCGCCGGTGTTCGTTCGCTTCAGTACCGCCGGCGATCACTGGCTGGCGATGCTGACTCGCGCACACATGGCGGGCCGCACTTCCATGTGTACCGGCGCCACTCGCCGCCTGTTCGCCGCCGTAGACGCCAGCGAACACAGTGCAACCGCTACTCTTCCGATAATCAAGTGCCTCGCCGACAGCGGCGTGCCGCTTTCAGGCGTAGCCGCACAGCACAGACTAGTCGCGGACGGCGAGCCGGTTGATCACTCATTGCTTGCCCTGTCGGACCACAACGGCATCGTCGATCTGGGGAGTTGCCGGGTTGCCGGTCGAGTTCAAGAGAGCGGCTTGCTGCTCCACGTCCCCGGCTTCGTTCCGGCTATTGTTTCGCCGACCGAGTTGGCGATGGCCGCCGGCAGAGAAATGAAGATCGTTTTCAGAAGCCGCGAGGTTATCACCAGCGCTTCGGCGGAACTTTCGCCCGCCGAACAAGCACTGGTAATATCCGCATGGAACAACTTTTCGGTTCCGCTCGCCCTGGACCTGATTCCGTTGTCAGACGAAGAAGTCGAAATCGGCCTGCCCGCGTTAGGCCGACGCTTCGCGTGCGTGTTTCCGTCCTTTGACCTTGAGCGGGCAGCCGAGTCAGGTTGGCATTTTAGTCGATTGGAAGAATCGCTCGGTCTCCCGGCGCTGCGAGGCGAAGACAGCGATGTGATCGGCCGGATTGATCCGCTCGAGTTGCTGGTCTGGTACAGAAACCAGCGCGAGTATGAGCCGGCAACCGGCCAATGGAGGTTCTCGCTGCCGTGCGAGGGTCTGTACGCCGTCGTGCTTGGATTGGGTTACGATGCTGTCGGCCACGTGCTTCCCCCACTGGCCCTGCTGCTTGACGCCCGAAGCAAGGCCGCGCCCGCTTTCAAGGTAATCAGGTAGTCGTCGCCTCACGGTAGCCGCCGTCACGGATGGCCTGCTATAACACGCCCCATGGAGCCTTTCCTCGATGCCCTCAAGAAGCGCGTGCTGATTGGAGATGGTGCTTACGGCACCCTTTTCTCACGCCGCGGCCTGTCCAGCCCCGGCCTGGTCTCTCCTCTCCTGAATCTCGCCAAGCCAGGCTTTGTCAAGGCCATTCACGAAGAGTATCTGCGGGCGGGCTCGGAAGTGCTTGAAACCAACACCTTCGGGGCTTCGCGGCCGGTTCTCGAAGCGGCGGGCGCGGGCGACAAAGCCAGAGAGGTCTGGCGCGCAGGCGCGCGGATTGCCCGGGAGGCCGCAGCACAGAAGGCCTACGTGCTCGGCAGCATCGCGCCTCTGGGTCGTGCGGGCCTGAAACTCACCCCCGACCAGCGTCAGGCCGCCTACGCCGAGCAGGTGCAGGGTCTCGTGGAGGGCGGAATCGACGCCGTTCTATTTGAGACCTTCAGCGATCTTGAAGACCTGCAACTGGCCATCATCGCCGCCAACCAGGCCGCACCCGACACGCCGGTGGTCGCGCAGATGGCATTCTCCATAGCAGGCACAACCACCAGCGGAGTCTCTCCTGAGAGCATGATCGAAGGGCTGAAGGAGTTGAGAGTCTCCATGCTGGGCGCCAACTGCGGCGGAGGTGAGAGCGCGGCCATCGAAGTGGTCAGGCGCATGGCCGACCACACGGACAAACCCCTCAGCGTGTTTCCCAATCGCGGGCTTGCTGACTTTGATGAGACCGGACGACCGGTTTACATCGAGGGAGCGGACTACTTCGCAAAGAGCGCGCGGCGCCTGGCGGACCTTGGCGCCAACCTGATCGGGGGATGCTGCGGGACAGGCCCCGAGGAGATCCGAAAGCTCAAGGGCCTTCTGGCCGGCCGTCGCCCGTCGGTGCGGCACAAGGCCGTCAGTTCTTCGAGCGGGAGACGCCAGGCCGCCGTGCCGCCCGGCCCGCGAGTGCAAAAGACGCTGGCGGCGGATTTTGCCCGCGGGGGAGTCGTGATCGCCGAGGTCGACCCGCCGCGCGGCATAGACGCCACGGAGCAAATGGCCGGCGCCCGCTTGTTGATGGAGGCCGGTATTGATGCCATCACCATCGCGGACAATGCGCTGAGCGTCATGCGCATGGGAAACCTCGCACTGGCCCAGCTCTTCATGGCCGAGTTCAAGGCTCGTATCGTTCTCCATGTCGCTTGCAGGGATCGCTCACTGCTGGGTACCCAGTCCCACCTGCTTGCGGCCTACGCGCTGGGCGTCAGCAACGTCCTGGCCGTGACCGGAGACCCCATCGCCACCCAGGCACACCAGGGTAGTTCCGGCGTATTTGACATGAGCAGTACCAAACTGATTGAGCTGATATCGCGCATCAACCGGGGAGAGTTCACGGCGGAAAGCGACGGAGAACTGCGCACGAATTTCTACATCGGCGCGGCCTTCAACAGCGCCACTCGCAGTCTGGAAAACGAGTCCAAGCGGCTGATGCGCAAGCAGCAGGCCGGTGCGGGCTTTGTGATGACTCAGCCGGTGTTCAGCGTTGAGAGTGCCCGCGCCGTAGCCGCCGCCATTGCACCCCTCAACATGCCGGTAGCATTGGGAATCATGCCGCTGGTCAGCGAACGCAACGCGGAGTTCCTGCACAATGAGGTCCCGGGTATCCAGATCCCTGAGGCCATCCGTGGACGCATGGCCGGCAAGAGCGGAAAGAAGGGACGCGCCGAGGGTCTGGCCATCGCGCGTGAACTGATGGAGCAGGTCGCAGACAGCGTTGCCGGCTTCTACCTGATCACGCCCATGGATCGATACGAGATGATCGCGGAGCTTACAACTTTCGCCCGGTCTTTACGTGTCAAGGCGCGCGCATGAGCTGGATGTGGACTGCCGTGGCCTTCCTTGCAGCCTACCTCGTGGGGAGCGTGCCCTTCGGCCTTCTGGCCGGCCTCGTTCGCGGCGTGGACATCCGGCTGCACGGCAGCCGGAACATCGGCGCAACCAATGCCGGCCGCGTGCTGGGCCGGCCCTGGTTCTGGATCGTTTTGATTCTCGACGCCGGCAAGGGCGCAAGCTGCGCGCTGGCCGGGCTGGCGCTGGCACCACAGATCGGAACGGACGTGGCCCTGTTCTGCGGGCTCGGCGCCATTATCGGACACTTTTTCCCCCTTTACCTGCGCTTCCGAGGCGGCAAGGGCGTGGCCACCGGCCTGGGTGTCGTCCTCGTGCTGGCCACGCCCCCCGGCACTGCCGTCCCGTGGCCGGCCCTGACGGCTCTTGCACTCTTCCTGTTGGTGCTTGGCCTGGTGCGCATGGTATCGGCCGGGAGCATTACAGCCGCGCTCGCGCTGCCGGCGGCTTACGGGCTTTGGCTGGGGCCGTCCGTGAGCGATACGTTCTACCAGACCCGTCTGGCTCTCTTGGCCCTGATGGCCGTGGCCGTGGTAGTGAAGCACCGGGAGAATCTGAAGCGCATACTTGCCGGAACTGAACCCCGACTTGGAAAGAGGGCAGCTCCCGCCGATAATCACCCCGTCAACGAGGCCAAGCCGTGAGTGCACGCATTGTGATCGTCGGGGCGGGAAGCTGGGGTACGGCCCTGGGCGTACTCCTGGCGCGCAAAGGCGCCTCAGTCACCCTTCTGGCCCGCAGGCCCGAGCATGCTGAGGAAATGCAGCGTACCCGCGAAAATTCGACATTTCTCGAGGGTATCCAACTGCCAGAGCGCCTCATCCCCACGGCCCAGCGTCCGGACTTCGAGGCCGTTGACTGGTGCTTTTGCGCCGTGCCCACACGCTTTGCGCGCGCGACGTTCCTGGCACTTGCGCCGTACATACCGCCGGAGTTGCCGTTGGTCAGCCTCACCAAGGGCATCGAGCAGAACTCCCTGGTCTTTCCCACGGCGTTGCTCCAACAGGTGGTGGGATCGCGGCATGTGTTGACGCTCTCGGGGCCCAGCCACGCTGAGGAAGTGGCGCGGCTGTTGCCTGCCAGCGTCGTCGTGGCCGGTGATGCAGCCAAGGCAAAGGCGCTGCAGCATCTTGTGAGCACGCCGTCGTTCCGGGCCTACTTCACACCGGATCTGCTTGGGGTCGAGTTGGGTGGAGCGGCAAAGAATGTCGTGGCCATCGCGGCCGGCATTCTTGAGGGTCTCAGGTTCGGCGACAACGCCAAGGCCGCATTGATTGCGCGCGGCCTGGCGGAAATTGCACGGCTTGGCATGGCGCTGGGAGCCCAGGAGCGCACTTTCTATGGGCTCAGCGGCGTGGGGGACCTCTACACGACCTGTGCTTCTCCCTTCGGGCGCAATCGGGCGTTTGGCATCAAACTTGGTGGTGGGCGCCGTCCAGAGGACATCCTCGCGGGCCAGGAAATGGAAGTCGAAGGTTACAACACTGCCAGGGCCCTCAAGGAGCTGGCTGAGCGCGCGGGAGTGGAGATGCCCATCGTGTCTCAGGTGTGCCGCGTGCTCTATGACGCGGTGGACCCGAAGTCCGCCGTCCTGGAACTGATGACTCGCGACCTGAAGGCCGAGTAAGCAAGGGGACTGCCATGGCCATGACCACCTGTCGCAACTGCGGCGCCCCCTACTCCGACGAGCTGGAGTCCTGCCCCGGTTGCGGCTACAAGCCGCGGAGCAAGGGAAACACGAAAGCCGACCCCAAGAGTTCGCAGACGGCACCCAATCGCCTGACGGAGATCGCCGCCCGGCTGCGCCAGGTCGTCGACAGCACTGGCGCCCTCATGAGCTGGTCGACTTCTGAAGCTCCCCACGACTTGCCGGTGCTGTGCCAGGAAGCCGCACGCAAGGGCGACCGCGACGCTCAACTCCTGTTGGGTATCAGCCATTTCTGCGGCATCGGAGGTCCCTCCAATACCCGGTTGGCCTTGCGCTGGCTCCAGGAAGCCGCCAACGCCGGGGATGGACATGCGTCGACGGCCATCGGGGTGATTCACGACATGGCCATCGGTGTTGCGCACGATCCTGCCCTGGCCGCGCGTTACTACCGAGACGGCGCGCAGCGAGGCGTGCCTATGGCCGGCAACAATCTGGCTGCGCTGTACGAGGCAGGGCAGGGAGTTCCCACGCAACTCGCGCAGGCGCGGCAACTGTATGAAAGCGCTTATGCAGCCGGACTGCATTTGGGCGCCACCAACCTGGCGCGCATGCTGCGTGCGGGCCTGGGCGGCCCCCGTGACGTCGAACGCGCGTTGAGAATACTTCACGAAACCGGGGCCAAGGGCGACGCCAACAGCTGGTTGGAGCTGGCCAGAATGTACCATCGCGGTGAAGGCGTGCCTCTTGACCGCGGCAAAGTAACTCAATACCTGAAGAAAGCTGTCGCCCTGGGTTCGCAGCAGGCCCGGGACATCATGAGCCAGCTAGGCATCACAGGTTGAATCGTCCCTGAACACCGCTAAAGCAGCTCGCGCGCTGCTTTGAGAATCCCGGCGGCGTCAATCCCGTACTTCTTCCAGAGATCCTGGTACCTGCCGCTCTCCCCGAAGGTGTCCTGGGTTCCCACCATGCGCATGGGCGTCGGGCGCTTCTTGGCCAGTGCTTCGGCACAAGCCGAGCCAAGGCCTCCCAGCACGTTGTGTTCCTCGCAGGTGACGATCTTCCCGCAACGCTCGGCAAGCTTGACCAGGGTTTCTACGTCCAGGGGTTTGACGGTATGAAAGTCGGCGACAGCAGCCTTCACTCCTTGCCTGGCAAGTTCGTCGGCGGCCTCCAGGGCAAAGGCCAGACAAGGGCCATTGGCGACAAGAGCAATGTCGGCGCCATCGCGAAGCAGGTTTGCCTTGCCGATGGTGAAATCGAATTCCTTTTCATACACCACCTTGACGGCCGGGCGCCCGAGTCGCAGGTAGCAGGGACCCACGTGGGCCGCCACGGCCTTGGTGGCCTTGAAGGCGCTCGGATAGTCCGCGGGCACCACCACGGTCATGCCCGGAATGACGCGCATGACCGCCACGTCTTCGAGAGCCTGATGTGAGGCTCCGTCCTCTCCCACGCCCAGGCCGCTGTGGGTGCAGGCAATCTTTACATTGAGTCTGGGGTAACCCACGGTATTGCGGACACTCTCCCAGGCGCGGCCGGTGCCGAAGATGGCAAAGGTCGTGGCAAAGGGAATCTTGCCGACCGTGGCCATGCCCGCCGCAACGTCAACCATGTTGGCCTCAGCGATTCCCATTTGAAAAAAGCGCGCAGGAAACTCCTTTGCAAAGGCGCCGGTCTTCACGCTCTCGCCCAGGTCGGCTGTGAGAGCAACGACGCTGGCATTCTCGCGTCCGAGTTCGAGCAGGGCTTGTCCAAAGGCGTCGCGTGTCGCTTTCATGGTGGGTCCATTGCTGCGAGGAGGTTCGTCTCCCCGGCGGTTTCGTGCTGGAAGGGCGCAAGATGCCCCCTTCGCGACCATTCTTCAAGGTGTCGATAACTCGTCAGTTCTGTTCCGGGCCAGACGCACGCGCCAAAGGAAAAGCAATCCCAATGTCAGGGGAAGGGACTGTGCTGCCAGCGCCACCTTCCAGCCAACCAGCGAATCGCCGCTGAGCTCCGACGTCACGTCATAAAGCACCGCAAAGACGGCGCTGCCAAGCACACTGAGCTTGGTCGTGATGCCGTAGAGGCCGAAGTACTCTCCCAGTTTCTCTCTGGGCGACAACTCTATGAGCAGCTTGCGACCCGCGGTCCAGATCCCTGCAAGGCCCAAGGCGCCAAAACCGCAGATGCTGAGCACGTAGCCGGTTACGCTCACGCCCCCGAAAAAGGCCGATCCCAGGAGACCCACCACAAGGAAAAGCGCAGACAGTCGCATGATTCGCAACGCCCCGAAGCGATCCGTCATGAAACCCAGCAGCACTCCAAACAACAGCGCAAGGACATTGAGCGTCAGTCCGGCTACCTTTAGCAACTGGCCGGGCGTTTCAATGACAGCCCCCATCAGTGCCAGATCCCCCACCGGTTGCCAGACTGGCGACGCGGCGCTGCCGACGTTCACGAAAAAGGTGCTGCGTGTGAAGTCGCCGAAAAAAGCGATGGCCGTATTGAGCACGTCCACGCAGAAAAAGTTGCCGATCAGGAACCACATGACGGCGCGATCGCGTGGCAGTCCGCGCAGTGTGTTTGCCAAGGATGAAAACTGCAGGCGGACGAGATCAAACGTGAAGGACTTGCGCGCCAGGACACGACGTTCGCGTACAAGGAGAAAGCAGGGCAGGGCGAGTCCCAGGAAAATCGCGGCCGAGATGGCGAAAGTTGCCAGATACCCGACTTGCTGGGGCAGGTCCAGCAGCACGACAATGATGATCGTGCCGATGTAGCCAAAGCCAACGCCCAGCCCCGATACCAGGCCCTGATGTCGGTCATGGGCCACACTTGCCAGCAGCGAGTTGTAAAACACAAGCGCAGCATTGTAGCCGACGTTGGCCACAAAGAACGCGGCCATGACCAGGAACGGCGTGGAACTCGCGCCAAACAGCGCAAGACCCCCGATACAGGCCAGTGTGGTGACCACGAGGTACGTGCGAGCGCGCCCCGTGTGATCTGCCAGAGATGCAAACACCGGCACGCAGAGGCCCGCCGCAATCATGGAGGCGCTGTTCACGACGCCTTGCAGCGTGCGGAAGCCGAACAGGTCGCCGACGTATGGAAAGAACAAGTACGTCAACACCGCTGCGTAGACGGTGTTTGCCACGTCATAGAGGACCCAAGCCGCACTCGCCGCCTTGAGCGTCTTGGGCAATGAAGCCACCTGGGGCAGCTCGCTCATGGCTCGAAGTGTGGCGAGCCGTCAACGCACGCGCAAGCGGCGAGCTTGTCTCAAGTCCCGGGGCCAGAGCCAAACTATGCCGCGGGCGCCTTGGCGTCAGGGGACTTGCGTGTCATGAACAGGGGCGGAATCGGACTCATGCGCCGCACCGCCTCGTTGACTTCGCTCTCAGCGAAGAACTTGCGAACGCGCTTGCGATCCTCAAACCAAGCACCCTTCGTTCCGGAACGCACGACCGTTTCCACGAACGTCAGTTCCTTGACGGCGCAAAACGCGTTGAGTGTCGCGGCATCCATGGCTTGGCCTCGCGAGTGGACCTCGTTGGTTTAAGACTCTGTCAAGGGAGGTCAACTCGCGTCCAGGGCGGCCGCAGCCGCACTTGCCACAGGCCGTTGCTTGGACGGCGCTTGCGAGGTTGTCCCCGCAATTCAAAAACTGTCCCCACCGGGGGTTGCTCTGTGACAAAGAAGACGCGACGGCCGGAGCCGTCGCGCCATGGCAGGTCTGCCACAGGTCTAGCGCTTGCCTTCCAGCACCTTCTTCTTGCCGTCACGCAAAATCACGACGCGGTACTCATCGCCGCGCTTGATGTCCTTGCACAACTGGCGCAGGCCATCTCGCGTGTCAATCTTGTTTCCATTGAACTCCAGAATGATGTCGTAAACCTCCAACCCCGTTACGGCCAGCAGGCCGTCGGGATCCACGATCTCATTGACCGACAGGCCGTGCTCGAGATTCATGTGCTTCTTGACCAAAGGTGCAAGCCGCGCCACACGCACCCCCGCCACGATGTCAGCCTGCTCGCCGGGAGGAAGGTTGATGTCACGCTCCGGCGACTCGCTGTCCCTCCACTCCGGCTTTTCAGGCTGCGGCTCCACCTCACGAGGTTCAGTGTCTTCGCGCCGCTGCGGCTGCTTCAGTTCTGCGATCTGGCGCTCGACCTTCTCAAGGTCAGCCACCATCTGCGCTGCAAACTTCATGTGGAACTCCGCCACCGTCTTGTAAGCGCGCTTGCCCTCGTCCTCGAGCTTGTCGAACAGATCGGCGTAGGTGTCCTTGATCTTGTCCTCATAATTGTCGAGGATGCTCTCGAACTTGTCTCCGCCGGGCTTGCGCAGATTCTTCACACGCCTCAACAACTGGCGCTGAGTCGAGCGCATATCTTCGTAGGGATTGGCGACTTGGCCGGGCTCCTGGCCCTTCTTGTTCCAGGCGTCAAGCTGGGCAGAGTACTCATCGAAGAACTTGCGCCCCTTGGACAGCGCCTCGGACCACAGCGCCGGCTTGCCGTCCAGCACAGTGTCCTTGAGGTCGGCGTAGGTATCCTTGATCTTGCCGGCGATGTCGTCAAAGGCACGCAGCATGTCGGATTCTGCGCCGCCCCGCATGGCCGAAATACGCTCGAGCAAGGACCTTTCCAAAGCCCTCAGGCTGGCCATGTAGCGGTCCTGCGTAATGCTGAGGTCTTCGTCCTTGCGATCCTGGACGTCGCGCTCCTTGCGATTTTCGCGCTCGCGCTCTTCCAGTCGCTGCAGGTCGCGCTCGAGCCGTTCGCGCGCTTCCTTGGAAAGGCGGTTGACTTCCTCCTCGCTCAGATCACCGGCCGCCAGCGCCCTTGCCAGATCCTCCATGTTGCGGCGCATGGCCTCGACCCCGGCCCTGAACTCCAGCATGCGCTCACTGCCGCCGCGGTACTCCGGCGCGCTTCCGGCATGGGCGTCGCGCTCAGCCGGAGCGGACTCGCCAAATACGCGCACAGCAAAGCCCTTGCCGGCAAACAGTTCAAACAAAGCAGCGTCGGCCTTCTCGAGGGCGGCTTCGCTCTCGAATTCACGGCACTCGATCTCGGAACCTTGAGTGATGCGCACGCTGATCCCTCCGGCGGCGCTCTTCTCAAACTGAACCATGCGGGCCCCATCCTGCACCGTCACGCGGGTACCGGAGGTTGTCACCTCAACCTGCTTCTTTCCGCCCTCAATATGCACGCGCACAGGCTCTTCACCCAGCAGGTAGAGCGCTGGCTGCCCGGCAGTGGCCGCGCCCAATGCACCCGCTCCCAGCAAACTCGACGTCGCCAGCATCAATGAAAGCAGCTTCATGTTGGTCTCCCTGGTCTACCCCGGCCTGTTGAACCTCAGCCCCAACCGGCAAGGGACCCACAAGTGGGCCCCCTATTCTACGCCATGGACCCCGCCCGTGTTCCAACTTTTTGTACGAAATTGCAGTGGCCCTGGATTGACCGCAAGTGGCTACCCCTGCATAATTTGTGGCTCGATTCAGGGATGGACATGCAACTTGGAACCCTTCAACTTCGCAACAACCTCGTAGCCGCTCCCATGTGCGGCATCTCCAATCGCGCTTATCGGCTGCTTTGCAAGCGATACGGTGCCGGACTTGTCTATGTGGAGATGTTGAAGGTGGAGAGCTTCCTTCACCACAACCGGAAGATGATGACACTGAAGTACTTCCGCGAAGACGAGCGGCCCATTGGCATCCAGTTCGCCGGCAACAATCCCTTGTGGTTGGCCGACGCCTGCAAAATGGCCGAGGATGAGGGCTACGACATCATCGACTTCAACATGGGCTGTCCGGTACCGAAGATCGGCAAGTGCGGCGCCGGCAGCGCGTTGATGGCATATCCGGAGCGCGCCGCCAAGTGTTTCGAGGCCATGGTCAAGGCCGTCAAGATCCCCGTCACGGTCAAGTTCCGGGCGGGAGTCAACGAGAACCACTTGAACTTTGTGCAAATCGGGCGGCTGGCCCAGGAGCACGGCCTCGTGGGCGTCACCATACACCCGCGGACGCGTGAACAGGGTTACACGGGCTTGGCCAATCATGAGCGCACCCGTGAACTCAAGGCCTCCCTCCGTATCCCCGTGATCGCTTCAGGCGACGTCAAGGAACCTGAGGACGCCATGCGCGTTCTGCGCCACACCGGCTGCGACGGAATCATGCTCGGTCGCGGCGCCTGGGGGCGTCCGTGGCTTTTCCGGGAGATTGCCGAAATGCAGTCCCACGGGCGCGTTTTCACCCCCTCCCCTGATCCCCTCGAGCGACTGGCAATTTTGCGCGAGCACTTTGAGCTGTTGTTGGAAGCGTTCAATGAAACTCACGCCTGCCAGGTCGTGCGACGCTACGCCACCTGGTACATCCGCGACGTCAAGGGCAGCCCTGCCATCCGCGCTCGCATGAACCGCGTTTCCACTCGCGAGGAGTTCCACGAGATCCTCGACGAAACCGAGGCCTGCTTTGAAAGGGAACTCGGCCACGAACCCGCGCTGGCTACGGTGGCGGCGGCCGGCTAAACTGCCTCGGGCAGGCCGTTGAGATAGGGCTTGCGCATTTCACGCGGCTGAATGGCCGCTTGAAGTGGAGGTCAGGCCGGATTCACTTTGGACCGAACGGCTGGAGATAGTGGTCGGAAGCCAGGTCGTTCATCGACTCCCTGGCTGTTGGCCGCAGGTCCTTGGAGTTGGCCCTTGTTGAGCCTGTGAAGCCCGAAAGCGGAAAGATCTGAGCTGCGAGCTGCATGCCTAACGGCCCACACCTTGCCAAATTCCTGCTGGTCGCATTGGTCGCCCTGGCCGGCGGCTGTGCGGTTGTGCCGGAGGGTCCGCGCTCACGTACCTACGCCTGGCCTGCCTTCCGCCAGGACTACGACCCCTACACCGACACCACCAGCACCCGCGCCGCCGGACCGTTCTTCAGCACCACGCGGCGCGGCGACGGCTTCACTCAAGTCAATGTGGCTCCCTTTTACAGCTACACGCGGGACCCTTCGCGCTTTGTTGAAGAGCAGACGTTCTTCTACCCCATCGGACTTTATCGGGACAAAGAGCGGCGCGGCTGGGATGGACGCCTGGAGCGCAAGCTCCAGTTTCTTCCCGTGTTTTACTGGAACGACGTAAGCTTCGCGCCGGGACATCGCGAGCTGGATTACTGGTTCTTCCCGCTCGTATTCGGCGGCAGCAGCACCCTTGAGGGCTCCCACTTTGCTGTGGCGCCCTTTGGCGGCAACCTCAAGGGCGTTTTCGGCAACGACGAGATCCGCTTCGTCATGTTCCCACTTTACGTTGAGCTGCACCGCCAGGGGCGTACGACCTATTATCTGCCCTTTCCCATCGTGAAGTGGGGCTACGGCCCGGGCTATCGCACCTACGGGGTGCTGCCGTTTTTCTCGCGGACCGAAGTCTGGCGTGAGGTGGACGACCCCGTGACCGGGGGCAAGCGTCAGGTTCCGGTCGCTGATCGATGGACGGTACTCTGGCCCCTGTTTCGGTACGACCGCGACGGAATGGACCGCAAGTATCCGCGCGAGGCCCTGTTGAGCTACCCCCTGTTCGGCTTTACGAAGACGGCCGTGACCTTCAACTTCAGCATGATCTTCGTGCTGAACTACCCCATGTTCAGCTACACCCGCGCCGAACTCACCGACACCACGATTCTTGACCTATTCTGGCCCGTCTTCCGCTTCGCGCAGGGCAAGAACTTTGAGCAATACCGCCTCTGGCCGCTCTGGGATTACTCGGTGCTGAACGGCAACACGGCCCTGACGGTGCTGTGGCCTTTGTTCTGGTACTTCGACGACGTCACTCCCTGGTACCGCGAAGAACGCTATCAGGTCTTTCCACTGTTCTTCGCGAACTTCAAGCGTTACCTGCCTGAGCCCGACGGAACGGTGCGCACGCGCGACCTGGTTCGGGTCTGGCCGCTGCTCAAGTACCGCAAGGACGTGGACGATACGGTCACGTTCGAGATGCTGTCGATTTTCCCGTTCAACGATGACAAGTTCGACCGCACGTACGGCCCCTTTTTCAAGATTTTCACCGTGCGCGCCGGGCCCAGGGAAACGGCCGTCAACCTGCTCTTCAACATCTTCAGCTATGAGCAGGACCCTAACCACATTGACCTGAGCCTCGCTCCCCTCTTTCACTGGACGGTAGAGAAGCAGGCCAGGGACCGGCTGCCCGATGTTTATGGTCCCCAGCCCGGCGACGTCGAGGATTTCAACCTCCTCTATGGGCTGCTCGGTTACCATCACGGTCCCGAGGACCGCTACACCAGACTGTTCTGGGGACTGAAGATACGACCGTGAGCATGGTGACCGAAAGCTGGCCGGCGCAGGCGCTCAAGGGCACAGGGTACACCCTGATGCTCCTGCTCAATGCGTTGGGCCATGTCACGGACCTCTTCAAACGCTCCGGCGCCCTGTTTACGCAGATGTACGTCATTGGCGTGCAGTCGCTCCTGATCGCCTGCTTCTTTCTCATGCTCGTAGGCATGGTCTTCGCGCTGCAGACCGGCATTGAATTGTCGCGATTCAACCAGACAAGCCTCGTGGGCATCATCATTGCTGCGGGCATGGTACGCGAACTGGGCCCCTGGATGACGGCCTTCGTGCTGGTGGCCCGTGTGGGCGGATCCATGGCCGCCGAAATCGGCACCATGCAAGTCAGCGAGGAGATCGATGCCCTGGAGGTCATGAGCATCAACCCCTACAGCTTTGTGGTCATGCCGCGAGTACTCGGCTACGCCATCATGGGACCCATCCTGACCGTGATTGCCACCTGTGTGGGCATCGCAGGCGGCGCCCTTGTGGCCCGGGTTCAGCTCTCCGTGCCCCTGGTCGACTTCCTGCGAAACGCCAAGAACGGTGTCGAACCGCTGGACATCTACTGGGGCCTGCTCAAGAGCTTCATTTTCAGCCTGGCTGCCGCCAGCGTGGCATGCAGCTACGGCATGCGCACCCGGGGCGGCGCGGTGGGCGTTGGCTCGGCCAGCCGCAATACTGTGGTGGTCAGCCTGACATTGATCGTGTTCTTCAATTACTTGCTCACGAGCTTCTATAGAATCGTGAAGACGCTGATCTCGGGCGTTTGAGGCATGCAGGCCATGGCACAGGCGGCTCAACAGCCAGCGCAGACTTCCGGCGGGCCTCCTGCCCCGGTCGTGGTGGAATTTGCCGGCGTTTCCACGCGCCTGGGCGGGAGACAGATTCTCGACGGCCTGAGCTTCGAAGTCCGCCGCGGCGAGACCTTCGTGATCATCGGCTATTCCGGCACAGGCAAGTCCGTCACTCTCCGACACCTGGTGGGACTGATGCGACCTGACGCCGGCAGCATCCGCGTCGATGGCGAGGAAATCACCACGATGTCGGGGCGCGAACTGGAAGAAATGCGCAAGAAGTTCGGCGTGCTGTTCCAGAGCGGTGCGCTGATTGCATGGCTCAGCGTGTACGAGAATGTTGAGCTTCCCTTGCTCGAGCACCGCAAGCTCTCGCGCAAGGCCCGAGCACAAATCATTGAGGAAAAACTCAAGCTGGTCAACCTGTGGCAGGACAAAGACAAGTACCCCGCAGAGATCTCCGGCGGCATGAAGAAACGTGCCGGGCTTGCACGGGCCATAGCCCTTGACCCGGAAATCGTGCTTTACGACGAACCCAGCTCGGGCCTTGACCCCGTCATCGCCAACGAGATCGACAAACTGATCAACTCCCTGCGCGACAAGCTGGGTATGACCAGCATCGTTGTTACCCATGACATGGACAGTGCCTACTTCATCGCCAACCGCATCGCGATGTTCTATCACGGCAAAATGATCCAGGTCGGCACGCCCGCGCAGATACGCAACACGACTCTGCCCGAGGTGCGGCATTTCATCACCGGCGGCAAGGAAGGCAGTCTGAGCCTGCGAAGCCAGGCGGCCCTGGAAACGGGCCGGGCGCCCGGACTGGCCCATCCCAGCATGAGGGTGGAATCACCATCCGGGGAAACCACGATTATGCAGGGCTATGTGCTGCTGGACGAAGTGCCTCCTGAGGGGCGCACCGGGGGAGAGGAGACGGCCCGCGGCATTCCGCGTGAGGAGACCGTGCTGGGCGAGTTGCCTGTGGAGGACGGTGAAACGACACGCCACGGACTTGCCCCCCAGACCGTTGAGGGAGCCGCCCCGGTACTGTCCGCGGGCGAAGATCTCGCACCGGCCCGCGAGGCGGCCGCAGCAGCCAGGCTCGAGGCCGCTCCAGTTACGACGCCTTCGGGCCGCTATGTCGTGGATGACCTCGAGCCCGAGGAAACAGGCGAGGATGGCACCTACGCTCTGCCGGACAAAGGCCCGGGACCCCACGACCTCGCGCCCGAACTTCAGCCCGAAGATCCTGACACAGACAGACGCTGAGAGGAGAAGTCATGAAATCACGGGACATCGTCGTCGGTTTGCTGTTCTTCAGCGCTATCGGCGTTGTGCTCTACTTTGCCGTCACTCTGGGCGGTGCAGCCCAGCTTCGAATGCCGTGGGATGCCCGCGACAAGACATACACGGTGCGCTTCCCCCACGTGGGCGGGCTTGGAGAGAGCGCGTCGGTCTGGGTCAGCGGAGTCCCCAAGGGACAGGTCCGCAAAATGTACGTCGATGGCGTCACGGGTGAAGTCGAGGTCACCATCACACTGGACGACAAGATCGTGCTGCGGGAGGATTGCTCGGCCGAGATCATTTCTTCCAGCGCCTTTGGCGGGCGCACCATCGCCATCAACATCGGCAGCCCGCGCAAGCCGGAGCTGGACGAGAGCAAGCCCATTCAGGGCACGATTCTGGAGGACATCTTCACCCAGGCCAGTCGCAGCATCGGCAAGATCGATCAAGGCATCGACATCGCGCTGGACACGCTGAAGGACGTCAATGCCATCATCAAGGATGTCCGCGCGGGCCGTGGCCCCGTCGGGACAGTTCTTTACGACGAGAAAGTGGCAGACGACATTGCTGCCACCACCCGCAACATCCGTGACATGAGCGAGGACGGCAAGAACATTACACGCGACATAAGTGACATCACCAGCAAAGTCAACAAAGGTGACGGCACGGCGGCGCTGCTGCTCAACGACCCCGATCTCGCCCAGCGCGTGAAGAACACCGTCAAGAGCGTCGAGGACACGGCGGATAACGCCGCCTCCATCTCCCGTTCCGGGCGCTCCATTGCCAGCAAGATCGATGAAGGCAAAGGACTCATCGGCATGGCCGTCAACGACGAAGAAACGGCCGAAAATGCCAAGTCCATCGTGCGCAAAACCGACAAGGCCCTGGATGAAGTCGGGCGGGCATTCGCCGAGGTCGCGGACATCGCCGGCAAGGCCAATCGCGGAGAAGGCACCCTGGGCAAGATTGTCAATGACGACACGCTTTACAACGATCTCTTGAACGGCATCAACACATTGAGGGCTGGTTTTGAGGACCTGCGCGAGCAGGCCCCCATCACCACATTCGCTTCGCTCCTGTTCCAGCTTTTCCAGTAACCATGCTCGCGGACACCTTCCATTCGTTTTCCCAGCAGACCATGGGGACCTTCACGGCCCTGATGCTGCATTTGGCGATCGGAGGTTTCTTTCTCGCGGCCATTCTGTCGCTGGCTGCGCTGCTGCTGCCCAGCCGCGTCAAATCAGGCGCAGCAGACATCACGGGTGTTGCGTCGACGCTGGCCCTGGCCTTGTTCTTTGCGGGACGCTTTGCCGAGGCCGGTACAGAGCCTTTGAGCAATATGTTCGAAGTGGTGGCGTTGTCCGCGCTGTTCCTGGCCGTGGCCTATCTGGTCGCGTCACGCCTCAAGCCCATGCGGGGCGTCAGCGCATTTGCCTATCCCGCCCTGGCCGTCATCTTCATCGTCGACTACCTGCTGGCCCCCACCTTTGTGCGTCCCGGTCATCACGGACCCGAGGAGCCCCTGCTTGTCGCCCATGTCGTGCTGGTCATTCTCTCCTACGGTGTATACTTCCTCGCGGCAGCAGCCGCGGTCATGTACCTGCTTCAGGAGCGGCAGATCAAGCGCCACAAGGAAGCCCGTTTCATGAAGGACTTCCCCTCGCTGGAGTCGCTGCGCAAGCTGGTAAACACCTGCATTGTCGTAGGTCTGCCCCTGCTCTCCGTGGGGTTCATACTGGGCTTTCTGGCGTTCAGCAGGGAAGACTGGTCGTCTCTGCCTGCAAACCCCAAGGTCCTCGCCAGCATGGTGCTGTGGCTGGTGCTCATCGGCATCTACCTGGGCCGGCTAACCGGCCTGCTGCACGGCCGCCGGCCGTTTTATTGGGTCCTCGTGGGATTCTGCTTCGTGATTCTCTCCTATGTCGGGCTGGGTCTGATGTCGGTGCGTGCCCAACAGGCCACGCACACGGCACTGGAGGCCCGATGAACCGCTATTGCGTGATCGGAGTCAATCACAAGTTTGCGCCGCTGGAGATTCGCGAGCGGGTCGCCTACCCCGATCGCCGTATTCCCGCCGCCCTTCGCAGCATGCGCGAGGCGGCACAGTGCGAAGAGGCAGTTATCCTTTCGACGTGCAACCGCGTCGAACTCTACGCCTTCACCTCTGACTCCGACCCCCGTGAGCGCCTGCTCAAACTCATGGCCGACGATCACGGCCTGCAGCCGGAGTTTCTGGCGCGCTACATCTACTTCCACCGTGGCCGCAATGCCATTGAGCACCTGCTGCGGGTCGCCGGCGGCCTGGACAGCCTGGTGCTGGGCGAAACCCAGATCGTCAATCAGGTCAAGAAGTCCTATCTCCTTGCGCAAAGTGAAAACGCCACCGGCAAGGCACTGAACAGCCTGTTTCACCGCGCCTTCAATGTGGCCAAGCGCCTTCACAGTGAAACAGGCATCTCCAGCGGGCAGCTTTCCACTTCGAGCGTGGCCGTCACTTTCGCCAGGCGGGTGTTTGAGAACCTCTCCGACAAGACCGCATTGCTCGTGGGCGTGGGTGAAGTAGGCGAGTTGACGCTGAACTACCTCAAAGACAGCGGCATCGGGCGCACCATTGTCTGTTCGCGAACACTCGATCGCGCCCGTGAGGTGGCCACGCGCTATGGCGGCGACGCCGTGCCTCTGGACTTGATTGAGGACTACCTTCCCCGGGCCGACATCGTCATCAGCCAGACAGCGTCCGAACGGCCCATTTTTTCGCGCGAGATGTTCAAACAAGCCCTCAAGAAGCGAGGCTGGCGTTCGATTTTCGTGCTGGACCTGGCGGTGCCGCGCGACGTTGCGCCCGACGTGGACGAGTTGCCGGACGTGTACCTCTACAACGTGGACGACCTCGAACAGGTGGTGGCCGAGCATGCGCTCACGCGCAGCCACGAAATCAAGCGCTGCACGGAGATCATCACACAGGAAGTTGACAGCTTTCTGGCGGGTTTCCAGTCGTTCTCGGCCGCGCCCATCATCAAGGCGCTCAGCGAGCGGGCACACGCCATCCGGGAGGCCGAGGTCAGCCGGCTGCTGGCCCACTTTGTCGATCTGCCGACGGACCAGAAGGCTGAAATCGCCATGTTCGCCGAGCAGCTGGTCAACAAGCTGCTGCACCCGCAGATTTCCGCGATCAAGGCCCAGTCGCGACGCGAGGACGCGGCCGACAGCCTCCGCTTGCTTGCGCGGGCCCTGGGCGTGGACGAGGCCGCGACCCTGCCCAATCCTGAAGCACACCCGCAGCCGGAGAAGCAGTCGTGAGCAACGGCGCGTCGTCAAGACTTGAATTCCTGGGCCAGCTCGCGGGTGGCCTGGCCCACGAGATCAAGAACCCGTTGAGTACCATGAAGCTGACGCTCCAGCTTCTGCAGGAGGATTTTTCACAGGACAAGTCAGCCCTTGCCATGCGCTCGCTCCGAAAGATCGAGCTGCTGCTCAAGGAAATCACTCATCTCGATGAGATCGTGCAGGAGTTTCTGCGCCTTTCGCGCGGCCACGACTTGAAGTATCAGCGAACCGACCTCGGAGACATGATCCGCGATCTCGTCGAGTTTCTGGCGGCAGAGGCCAACCAGAAGTCCGTCACACTGCGATCACAACTTGAGGGAGAACTTGACGGGATCATCGTCGACGCCACCTACATTCGTCAGGCGCTGACCAACCTGCTGAAGAATGCGCTTGAGGCCACTGAGCCCAAGGGCGGCGGCGAAGTCATCATCCGGGCGCGGCGGCACGGCGATGTGGTCATGGTTGAAGTTATCGATACCGGAGTCGGGGTTGCGCCCGCGAACCGGGAACGTATGTTTCGCCCCTACTTCACGACGAAGAAAGGCGGAACAGGCATGGGCCTGCCCATGGTGCGCCGGATCGTGGAAGAGCACGGCGGCCAGGTCACTTACGAGTCGGTCGAGGGCACAGGCAGCCGCTTCGTGCTGCTGCTTCCGGTGGACCCCAACCGGCGCGAGACGTTGCAGGCCATGATCCGCGTTTCGGCTACACCGGAAGTTCCCGTCCCGCCTGCCGCGCCGAGATCCAGGCGGCGGGCACTGGAAGCGAAGCCCGGATCAAATGAATCGGGCGAAGCACAAGCTGGAGAATCATGAAAGTTCTGGTCATAGGCAGCGGCGCCCGCGAGCACGCGCTGTGCTGGAAACTCAAGCAGTCCCGACACGTGAAGCAGATCTTTGCCGCGCCGGGATCTGACGGCATGGCCAAGGTTGCCACGCTCGTGCCCATTGGCGTCGGGGAGATTGACAAGCTGCTGGCCTTCGCACGCGAGAATCGCGTTGACCTGACCGTCGTCGGCCCCGAAGACCCGCTGGTCGCGGGCATCGTTGATCGCTTTCAGAAGAAAGGCCTGAGGATCTACGGGCCAGGCCAGAATGCGGCGCGCCTTGAGGGAAGCAAGGCCTACGCCAAAGATGTCATGAGGCGCCACGCCATTCCCACGGCCGGCCACAAGACCTACGACAAGCCCGAGCCGGCGCTGGAGTATCTGACCCATTGTGACTATCCCGTCGTGCTCAAGGCCGACGGCCTGGCCGCGGGCAAGGGCGTCAGCATCGTGGAGGATTACGCCCAGGCTGAAGCAGCCGTCAAGGAGTGCATGGTCCGCAAACGCTTTGGTGATGCGGGCAAGCGCCTGCTGATTGAGGACTTCCTGCAGGGCGAGGAAATCAGCGTCCACGCCATCACGGACGGCCACAACATCCTGCCCCTCTGCCTGGCCCAGGACCACAAGCGGGTGGGCGATGGAGACAGCGGCGAGAACACCGGCGGCATGGGCACCTACAGCCCCCTGCCCCAGGTGGAAGAAGCCACGTCCGACCAGATTCAGGAAGAGATCATCGTTCGAAGCGTTCACGCCATGAATCGCGAGGAAGTACCGTTTCGCGGCACGATGTTTGTGGGCGTCATGCTCACAAAGCAGGGGCCTCGCGTGCTGGAGTACAACGTGCGCTTTGGCGACCCCGAGACGCAGACCATATTGGCGCGCCTCAAAGGCGACCTGTTTGAGATTCTGAGCGCGACCGTGGACGGCAAGCTCGACCAGGTGCAGGCGGATTGGGATGAGCGCACGGCCGTCACAGTGGTGCTGGCCAGCGGGGGCTACCCGCGCGACTTCGCCAAGGGCTACAAGATCCACGGGCTGGAGTACGACCTCGGTCCCGACGTCATGGTGTTTCACGCGGGAACCAAGAAGGTGGACGGCGAATGGTTCACCAACGGCGGGCGCGTGCTGAGCGTGACCGCACTGGGCCAGGATCTCCAAGAGGCCCGCGCCAAGGCCTACGCCGCCATTGAAAAGATCAGGTTCGACAAGATGATCTACCGCAAAGACATCGGCTGGCGCGGCATGAAGTAGGGTGACCTAGAGCCACTGACCCGGGAGGACGAACATGGCAGGCAGCACCATCACCACACCCCGCATTTCTGAAGGCCCGCTCCTTGAACTCGCCGAGTTCGTGATCCAGGGCGGCGAGGTTGACGTCAGCCTGGCCGAGCAGTTACTGGGTCTGCCCGAGAGCCGCGCTTACGACCTCATGTACGCCGCCTATCTGGTGAAGCGCCACTTCGTGGGCGATGCACTGCACCGCTGCGGCATCGTCAACATAAAGAGCGGCAACTGCGGGGAGGATTGCGGCTTCTGCGCCCAGAGCGTGTTCTACCAGACTGCGGCCGGAACCAAGACCTATAACCTCATGTCGCCCGACCAGATGGCCCAGGCCGCGCGGGAAGCCACAGCCTACGGCAGCAGCAACTTCGGGCTGGTGGCGGCATGGAAAGGCATCAAGAAGGGCCCCCAACTGGACCAGATCTGCGAGGGCATCCGCCGCATCAGGGCGGAAGGCAGGATTCTGCCCGACGTCAGCCTGGGCGTGGCCGGCCGCGAAGAGATGCAGCAACTCAAGGAGGCGGGGTGCGTGGTCTACCACCACAACCTCGAAACCAGCGAGAGCTTCTACAAGCAGGTCTGTACGACGCGGGACTGGCGCGAGAACTACGACACCGTGCGCTACGCCAAGGAAGCCGGCATGGAAGTCTGTTGCGGCGGAATTCTGGGCATGGGTGAAACCCTGCGCCAGCGCGCCGAATTCATGCGCGAGGTAGCGACCCTTCGCCCCGAGCACATCCCCGTCAACTTCCTGGTCAGCGTCCACGGCACGCCCCTGGCCGGCAAAGAACCGCTGAAACCCATGGAGTGCCTGATGGCTCTGGCGGTGTTCCGGCTGACCAACCCCACGAGCGACATCTTCGTTGCCGGCGGACGAGTTCAGCAGTTGCGGCAGCTACAGCCCTTCCTTTTCATGGCGGGAGCCAACGGCATGATGGTGGGCAACTATCTCACAACCCCCGGCCGCACCAAGGACCAGGACGAAGAGCTGGTGCGCGACCTGGGTCTGGGTACCTGAGACTCGGAAGTACGGCCTGCAACCGGCGCGCAATTTGCGCGCCGGTTAACCTGCGTTCATGGCATCATGAGGAAGCGAGAATGGGCAACCCGGTGTGCCGCCGGGAAAGGACAACGACTTCATGATTCACAGCGTCTCGGGCGATATTCTCTTCAGCAAGGCCGATCTGATTGCCCACGGCGTGGCCCCGCTGGACGACTTCAAGAGCGGGCTCGCGCTGGCCCTGCGCGAGAAGTACCCCTCCATGTACAAGGATTTCCGCCACTATTGCAAGACGCTCAGCCCCAAAGCAGGCACCGCCTGGCTCTGGGCCGGCGTCGGCGAAGGCGGCAAAGCAGTCAAGATCGCGGCCCTGCTGACCCAGGAGCCTCCCCGGAAGGACGGCGAACATCCCGGCAAGGCTCACCTTGAGTTTGTGAACCGCGCCCTGCACGATCTCAAGAAGATGCTGGAGAGGGAGAAGTTCACAAGTGTCGCCTTACCGCGCGTCGCAACCGGTGTGGGCGGCCTGGAATGGAAGGATGTCCAAGCCATCATCGCCAAGGTGCTGGGCGATCTGAAGATCCCCGTCTTTGTCTACGAAACCTTCCACAAAGGACAGGCCGCCAAAGAACCCGGCCTGAAGTAGGCGCGGCTCCTGCGAAACGAGGCGCGCCAGAGTGCGCCTCGTTTGTCGCGTCCAAAACCAGGCTCGGTCTCGTGACTCCTGCCGCGGCCCACGGCATTGCTCGCGGCAAGCGACTCACGGGACGGAGCCTAGCGCTGTGCCAGCCAGGCTCCGATGCGCTCGCCGATGATGTCCATGTCGTTCTCGAAGGGAACGCTCCAGGCGAGGACGCTGCCGGTGCGATGCTCAAGCGTGAGGGTTGCCGCCACCTCGCCGGTTGCCGCGTTGATGATGCGGCAGTCAGCCACGGTGCGGCTCCAGCCTTCCCGACTGTCGCTGCTGAAAGCCGAGGTCTGGCGCTTGCCCGCATCGCCGACGTCGAGGCTTGTAACTCGGACCTCGACGATCCAGCCTTCCGTCGGCTGATCTTTCACGGGCCGGGCCGTGACGCGCCCCTTGGAAGAGTCAATGATGGCATCTGAAACAATGTTGGCCCCGCGCTGCGGCCACTCCAGCCGCCACTTCTCTTCGTCACCGGGGTCCTTCGATCCGTCAATTCTCTCAGGAAGGACAATAGGGACAACTTTGACCACAGCCGGGTCCTTGAGGCTGGCATAGGCGGGACCCTGCTTGACCTCCGTAGCGGGCTCCGGCGTTGAAGTGCAGGCGGCCGCAACCGCCACGACACAAGCGGCCCACAGCAGCACAAGTCCATGGCGAATTGTCTGCATATGTCCCCTCCTTGTTGGATGCCCTTGAGGTTACTTCGGCTCGACGGTCGGCAACATCAGGTTCTCGACATCTTCCGGGCAGCGCACCGGTCGCATGCCGCCGATCCGGTCAAGGAATGCCAGCACCGTAAACCCGCTGCACAGTCGCACGCCCTCGCGCAGGATCTCGTATTCAAAGCGCAGTCTGGCCTTGCTGACCTCCCTGAGCCAGGTTCGGACGGTCAGAACGTCGTCGTAACGCGCCGGAGCATGATACTTCGCTCCCACCTCTGTAATCGCAAGCACAAGACCCCGCTCTTCCAGCTTGGCGTAGGCTGAACCCAAAGAGCGCAAGGCTTCCGTGCGGCCAATTTCGAAGTAAACGATGTAGTTCGAATGATAGACCACACCCATCTGGTCGGTTTCGGCGTAGCGCACTCGCGTCGTGGTTTCAAAGGGCATACCCTCTTTTACCAGCGCAAGCGCTTCAGGAAAGCCCGACGGTTTTGACTTGCACAGCGGTCAGGCGGCTACAAGCTGGCGTCATGAACTCCAAGCGCACACTTACTCGCCAGCAGGTACGCCGCCTGGACCGGATGGCGATGGAGGAGTACGGCATTTCTTCAGCAGTGCTGATGGAAAACGCCGGTCGCGCCTGTGCCGGCGAAGTGGAGAAGATGCTGCTCTCGGGTGGCGTGGCCAGGGCCCTGGACAAACTGACTCAGGGAGGAAGCCGCGACGACATTCCCCGCACGCTCGAAGAGCTTGACGCCTGGAAGAGTGGCCTGACGCGCAGCCCCAATCCTGTAATTGTGCTTTGCGGCCCCGGCAACAACGGGGGCGATGGCCTGGTGATCGCGCGCACGCTGTTCAACCGCGGTCACGCGGTCGAGTGCTTCTTTGTCGGGGATCTGGCCACGTTGGCCGATGCGTCACCCGATGTGCGCCAGAACGCCGAGCTACTGCGCGGGCTGGCTCTTGGGCTGGCAGAAATCGCGGGACCCGCCCAGATCGAGGCCCTGAAGCCGCGCCTGGCCCAGGCACCTGTCATTGTGGACGCACTCTTCGGCACGGGCCTGACGCGCGAGCTTGAGGATCCCTGGCTGGCGGTGGTGCAGGCCGTGAACGAAAGCGGAGCGCCTGTGTTGGCCGTGGACATCCCAAGCGGGCTGAACGCCGACACCGGCGCCGTCCTGGGCATGGCGGTGCGGGCCACCATCACAATGACCTTTGTAGCGGCCAAACCCGGATTCTACGAAGCCGCCGGGCCAGCCTGCTGCGGCGTGGTGAAGGTGGCCGAGATTGGAATCCCCCGCCCCTTCATCGAAATGGCCCTTGCCGGCCAGTGAAGCGCGGGCTCACGCGTTCAGTTTCTTGGGGATGCTCTCGAGCAAAGGCTTGGCCGTGGAGTCCTCAGACAGTCCCGGCGTCTGCTTGATGTCATAGAGACGGGTCTTGGCATCGTTGACCAGACGGTTGAGTCGAGTCTTCTCATCATCGCTGAGACTTGCCTTGCGCGCCTTCACCACCTCGTCGCCCAACTTGTCCAGCGCTTTGAGCACGTTCACAGCCGCCGCCACAATCTTCTGTTTGTCCCGCGTATCTTTGGCATCCCCGTACGCAATGGCCGCATCCACGACCTTGTCATGGGCGCCACCGGCCGCAGTCAGCGGATCAGATTTGGACGGTGCCTGGCGCTTGCCTCCGCTGAGATCCACGGCAACTTCGACTTTGCCCAGCTGCTTCACGATCTCTCCTGCAGCGTCTTTGGCATCCTTGGTCTTGCGTGTGATTTCGGCTTCGGCCTTGATGCGCTCCTTGAAGCTTGAAAACAGCGTATCGCGGCTCATGGCAAGCTGTTCGTAGAGCTCCTTCTGGCGCTCCGCCGGAAGGTCCTTCATGTCAGCGCCCACTTCGTTCTCGAACTTGATGCGTGCCGGGAGTTCCGCAAACACTTCCTGACGCCGATCCGGCTGAACGGCCCTGAAATCGTCCTTCACGCCCCAAAACTGATTCACCAGCTCGCCGTTCGTGGCATAGACGTAACCGCCGCCCGCAGTCACCAGCACGCCCAGGAAGGCAAACACATAGGTCATGAGTTTCACAAGCTTGGCCATGGCAGTCGTCCTCAAACCAGGTCAGTTCAGGCAATCACCCTACAGGCGCTCTTGCAAGCACAACCCAAAGCAAAGCGCGCGGCTTTCGGCCGCGCGCTTGAGTTTCACTCCTTCACTGCCTCTATGTCTTTGGGATCGAACTCGGGGCTCATTTGTTCGGCCTTCTCGCACTTGAGTTTGGCATCAACGAACACCGGCTTGTACTTGTCCGACGCGTAGACGTTGTTGACCTCAACATCCTTGGAAATCCACCCGCTGCGGAAGTCCTTGATGTCACGGGCGTAGGCGCTGATGATGGTGTAGGCCGCCTGATAGCGGATGTTGGCCTCTTTCTTGAGGGCCGATGCGTTGCTCTTGACAAGACCTACCAGCTCTTCGAGGTCGTCCAGCTTGGCAGCCGTCATGAAGTCTTCGTCTGCGCCCTGTTTGTAGGTCCACTCCAGCAGGCGGAGGGCATAGGTGGCCTCATAGTAGCCCTTGATTGCCTCAGCCCAGGCTGCGTCGCGCGTATCCTTGCCCTCGCCTGAAGCCTTTTTGTCAAAGGCGTTGGTTCGCGCCTCGCGGAATCGGGCGTAGGCCTGCTCGAAGAACTTGTAGACCTTCTTCTGGCGGATGCGCTGCATCTCGTTCTGCACAAGCCCCTTGAACTCCAGCGCCTTGACTTCGTCCGGGTTCTTGGGGCGCTCTGGAGTTCCCTTGGGGGTGCCGCCGCCTTTGCCAGAATTGGCATTGGAAACCGGCAGCCCTCCGGCCCGCCGGCCGAAAATATCAAACGCAATGTCGCCCACGACAGCGCCCAGCCCCAGAACAGTAATCCCGATACAGATAGCCCAGATCATCTTGGCGTTCCTGGCCGAGATCTGGTTGCGCCCACCCTGAGCCGGGGCTTCCTCCGCATACTGCGCCTCTCCCTCAGACTGCGGATCGGGACCAGGACGCACAGGTGCCGAGGGACGCCGTGCCGCACCCTGTTGGGAGGGCTGCTTGCGCAGCACCGGACCGCCCTGCGCAGAGGGCTTCGAAGATGACTTGCCTGACGGAGATTTGGCGGAGGACGGAGTGGTTTCGAGGACGTCGTATTCCTCCACCACATCGTCGTCGTCGTAACGGGGAGCTTGAGGCACTGTCTTTCCTGGTTGCATGGACTTATGAACGTACTGCCGGTACTTCCGGTTTGGCACAACCCAGACATTCCAACAGACGCGTTACTACGCTGATCAGCAACGCCGCCGGGTCGGGATTGGCCGATTTCACATCCTCGTCGGCCGCCAGCAATACCCCCAGAGCGCCTGCCAAAGCCTGCCTGTTCACCTTCTTTGCTGTCCGCAACAACCCGGACTTGACTGCCTCTCTGGCCCGGGGCGCGCCTGCAGCCAGCGCCTCCTGACCTGCCATGCCCCGCGACAGATTGAGCGCCACGCGCCCAAGCGTCGCCACCTGCAATCGCAATAGTCCGAGTAACGACAGTATAGAGCCCGTTTCCGCTTTGCCAGCCATTTTAGCCGCGTGGCGCAAGGCCGTTTTGGAATCCCCCGTCAGGATCGCATCGCACAGGGCAAAGGTCACGTCTGTTCCCTCGTAGCCGCAGGCAAAGGCCACGTCCGGTGCCGTTACCTTCTTTCCCTTGGAAAGCAACGCCAGCTTGGAAATCTCCATCTCGGCGCGCGACAGGCTGCCTGCCACCGCATCGCGAAGCGCACTCACGGCCTCCCGGTCCAGGCTGATGCCGTGCTCCGCCGCCTGCATCTGCGCCAACTGTTCCCAGCTCCCGTGATCCCAGGGCTTGATCTCCTCAGCACAAACTGTCGGAAAGCGCTCTTCCACGCGCTTGGGCACCGTCAGGTTGCGCTGCCAGGTAGCCGCGTCAAACACCAGGACGTTGCTCCGTGACGGCTTCTCGATATATGCGGCGAACTCCTCCTTGAAGCGCGTGCTTGCCTCGTGGCGGGGCCCCTGGCGATGGTTCACCACAACCATTGCCAGCGCTCCGCCAAACATGTTGGGAGAGCGCAACTCATCAAGCAGTGGCGCGGCGCTCTCAAGATCGTGAATCCGCCGAACGTCCAGGCCGCGCCTGGTCAAGCTCTCTGTCAAGGTCCGCAGCGCTCTCCTGCGGAGCCACTCTTCATCGCCGAAGACCGCATAGATCGGCGCGGCCGGCAGAGAGTCCGGCGTGCGCAGATAGCTGATAGCGGGAATGGCTTTGGGCATTCTGGAGCCCGACGGGCGAAGCGGTCCGAATTGTCTGCCTGGCTGAAGATTGTCACGCATCCGGGCGCGGCACAGGCCCCCTGGGCAGACTGCCCAAGGCGTCGCATCCGGTGAATCCTAAACCAGCCGGACCAGTTTGCGCGTCAGCCACTCACCGGCCATCAGCAGCAAGAACGCGAGCAGAAGCAGTGAACGCAACAACATGGGCTCCCGCTCGGTGTCCCAAACCAGCTTGGTCAGGCCCTTGACCTCGTTCTGACGCTCGCGGAACTCCACGGAGGCCTGGCCCATATCCTGCATCAGGTAAACACGCTTGCCGTCCTGGTAGGGAAGGGGCGCCAAACCGCGCGGCAACTCTGTCGCGCGATCCTTCAAGGCGTCAAAGTCCAGCAGCAACTGGCGCAGCTCCGCGATGGGCGCGATCACTGTGTAGCGGTGGGGCTTCTTGCGGCTTTCTTCATATCCTCGGACCCAGACGTCAAACTGACCAGGCTCGTTGGCCTCCACGCTGCCTTCAAACTGACCGGGCCTCCAGCTGACTTCCGTCAGAATCACTCGGCGATTCGTCAGTCTGCCGCCTGTGCGCGCCTGCACATCAACGATAATACGACGCTGGTCATTGCTGCGCCCTCCGTCAGGGAGCGCGTTGAGCTCGTTGAGCTGATTCTGGACAACCTCGCCATAGATGTCGCCCAGCAGCTCACAGTAGACCTTCACCTGATCGCCGACCTGGTACTCGGTCTTGTCCGTGTAAACGTCGACGCGCTGCTGCTTGCCCGCCAGGCGTCGCGAGGCCACAAAGCGCAGCGCGTTCTGCCAGAAGCGCCAGAAGTAGGTATCGCCCACCGTCTCGCGCAGGCGGAAAGTTTCATCGCTCCCGACGTAAAGCACCATACCGTTGCCGTAGGGCTGGGACGCAATGAGGACATCGCCCTCTGTGGTGACCTGGCCCTCACTGACAACGCGAACGAGGGCTTGAGCCGGCGCCGGCTTCAGCGCCGCCCCCGGCGCGTACCAGTAATAGCCATTGAGCTGTCCCCGCCTGAAGTTGCCGTCCACGACACTGCCCCACAGTTCGTCATTACGCTGTTGATTGCTGGAAAGCCGCATCAGCTCATGGGCCCTGCCGGCCGGCGTCAACCGGTAGTACTTCATGCGCGTCACATCGACGCGGGTGTCGTAGTCACGGGGAAGATTCTCAATCTCGACGGGGAACAGCGCCTTGGCGCGCTCGAAGTTCGTGTAACGCCTGGGGTTGTTCCGCATTCCAGCGAGCAGGATGAGCCCGCCCTGGTTGCGGCTGACCCACTCTTCGATCCACTCCCAGTGCTCAAGGCGGAAATCACGACCATCGGGGTCGATGTCGCCCAGAATGATGACGTCGTAGTTGAGCTTCAGCCACTCATCCTTTTCGCGAATGAGTCTGGCTCCGTCGGAGAAGGCATTGCGCAGGGGCTTGACCTGCTTCTTGACCTCCTCGTCATAATTCGATGTGGGTTGCGGCCAACCTTCATCCGCGTCAATGAAATACCCTTGATACAGGAGCTTCTTGTCCCGCTTGAGAGCGTCGTTGAGGGCGCGTGCTTCCCAGCGGAAACTCTGTTCGATGTACAAGACCTTGATCTTGCGGTCGATAACCTCGAGGTAATGCTCCGCCACGTTGTTGCGATAGGTGTCCTCGTCCGGAAGGCGATCATCATTGAGCTTGAGGAAGTAGACGTGCTTGCCCGCCGTCTTGGGCTTGAACCGAACCTTGCACTCCGAAAGCTCCTCTTCCGGAAGTTCAAACTCGATATCGGCCGGGCCGCGCACCGGACGCCCGTTCAACTCGTCGTAAGCCACCGGATTGCCGGGCGAATCCTCGCACAGAATGATTTTGACGCGCTGACCGGAGCGGCCGCTGGCCTTGTCCGCGCGATAGGCCCTGTCTGCCCTGATCTTGAGCTTGAAGTCAACGAAGTCGCCCTTGAGTACTTCCTTGTCGGCGCTCACCGCAAGCAACTCAAGCACCTTCACGGGTTTGGGGTTACCGACCGCCACACAGACTACCTCGCTGCTGCGCCGTCCTTTGGCCGATCGCAGCGCGGCACGGCGGCGACCTTCATCGCGGCTCGTGCTGCCGGAGGTGTCACGCCCGTCGGTCAGGATCACGATGCTGGCCAGGTCGTCGTCAGCGGTGTAGTAGCGCCGGACCTCCGCCAGGGCCTGGTCGATTTCGCTCAGACGTCCTTGGGGCGAGCGGAAGTCCAGATCAGTCGGCTGCACCTCCAGAATCGCCTCGTCCGTGGTCACCTCACGACCGAACTTGGTTGAAAACACAAAGTAACGCACGGAGGGCATGGGCCTGCGCTTACTTCTCTTGTCGGGGTCGCCGGCGACCTCCGCCTCCTCGGCGCGCTGGCGAATCAGGTCAATCAGTGACAAGTTCTGCCCCTGGGGCACTGCCAGGCGGTTGCCCGGCGCAACAAGCTCGCAGGCGATATCCCAACGGCGTGGGCCCTCGGCGTGAACCGTCTCCAGCAGGTTCCCGATCAGCGCCCGCTTCTGGAGTATCCTGGGATCACGCACATCGCCCTCGAGTTGTTCGGCGAAGCTGCGCTCGGCTGCGGCCAGCCGGTCGAGTACCGCGCGCAGTTCACTCTCCAGGCGGCGACGGATCGAAGCATCCTGCAGCTTCTCGTCCTTGGCCAGTTCGGCCGACAACTCGGATTGCCTGACATCGGCTTCACGCTGAAGGCGATCGACCTCCGTGCGCTTGAGCTGCCAGGCCGCGATGTCGAAGCGGCGACCGTGCAGCTCGCCCAGCCGCTTGAGCAGCCGCTGGGCCCGCTCCCGCACCACCTGCCGCACGAAGCTGCGCACGGCAAGCTCTTCGGGAGTCAAGGTCACAAAGCCTTTGCTGGCCGGATTGTCGATGCGCAGCCCCTGGGACTCCAGCTGCTCGCGCAGCCGCTTGATGTCTTCGGACTCCCGGTCATCCAGCACGTTGAAGATGCTGAACTCGCGAGCCTCGCCGCCCATGGAAAGGCTGTCGTCGATGAGCACCGCAACCTTCGAGCCTTCCTTGTAGAACTCGCTGTCAACGAGCGACGGGCCTGCCAGAATCAGATAAAGCACGAGCAGCGCCAGGGCGCGCAGCCGCGCCAGGGCAAAGCGCACCCCCACGGGGACCTGCTTCTTTTCGAACCAGTAAGCAGCCACGGGCACAAACAAGGCCACCGGCACGGCTACAAGCGCCGTCCAGACGAGGGGCGTAAGCCCCATAAGGCCTGGCTCACGGGAAAAGGGATTGAAGTTGTCCCAGCTGAAGGTGGCCCCGGACCAGACCCGCGACATCACGTCGCCGAGCCCGAAAGCAGCAAACAGCACAACCGCGATCAGCGCCACAACGGCGAGATCGACGAGAGAAAGAAAGATCTTGAGGCCTCTGCTCATTCAAGCCCTTCCGAACCGCCGGGGCGGGACAACAGGCCACGCCCCCACGCGTACTACTGTTCCGGCTTTGAAATCATCAGGCTCCAAAGGGTCTCTGCCAGAAAGAAGAACGCGGCCAGAGCGGCAAGCCACAGCCACAGCCTGTTGCCCGCGTCGTCGGCCAGCAAACCCTTGCCCTCGCGCTCTCCGCCCGCCTTCTGGAAATTGAACGGGACATCGCCGAGCGTATCCTTGAGCAAGGCGCCAACATCCTTGCCTTTGCCTTCTTCGTCGCGCTCTTCTCCGGACACTTTGACGAGGTCGCTCTCTCGCGCTTCTGCGTTGACCGCAAAGCGCTCCTGCCACTTCGGGTTGAGCTGCCCGCTGTCGCCACGCTCCGAGGCCATGAGTGTGTACACGCCGGAAGCCGCAGTGCCGGCAAACTCGATCACCGGCAACCCATCTTCGCTTGTCGCCGGAATATCACTGACCGCACCCGCCGGATCCTTGATCTGGTAGACCGGGGCGATGTCCCGCACCCTCAACGCGCGGCGGAAGGACTCGCCGATACCCAGGTTGGCGTAGCGCGCCTCGCTGTTCGTCAGATAATTGACCGTTTCGTGATAGAGGAAGAGCGGCAGGCCGTTGCCTGACGACCAAAGTTCATTCCAGCGCTCGGAGGCCGTGCTGGAGACATAGACCACTCGCCCGCGTCCAAAGCCGCGATCAACCATGAAAGGTTGTGGCGTGGCGCCACGGTTGATGCCGAGCACGACGCGGGCCGGCCGCAGAGGATCAATCTCGGCGCCCTGGGGCAAATCGACTCCGCGCCAGTTGCGCATGACCTCCGGGTCGGTCACCAGGGCGCGCGATTGCACGTCGCGCATGAAAATCGAAAGCACGGGGTGGCCTTCATCCACCGGCACCAGTTTGTAGAGCTTGGCCGTGATGTCCGTACTGCCTTCGGGACCTTTCAACCTGCAGGGCAGCAAACCCTTTCCATCCTTGTAGAGGTCGCGGTTGTAGCGCTGGTGATCGACGCGATCTCCATCAAAGATGATCAGCCCAAATCCGGCGGCCACAAACTCTTCGAGTTTGGTGACCGTACTTTCCGGCAGTGATGCGACGTTGGCCAGGATCACCAGCCGGTAGTCGAGGAAACTCTCCTGCGCGGTGAGCTGCGAGGGCTGGATGCTGACGACTCGGTTGGGCGTGATGCGCACCTCCTCCCGGCGCGCATCAGAATCCATGCGGTTGTCCGAGATGCCCAGCGCTGTTTCAAGGTAAATGGTCTCGTCCAGTCGAGGGTTCTTGTCTGCCACCCCGTTGACCACAAGGATCGGAACGTCCGGCACGACGTTGATCACGAGGTGGCGCCGGTTGTCGCCTTTGAGGCCGTCAGGCTCGACAATCTCGACTTCGATGTGGCGTGACGCCCCGGTCTTTTTCTCGCGCTCACTGACCAGCTTGAGATCTTCGGGCTTGAGCACGATCTGAATGTCACCGTTTCGCTGCCCGGCAGCGAGTTGAACTTTGCCGCCCGCCGGCTTGGCCTCGCGCCCATCGACCCGGTAGACCAGGCTGATGTTCCTGATTTCGCCTCCGCGCGAGAAATTGGCGACCTCCACATTGATGCGAGTCTCCATGCCGTCGCCGATCACGCGGTCATCGCAGCTCAGGGAGGTGATGGCCAGATTCTGGGCGTCGTCGAACCCGGCGTCATAAAAGATCGGCGCTCCGCCGGTCCTGGCCATCCGCTCATTGATCTTGACCAGCACATCCTTGAACTCGCCAGTCTGGGCGCCGCCAGCCATCAACTCCTGCCAGCCGCTGCTCGCGAAGTCGGACACGACCACCAGGGCCGCGGCATCCGTCGTCGGGGTCACATCCATCAGCCGGTAAGCCTCGCGCAGGGCCACCAGCATGTTCGTATCGACGGCGGCCACGGTCGTTTCAGCCAGCTGACGCCGCGCCGTCTCGATGTCCAGATTGGCACTCTGCCCCACGCGCCGGCGGCGGCTCTTGGCCTGTTCTTCCTCACTGATGGTGGTTCCGCCGATGCCCCGCGGCACATAAATGTCGCTCAGTCGGACAATGCTGACTCGGTCGCGCCCCTGGGTCAGGCTGTCCACCACTCCCAGGCCGTACTTTTTGGCACGTTCAAAGGATGTCTGGCCTTCCTGGGTGTAAGCCATGGAAGCGCTGTTGTCGAGCACCACCACCAGATGCAGGGGAGCGTTGGCCGCAAACGACACGCGGCCCAGCCCCAATCCCTCGCTGAACCAGGCCTTGACCTGATCGGCAGCGAACGGAAAGAAGGCCAGCGCCAGCAAGACGATGGCGCAGACCCGAAGCAGCAGCATGATAAGGGATTCCATCTGCAGTCGCTTGCGTGTCTTCTTGTAGGCGGCCAGCAGGAACTCCATGGCCGCCCAATCGACCTTCCGGTAGCGCGTCAGGTTGATCAGGTGAATGATCACGGGAACGCTGGCCGCCGCGAGGGGAACGCCGATGCCGATGCCTATCAAGGTTCCGGTGGTCATGCCTCAGCGTGTCCCCATCCGCTTGGCCAGATACGCCTCAAGCACGGTGCCCAGCGCCGAACGCGTGTTGACCTGCACAAAGTCCGTACGGTTGCGCAGGCAGTGACGCCTCGCCTCACTCGTGAAGTTGGCCACTTCCTCCAGGTAGGCCTTGCGCAAGGAGCGCGGGTCCACCAGCAGTTGCGGGTAACCTTCAAGTCCCTTGAACTGGGTAAGCCTGTCAAAATTGAAGTTCAACTCCTGCTCGTCCATCACGTTGAACACGATGGCGTCGTGGCGTCGCGCGCGCAGGTGTTCGAGTCCTTTCTTGAGGTGCTGGATGTCGTCAAACAAGTCCGAGATAACCAGCACCAGCGAGCGTCGGCCCGCCCGCTGCGCGACGTCATGGAGTACCTCTCCGATATTCGTCTTCTTCTGGGGCGCGTGCTGCTCCAGCGTGGCCAGCATTCGCAACAGCGTCACATGGCTCGTGGCGGCGGGGATGAAGTCGTAGACCTTCTCGTCGAAGAGCGCAAGCCCCGCAGCGTCACTCTGGCGCTGGATCAGGTACGCCAGTGACGCGGCCATGGTCTTGGCATACTCGAGCTTGCTGGGAGCTTCGCCGCTCTGAAAGCGCATGCTCTCGCTGGTATCGACCGCAATCAGGGCGCGGAAGTTGGTCTCCTCCTCGTACTCCTTGATGTAGTACTTGTCAGACTTGCCGTAGGCCTTCCAGTCAAGATAGCGGAGATCATCGCCCGGCACGTATTCGCGATGCTGGGCGAACTCCACCGAAAATCCCTTGTACGGCGATTTGTGCAGGCCGGAAATGAACCCCTCGACCACGTTGCGCGCGGTCATTTCAAGGTGCCTGATCTGATTCAGCACCTTGGGATCGAGGTATTGCTTTCCTGCCAGTTCAGCCATGGGACTCCTGCACTGCCTCTACTTGATTGCGTCCAGTGCCTGCCGCGCTTCGTTGGCCACCAGGGGACGGTCATCGAGCAAAAGTGACTCGAGCGCCTTCCTGACGACTTCGTGGGCGCGACCGTGCCTGGCCAGCCAGCGAATCGCCGCCACCCTTTCCGCCACCCGTCCGTCCCGCGCCAGGGCAAGCGCCACAAAGAACTGACGTGCCGGCTCCGAGGTCCCGTCCGCAACCCTGGCAGCCAGCGCCAAAGCCGCAATCTTCTGTTCCGGCGCCGCCTTGCGGTAGGCGTCCAAGTGATCCTCGACGGTCGCGCCGGCCTGGCCGGACTCGATTAACCGCTGGGCTTGCCAGTCAGACATCTCAACCAGTACCAGTGCATCCTTCTCCTCGCGGGCCCGCGCCTTGCGGCCCTCGTCAATGATGGACAACGCCAGGCGCGAAAGACTGACTTCGCCCAGATTGGCCCCGGTGACGAGCCCAAGGCGAGATCCTTCGGCCAGGATGGGTCCGGTCATTTCGCCCAGTTCGGCCTCCTGCTTCTTGAACTCTGCCTGCAAGTCCTTGTGCTGCTTCAGCAACTCGTCGTAACTGGCCTGGCTGACACTCTGATTGACCCGATAGATCAGCATGACCACCAGCACCGACATCGCCAGCCAGAGTCCCCTGGAGACCCAGCGGGCAGCCTTCAGGGCCACAGGGCTCACAATACCCCGCGAAGAGTACTCTTCGAGCTCTTCATCGAGCTCGCGCTTGCGGTCTTCGATGCCTTTGTCCCGGTCGAGGGCCATATCTGCTCTGGATCGCCTGTTCGTCCCTGTGTTCCGTGATTGCGATGCCGCAACGCGAGACCCGGGACGCGCTGCAGAAACTGCCTACCTCATGACATTGGGCAGACGCTGATCAGTGAGCGACTCGGCCTCAGCACGGGGGATGGACGCAATCAGCTTGTCGATGATGACGTCGCTGGTGATGCCTTCTGCCTCCGCCGAGAAGTTGGGGATGATGCGGTGGCGCAGGACCGGGTGGGCGACGGCGCGAATGTCCTCCCCACTGGCGTAGTATCGGCCCTGCAGCACGGCGCGCGCCTTGGCTCCGAGAATCAGGAACTGCGAAGCACGGGGACCCGCACCCCAGGCCAGGTACTGCTTGATGAAATCCGGAGCCTGAGGGTTGTTGAGGCGAGTGAGCCGCGAGAACTGCATGGCGTACTTGATGACGTGCTCCGAGATGGGCACCTTGCGCACCAATTCCTGCAACCGCATGATGGTGGCACCATCGAGTACCCGCTCCACAGCGCCTTTGTAGGTGGCGGTGGTCATCTTCATGACCATCATTTCTTCTTCTTCAGTAGGGTACTCCACCTTGATGTTGAACATGAAGCGGTCCTGCTGCGCTTCGGGCAACGGGTAGGTGCCTTCCTGCTCGATGGGGTTCTGCGTAGCGAGCACGAAAAACGGCGCCTCGAGCTGGTGGCGCTTGCCGCCGGCCGTGACCTGGATTTCCTGCATGGCCTCCAGCAGCGCTGCCTGCGTTTTGGGCGGGGTGCGGTTGATTTCGTCCGCCAGAATGATGTTGGCGAAAATCGGACCGGGCAGGAACCGGAACTCGCGTCGACCCGTTGCCTTGTCTTCCTGCAGCACTTCAGTGCCTGTGATGTCCGACGGCATCAGGTCCGGCGTAAACTGGATACGTGAAAACTTCAGCGACATGGTGTCGGCCAGCGTGCGGATGAGCAGCGTTTTTGCCAGCCCCGGCACCCCCACCAGCAAGGCGTGGCCCCGGGCGAAAATCGCGATCAGCAGTTGCTCAATGACGTCATCCTGCCCGACCACGACTTTGTGCAGTTCCTTGACGATGCGGTCGTGAGCACCCCGCAACTCCTGTACGGCCTTCAGATCTTCGGCTTCGCTGGTTGTGCCCTGCATATCGCTCCTTGCAGATCCATAAATTCCATCGCTTGCCACTGATACGTGCCAGCCGCTCCAGGCGGGCAGTCTACTTGTCTGAAGCCTTGAACAGATACAGCCACTTGCTGGATGTGAGGGCCACAAAAGTCTCCTTCACCACGGTGGCCTTGGCGCCCGAGGGCAATGTCAGGCTCTCGCCGTTGGTGAGGTGTTCGACGGAATACACCGCACCGGTCTTGGGGTCCGTCACTGTGGCCGGCCTGTAGCCCTGGATGGCTCCCTCGGCATCCTTTATGGCTTCCCCCCGGCAGAACACCGTCAGGGTAAACGTTTCTTCGCCCAGGTTCACACCCGAAGGATAGGGAGCTTTGGTCGTGAGCTTGCCGGTGTGAACATCGAAGAATGCCACACCGTCCTGCAGCGGAACAAGCACGCGACTGCCTGCGATGACACCTCGGCCGGCCACCGCCGTGCCAAAGGCGACACTTTCATAGTTCAGGGAGGCCCATTGTGCCTCCTTGCCCTTGCCGCCGGGGCGGTAACTCGTCAAGGCCACCGAATAGAGCTTGCGCTTGCCCTGGATAATCAGCCGATTGTCCACCACGCCCAGGGCGTACTGGAATTCCGCGGCGGCGCCGCGGCCACGCTTGGGGTGCTCAAAGTTGAGCACGCCGGAAATGCCGTCGAGCACGAAGGCAAACCGCGAGTCGTCGGGTGCC
This sequence comes from Planctomycetota bacterium, assembly GCA_003576915.1. Lineage (GTDB taxonomy): Bacteria > Planctomycetota > UBA8742 > UBA2392 > UBA2392 > UBA2392. Next base: position 16,728 of record QEVF01000002.1, on the reverse strand, counting down.
AGCACCACCATGCCCCCCGCGGCAATGGGTGAATTGCCCTGCCACGCCAGGTCCGGCAGATTGGGGCGTTCATACTTGGCAACCCAGCAAAGCTCGCCGCTGTCCCGATCCAGGCCGGCGGCCGCCCCCAGGTGCGTCGACACATAAAGCATGCCGCCCTGTTCGGCGAAGCTGGAAACTTCCACGCCGTCGGCGTTGGTGTCATCGCCGCCCCACATGGCGCTGGCGGTCTTGCGCGCACAGAGCATGGTCTTCCACTGCAGCTTGCCCTCCCCTGCGGCGTTGTCGCCACGGGGCGTGACATCAAAGCAGAAGGCCCAGGCTTCCGTAGATCCGCGACGCGCAAAGGTGCCCGTCACGTAAAGCTTGTTGTCGCGCACCAGCGGGGCGCCGTTGAACACCACGCGCTGAAGGAATCTCCAGTCCTCGGCGTTCTCGACCTTCTCGTTGGGCAGGGTTACCAGGTGCTTCCCCTCGGTGCCGAGGTCAAACGCCTGAATCTGGTTTCCCGTTCGAACGGCGTTATCGTCGCTGCTGGGGTTTCCCTCACCGAGCACAGCAAAGAGCACATCGCTTTCCCGTGGCTCCACGGCCCAATTCAGGCGCCCCACGGTGGAAGCCAGCACGCGCCAGCGATCACGGCTCTGGCGGTCGTAGTAATAGCGATAACGGTAGCGGCCGTCGTCCTTTGGCTTGGGGTAAGCCGCACCCGCCTTGATGGTCATCGGAACAGGGCGCTGCTCGGCCCCGTGCATGAACCCCAGCATCTGTTCAGGACGAGGGCTCTGCTGGTTGTCCACGGCCAGTTGATGCACGTAGAGTCCGCTGTGGTGCACCGCGGGAAACACGAGCTGCAGCGTCTTGGAGGGCGCATTGCCATAACCATAACGTTCACGCTCGTTGGGGTTGGCGGTCTGCTCGGAAAGCTGGAAACCCTGCACGCCATCGGCGGCACCCAGATCGATCATCTCCCCCAGGCTCGCCACAGGCGGCGCAACGCGATTGCGCGTGTTATCTCCGGACATCGTGCGCCACCCGGCCGGGCGCAGCTCGTTGCGCTCCGCGGGGGCAGGGGCCTGGGCCAACTCCTGCGCATAGGCCGCCACATTGACCTTGCGCCCCTCGACATCCACCGTGGCATCTTTGGCGATCCGCTCCAGGTCACGCAGCATCTTGTCGAGGTAATAGCGGCTGTCACACTCGCGATAGGCGCGAATCGTCAGCAGCCAAAGGCTGGGGTCGCGACGGAACTCGTCTGGGTGGCTCAATCCCAACTCAAACAGCCAGCGCGCGGCCAGCAGGCTGTCGCCCCGTTCCAGGCTCAGCTCCGCCAGCAGGCGCATGGCCTTGGCGCCCGCGGCGCTGAACTGGCAGTAGCGGGCACAACGCCGCAAGAGGCGGGTACTGCCTTGTTCAAGAGCAGTCTTCAGCAGCTCGTTGCCGGGGCCGCCCTGCCGCATGGCCAGGCGGTCGCGGAACTGTCGAGGCCAATCCGGCGCCCGCAACTGGCTGTTGATGTAATCGGGCAACGGCACCCAAGTCTCTATGTAGATGGGCCACTCGTCGCGCCGCCAGTTGCTGGATACGGTCGTACTGCGGGCCAGGGGCTCGCCCGACCCGGAAACTTCAGGCCCGAGAAAGTCACGCCACAGGCTTTCGTACCTGGCAAAGGCTTCGCGCCAAGCGTCAAAGGCCTTGTCCGACTTGCCTTCCCGCTCAAAAGCGCGGGCCTGGCTCTGCCATTGCGCTGCCTCGCGCAGGCTGAACACCACCTTCTTGTCGACCCGGTCGGACTCAAGACGCAACTCGGGGTTGATGACGATGTCATCGGCCTCCTGGGCCGCAGGTACGAACGCGGCCGGCCACAGCAGGCAGGCTGCCAAGGCAAGGCGAAGAGCTGTCTTCATGACTCCCTCCGTGCGGTTCCCGCCCTGCGTTCCCAAGACGCCTACTTCAACTCCAGCGCGCGGATGGCGTCTTCAACCTCGCGTTTCAGGGCCGGAGCCGTGGCGTCGCCGAGGTTGCCGATTTCACGCAGGAAGCTGATGTCGTTCTTGTCGCCCAGCGCCGCGATGAACTTCACGGCCGACCGACGGGACTCGACACTTGGAAGCTTGGCTGCCTTGCGCGCGTTCTCAAACGTCGCGCCGTTGTTGTCTTTCACGCCCGCAAGCACGTCCAGAACGACTGAAATTCTGGTGAAGTTCGGATTCGCAGCCTTCAGCGCCTCATCCAGCATGGCGCGGCCCTTCTCCGCAATACGGTTGAACTGGCCGCCCTTTTCGCTCAAGCGCGGCAAAAGCTGCACGGCAAAGTGCGAGCTGCGCTCGCCCAGCACAGACAGGCCCAGGTCTGCCACGGCATCCAGCCGCTCGAGCTTGCCCGCCCACTTCTCGGCCTCGATGTAGCTCAAGGCCTGCACCGCGTCTCCCTTGCCCTGGGGCTCGGTTTCCTTGAGGGCAGCATCAATCAGCTTCTGCATGTCGATCTGGCTCTTGATGCTGGCGCGGAAAAGCATGGTGTAAAGCTGAGTGCGCACCACCAGTTCGCTGTCCACGAGTGCCTTGTTCACCATGTCTTTGGTGGTGGCACTGTCGCCCCTGAGTTCCGCCAGCGTAGTTCCAAAGCGCAGGGCCTGGGCACGCACCGTCGAGTCCTTGTCCTCGTTGAAGGCCGCTTTGACGACTTCGTAGACACCCTCTCCCTCAAGTTTGGCGTTGTTGTTGAACTGCTCCAGGGCCTCGATGGCCGTGCGGCGCACGCCGGGCTCCGTGTCCTCCTTCAGACGCTTGGTGAACAGCGGCAGGTTCTCCTTCTTGTCGCTGCGCTGCAGGCCGCGCAGGGCCAGGGAACGAGTCTCGGAGTCCGGGTCCTCCAGCTTCAGCTTGAGAACATCCTCAGACTTCGACAGGGGCACAAACTCGCGTCCCAGGTTACGCGTGGCGACGCGGCGTACCTCCGGCATCTCGTCCGAGGCCCAAACCTTGAGGTCCTCAAAAGAGTCCTTGCCCTTGAGGTCAGCATAGGTTTCCACAGCCATAGAGCGCTCTGCGGCGGCCACGGCCTTGTCCGCCACAACGGCCTTGAAGAACTCAATTGCGCTGCGCGGCCGCTGAGCCAGAATCTTCTTGAGCAGCCTCTCACGGCTGGGATCGTCGGGCGCCATGGCTTTGTAGGCATCCATCAGCGCCACAATCGCATCATCGTTCGTGAGCTGGAAAAGCAGAGACTCCACGCGAAGTCCGTACTTCGTTTCGCCAGACTTGTCGAGCTTGGCAATGTCCACCAGTGCCCTGACGCCTTCGGCGCCCAACTCGCCCAGCAGGCGTGCTGCCGCGTTGTGTTGAGCGGCACGGGCGTCATCCTGGACGATTTCGACGAGGATGGGAATGGCCCTGGCCGCCAGCTCCTTCAGAAAGCCGCGCGCGAGATCACGGTAGGCATTCTCGCGGTCGAACTCGAGAAGGGTGGAGAGATCAACAAGGCCCTGAATGGCCCTTTCATCGCCGAAGTTGGCCAGCGCAAAGAGGGCCGAGATGCCCAGCGATAGCGTGTAGCTGCGGGCTTCACCCTTGCGCTGAGCCTCCCAGATGGCAAAGAGCTCGTCGGCGGCAGCAGTGTGCTTGCTGGCGCCTATGACCAGAATCGCGGCATGGCGCAGCGTCTCGTCCGTGCCCTCTTTGAGGAAGGGACGGGCGATCTCGCCACCCTGCTTGACCTCCGCAAGGGCCACAAGGCCGGCGTAGCGCAGGTTCAGGCCACTCTTTTCGTCCTGGGCAAGCTTCTTGATCTCAGCCACAGCATCGGCACTGCCGGCCGCTTCCGGTTTGGCGGCAGCAATCTTGGCCAGGGCCGTGCAACTGGCTGCCGCGAGTTCGGGGTAGGCCGTGCGCGTGGCCTCGTCTCGCACCAGCTTGAGCAGGTCACTCGTGGCGCGGCTGTCGCGCAGCGTGCCCAACAGGCGTACGCAGGCGAGTCGAATGGCGCTCTTCTGTGCCTGTTTGGCTGCGTCCTTTTCCGACGCGGGGTCCAGGCGAGCCCCCTCAAGCAGGTCATCAAAGGCATCGCCTCCCGCCTCCGTCAGCCTGGAAAGCGCGCCGCCGGCGGTATTGCGATCGCCCAACTCGTCCACGGTTTTCTTGAAATCACCGGCGCTCAACAGACCGGAAAAGCAGGCGGCTGCCAAGCTGAGAATCAAAGTCCGCTTCTTCATATGGATCGTCTGGCCCTTCTTCCAATGAACCTGCAAACAATGTACCCGGCGGGCGCAGTTCTTAAACGAAACGCGGCCGGCCAGGTTGCCCTAAATCCAAGGGCAAAGGGGATTTCCCGCGACAGACTAGCAAGCAGGCTCCGACTGGGTAGGGGCAAATGCAGTCACAGACCGACACCCCCTCTCTGGCGCGCCGGACCAAAATCCGGTAACTCGGACGCCAAAGGAATCCACCATGCCCGACCGCGGACGCGGCCAAGCCCGCCAGCCCAAACCTTCCTATAAGCAACGACGCCCAGTACACGCCAAACCTTCCGCAAAGCCGGACCGCAAGGGCTTTCGACCGCCTCAGCCCAAACACAGCCGGACCAGCCACGAACTGGATCCGCGCAAGCTGGCTTTTGCCGCACTGGCACGGCTCACCCCCGGCGACCTGTTGGACAAGGCCGTCGAGAATGAACTTCGACGTCAGGGACATGAGCCGGGGTTGGTGCACCGCATCTTACCCATGCTGGAGGACGCCACGCGATTTGCCCTGCTGTTTGACGCTCTGATTGCCCATGTCTCAACGCGGCCGCCGGCAAAGCTGGACCGCGACGTGCGCGCCGCCCTGCATCTCTTCCTGGCCTGGTACCTGCTCGACTCACCCCAGGCGGTCTATGCCCACGGCCAGGCTGCCGTGGACCTGCTGCCGGCCAACAACCCCTCGCGCGGCTTCGTGAATGCCTGCGTCAGGCGCCTGGGCGAGTTCGTCAAGCGTGCGGACGATACCGACAACCTGGAACCCGCGTCCGCGCAGTTCTGGCGGGAAAGGGCCCGCCTGGGCCACGGCCGCTTCGTGGTGGCAAAGCTGCCTATCTTCCCTGACCCGGAGAAAGACCTTGCCGGCCATCTGGCCATTGCCTGCGGCCTGGAACGCTGGTTCATCGATGTCTTGCTGGAGCAGCACGGCCCTCAGGGCGCCAAAGCCGTGGCTCTAGCCTCCATCCAGCCGCCGCCCCTCTGGGTAAGGGTCAACCGGCTGAAGACAAACCCCGAGGAACTGGCGGGCCAATGGAGTGCGGCCGGACTCCAGGTTGAGCGCCAGGGAGACGCGCTGCGCCTGCCTGAAAACACCCGGGTGGTCGAGTTGCCCGGGTTTGCAAGCGGCGCATTTTACGTGCAGGACCTGACTTCCCAGCAGGTGGCTCCGACGCTCGGGGCACGAGCCGGAGAAACCGTTCTTGACCTCTGTGCCGCGCCGGGCGGCAAGACCGGACATCTGGCGGAGTTGACGGGCGACCGCGCCAAAGTTCTGGCCTGTGACGTGGCACCGGAGAAAATCGAGCGGATCCAGGAGAACATGGCGCGCCTGGGATACCAGAGCGTAGCGACCGTGCTGGCCGATGCGCGACGCGTTCGCTTTCCTGAGCGCTTTGACCGCGTATTGATAGACGCCCCCTGCAGCAACTCGGGCGTGCTGGGACGCCGCGTGGAGGCAAGGCACCGCCTCAACGTCGCCATCGTGCGGGAATTGAGCCAGTCGCAGGCTGCGATCCTGGAAAATGCGGCCCGCAACCTGAAACCCGGCGGGAGCCTGCTCTACAGCGTTTGCAGCGTGTTGATGGAAGAAGGCGTCGACATCGTTCGCAAGTTCATGACGTCGAGGCCACAGGCCGACGAGCCCGGCGCCAACGGGGTTCAGCAATCTCGGGAGGGGGCCGGTTGGGAAATGCGATCCGAGCACATTGTCCTGCCGCGGCCGGGCCATAGTGACGGCATGTACTGGGCCGTGATGCAAGCGCCGAAGTAGAGCTTCAACATTCCTCCCACGTCTGCCGCTGTCGCCAAGGTGGGGTATGCTATGGCCATGGCTGATTCAGTTTATGAACGTGAGAGCACCGGACAGGAGCGCGACTTTGAGCTGTCCTTGCGCCCCAAGCGCCTGGCGGAGTTCATTGGCCAGCGCCCCGTGGTTGAGAACCTGAGCGTCTACATTGCCGCCGCGCGCAAGCGCGACGAACCCCTGGACCACATTCTGTTCTCGGGCATGCCCGGCCTCGGGAAAACGACCCTGGCCAACCTGATTGCAACGGAGCTGGGCGCCAACATGCACGGCAGTTCCGGCCCCGCGCTGGAGCGAGCCGGGGACCTCGTGGGCCTGTTGACGAATCTTGAGCATGGCGATGTCCTGTTCATCGACGAAATTCATCGGCTGCCCGCGCCCGTGGAGGAGTTCCTCTACTCAGCCATGGAGGATTTCCATGTGGATATCCAGATAGATCAGGGTCCGGCCGCGCGCAGCGTGCGCGTGAATCTCAAACACTTCACGCTTGTCGGCGCCACCACGCGCGAGGGATTACTGTCCGCTCCCTTTCGCGCGCGCTTTGGCGTTTTCGAGCGCCTGGACCCCTACCCTGCCGAGGACATTCTCCAGATTGTGACCCGCAGCGCGCGATTGCTGGAACTCCCCATGGATGGCGAAGCCGCAGCGCTCATTGCCGCGCGTTCCCGCGGCACACCAAGGGTGGCCAACCGCATCTTGCGCCGGCTGCGCGACGTAGCCCAGGTGCGGGGCAAGGGCCGTCTGACGCTTGAACTTGCCGAGCAGGGACTGCGCATGCTTGGCATCGATGCCATCGGCCTGACAGAGCTGGACCGGCGCATTCTGCGTGTCATCGCCGAGCAGGGCGGAGGACCCATTGGCCTGAAGACCATTGCCGTAGCCGTGGGTGAAGAGGAAGACACGATCGAGGACGCCTACGAGCCCCACCTGATACGCGAGGGACTGCTCCAGAAAACCCCGCGCGGCCGCAAACTGACTGACAAAGCCAACGCGCTGCTGGCGCGTTAACGGTTGCTTGCGGGCCTTGAGGGGGTCTGTACACTTCGCGCCAGTGCCGGGGTGGCGGAATGGCAGACGCGGCGGTTTCAAAAACCGCAGTCCTCACGGGCGTGTGGGTTCGAGTCCCACCCCCGGCACCAACCAAGCCCTGAGGCCACCATGTCTGCCAAGATCATCGCCACCGAGAACGCTCCCAAGGCCATTGGGCCTTACAGCCAGGCTATCGCGGCAAACGGCTTTATCTTTTGCAGCGGTCAGATCGCATTGGACCCCAAGACGGGCAGTCTGGTTGGGACCACGGCAGCCGAGCAGGCCGCCCAGGTCATGAAGAACCTGGCCGCAGTCCTGACGGCCTCCGGCAGCAGTCTTGCCAAGGTCGTCAAGACGACCATCTTTCTGAAGAGTATGAACGACTTCGCGGCCGTGAACGAAGCCTACGCCAAGGCCATGGGCGAGCACCGCCCGGCCCGTGCCACGGTAGAGGCCGCACGCCTGCCCAAGGATGCCCTGGTCGAGGTGGACTGCATCGCGCTGGCCTGAACTTCTGTGGCTGCGGTGCTAGTTCGGTTTGGGATCCTCGCCGCGCCAGAGGTTGCTGCTGTTGAGGCTCTGCTGGCCGCTCTGCTTCAGGTAAAGGAAGAGCTGCATCTTGTAGCTGGGCAGATACTTGAAGCCTGAGTCCAGAATGAAGCGCCCAAGGGGCAGGGCCTCCTGTCCCGGCCTCTGAATCATCTTCTTTGACAGGTCGTCGGGCGCAATGGCTGCAAAGAGACCCTTGAGCTCTGAGGCCTGCCGATCAAGGGCAGCGGGAATCTCCGCCAGACTCAGTTTTGCTGCACCCTCCGCCAGACTCTTGCCGATGTCCCAGTTACCGCTGAGGCCGGCCTTCAGGCCGCTGATACCGCAGTAGGTTAGATATCGAAGCAACTCGATCATCGAGCGCTGCTTTTCGCCGGGGCGGTAACTCTCAAATCCGGCCGGCACCTTCGATGCCAGATGCCTGATTGCGTGAATCTCCTTCAGCATCGAGTCCAGCACCATCTGCTTGTCGATCATGGTCCATCCTCCGGTTGATACCCTCTGAGCGTGATTGACATCAGACGCGGGGCTTCGGATCCACCCCCACCCAGCACTGCGCAGGCCCGATGTCGTGGCGGCCGCTGGCTTTCACATAAAGAAACAGCTGCATGCGGTAGGCCACCAGCGGCTTCAGTACGGTGTCGATGATGCCCTGACCCAGCTTGCAGGGCGTGCCCCAGGGCATCTGCCGCTCCAGCGTGTCAAAGTCGGCATCTTCCATGGCGCCGATGGTGGAGCGGATGAACTCTCCCTGCCTGTCCATGGCGTCCGCGAATCCGACGCGCACATCCAGCGCGTCGGCTGCCTGTTCCAGAGCTTCCGCGGCGTCCCAGTGACCGTCGCGCATGTTGCACAGCGGCACGGACGCACAGCAGGTGAGGTAGCGAAGCAACTCCGTCATGTTGCGCTGCACCGGTGTCGGCCGGTATTCGTACTGGTCCGGGGGAATCTTGGTCGCGATGTGCCTGATGCATTTGATTTCGTGAAGGCAAGAATCAATCACTTGCTGCTTCGTCATCAAGCCAACGGACGTCTGAGTCGGCTGCTTTGACGTCTTGGCTTTCACCCTGTGACCAGTCCCCCCGTTGGCGGCAGCAGGGGCAGACTTGGAGTTCTTCACGGCTCTTGAGCGCTTGGGCACGCTTGCTCCATTCGGCATTCAGGCCAGATTGGCCAGCAGGTGCCGCGTCACGATACCTTGAACGTGGCGGCAGTTGACACCGCGCACCACGATGTCGTCGCGCTTGGCCTTGCCGCGCACCTGGTATTCAACGCTGAGTTCAGCGGCGTCGCTCACGGGAGCGTTGGGGTTCATGGGATCGTAATTGCGGCCGCGCATCTTGACGTTTTCAACACGCTTGTGGATGGACTCGAACTCGACGCTCAACTCCACGGGCGGCTTCAGATAAAGCACTCCAGCGCGCATGATCGTATCAGCGCCGTAGACGTTGAGCTCGAAGGCGGGATTTCCCATCACGTCCTTGACCGGAATGATCATCACGCTCTCGGCCACGGCGCCCGGCATCCAGTTGGCGGCGGCAGCCTCAAACTCCGCGATGATCTGCTCCACGCGCGGCCTCAGCGCAGGATTGAGGCCCATGGCCTGGAAATAGCCGAGGAACTCGGTGGTCATGGGCATGGCTAGAACCTTTCACCCTGCGGATTCCAGGGGCCTGCCTCCAGATCGCCCATGAAAATCTTCTTGTCTTCCGGGTCCGCGATCGAGTCGCCCAGGGCCTGTGCCAGCTTGTGGAACTCGTCGGACTGCTCCCGCTGCCCGGCAAGAGCGTGGGCGCGGGCCATGGCCTCGGCGCCGTAGGCCAAATCAAAGTCCTTGAAGCCGCTACCCTCCTTGAATCCCTCACCTTCGAGGCTGGCCTCCATGATCTGCATGCAGCGCTGAGCATGGCGAAGGGCCTCCACCGGTTCATGCAGCACGCAGTGGACGCGCGAAATCAGCCACTCCGCCCGGGTCATCTCCACCTGCGTGCCTACGATACTCCAGTGCATGGCGCTGGCATAAGCGGCATAACGCATGCGGTCCTCGTCCGTGCGCGTGCGATTGGCCTGAGACATCAGCTCCCATGCCAGCTGGTTGAAGGCCACGGCAAAATGGCGGTTCGCGGCCGCTTTGTTGAAGTCGGTTTCACCCATGATTGCCTCCCGGCGCGGATGATAGCCGCAGACGAGACGAAATGGGAGAAGAGTCAACGCACGTAGCGTGCCACCGGCTCGCCGATGGCACGTGCCAGCCTGGCAAGCTGATCTTGAGCCTCTGTCAGATCGGCCCCATGGAGATTGATGTGACCCAGCTTGCGACCCGGGCGCGGCTCTTTGCCGTAGAGGTGAAGCTTGGCCCCGGGCAATGAGAGGACCGTCTGCCGCGGGGGTGATTCGCCGATGAGATTGATCATGATGGAAGCGCCCCGGGCTTCGCACGATCCCAGCGGCATGCCCATGACGGCGCGCAGGTGGTTCTCGAACTGGCTCGTGCAGGCCCCTTCCATGGTCCAATGACCGCTGTTGTGCACCCTTGTTGCCATTTCGTTGGCCAGCAGGTGTTCGCCGACCTGGAACATCTCCAGGCACAGCACTCCCACATAGTTCAGCGCCTCCATGATGCGCGTTGCAAAGCCACGCGCCTGTTTCTCCAGTTCAAGGGGAACGTCGGGAGCGGGCGCGATTGTACGGCGCAGGATCCCGCCTTCGTGGAGGTTCTCCGCCAGGGGCCAGAATGCGATATGACCGTCCTGCCCTCTCACTGCGAGTACCGAGAGCTCCCGCGAGAAATTCACAAAGCCTTCCAGAATGCAGGGCGCGCCAGCCAGGCTTGTCCAGGCAGTCGGGGCCTCGTCCGCGCTGAGAATGCGGACCTGGCCCTTGCCGTCGTAACCCATGCGTCGTGTCTTGAGGATGGCCGGGCTGCCGATCTTGCCCAAGGCAGACTTCAGTCCCTCCGGACCTTCGACACCTGCAAAGGGTGCAGTCAAAATACCCAGGCTCTTGAAGAACTGCTTTTCGATGAGCCGGTCCTGCGTTGCTTCCAGTGCCTGGGGCGGCGGATAAACCGGTACGAATTGCTGAAGGGCCCGCGCCGCAGTTACCGGCACGTTTTCCCATTCGTAGGTCACAACCGCCAGGCCGCCCGCAAAGCGCCGCAGGGCCGCAGGGTCGTCAAAGCCTGCCTCAATGCATTCCGCCACCTGCGCCGCCGGCGCATGAGGCGAAGGGTCCAGAAAGCGAAAACGCAACCCGAGCGGATATCCGGCAAGCGCCATCATGCGGCCCAGTTGGCCGCTGCCCAGCACCCCCACCAGCGAAGTCGCGGTCAATGCCTGGACTCCTGCCGGGGATCAGGGTGGTCGAGCACCGTGCGGGTCTGCTCCGCGCGGAACCTGGCGTAGGCCTCGCGCAGCCTGGGGTGCCTGGCGCCCAGAATGGCACAGGCCAGCAGCGCGGCATTGATGGCGCCCGACTTGCCGATGGCCAACGTTCCGACCGGAACTCCGCCGGGCATCTGCACCATACTCAGCAGACTGTCGAGGCCCTTGAGGTGCTTGCTCTCCACCGGCACGCCCAGCACCGGCAGAGCCGTCTTGGCTGCGCACATTCCGGGAAGGTGGGCCGCGCCGCCGGCTCCCGCGATGATCACCTCAAGGCCGCGCCCCTCGGCCTGGGAGGCGTACTCGAAGAGCAGATCCGGCGTGCGGTGAGCACTCACCACCCGCACCTCGAAGGGAACGCCCAGTTTGTCCAGCGTGTCCGCGGCGTGGGACATGGTCTCCCAGTCCGAGCGGCTGCCCATGATGATGCCAACAAGTGCTTGAGTCATATCGGCATTGTAGGGGCGAGGAGTGCCTCGCCCCTACTCAATTCCGCATCCGGCTAGTCTTCGCCCTGGGCCTTGGTGAAGGCCGGCTTGCCATCAAACTCGTGCAGCTTCTCGATGTGTGTCCACTTGTATCGGGCGGCCACGCGCCCGATCAGGTCAAAGCACTGGGCGTCGGACATTTCGGACGCGGCGTCCTTCATGAAGAAGCGGCAGCGGAAGGCGTCCGTATTGTCGGTGATGGCGCCCGTGGGCGGATACACCTTGGTGCCTCGAGAATCGATCATCTTGAGGTTCAGGGGAGTGCCCGCCACCGCCTGCTCAATGGCCTTGCCCATTTTCTCCGGGCCATCGGCACTCTCGACGAATACGTCCACGCCGACGGTCTTGCGCGTCTTGGCCACGACAAAGTCCTGCACGGGCTTCACCTGCGGCATCTTGATCGGCTTGTACTCGCGCACCTTCCACTTCTGGCTCTTCTTGCCCAGGTTGCTGATGATCGTCTCTGCGTACTTGGTCGTGGGTACTCCCTTGGCGTCGCCGAGGATGTCGCGGGTGATGCAGCCGCTCTCCAGCGTGACCATCACCGCATTCTCGATCCTGCTCGCCGCCTCGAACTCTCCGATGTAGCGCAGCATGGCCACACCCGACAGCAGCACGGCCGTGGGGTTAATGACGTTCTTGCCCGCGTACTTCGGTGCGCTGCCGTGTACGGCCTCGAAAATGGCCACTTCGTTGCCGAGATTGGCGCTGGGGGCAAAGCCCAGACCGCCCACGAGCGCGCTCGTCAGGTCGCTGAGAATGTCTCCGTTCATGTTTGTCATGCAGATGACGTCGAACTGCTCGGGCTTCTTCACGAGCTGGTGCGCGCAGTTGTCAACGATGATGTGCTCGCTCTGGATGTCGGGGTACTCCTTGGCGACATCCTCAAGCGTGCGCTTCATCATGCCTTCACTGAACTTCATGATGTTCGCCTTGGATGCTACATGAACCTTCTTGCGGCCTTCGCTGCGCGCAAACTCGAAGGCCATGCGGATGATCTTCTCGCTGCCCTTGCGGGAAATCAGCTTCAGCGTTTCGGCCACGCCCGGCGTCTGCATGTACTCGATGCCGGCGTAGAGGTCCTCCACGTTCTCGCGAACCACCACGAGGTCGATGCCGCGGCCCGAGTAAGGCGTAGTCACGCCGGGAAACTCGCGCACGGGGCGGATGTTGGCGTAGGTTTCATAGAGCTTGCGCAGGGTTACGTTGGCGCTCTTTTCGCCATAACCCACGGGCGTACCGAGCGGGCCCTTGAGCACCAGGCGCGTCTCCTTGATGCTGTCCATCGTTTCCTTGGGAACGCCGCTGGCGATGCCCTGCTTGAACACGCTCTCGCCCGCGTAACGCACTTCCCATTCGATCTGTACGCCTGTCGCGTCAATGATCTTGCGCGTGGCGTCCGTACACTCTTGCCCGATGCCGTCGCCGGGAATCAGGGTCACTTTGCGCTTGGCCATGTCTCTTCCTCATATGGTAGGCGCGGCATGCGCGCCGCTTGGGGCGCGACATCGCGCAAGTCTTTACAGGGCGGGCACTATGTAAAGGAAGGAAGGGCATCTCAACAGAAATGGCGCGCCAGAGCGGTCGGAACCTTTGCACATGAAGGGTCAGCACCCCGGCCCAAGCCCTCCGACCAAGTGCACCAATGCAAAGCCCGGGCATGTTCACCCGGGCTTGCCTCCAACCTTCAAGCCTAGCGGCTACTTCTGGGTGTAGACCCAGACGTTGCCGGTGCTCACCCAGGGCGTGAGATACTTGCCCAGTTCTTCCTGGAGTTCGCTCATGCGCTTCTGTGTCGTTTTGAGTTCCTCGTCCTTCTCCATCTTGTCCTCGACCAGCTCTTTCCAGAGCTTTTCCTGCTCTTCCTCCGTCAGTTTCTTGCCGGCCTTCTCGACCGCTTCTTCGAATTCCTTCCAGTACTTGCTGTAAATCGCCTGCCACTTCTCGCTGACCTTGTCCATTTCATCCTGCAGCGCCTTGTGCTTCGTCTTCTCTTCCTCGCTGAGGTCCGCGCGTGGCTCGCCGCCGGAATGCCTGGCGTCCCCGGCCAGGATGTCGAGCTTGCCGTCACCGTTGATGTCCGCCACGTGGATGCGCACGGAGTAAGACGGGGCCTCGGGGCCGCCCTTCTCGCCTGACGTGGGCGCCGCAATCAGCGTGGCAAACGCCGCGAACTTCGGCATGGTCGCGGCTTCACCCTTTGCAGCCTTGTTTTCAGCCCAGACGATCTCGCCGTCTGAGCCGCCGCTGAGTAAGTCCAGGTCTCCGTCAGCATCCCAGTCGACCAGGAATGGATCGCTGTGCCCGGAATTCACCTTCAATGCCTTGCCGCCGACGTCCGTCAGCTCGACCGCCTTGGACTGGAATGCGCCTTTGCCCTCGCCCGCGAAGAAGTAGAAGCTGCCCTCGAAATTGCCGGACACGAGGTCGAGCTTGCCGTCACCATTGAGGTCTGCCGCGTAGGGACGTGTGCAGATGTTCTTGATGTCAAAGTTGGAGTTCTTGGCATCCTTCTCGTTGAGAATCATCAGGGTCTTGCCGTCGTTCCCCTTCAACTCGACGGCCTTGGCGAACTTGCCTTCCTTGTCGCCGTACAGTACCCAGAACGAACCCACCATGAAGTCGTAGCCATGCTGGGAATAACAGCCCGAGAGAATGTCTGCAAAACCGTCGCCGTTGATATCCACAACCTGTGGAGTGGAACTGGTGCATCACCAGACGCCGGGGATTTCCGCATCTGCGCCGCCTGCCTGCAGCCAGGTCCTCTCGCCAAAGCTCAGCTTGCCGTCCTTGGAGCGCGAGCCCTTGTAGACGCCGATCTTGCCCTTGTTGAACTGTCCCACCAGCAAGTCGGGTACACCATCGCCGTCCATGTCCGCGAGACAGGGTGAAGCGTAACCGGGTTGCTCCACCTCAATAGCCTTGCCGCCCGCCAGGAGCTTCTGGGGGGTGTCGAACTTCGCATCCGCCGCAGCGAGCGACGGGCTCACGGCCACGGCGGCCAGGAGCAGGGTTCCAAACAGTTGCATTGGCTTCTCCATTGACGGTTGATTGCCTTGGCGGCGGGGTCGCCGCTCTGGGGATTAAGTCATTACGGTCCACAAGACCGGGAAGCGAAGCAAATCCGGATTCCGAGCTTCCCCGACCATTCAAGCCGGCTTCATGCCCTGGCTGGCGGCTCGCCATAGTCGCCGCTGGCCGTGGTATGGATGTTGAACCTCACAGAGGCCGCGCGAATCGTGAAGGTCAGGGCTATGGTTGACCACGCGCCCACCACCGCACTGAGCCCCAGGGCATCTGTCAAACCCAGGTAGCAGGCGCATCCGGCCAGTGCCGCGATGGCATTGAGCGTGCCCGGCTTGAAGACCAGCGGCTCGCGACCCACAAGAACATCTCGCAGGACGCCTCCCCCCACCGCGTTAACCAGTCCAACCAGAACCACACCCGGCACGCTCAGGCCAAGCAACACCGATTTCTGCATGCCAATCACCGCGTAAGCGCCAAGGCCCAGGGCATCAAACAGCCCCACAATGAGCGTGAAGTTGCGGCTGTGCTGAACCTTGCGCCCCAAAAAGTGCACCAGCAACGCAGCCGCAAGGGCAATGGCAATGTACCAGGGGGACTGCACCAGCGCCGGAGGGCCCGACTGGAGAAACAGGCCGTCGCGCATCAGGCCGCCGCCCGTGCTTGAGACCAGTGCAATGGCCGAGAGGCCCACAAGGTCAAAGCGCTGGCGTGCCGCCACAAGCGCGCCCGACACGGCCCAAATGAAGGTCGCGCCGAAGTCCAGCACCAGGGGAAGAGTAAAATTCTCGGTCACGCGGCAAGCATAGCCTGCACCGGCCAGAGTGCCATGCGCTCAGGCATTGGCGCTCTCCGCGGTCTTCAGCTGCGCCTCGTACATCGAGCGGCCTTGAAAAAAATGCAACTGCACGCCGTCGGGGTCGCTGAGGGCAAATCGCCTCGTGCCGTTTGGCAGGGTTTCGACGCGGGGCAGGTAGGCCAACCCGGCCTTCACAAGGCGCGCACGAAACTCCTCGATGTACTCGCACTCAAACGCCAGGTGGTCGGGATAGCGCGGCACCGCCAGCGCATCCTTGAGCTGCTGAAAGAGAACCAACGTGAAGCCGCCAGGCTTGACGCTGACGAAAATCTGCCGCTTCTGTGTTGAATCCTCTCGCCCGATGAGGGCAAAGCCCAGCTTGTGAACGTAAAAATCCTCGCTGCGCGCTAGGTCAGACACCGGAATTGCAATGTGCCAGATATCCAGTCCGCCGCCCATGTGGCTCCCTTTTCACATGAACGACCGAGCCCCCGCGTTAGATACGTGCGAACAGCTCCAAATGATTTTGAAAAAATCGAAAAAGATTCGAGTTGGGATCGCCATCGCTACCGCAACCTAAACTGATTCATTCTGCTTCATCCTGAGCAGTGTTGCTTCCCGCTCGACGCGGCGCGGTGTTACATTTTGGTTTGCGATCAAATCACGCCACACGCTGTATGATTGGAGCGACTCTTGCCATGCCCGCAGGAGCAGTCAGGATGAAAAGACTAATTAGTTTCACGCTGCCAGCGCTTGCCCTTGCGTTGTTGACGGCATGCGTGCACCAGAAGCCGCAGCCGGTCAATGACCCCACTTGCGCGAGCAACGCGACAAAGCCTGTCCTCGAATCCGACGATACACCGAAAGTCGATACGCACGACAAAGGTGTGGGGGGCAAGAAGATGAAACTGCCGCCGCCCGTGACGCATCCGCCCGAGGCGCCTCCCGGCAAGCTCATGGCGCCCATCGTGCCCCTGCGCACCATCAGCGGCACTAGGAGCGCGATCACCGAACTCGAAGTGCAACTCGCCACCGAAAGCGCGGCTATGCTCGCCCTTTGGCTGCGCCCTGATAAGGAAGAAGCGGCGCCAAGCGTTGACTTCGCCAAAGAGATGGTGCTGGCGGTTTTTTCCGGCGCGCGGCATTCCAAGCCCGCCGAGTTTCACCACATACTCAAGGGCCGTCGCTACTACGTGGACCTCGAATTGGGCGGGGAGTCCGAGCAAGCGGGCGTAGGCGCGTTTGCGTTGTTCGTGCTGCCCAAACTGGACGCGCCCATCGTCGTCGAAAACCGCATCTGGCCCGACAAGAACGTGCCCGTGTAGTGCTCCCCCGAAATCAAGCCACCTGTTCCTGTTGTTGGGCCCGGAACTGTTCCGGGCTCATGTAGTTCAGTGACTGGTGCGGCCTTTCTGAGT
>QEVF01000039.1 GCA_003576915.1 Planctomycetota bacterium | reverse complement strand
GTGGTCGTTGCGGCTGAGTCTGCTGGTGCGGACGATGGCCATTGCTTCTCCGGAGCTTCGAAAAACGGTTACCGCCAAGGACGCCAAGTTCGCCAAGTTCAACAGCAACAGCAACAGCAACAGCAGTTGATTTCTCGGCGGTCTTGGCGTCCCTGGCGGCAAACGCAGCTAGCGCGCGGTAACCGGTGCGGGTTCGGTGGGCGTTTTCTCGCGCAGTTCGCTGGCCGCGCGCTCGACAGCCTCGTAGATCTTCACAAAGCCCGTGCAGCGGCAGAGGTTGCCGGCCAGTTCTTCCTTCAACTGCTCGCGCGAGGGGCTGGGGTTCTCCGCCAGCAGGGCGTGGCTCTTCATGATGAAGCCCGCCGTGCAGTAGCCGCACTGCGAGCCGCCGCACTCGGCGAAGGCCTTCTGCAGCGGGTGCATCTGGTATTGATTGAGACCCTCGATGGTCGTGATGCTCGCGCCCTCGCACTCGTGGGCCAGCGTGAGGCAGCTCAGGCGGGCCTTGCCGTTGACCTCGACCGTGCAGCAGCCGCAGGTGCCCATGTCGCAGCCGATCTTGGTGCCGGTCAGGTTCAGTTCGTCACGCAAAGCAACGGCGAGCGTCGCGTTGGGCGCGCAGGCGATTTCAACGGCGCGGCCATTGACCAGCATTTTCAAAAGCTTCTTTGCCACGGCGATTCCTCGGTGGAATGCCGGAAGTTTAGGGCGCAGCCGCTTGTTTTGGAAGCCTCAGGAAGGCGCAGTTTGCGCCGTCCGTGGACGGGGCCCGTCCGCGTCCCTAGCATGGCCGCCCATGGCACGACCCACCACGCTGGGAGAGTTGCGCAAGTCCGGCTACAGGCCCCGTCCGGTCAAGGACGAGCTGCGCGAAAACCTGATGGCCCGCCTCAAGGCCCGCCAGCCGGTGTTTGAGGGCATCGTGGGCTATGACGCTACGGTGCTGCCTCAGGTGATCAACGCCATTTTGTCGCGGCACAACATCATCCTGCTGGGTTTGCGCGGGCAGGCCAAGACGCGTATTCTGCGCGCCCTGGCGGGCCTGCTGGATGACTACATTCCCGTGGTGGCGGGCAGCGAGATCAACGACGACCCCTTTGCGCCAATCTCAAAGCACGCGCGGGCCATGGTCGCCAGCAAGGGCGACGCGACGCCCATTGATTGGCTGGGGCGCGAAGCGCGCTACAACGAGAAACTCGCTACTCCCGACGTCAGCATCGCCGATTTGATTGGCGACGTGGACCCGATCAAAGCTGCAAGCCGCAAGCTCACCTTCGCCGACGAAGAGGTCATTCACTTCGGCATCATTCCGCGCACGAACCGGGGCATTTTTGCGATCAACGAACTGCCGGACCTCCAGCCGCGCATTCAGGTGGGCCTGCTCAACATCCTGGAGGAAAAGGACATCCAGATCCGCGGCTTTCCCGTGCGCATGCCCCTGGACATCATGCTCTGCTTCAGCGCCAACCCCGAGGACTACACAAACCGCGGCAGCATCATCACACCCCTGAAGGATCGCATCGAGAGCCAGGTGCTGACCCACTACCCGCTCACGCTGGAGGACGCGCGTCGCATCACGGACCAGGAGGCCTGGACGAAGCGGCCGGGGCCGGCGCTGGAAGTGCCGCCCTTTGTGCGCGACGCCATCGAGCAGATTGCCTTTGAAGCGCGGCAGAGCGAGTTCGTGGACCAGGGCAGCGGCGTGTCGGCGCGCATGACCATTGCGATCTACGAGAACGTGCTCAGCAATGCGGAGCGCCGCTGCCTGGCCCTGGGGCAGCCGCGCACGACGCTGCGGCTGCTGGACCTGCAGGCGGCCATTGCGGCTATCAGCGGCAAGCTGGAACTTGTTTACGAAGGCGAACAGGAGGGCGGAGAGAAGGTGGCGACGCGGCTGGTAGGGGCCGCGGTGCGCAAGATATTCGAGCGGCACTTTCCGCCGGCGATCACGCGGGCCGCCAAGCAGCCCAAGCGCAATCAGCCCCAGGCGGCCCAGCTTAGGGGAGAGGGAATCTACAAACCGATCATGGACTACTTTGCCGCGGGCCAGCGCCTTGAATTGAGCGACAACCTGACGGATCGCGAGATGGAGCAGCGCCTTGAGGCCGTGCCGGGCCTGAAAACCCTGGCGCGCGAACACCTGCCCGAGGCCGCGGGCGGCACCCTGAGCGCGGCCATGGAGCTGGTGCTGGAGGGTCTGCACCAGTCCAGCCTGCTGGCCAAGGAAGACCTTGACCGCGGAGTGCTGTACACGGACATGCTGGGCGCCCTGTATGAGGGCGGCTAGAGCAGTTTCGAGGCCCTGCTCGGTGCTGCCTAACTCAGCGGCATGGGTTCAAAGAGCCAGCC
The DNA here is from genome assembly GCA_003576915.1 of Planctomycetota bacterium. Taxonomy (GTDB): domain Bacteria; phylum Planctomycetota; class UBA8742; order UBA2392; family UBA2392; genus UBA2392. Next base: position 20,838 of record QEVF01000039.1, on the reverse strand, counting down.
TTCGGCGTCCTTATCGACGCGCCCCCAGGTCATTCTCAGGTCGCCTTGCTTCGCGATCTGACGGAGTGCTTCCTCGGCCGTCATGTCATCAGTGTAGAGAGATGCCCGCGCAGAATGATAGACGAACACGCCTTCCTTCCACTGTCTTGCGGCGTCGCGCGCAGTCAGAATGAGAAAGGGCGTTTGTGACTCCCGGGCGATGGCAGCAATCGCCCGGTTGACGCTCACATAAGCCAGGCAGGCCGTCAGCTTCCTGCTCGCTGCCTCGATTCGTACTTCCTTCCACTCAGCGAAGCGGCCCGAGTTTTCGTGAATCCGCACTTCCTTGACCGCCTCATCCACATCGAAGGTCAGGTTGGTGGATTCGCAGATGGCTTCCAGAATCTCATGCCAGGTGCGGTACTTGACGGAGAACGTCACCTCCGCCTGGACATCCTGATCGACGGTGATCCTCCAGCCGGACTTGATGGAAAGATAGTGAGCGACGACGTGGATGTCCTTGCGCACGAAGTCGATGCTCACGGCTTCTTTCGCATCATCCGTTTTCTCCTGTGCAACGGCAGTGAAAGGAAGGCACATCACCGCGGCAAAGAGCGGCAGCGTTGCGAAAGGCAGAAGACGCATGGTTGCTCCCATCTTTCAAACCGTGGTTCCCGAAGCCTGCGGAAGCCCTGCTGCCATCAGCGCTTCTTCTTGCTTGCCCGGGCGGCTTTCTTTGCGGCTTTGCGCGCGGGGGCCTTGCCCGCCTTTCCCGGCTTGCCGGGGTTCTCCAGCTTGAGCAGGCGGTTCTTCAGGTCGTCGTACTCCTTCTTCAGCGAGTCGTAGTCCTCACGCAGGGACTTGATTTCCTTGGGCGAGCCTGCTCCCTCTCGTATGGCGGCTGCGGCGTATTGGGCGCGGCGCTTGATGCGGCCGTCCAGGGCGCCGGCGGCGCAACGCTCCAGGGCGGCGATGGACTTGGTGTCGCCCAGGGCCTCCAGGCCGCCAATGGCGTTCATGACCGTGCGGAAGTCCTGCTCCAGCAGAGGCTCCAGCATCTCGCGCACCTCGAGCTTGGCCCGTTCCTCCGTGCTGTGATGGGCGAGGCGGCCGATGTTGTAGATGGCGCTCAGACGTGCCTGCCACGGACGCCCGTAGGCCAGCCACTCCTTCATCACGTCCAGGGCACGCATGTCGCGCAGCTCGCAGAAGCCCGAGAACACGCTGGAACGGATCACGTCGTTGTGGCTCTCCTTGGCCAGGGCCTTGACCATGGCATCAAAGGCCAGGCCCGAGCGCGTCTTGCCCAGGGCGCGCGCGGCTTCCGCCTCCACGTAATAGCTCTCGTCCTTCTTGAGCAGGGCAATGAGCGCGTTGGCGGACTTGTCGCCCAGCCACTCGCCCAGGGCAGACGCGACGGCGCGCCTGGCCTTGGGGTTCTTGACGCCGCGCGCGGCAATCAGGGCGTTGTGGGCGGCCTCGTTGTGGATCTTGGCCAGGGCCTCGGCGCACTCGGCCTGCACGCCCCAGAAATTGTCATGCTTGAGCACTTCAGCCAGGGCCTCCACGGCGGCCGCCGTGCCCTTCTTGCCCAGTTCGCGCGCGGCATGGACGCGGGCCATGACGTCGTCGGCCGCGCCCTTGAGCTGGGCGATGAGCAGGTCCTCGCCGTAATCCAGCTCCACGGTCTTGAGCACCGTGTTGCCCGGGTCAAAGAGCACGATCTTGGGCCGCTTGGGCAGATTGATGAAGTAGCGGTGCGAGGCCTCGGTGATCTCGAACTCGCGGGTCTCTTCGCCGCCCTCCCATACGAACTTCACTTTCACCGGAAGGCGGAAGATGGCCGTGAGCTCGTCCTTCTTCTGCTGCTGGGTCACGGAGAATTCGAGCTGGCCGGTGGCGTCGTTCCACTTGGCGCTGACCTTCAGTTCGGGGTGTCCGCCGCCAAAGACCCACTGGGCGAAGAACCATTCCAGGTTCTTGCCCGTGACGTCCTGAAAGGCGTCCATCAGGTTCTGCGTGATCACGCTCTGGCGTCCGTGACGCTCGAGGTAAAGCTTGATGGCCTTCCAGAAAAGCCGGTCGCCCACCATGAAGCGCAGGTGGTGCAGGACCAGGGCGCCCTTCTGGTAGAGGTGGCGGTCAAAGAGGTCCAGGGGCTCGCGGTAAACGTTGGTGACGATGGGGCGGCGGTAGGAGCCGCGATCCTCCGCCAGGTAGGCCTTCATGTCCCCTTCGGCGTAGTACTGGGCCTCGGCCCAGCCGTGCTCGTGCTCGTGCCAGATAATCTCCATGAAGGTCGCAAAACCCTCATTGAGCCAGGCGTGGGACCAGTCGCGGCAGGTCACGTAGTCGCCAAACCACTGATGGGCCAGCTCATGGGCCACGAGGCCTTCGCTGGAGAAGTCGAGGTGGGCGCGGGCGTCGTGCAGGGTCAGTTCGGTCTGGGTCGTGGCCGTCGTGTTTTCCATGCCGCCGAAGATGAAGTCCACGGCCGTGATCTGGCTGTACTTCTCGTAGGGGTAGCGCACGCCGGTGACCTTCGAGAACAGCTCGACCATCCGCGGCGTCTTGTCAAAGCTGCGTGCGCCGTCTTCCTCGCGGCCCGGCGGCACGAGGTAGCTGACTTCAAGGCCGTCCCACTCCTGCTCGACTTTGACGTAGTCGCCCACGACCAGCGTGACGAGGTAGGCGACATGGGGGATCTCCTGTCGCCAGTGGTGAATCTCGTGCTTGCCTTCCACCGTCTTGGACAGCAGCTTGCCGTTGGACAGCGAGGTCATGCCCTTGGGCACCTTGACGATGATCTCGCTGCTGGCCTTTTCGTTGGGGTAGTCAAAGCAGGGGAACCAGAAGCGGCTGTCCTCATCCTGGCCCTGGGTCCACATTTCACGGTGCTTGTTGGGGTAATGCTCGTCGGGGCCCACGAAGTAGGCGCCGCGCCTGGGTTTGGTGGAGTAATCGACGGCGATTTCGAGGGCGCGGTCGGCCGCGGGCGCCTTGTCAAACTGGATGGTCAGCTTCTGGCCGTCGTAGGCGAACTCGGCGGGCTTGCCGGCCACCTGCACGGCGCTGATGCGCATTTCGCAGGCGTCCAGCTCAACGAACTTCGTGTCCTCGTTGATGGGGCGCACGGTCAGGGTGCTGCGGCCCTTGAGGGTCTTCGAGGAGAAGTCGGGCTCCAGGTCAAGGCGGATGTGTTCGACGTCCACGAGGCGGTCGCGGCACCACATGGGCGGGGTGCCTTCCTTCTGGAAGGGGCGCCATTTCTTGCCGTTGCCGTCCACGAAATGTTTGGCGCAGCAGGAGAGGTACTCGCTGCCTGCGGTATTCTGGTGGTTGTGCATGATGAACTCCCGGGGTGTGAAGGGCGGGCATCATGGGCCAAGGGGGCCGCCGGGTCAACGTCGTGCCGGATTTCGTATCTCGATTGCGTGAGGAAGTCGTATTGGGCGTGACCACGTTTACAAACCCGGTGAGAACGCCATGTCACGCCGCCTGCTGCTGTTCGCCCTGTTCTGTGTTTCCGCCACCTTGCTTTCCCTGGCCCCGGTCCACGCCCAGGAGCAGCCTGGCGCCAAGTCCGAATTGACGGCCCAGCAGAAATCCAATCAGGACGTGCTGGATGCCGTGCTGACTGCCGTGCGGCGCAGTTTCTATGACCGCAAGTTCCGCGGCCTTGACCTCGCTCAACTGCGCGCGAAGTACCTCCAGCGCGTGCTGGAGTCCAAGCCCGGCCAGCCGCTCCATGCCGTGCTCAACGAGATGATTGCCGAGTTCAAGGTCAGTCACTTCGGCATCATGGAGGGCGACGTCTACGCCGTGAACTTCGCGCCCGAGATGAACAACACTTTTTCGGTGCGGCCGGGCTTTGACATCAGCCGCAGCAAGGGCGAGTACTTCGTGGCCAACGTCTACCACGACAGCGCGGCCGAAAAGGCCGGCCTGCTGCGCGGCGACCGCCTGGTGCTGGTCAACGGCCAGCCCGTTGAAAGCAGCCCTCTTCTGGTGGACGCGGGCAGCGACCCCGGCATCCCCGGCGAGCCCCACTTCTTCCTGCGCGTCGCTGACGACGTGACGGAACTGGCGCTCTCGGTGCAGCGCCGGCGCGGCGATGACAAGCTCACCACCGTTACCGTGAAGCCCTCGGGTATCAACATGATCTACTCGACGAAGAAGAGCGTCAGCGTCATCGAGTACAAGGGCAAGCGCTTTGGCTACATCCGCTTCTGGCACTTCCTCCATGACGGCATGACCAGCGCCCTGCGCAACGCTTTGCGCCGCGACTGGGAGAACTGCGACGGCCTGATCATTGACTTGCGCGGCCGCGGCGGAAGCCCCCTGGTGATGAACGCCTGCTTCACGCCCTTTGGCGAGCCGCCGCGCTCCCGCGGCATGTTCGCCGGGCGCGTCTCCATGCCCAAGTGGGAGAAGCCCGTCGTGGCCCTGCAGGATGCCGGCTCGCGCAGCGCCAAGGAAGTTTACGCTCACAACTGGAAGTACCTGAAAATCGGGCCCCTCGTGGGCGAGACGACGCCGGGCGCGGTCCTGGGCTCAAGCTTTGTGGCCCTGCCGGACGGCAGCCAGATGATCATGCCCATGCAGGACGTGGGCTCCCTGACCTACGGCAACGTGCAGCTTGAAGGCAACGGGGTGACGCCGACGCACCCGGTCAAGGACTTGCTCGAATACGCCGAGGGCGGCGACACGATCAAGGACGCCGGCATCAAGGTGCTCTATGACCTTGTGCTGGCCACGCCAAAGACGCCCCAGGCCACGCCGGCCCCGGACAAAAAGGCCGAAGAAGAGAAGGAAGAGCAATTTGCCGCCGGCGACCTGCGTGAGCTAATGGGCGCCGGCCGATAGCCGCCCCGCCCCTGGCCATCAAGCCCCGCCCGCCAGGGCGGGGTTTGCATTGAGAGCGTGGGGAAGCTGTGTGCTAGCGGGTGCCCAGTTTGCGGAACCAGTCTTCCAGAACTTTGCGTTCCCGGCCTGTCAGTTTCATGCGCGGGATCACATCCTCCGCCTTGGCCTTCCAGTCGGGCTCCGAGGCTTCAGCGCCGGGGGCGGGCTGGCCGTCAGGGTTGTAGACCCATTTGCGGCGCTCTTCGGCTCGCCGTTCTCCTTCGCCGGCGTCGGGCGTGATGGGCACATCCTTGGCGTCCACCTTGGCCCTGGGATCATCGGCCTGTGGCCGCGCCTGAGAACTGTTATCGCCGGATTTCGGCGGGGTGCCGGTTGAGTTTGACGGTTGCGGCTGGGCCTCCTTGGGCGGGGCTTCTCCGGGCCTCTCTGACTTGCGGCCCTTCTCCGAGGGCTGGCCCGGCGCTTCCCGGTCTCCCTCACCTTCGCCGCCGCCTCCTCCCGCCTGGGGTGGGCCGCGCCTGGCGCTCTCCGCCCTGGGTTGCGGCGCGCCATCCTTGACTCCGTCAAGGGCGCCCGCGGGCCTGGGCAGGGGGGGCTGACTCGCCACCTCATCGGTGCCTGGGGCGTTCTCACGCTGGGGTTGCCAAAGGGCCAAGGGGGCCAGCGCCAGCAGCAGCGCCACGGCGAGGGGGCCAAAGCGGAGGCGAGGCGCGGCTGCCCGGGCACGGGCTTCGTCATAGCGCTGCCGCACCTGCCGCGCCAGCACGCCGGCAAACGGCCCGGGGCCATCGAGCATGGTCACAAGGGCGTCGTCGAGCTTGAGGGCGCGGTCCAGGGCCAGGGACCAGTCCGGCGCTCCGGGGCGGCGGGGTTGGGCAAAGGCGCGGCGTGTCAGCCAGAGGGTGGCAAGGACGCCCGCGGCGGCGGCCGCGCTCAGGGCTGCAAGGGCCGGCAGGCCGGGCTTGTCCAGGAGTGACCAGACCAAAGCGACCAGGAGGCAGGCCAGTGCCGGCAGCACCGCCCAAGGCCCGCCCGCGTTTACGGCGGCGGCGTTGAGCCAGCGCGCTCTGGCGCGGCGGAGGGCGGAAAGCAGAGTCTCGTCGGGCGCTTCCTTGGGCATCTTTGTTGAGTTTAGCAGGGCTCCGTGCCGCGCGGCATTGTTGGCTCACAACATTACAGGCCAGGGGGCGGATTCGTTTCCATCCATCGCGGTGTCACGCGGCACCTACTCGCGGGGGGTGCGAAAGGCTATGCTGGCGGGCCTCCAAGGGGGTAGCCATGCTGCGAATTGCACTGCTTGCCGCCGCGCTTCTGATGGCGGGCTCGGCCTGGGCTCAATCACCGCTGAAAACGGGCGATAATGCGCCGGACTTGAACGTCAGCTACTGGCTGGATGTTCCGGAATTTACGTCGTTCTCGGAGGTCCGGGGCGACGTGATTCTGCTCAAGGCCTGGGGCAGCAACTGAGGCCCCTGCATGCGGCAGTTGCCGCACATGAACGAGTTGCAGGAGAAGTACGCAGGCAAGGGGCTCCACATCTTCACCATCTACGCCCAGAATCACCCGGTGGAGCACATCCGCAGCCTGGTCAAGGATAAGGGCATCAAGTACCCCCTGGCCCTGAGCTGGCAGGATGAAGATCAGCGCTGGGACATGTCCAGCCTGCCTGCCGTCTGGATCATCGGCACTGACGGCAAGATCGCCTTCACGGGCAAAGGCAGCTACGAGAAGGTCCTCGAAGAGCAGCTGGCCAAGGTCAAGTATCCGGGCCTGGGCGGCGTCAACGTGACGCCGGAGCTGGAGTCCGCGGCCAAGGCATTTGCGGCGCGCGACTACGCCCAGGCGCTCAGGCTGGCGGAAGCGGCGGCGGAGAAGAGCGACGCTTCAGACGCGACGCTGGCGGCCGCCGAGGCCATCAGCGAGCGCGTGGCGGACCGGCTCAAGGCCCTGAAGAACCGCGCGGAGGTGGCCGAGGTTGAAAATGCCTGGCGCCTGGCCGAGGCTACGTGGCAGGTGATCGAAAGGCGCTTTGCCAAGACGGACGAAGCCGCCGAGGCCGCGGCCCGCCTGCAGAAGATCAAAGAGAACAAGAAGGCCCAGCTTGAGATGGAGGCGGAGACGGCCATCCACGTGCTGGACCGCGACCTCCAGTTCAAGGAAGCCGCCATCGAAGAGTGGATCGATTCCTACAAGAAGTTCGCCGAGAAGTACAAAGAGAGCGTCTGGGCCGAGAAGGTGAAGCCGGCCATCGAGCGCATGGAAGAAGACAAGAAGGCCGCCGACGAAGAAAAGAAGAAGGCGCAGAAGTAGCGCTGCCCCGGCATCCGCTCAAGACCTCATGGCTGGCCCATGAGGTCTTGCGTTTCCTGCTCTGTGGCCCAGCGCCACTGGCCCGAGGGCAGGTCCAGGCTCAGGGGTCCAAAGCGCACGCGCTTGAGTTCCAGCACTTTCAGAGGCTTGCCCGTTTGAGGGTCTTTGAGCGCGGCAAAGAGGCGGCGGATCTGGCGGTTCTTGCCTTCGTCGAGCGTGACGTGCAGGCGCGATTTGGGCCCCACGCCGCCCTTGAGCTGAACCCTTCGGGCGCGCAGAGTGCCCAGGGCCGTGGCGACGCCGCGCTCAAGGCTTTGGGCCTGTTCTGGGGTGACCTGGCCGCGAACCCAGACTTCGTAGAGTTTTTCATGGGCGCCGGGGCGCGACAGGGCATCCATGAGTTTGCCGCTTTGAACGAGCAGCAGGAGCCCGCGGGTGTCTTTGTCGAGGCGGCCCACGGGAATCCAGCCGTCGTCGCGCACCCAGGGTGGAAGCAAGTCGTAGATGGTGCGGGCCCCGCGTTCGTCGCTGCGCGTGACGGTGACGCCCTTGGGCTTGTGGAAGAGCAAAATGGGCGCGGGCGATGATGGCATGGCGGCCAGGGTGCCAAAGCAAAGGCGCCATGCAGGCACATTCTGCATGGCGCCGTAAGCTGGCGAGGGCGGCGGGAATCGAACCCGTAACCTCCGGCGTGACAGGCCGGCACTCTAACCGATTGAGCTACGCCCCCGCGGACGCAGCGCAGAATAAATAGCAACGCCTGCATGGGCGCGCAAGGCCCAGCGCTTTGATTGCATCAAGAGTCGGCGGAATTCCGATAAACTGGGGCATGACCACGCTCGATGCCATCCTTCTCGGTGCCATCCAGGGTCTGACGGAGTTCCTGCCGGTCAGCAGCAGCGGCCACCTCGTGCTGGCCGGAGCTCTTCTGGGCTACGAGGCAAGTGAAGACCCGGGCCTGCTCGCCTTTGAAGTACTGCTCCACCTGGGTAGCCTGCTCGCCATCGTCATCGTGTTCCGGCGCGACGTGCTCAAGCTGGTTTACCCGAGGCTGGACTGGCACGGCATCGCCCTGTTGTTCGTGGCGAGTCTGCCGGCGGCTATTGCCGGAATCACAATCAAGGTTCTGCTGCCTCACTCCGCCGAGGCCTGGGTGGAGCAGCAGGTGCTTAGTTCTCCTTGGGTAGCGGCCTGTGGCCTGCTGTTGACGGCCGCCGTGCTCTGGGTGGCCGAGATAAAGCGTGAAGCCGTGATCACCTTTGACAGCGCGCGGGGCCCTGCCTTCTGGACGGCCCTGTGGGTGGGCCTGGCGCAAATGGTGGCGATTTTGCCCGGGGTTTCCCGCTCGGGTTCCACGATTGCCACGGCCTTGAGCGTGAAGTGGGTGCGGCCCGAGGCCGTGAAGCTGAGCTTCCTGATGGGCCTGATCGCCATTGGCGGGGCGGGCCTGATCAAGTCCCGCGACATCAAGGGCCTGGCCGAGGCCGACCCCCTCCCTGTGCTGGCGGGCTTTGTGACCAGCCTGGTGTTCAGCATCGTGGGCCTGACGGCCATCAGGTTCATCGTGGCCAAAAGCAAGCTGCGCTGGTTCTCGGCCTACTGCGCCTTGGCGGGTGTGGCTGCCCTGACATGGCTTGCGCTTTCGCGCTAGCAGGCGCGCAAAAAAATCGACAGGCCGGCGCATTCAGCCAGGGGCCAGGGCCGCGGGGGCGGGCAACGCCCGTTGGCCTGCTAGCGGTTGCGTCCGCCCAGCTTGACCTTCACGCCGGCGGCCAGCCCGTCACGCACATAGCGGATGTCAATCTCCGCGCCCGGCGGCAGTGCCGCCAGCAACTGAGCCAGTTCCTGGAATGACTTTACGCCCGTCTGGTTGACGTGGGTGATCTTGTCTCCGGGGCGCAGGCCCGCGATGTCCGCCGCGCTGCCCGCCACCACTTCCTTGATGATGACGCCGTCGGAGGGCTGCTCCGTGCGCAGGCCGGTCTCGGCCTGGATGCCGAGGTAGGCGCTGCGCATGTCACGGGGCTGGTCGGAAATCTTGGTGTCTTCGCGCTGGTCGTCGCTGCCCAGAATGCGCTCACTGACGCGGCGCGCCACGTTGATGGGGATGGCAAAGCCGATGCCGTCAATCCCCTCGTTGCCGCTGCCGGAGAGCTTCCAGGTGTTGATGCCGACGACGCGGCCTGTGAGGTCGATGAGGGGGCCGCCGGAGTTGCCCCCGTTGATGGCCGCCGAGGTCTGGAGATAGTTGGGCACCAGCGAGCCGATGCCGCCCTCGCGCCCCACGAAACTGACGATGCCTTCCGTGGCTGTGTGGAAGAGGCCATAGGGGCTGCCAATCGCGATCACCACGTCGCCCTGCTCGACCTTGTCGCTGTCGCCGAGGCTGGCCGGCGTCAGGCCCCGGGCGTTGATCTTGATGATGGCGATGTCGTAGTCCGCGCGGCGGCCTACAAAGCGGGCTTCGTAGGCTTTCTCGCCCAGCACCACCTCCAGGCGCGTGGCGCTGTCAGGAATGACGTGGCTGTTGGTCAGCACGTAGCCCTGCTCGTTGAGGATGATGCCGCTGCCGATGTGCTGGGAGCCCGGGAGCTCGTAGATGCGCCCGAACATGTCCTGGCGGCGACGCCCCGGCTGCTCGGCGATGATGCCCACCGTGAACCGCTTGGCCCATTCGATGGCGCGGACGTAATCCTTGGGCCGCTCCGTCTTCAGGGCGGGGTCTTCCAGGACCTTCTCGGCGCGGCTGAAGTCGGCCAAAGCCCCCGTCTGGGCGGCCAGAAACACCAGGGCCGCGCCAAAGAACCCGCCCACGAAAAGATAGGCCAAGGAGCGGCGGGAGAGCATTTTGGCAGTGTCATTATGGCCGCGCTGGTAGCCTTCGTAGAAGGCGACGTCGGCGTTGTCTCGACCGGGGACGCGGCTCAAGGGGCTGTTCATGGGGCACCTCCGACTCTGATACGAACGGGAAGGCGCAAATGGCAGGCCAAAGCCCTACTTCAGCGCGGCGGCGAACTCCTTGATGCGCTTGATGGCCTCGGCCACTTCGCGGTCCGAGAGGGCGTAGCTGATGCGCAAGTAGCCGGGAGCGCCGAACTCCACGCCGGGAACCGTGGCCACCAGTGACTTTGCCAGCAAAGCGTTGCAGATGTCGGTGTCCGAGTTCAGGGCCGTGTCGCCGTGATGTTTGCCAAACCAGCCCCTGACCTCGGGGAACACGTAGAAGGCTCCGCCGGGCTTGTCGCAGCGCAGGCCGGGGATGGAGTTGAGCGCCGCCAGAAAGGCGTCGCGGCGACGCAGGTAGCTGGCGCGCCACTCGGGCAGTTCCACGGGGTCCTTCTCCAGGGCCTTGATTGTGGCCAGCTGGCTGACGGTTGCCGGGTTGCTGGTGCTGTGACTCTGCAGCGCGATCATGGCGTCAATGATGGGTCGCGGCCCCGCCGCGTAGCCCACGCGCCAGCCCGTCATGGCAAAGGCCTTGGCGCTGCCGTTGACGGTGACCGTGCGCGACCAGGCGTCCTGGGAGGCGCAGGCGAAGCTGAAGTGGCGGCCCTCGTAGATCAGCTTTTCGTAGATTTCGTCTGAGATCACGAAGATGTCGCTGCCCTCGAGCACGCGCGCCAGGTCGCGCTGCTGCTGCTCGGTCCAGACGGCGCCCGTGGGGTTGCCCGGCGAGTTGATCAGCACCACGCGCGTTTTGGGCGTCAGGGCGGCCTTGAGCGCCTCGGGCGTGAGCACCATGCCCGTTCCGGACGTATCGACGAACACCGGCCGGGCGCCCAGAAAGCTGCACATCTCCGGGTAGCTGACCCAGTAGGGGGCGGGCACGATCACTTCATCGCCGTCTTCAACCATGGCCGCCAGCGCGTTGAAAATGCTGTGCTTGGCGCCGCAGGAAACAATGCACTGTTCGGGCGAGTACTCCAGGCCGTTGTCGCGCTTGAACTTCGCGGCCACGGCCTTGCGCAGCTCGGGCAGGCCCGCGGCAGGCGTGTAGCGGCTGACGATGCCGCCCTTCTGCAGCTCGGCTACGGCGTACTGGCGTATGTTCAGGGGTGTTTCGAACTCCGGTTCGCCCGCGGTCAAAGCGATGACCGCCTTGCCCTCCGCGGCCAGCGCTTTGGCGCGGGCAGTCAGGGCCAGAGTGGCCGAAGGTTTGATGCGCAGCACGCGCCGGCTGAGCTTGTATTCGTCCATGGTGTCTACTTGATGCGGATGGGCCGAAAGCGCCCCGAATTGGTGCCCAGATCGACTCGGTCATAGCTGCCAAGCAACTGAAGATAGGTCGTGTGCGCCTTCAGTTCCTTCAGGGCCGCGGCAATGGGCTTGTCCGTGGCGCGGCCGGGAAACTCCATGGCGATCATGTACTCCCACTTGTTGACCCGCGTGGGGCGCGAACCCATGAGGTGGATGGAGATGCCGTGCTTCTTCATCACGGTCAGCACATTGAGCATGGCGCCCACCACATGCTTGAGTTCGAACAGCACCATGGTCTGGGGTTCGTCGGCGTCCTTGGGCGGAATCTCAAGTTCGCGGCCGATGGCGGCGTAGCGCGTCACGCTCTCGGCCTGGCTCTGGATGCCGCGCTGGATGATGTGCAATCCGTAGATGCTGGCCGCGTAGTCGGAGCAGACCGTGGCTTCGGCCTTGTCCGCGCGCTGGAGGATCTGCATGTCCGAGGCGGCGGCGTCAAAGCGCGTGATGATGTCCACGCCGCGCAGACGCTCGAGAAAATCCTGGCACAGGGCCAGGGGCACGGGGTGGGCGTAGATGCGGCGGATGTCGGCGAGCCGGGCGCCCTTGCTGCCGGCGAGGCTGTAAATCTCCGTCAGGCGCGTTTCCCGCGTGAGGTAGCAGCGGTGCTGGCGCAGATGGTCAAAGAGCGGGGTGTTGGGGCCGGCGTAGGTGTTCTCGAGGCTGACCACGGCGTACTCGGCCTCGCCGTCGGCAAGCGCGTCAAAGACCGCCCGGTAGCTGCGCAGGGGCAGCGTGGCGATATCCTCGTTGGCGAACAGCCTCGCCGCCGCGGCCTCGGCGTAGCTGCCGCGCTCCCCCTGGAATGCGATCTTCATGCGAAATCCTTGGCCCAGTGCTTCAGGCCGCCCTTGACCACGTTGGGCGCGGCCATGCCCAGCCCGCACAGGCTGCCCTGCATGACGGCGTCGGCCAGTTCATGCAGCAGCGCCTGATGCTCGGGTTGCCCGAGATCATCCTGATCGAGCATCTCGTTGATGCGCACGCAGCCGATGCGGCAGGGGCTGCACTTGCCGCAGCTTTCGTCTTCAAAGAAGCCCATCACGTTGCGGGCGACGTCGCGCATCGAATGCCGCGCGGAAATCGCGATCACGGCGCCCGAGCCCAGCATGCTGCCCGCCTGGGCCAGGGGCCGGAAGTCCATGGGCGTGTCCAGCAGGCTGGGGGGCAGGGGCGCTGAAGAGGCGCCGCCCGGCACAAAAGCCTTCAGCTCCAGGCCGTCGCGCATGCCCCCGGCGTGGGTGAAAATCAGCTCCCGGGCCGTGGTGCCCACGGGCAGTTCGTAGTTGCCGGGGCGGGCCACGTCGCCGGAAACGCTGAACAGTCGCAGGCCCTTGCACCCGTTGACGCCAAGGCGGGCAAAGGCCTCGCCTCCCTTGGCAATGATCCAGGGCACGTAGGCAAAGGTCTCCACATTGCTCAGCAGCGTGGGCCTGGAGAGAAAGCCCGCAATGGCCGGAAAGGGCGGCTTGGTGTTGGGTTCGCCGCGCAGGCCCATCATGGAGTTGATCAGGGCCGTCTCTTCGCCGCAGATGTAGGCGCCGCCCCCGTGCACAATCTCGATGTCAAAGGCCTGCCCTGAACCCGCGGCATTGACGCCCAGCATGCCCGCTTTGCGCGCCTGCTCCAGGGCGGCGGCAAAGGCGGCCGCGGGCTTGCGGTAGTCAGGCCGGATGTAGATGTAGCCCCGGGTGCAGCCCGTGGTCAGCGCACCGATCACGGCGCCCTCGATGACGGCGTGGGGGTTCTCGGTCAGGACCTGGCGGTCCTTGAACGTGCCGGGTTCGGACTCTTCGGCGTTGATGATGACGTACTTCTCGGGGCCCGGCGCGTTGCGCACGGTCTCCCACTTCACGCCCGTCGGAAAGCCGGCGCCGCCGCGGCCCGAAAGGCCGGAGTCCTTGAGCGCGGCAATGACACGCTCGGGGCCCATCTCGAGGGCGCGCCGGGCGGACAAATAGGGAAGCTTGTGCGCGGGTGCGTTGAGCAGGATGTTCATCGGGCTTCCTCGTGAATGGCGCAATCTACCAATTCACTTGAAGCGTTGGCAACGGCGCTGCCGGGCCTCAGGGCACGACGCGGATGGCCCTCACACCCAGGGGCGTCAGCGCGTCCAGGGCCGCAAACAGCTCGGCCACCGTCACCTTCGAGGCTGAGACCAGCACAAGGTCCGCTTTGTGCTCCGCGGCCGCCGCCAGGCGTGACAACTCCGTGGGCCATGCCGCGCCCTGCGCCTGCTGGCTCCTGCTCTCGAATTCGAAGGTGGCCGTCAGGGAATCCTGCTCGCGCTTGAGGGCCACGCGGGCCACCTGACCCGGGTCGCCCTGGCCCAGGGGCAGACTCACATCCAGCAGACGGGGCACGGGTCCGACGGCGTCGAGCACGAGCAGGAACAGGCGGTGGCAGCGGGCCTGTTTGAGCATTTCCTCGAGCGCCAGCAGGTGAATGACGTCGGCGCGGCGGTCGATGCCGGCCACCGTCTGGAGCGGCGAAACGTTGGCGTCGAGGTCAAAGCCGTCCTCGGCGGCCTCTCGCAGGTGCCTGAGGAGGCCGGCGTCGGAGAGGTTGTCCTGCCATTCGCCCGCGCCGCGCCGGCAGGCCCAGCGGCCCTGGGCGTCGATGCTGACAAAAAGGGGCGCTCGCGGTTCCGCCGCCAGGCTGGCGGGAGGAAGGTTTCCGGAGTTGCGGCCCGCCTTCCAGAAGTCGATGAGCGTGGGCAGGCTCACGCGTTTGGCCAGCCCCGGAGCGTCATGAAAGGCAGGCAGCACGGCGTCCGGCGGCTCGCTTTGTTCCCCCTCGCCGCGGTGGAGTGCCGGCAAAAACAGTTCCAGGGACGAGTAGCCCAGGGGCGCGAGGCCCACAATGACTTCGCGCAGGTCGGCCACCGTCTGCGCCGGCGTCAGGTCGATCTGCAGGCGCCTGATGCCGCTGTCGCGCACGGCAGGCTGGCCGCACAGGTCCTGGGCCCATGCCTCGCCCCTGGCCGAGGCTTTGAGGCTGCGGTCAAGTTTCTGCCATGAGGCGGCGCGCTGTGCCCCCGAGCCGAGCAGGCGCAGCCGCGCTATCTGCGGCAGCAGGGACTTGGGCAGGCTGTAGACCTTCTCGCCGGCCTGGGACAGATCCACGTGCAGGGGCAGGAGGCGGCAGCACCGGGCGGCGGGGTCGAGGGTGGTGAGATAAAGGTTGGCCACGCGGGCGTCTGTCAGCTTTTCGCAGAGCTCCAGCAGGGGCTTGATGGGGGCGGCGACATCGGCCAGCAGGATGACTTCCGCGTAGCTGGCCCGGAGTCCCTCGTTCCAGTGGGCGTCAGCGGCGGACTGCACACTGGCCGCCACGCTGCGCAGAGTGGCTTCGCGCAGGTGCTCGCCCTCCTTGACGGCAAAGCCGCCATCCTTGCCGATGCGTATCACTACCTGGGCCGCGGCCACCTCGAGCCGGTAGGGCAGGGCGTTGCCGTTCTTTGCCTCGCTGCCGCGCCAGTAGGCGGAGAGGTCGGGGAGTTGGAGCCCGGCGTCGAGGCCCCTGGGGTCAAAGGCGGCCAGGGCGGCCTGGCGGCGCGCGGGGGACGGCTCGGCCTGGTTGGCCGATGATTGTGGCGTGCAGCCGGCGAGGGCCAGGGCCGCCAATAGGGCGGCGCACAGCAATGCGCGCATTACTTGCCCCCGGCGGGCGCGGGCCGATTCAAGGCCCGGACCCACTCGACCTTGAGGTCGCCCAGCAGGTTCTTCAGGCTCTGGTCTTCTTCGGGCGTGAGGTTGCCCTTGGTCTTGGCCTGGAGCACCTCGATGGTGTCTATCAGGAAGCGGGCCTGTTCGAGGTCCACGACGTACTGGCCGGTCTCGGGGTGGGCAAGCGCGCCCATGAAAATCAGGGCCTGGGTGCCGAGGCTGGCGCAGTGCAGCATGAAGTCGGCGGGAGGCAGGTCAGTCTTGCGTTCAAAGCTGCGCTTGAGTTCCTCTTCCATCTGCTGCTTTTCGCGCTCGACCTGCTGTTTCCAGTCGGAGTCGATGACGAGCTTGGGCTTCTTGTCCGGGCAGTCTTCCGTCATGGCTTTGCTGTGTTTATTTGCCGGCCCCGCCACCCATGCGGGATTTCTCGCGTTCCATGGAGCGGCGGGTGGGTTCGCCCGCGCCCTTTTTGTCGGCAAGGATCATCTCCAGGTCGCCGAACATGATGTCAGCCGCCAGGGAATCGGGCCCCTCATAGACCCAGTCGCCGTTGATGATGTCCGCCGGGCTCTTGACGTCGCTGAGGCGCTCACGGCGCACGGCAATGCCAATCGTGGTGAACTCGAGGTCGCCCTTCTTGGCGGCGGCCTCGTGCTCCTTCTCCCACTTGGCGCGCTCTTCCTTGGTCATGGGCTTGTCGGCGCGGTCCAGGGGTTGGAACTCCGACTCGCCGCGCTCGGTGTAGCGCGTCAGGATGCGCACGTAGGCCTTGCGGCGGATGGAGTTGCCGCGGTAGACGGACTGGTTGGCGTTGCGCATGTTCCAGTCGGTTTCGAGGTAGATCTCGGGTTCCTTGTAGTCGTGGTCCTCGACGATGACCACGGTGTAACCCTCGTTGGCGAGCACGGCCTTCATGGTGTGATAGGCGTTCTCGCGGCTCACCTGATAGTCGCGGTACTGATAGTCCTTGAACTCGGCGCAGCCCGCCAGCAGCGACAGGGCAAGCACGCAGGCAAGGGAAGCCACTTTCTTCGGAGTCAAGACAGGTACTCCAGGCCGGGGAAAGCAGGGGCGGCCAGTTTAGCAGCGCGCGGCAGGGCGGGAAACACCCCGCCGAAACTGGCGCGGCGGCCCTGCGCCCGCTATTCTGGCCCTGGCTGACCGGGGCATTTCGGCTTTGAACGAGAGACAATGAATCCAGTTTTCGCGGCCAGTGATGTCGCCGACCTGATCGAGAAGGCGGAACAGGGCCAGAGGTTGAGCTTCGAGGACGGCGTGAGGCTGATGCGCAGCAACGATGTGGCCGCGCTGGGCTACGCCGCCAATCTTGTGCGCAACCGCCTGCACGGCGACACCACGACCTACATCGTCAATCGCTACCTCCATTACAGCAACGTCTGCTGGGACACCTGCAAGTTCTGCAGCTTCTACCGCAAGCCGGGCGAGCCGGGCGCGTTTGCCAAACCGCTGGACGAAATCTTCAGCTGGGCACAGCGCTTTGCGGGCCAGTCCATCCAGGAGCTGCACATCGTGGGGGGTCTGCACCCCAGCCTCAAGTACGACTACTATCTCGACCTGCTGCGCGGCCTCAAGCGCATCCTGCCCTCGACGGCCCTCAAGGGCTTCACCAGCGTCGAGATCGACTGGTTTGCCCGCATCAGCCGCAAGCCCGTGGAAACGGTCATGCGCGAGATGGTGGAGGCCGGGCTGGATTCGCTCACGGGCGGCGGCGCCGAAATCTTCGCCGACCGCGTGCGCGACCTGCTCTGTCCCAACAAGATCCGCGCCGCGCGCTGGTTCGAAATCCATGAAGTGGCCCACCGCCTGGGCCTCAAGACCCAGGCCACCATGCTCTACGGCCACATCGAAACGCCTCAAGAGCGCATCGACCACATGCTGCGCATTCGCGAAGTGCAGGACCGCACGGGCGGTTTCCAGGTGTTCATCCCCCTGGCCTACCACCCTGAAAACAATGCCCTGCGCGGCGTGGAGCGCGCCACGGGCATGACGGACCTCAAGGTCTATGCCGTGTCGCGCCTGATGCTCGACAACGTGCCCCACCTCAAGTGCTACTGGATTTCGGCGGGCCTGAAGCTGGCGCAGATCGCGCTGTCCTACGGAGTCGATGACCTTGACGGCATCGTCTACGAGCACGAGCGCATCTTCCATGATGCCGGCAGCTCGACGCCGCAGAGCGTGAGCGAAGACGAAATCCGCCATATGGTGCGCGAGGCCGGCCGCGTTCCCTGCCGGCGCGACTCGCGCTATCGCCTGCTTGAGGAAGTTGCCGCCTAGACGCCTGGGAATCAAGAGACCAAGACCATGACCCGACTCCTTCCACTCTGGCTGATGTGCCTGACGCTGGCCGCGGCGCTTCCCGCCCAGGACCCGCCCAAGCCTGACCCCAAACCTGCGCCCGAAGAGCCCGCCGGCACCAGGCCCGACCTCAACGAGTTCGTCAAGCGCCAGTATCCGGGCCTGGACCCCGCCGGCGAACACGACTTCACCCGCCTCAAGAACTACACCGACGGCGCCAAGCGCTTTGAATACACGCGCGCCATGGCGCGCCTGCTCATCTTCTACATCAAGAAGTGCGCCATGGGCTCCATGCTGGCCAAGTACTTCGACTCGCTGTCGCGCACGGAGGCCGCCAACCAGCCCACCTACAACGCTCTGCACGCCGTTGTGCTGCTCAGCTATCCGCCTGAGCGGCCCAATATCCTTGATGCCGAGAAGCTGATGCGCGCGGCCGTGCGCCTCGACCCCGCCTACGAATACCCCTACTACCTGCTGGCCGAGCTGGAGTTCGCCCGCATGATGCAGGGCAACTCCACGCGCCGCGCCGTCGAGGACTTCCTCGACAAGGCCAACGCGCGGCCCGGCTTTGCCGACGCCATTGCCCTGCAGGCCCGGGTGCTGCTCGCCATCACGCCGCCCAACAAGGCCGAGGCCCGCAAGCACGTCGAGAAGCTGTTTGTGCTTCCGCCCGAAGACCCCAGCGGCTTTCAGGACATGCTGGGCCTGTATGCCAACTGCACCAGCGTCGCCGACCTCATGGAGCGCGTCGATGGCGCGTCCAAGGCCGGCCAGTGGGCCAAGCGCTACGAGGCTCAGGCCCACGCCTTCGTCGCCATCGGCATGATCTCCGGCAAGGAACTGGGCGCGGCCACGACGCGCCTGGAAAAGGCCCTGTCCATGGTCAGCGCGACCGAGGACCCGGAGTCTGTGTCGGAGTGGCGCTTTGGCCTGGGTGCCACTTACGCCACTTTGGCCGTGGACCTGCGCAACCTGGACCCCAAGCTTTACGGGGAGAACCGCAAGCTGTTTGAAAAGTACGTCACGGCCGCGCGCCTGAACTTCGAGCTGGGCGCGGAAATCGAGCGCGAGCACCTGCCCGTGGACATGCGCGGCCCCGGCGCCTTCCGCTACACGCAGTTTCTGGCCGAGCAGATCGGGGAGATGGAGGAAGCCGCCGACTGGCTGGCCAAATACCTGGAACGCACCACCCTGACCAGCGAAATGCGCACGCGGCTGACGAACTGGCTCAGGGCCATCCGCGCCGGCAAGGGCAACGAAGAACGCCCGCGCATTGAGCTGCTCGACGGCGCGCGCAAGACCGAGAACGACGCCATGCTTGTGTCGCGCCTCGAAGCCGAGGTGCTCGCCGTCAAGGAGCGCGGCCTTCACTTCAAGAACGGCGAGAGCCAGCAGTTCTTCGTCGAACTCATGGGGCACCAGAGCCGCGATGTCGCGGGCCTGGCCGCCTTCCTGCTGGCCGACACCGCCATGCAGCGCAAGCCCGAGGACATCGAACTCGCCGCCAACGCCATTGCCGGCCGCCTCGAAAAGGAGACCGAACTGGTGTCGCGCGAGCAGGCGCAGTTCCAGCAGCAGCTCGTCAACGCCCTGATGCTGTTTGACAAGCGCGCCATCGACCTGCGCGCCGCAAAGCGCGTGCGCAAGATCCTCGCCGACACCGGCGGCGGTTACCCCGAAGAAGCCGCGCAACTGATCCGCGAGTTCAGCCGCGAGGACTGGGTGCTCAAGGTCTTCGGAGACCGTAACAAGACCCTGCCCAGCCGCGAGTTGCTCTATCTCAACGTCAAGGTGCTCACGAAATGGTTCGATGAGGCCATTGCCGCGCTGGAGAAGCTGGACAAGGACAAATAGCCTTCAGGGCGCCTTGGCCTCCAGCCGTGCCTGGGCCAGGCGCAGGGCCTGCTGGAGGGCGGGGAACTTCAGCCGCTTGAGAGCGTCTTCAAAGCAGAACCAGCCGGACTCGCTGTGCTCGCGGCTCTGCACGTGCCTGGCCACGGGGGTCAGGGCCAGGAAGTAGGTCACGGTTTTGCGGTAGGCGCCGCGTTTGGGCGTGGTGACCTCGTAGCTGTCGGAGAACTCGAAGTCCTGGACCACGCCCACATCGGTGATGCCCGTTTCTTCGGCGGTCTCGCGCAGGGCCGTTTCCATGAGCGATTCGCCCTTCTCGCTGTGCCCCTTGGGAAACCCCCAGGTGCCGTGCAGGGCGTTCCTGAGCAGCAGGTAGCGCGGCGGTGCCGGTTGGGGGCAGACCAGTATGAAGCCCGCTGCTGTGCGTTCTCTGGGCATGGTGCACCGTAAAGCCTTGCTCTTGCTGAAAATCAGGGGCGATTGATGTAGCTTTAGAGGCAGGCAGGCCAGGGGTCAATCATGCTGATGACGACGACGGCATCGCTGGAGACCCACCACATCCGCCAGTACCTGGGTATTGTGGCGGGCGAGGCCGCCGTGGCCCCCATGGAAATGCGCGACTTCGCCGCCTTCATCAAGCGCGAAGGCGGCGGGCGCCACGCCCAGTTCGAGAAAGTGACGCGGGAAACCCGCCAGATGGCCCTGCTCAACCTCGAGCAGGAGGCCAAGGAACTCGGCGCCAATGCCGTGATTGCCGTCGAGTTTGACTACGCCTACTTCGCGGCCGACGGCCTGATGATGATCACCGCAAGCGGCACCGCCGTGATCCTTGAGGAATCGAAGACCACGGGCCGCGTTCCCAAGCAGGGTGGATGAATCAGCGCAGGGCGCGCAACTCGCCGCTGCTGCTGCGGTGATCTTTTTTGCGTTTGCTGGCTTCCTTCACCAGCTGCGCCAGTTCGCTCATACGGAACGGGTTGGAAAGCGAAGCATAGACGCCGATGTCCTCAAATTGCTCCAGCTCCCAGTCGCTGACCGGGGGCGTGATCAGGATGAGGGGAATCTTGCGCGCCGCCAGAACCTCGTGGAACATCTGCAGTGTCTCGATGCCGGCCGCACCGCACAGGGAGTAGTCCAGCACCACGACGTGGGGCGGCTTGTGCTCGACAACGGCCTCCGCTTCTTCAATGGTGCTGACAGCGCGGCACTGCATTTCGGCCGAATCCGCTAGCCGCTGACAGATGCCGGACGCCTGGTGATTGTTGGCTACCAGTAGCGCCCTGGAAAGGTGGCTGGTCCTGCGCTTCATCGTCAGACAATCTCCGTTGCCCCTGACGCCTCAAGCCGGAAAATGTGACCGAGACACCATGCCAGCGATCACCCGGCAAATCCAGTGTTTTCGGTCATTGTCCCGCCCCCGGGCCAACTACATGGCACCGGCGACGTGGCATCGGCGTCCCGCCGATGTGCGCTGGCGAAGACACCCGCGCCACCGCCGCGACGTGGCATCGGCGTCCCGCCGATGTGGGCTGGCGAAGACACCCGCGCCATAGTCCGCGCCATAGCCCGCGACGTGGCATCGGCGTCCCGCCGA
>QEVF01000001.1 GCA_003576915.1 Planctomycetota bacterium | reverse complement strand
GCAACGATCTGTTCGGGGTTGTGCTTCTTGCGCTTCATGACAGTCCTTTCCGGCCCAAAGGCCGATCCGGACTCTCATATCACCTGGACCAGTTTTCGGAGAGCAGACCATGAGGGCTAGGTACTTCCTCGTCATCGGGGCTTCGGTGGGGTGATCCGCCGAAGTCCAGACGCACCAAGATTACAGTCTGCTTGGCACGGTTCTGGTAGGTTCCCTTCTTCAGATCAATGCGACCACGCCTCAAATCAAGCAAGAAGTGCTCTCTTTTGTAGCTAGAAACCAAGGGAAGCGTAAGGGCAGCACCTGCCGTTCCTGGAAATGGGTGTTCGGTGTCATCCACTCGGTGTTTAGACATTGCAATGAGTGTATCGGCGTCGCTTTGGGTCAGAACATCCGTCATTGCGCAAATTCTCCGCGACCGCCTGACACACTCTTACAGCACCTTCCTGGGCTCAACTCAGCATACATTGCTCCGCGACCGCTAGCCCAGCTTCGCCTCCACGCCATCGGCCAGCATCTTGATGAATGCGGGGTGGGTGTTGACGGCTTCGGCCGCGGCGAACTTGGCGCCGGCCTTTTCGGCCTCGTGTTTGCCTTCGATGCCCAGGTCGTAGAGCACTTCGACGTTGTCGCACAGGAAGCCGATCGGAACGCCGACGATCTTTCTGGCTCCGGCTTTGACCAGTTCCGCAATCGCCTGTTCCAGTGACGGCTCGGTCCAGTTGATCTTGCTGTCGCTGCTTTGGCTCTGGTAGCCGATCTTCCAGTGTCTGGCCTTGATCTTTTCAGCCACGAGCTGGGCCGTGGCCTCGGCCTGTTTCACATAAGGAGAAGTCTTCACCAGCGCTTGCGGCACGGCGTGCACGGAGAAGATGACGGCCGTGTCGTCCTTGGTGAATTCCGCGCCGATGCCCTTGGCGGCCTTCTGGGCGTGGTCGGCCCAGGCTTCAATCAAACCCGGCTTGTCGAAGAACGGATCGACCACGGCTTTGAATTGCGGCTTCTCTCCCGGCAGCGCCTCGAGACCTTCCTGGATGCGCCGCAGGTAGCCGTCCCATGAAATGGCGCTCTGCTGCGGCGCCATGACCAGCGCCATGAACTCTTTGCTGCCGGCCTTTGCCATGGCCGCGACCTGGTCCATGATGTAGGGGTTCCAATAAAAGTAGCCGCAAACGAGCTTGAGGTTATGACCGCGCTTTTTGAGTTCGGCGATGACGGCTTGGCCCTGGGCCTCGGTGATTTCGTTGAACCTGGAGAAGCCGCCCAGCTCCTTGTAATGGGCGGCGACTTCGTCAATGCGTGCCTTGCGCGCGGGGTTGTGGCCATAGATGCCGGAGACAAAGCAGTAAGCCTCGCCGGGGCAGGGGTCGAACTTCTTGCAGCAACCCTTGGTGGGGCCGCCGAAGCCTGCGATGAAGAGCGTGTCGATCATGAGGTCAATTCCGAATTGCGAGTGTCGAACTGCGAATGGTCAGTCCTGCCTGTTCTTCCGGGCGCTACTACCGATGGCGCCGAGAACCCTTACACGCTCCGTGGCGTCTTGCTTCAACTCCGTCAGCTCTGGGAAGGCTTTGAGCACTCCTTTGGCGCGCTTGCGGGAGGTTCGCGCTACAGTCCGGAATCTTCAGTCAATCTCAACCAGTAGCGGGAATTGCTTGCCTCTTGGTGGGCGATGCCCGCTTTGCTGATGAAGTTTGCCTTTGACTGCGCACAGGGTAACGGCCTGACCAAAACGGCAGGTCCGCTCGACCATGTCCGGATCTCGCTCCCAGCGCTCGCTCAAACCCGGCCTGCCCTTTGCCGTGAATTCGAGATTCGCAATCATGCCTCACGCAGCTCGGCGACGACCTTCCATTTTGCGCGCAATTCGCGCAGTGTCGGCTGCGAGGCCTCGCTGCCGGCGGTGCTGGGCTGAACAAAGGGCAGGGCGGCACGCGTCTTCTCCGTGGCGATCTTGTCCAGCACGCCCCACCAGAAGCGCTCACGCGCGTTGAGGCTCAAAAGCGCGCCCTTGCGGATCTGTTCGCGGGCTTCGTTGCTGGTGCACAGTTTGGCCAGCGCTTCCTCAAGCCACGCGCCGTGGTCCTGGTCCTGTTCCTGGTGGCAGGTCCAGTAAAGGATTTCTTCTTCCTTGAAGCCGGCCTTGCGCAGGCCCGCCACGGCGTGCGTGAACATGGTGGGAATGGCCCACTCGTGGCCGGGACCCAGGGCGCCCAGCCCGACCAGAAACGGCTCCTGCGTGCAGATGCGGAAATGTTCGCGAATGAAATGGACGACTTCTGGGTGCAGCGGGTGGTCGTATTCGGTGCCGGGCGCAATGCCCGCCGCGTGCATGAAGTGCATGTAAAGCTGGGCGTGGTCTTCGCCCTCGCTGCGCTCGCCGTATTCGTCCACGAGCACTTTGGCCAGCCAGCATTTGGCCTCGGTGTCTGGAGCATTGAGCAGCAGCAGTTCCATGTAGCGCGTGAAATTGCCAACGAGCGCAAAGTGCTGCGAAGCCAGAATCTTGAAATCGAAGCGCGAACGGGGGTCGGTGTTCATGCGGCCCAGCAGCGAATGGCCCACGCCGGGGTGGCGCAGGATTTCCACTCTGAGTTCGGCGAGAAAGGCGCGCGCCGTAGCTTCGTGGGCGCTGCCGGCTGCGGGCTTCATGGGTCTCTCCGGGCGGCCTCGCCCCCGCAGGGCCGCCGGTTGAACGGTCGGTCAAATTATCCTTTCCGCCGCTCGTTGCAAGGCCGCAGGGCCGCTTGATTGTCGCGTGCGCCTTTTCACAATCCCCCAATGGCTGAAAACACTTCGGTCCCGTTGCCGCCGCGCACCTTCATGAAGGCGATGGGGCCGGGTCTGCTGTTCGCCGGCGCGGCTATCGGCGTGTCGCACTTCGTGCAGAGCACGCGGGCCGGCGCCGATTTCGGCTTTGGCCTGCTGGCGGTGATCGTGCTCGCCAACCTGCTCAAGTATCCGGCGTTTGCCTTTGGTCCCCATTACGCCGCGGCCACAGGCACGAGCCTTTTTGAGGGTTACCGGCGCCAGGGGCCATGGGCGCTCTGGGTCTACCTGGCCCTGACTCTGGGCACCTGCTTTACGGTGCAGGCCGTGGTTACGGTGGTCACGGCGGGCATAGCCTGCGCCGTGCTGGGCTTCAGTTACGAGCCGCCCAAGGTCGCGGGCCTGAACCTTTCGGCGCCCGTGGCCATGTCGGCGCTGCTGACGCTGGTCTCGGCCCTGATGCTCGCGGCAGGCCGATTCAAGTGGCTGGACCGCGCCAACAAGGTGCTGGTGGCCGTGCTCACAGTTTCGACGCTGGCGGCCACGCTGCTGGTGCTGCCGCAGATCGACTGGTCGCAGCCCGGATGGCTGCCGCCGAAGGACGCCCTGACCGACCGCGCCCAGCTCGTGCGCATCACGGCACTCGTGGGCTGGATGCCCAGCGCCTTTGACGTCTCCATCTGGCATTCCCTCTGGACCCTGGCGCGCCGCGACGACACCGGGCACCGGCCCTCGGTGCGGCAGGCTCTACTGGACTTCGACGTGGGTTACTTTGGCACGGCGCTGCTGGCGCTGTGCTTCATGGCCATGGGCGCAGGCGTCATGTTCCATTCCGGGGCGAAGTTCGAAGATAACGCGGCACGCTTTGGCGCCCAGGTGGTCAACCTCTACGCCGCCAGCCTCGGCGAGTGGAGCCGGCCCCTGCTGGGGCTTTGCGCCCTCTCGGTCATGTTTTCGACCACCCTGACGGTGGTGGACGGCTTTCCCCGGGCCTTTGCCACGCTGGTCAAGCGCTTTGGCGAAGCCGAGCGCGAAGACGGACTGGCCACGCTGCAGCCGCGCGTCTACCGCGGGGCTATGGCGGTGATGGCGCTGGGCAGCCTGGGAATTCTGGCGGCAGTGCCGGCGGGCCAGTTCAAGTTTCTGGTGGACCTGGCCACGACGTTGAGCTTCCTGAGTGCGCCGTTCTTCGCCGTGCTGAACCACCGCGCGGTGTTTGCGCCCTGGGTGGCGCCGGAGTTGAGGCCCGGCGAGCGCATGCGCTGGCTGAGCCTGGCGGGCATCTTCTTCCTGAGCGGTTTTGCGCTGTACTTCCTTTACATCACCTTTGCTTGAGCCTTGTCCAGGCGCATCGTGCTGGGCTTGCCGCCGTTCTTCTCATGGACGCGCTTGAGGGTGGATGGCTCGGTCTGCAGCGTGATTTCGTCGCCCTCAGCCAGCACGACGTCGCCACCTGGATAGAGCGTGTGAACGTTGCCGCGCCGGTGATTGAGAATGAACAGCGGAAGGTCCTTGGCCAGATCGCGGATAGAAAGGCCGCGCAAAGCCGAGCCGCCGCAGATGTAGATGTTGGCCACAACCAACAGCTTGCCGTCGACGTAGAAAGCGTTGACGATGCTGGGGTCGGCGCTGGCAGTCGCGAACAGCGGCGCGGCCAGCTCGGCCGTGGAAAAGGCCAGCGACATGCCGAAGCTCTCACGGATCTTGCCGGCCAGTTCCTGGTCGAACATGCGCAGGACGACGCGGATGTCCGGGCGGATCTTGCGGGCGTCGAGGGCCAGTTCAATGTTGGCGAGGTCGTCGTCCGTCACGCAGATGATGGACTTGGCCTGGGCGGCGTTGAGCTCTTCCAGCACGCCGTCTTCGCGCCCGTGGCCCACGCGCACCGGAATGCCGTGCTTGCGCGCGTAGGTCAGGTTGATGCAGTTGCTGTCCTTCTCGAGCACGATGACGACTTCGCCGAGCTTGAGCAGCTGCTGCAGGATGCGCACACCGACCTTGCCCAGGCCGAAGAGAATGACGTGATCCTTGAGTGTCTTGGCCATGGCCTGGACCCATTCGGGGGAAGCTTCGTCGCGCCGCAGGATGTGATACGAAAAGCGCACCACGCCGTCGAGGATGACGACCAGCCCCAGCAGCGGCGTGATGAAGCAGATGATTTCCAGCAGCCAGTGTTCGGGCGCGGGGCTGATCTGCTCGCCGAAGAGCAGCGTGTAGACCAGGTAGGTGGACTTGCCGAAACTCAGCCTCTCTTCATAGAGCTGGGTAAAGGCCAAGCCACCCAGCAGCAGCAGGACCACCAGTCCGCTCAAAATGGGCAGGAACTGCAGCGTGGGTTTGCGCAGGTAGTGGAGCCAGGCACGGATCAGGCGCGGCTTGGAACGCATGGGCGGATTGTCCGATGGGCAGGGCCTGCTGTCGAACAGGAATCGGCGCTGGCCTTACGCGGCAAAACCGCCCGCCCCCCTGGAGACCGGCGGCTTGGCCCTGATATAACGGCGCCATGATCCACCGACCTCGACGCCTTCGGCGCGGCCAGGCCCTGCGCGACCTCGTTGCACAGACCATCGTCACGCCTGCCGATTTCATTCTTCCGCTCTTCATTATTCCCGGCCGAGGCAAGAGCCGGCCCGTCAAGTCCATGCCCGGCGTCAGCCAGCTCACGCCCGACCTCGCCGTCAAGGAACTCAAACGAGCCGAAAAGCTCGGCGTGCGTGGCTACATCCTGTTCGGCGTCACTCCCGCGGAGGCCAAGGACGATCGTGGCAGCCACGCCCACGCCCCCGACAACGAAGTGTGTACAGCCGTGCGGCGCGCCAAAGACGCGGGCATCGACATGGTCGCCATCTCCGACCTCTGCTTCTGCGAGTACACCAGCCACGGGCACTGCGGCAAGCTCTGCGACGACGAGCGCCTTGTGGTTGACAACGACGCCACGCTCGAGATGCTGTGCGCCCAGGCCGTGAACCACGCGCGCGCGGGCTTTGACGTCGTCGCCCCCTCCGGCATGATGGACGGCACCGTGGCCGCGCTGCGCCAGGCCCTCGACGGCGAGGGCTTTGATCACATCGCCATCCTCAGCTATGCCGTGAAGTACGCCAGCGCCTTCTACGGCCCCTTCCGCGACGCCGCCCAGAGTGCCCCCGGCAAGGGTGACCGCCAAGGCTACCAGATGGACTTCCGCAACGGGCGTGAGGCCCTGCGCGAAGCGGCGCTGGATGAGCAGCAGGGTGCCGACATGCTCATGGTCAAACCCGGCATGGCCTACCTGGACATTCTGGCGAGGCTGCGCGAGCAGACCCAGTTACCCCTGGCGGCCTATCAGGTCAGCGGGGAGTACGCGATGCTGAAGGCGGCGGCGCAAAACGGATGGTTGGACGGCGAGCGCGTGTTGCGTGAGAGCGTGTATGCGTTCAAGCGGGCCGGGGCAGACATGATTCTGACCTACGCCGCCTGCGAGCTGTCCGAGCGCGCGAGCAACGGGGTGGTGTAAGCGACGTGGTCCGGCGCCGCCGGTGGTCCAGGCGCTGGTTACTTTTCCTCGGCCGACCAGCCCGCGCTGTGGCGCCCCTCAATCGATGCAATCACCTCGGCCATGATGGACACCGCAATTTCGGCCGGAGTCTGGGCCCCGATGTCCAGCCCTACGGGGCATTTCACGCGCGCCCATTGTGCCTCGGAAATGCCTCGCTCCTTGGCGATTTCGCCCATACGCAGGTGCTTGGCTTTGCTGGCAATGGCGCCGTAGCGCACGGCCGGCCCCAGGCTGGGTAGCGCGGCAAACATCCCCTCAAGGTCGAACTCGGCGTTGTAACCCAGGCCCATCACGTGGCTGAAGCGCGGCAGGCCCGGCTGCTGGAGGTAAGGACCGGGCCGCATGCAGGCTACCTGCAGGGCGCCAGGAAAGTCGGCCGGGCGCGAATAGTCTTCGCGGTCATCGACCACGACGTAGGGATACTCCAGCTGGGCACAGAGGCGGGCGAGCGCGCGGGACACATGGCCGCCACCAAGCAGCAGCAGGCAGGGTTTCTCCATGAACACCTCGATGAAAACTTCATTGGTGCCGCCGCACAGCGACTGCACGATGTTGCCCGGCTTGCGGGAGAGTTCGTAACTGACGGTGCGGGAGCGGCCTTCGGCCAGGGCTTCGCGCGCCTGTTGGGTCATTTTTCGCTCGGCATCGCCACCGCCGATGGTTCCCAGCGTGAAATCCTCCGTGACCAGCATGAGGAAGCCGTGCTTGCCGGGGCTGGAGCCCCGCACCTTGACGAGGTGCAGCAGGGCAAACCTGCGGTTGGCGCGGGCGAGTTCAACGGCCTTTTCGAAGACGGGAATGAGCATGGGTCAGCGCGGGCGCATCTCCCACAACTTGCGCGCCGTTGCGTATTCCTCGGGAGTGTCGATGTCCAGCAGCACGCCTGTGTGGCTGACGGGAACCTCCATGACCTGCGTGGGGTTGGCCTCCATCACGTTGCGGGCCGACTGCCCGGCCTTCAGTTCCATGAAGGGCTGACGAAAGCCGATGTCCACGAGCATGGGGTGGCCTCGCTTGCCCCCGTGCGTGGGCACGAAGATGCGCATGAGCGAACGACGTCCCTTGACGTAGGCCGCCCGCAGAGCCTCCAGGTCCGAGGCTTCGATCAGGGGACAGTCCACGGGCCAGACCAGCGCGGCATCGGTGGCAAAGTCGAGCTTGCTCATTCCGAGCTGGATGCTGGAGAGCTGGCCTCGCTCGGGGTCCTGGTTGATAAGAACCTGGCAGCCGGCCAGGTCGGCACGGGCGCGGATTTCATCGGCGTGGCGTCCGAGCACGATGAACAGCTTGTGGATGCCGGCCCGGCGCGCCGTTTCGAGGATGCGCGTCAGGGCGGGCTTGCCGCCGAAATCCAACAGCGCTTTGGGCTGACCCATGCGGGAACTGGATCCCGCGCACAGCACAATGGCGGCCAAGGTGACCTGAGGTTCGCTTTCGTCCATGGCAGCCCCCGGGAGAGGTACGGATGCTAAGGCCAAGGCGCAGCACGTTGCAAGCCCGCCGGTGCCTGCAAATGAAAGGAGCCACGCGTGCGTGGCCCCGCGGAGTGGCACGGATGTCAGCCCGGCAGCTTGATGGAGAGCCCACCGTCGATGATGAACGTGTGGCCATGCACCATGCGCGTGAGATCCGAACAAAGGATCATCACGCCGTCGGCAACGTCATCGGGCTCGACCAGCTTCTTGGCCGGCGTCCACACCAGGCTGTCGTTGAGCATGGTGTCGCGGTTGGGGAAGTGGGTCAGGGCCTCGGTGTCCACGACGCTGGCCGAGACCGCATTGACGTTGATGCCGTGCTCGGCGTACTCGACGCAGAGGTGGCGGACCAGGCTTTCCAGCGCGGCCTTGGAGGAGCCCACGGCGGCATAGTTATTGAAAGCGTGGGTGGCGCCCAGGCTGGAAACGGCGACAATGCGACCGTTGCCCTTCATCATGGGGACGGCCGAACGCGACAGGGCCAGCAACGCATAGGCGTTGATGTCCATGGTCCACTGCCAGTGGTGGTAGGTCAGTTCCTTGCTGGGCTTGAGCACACCCGAAGCGGCATTGCTGACAAGAAAGCTGATGCCGCCCCACTTGTCGCGAAGGACCTTGAACATCTCGTCGATGTCCTCGTCCTTGGCCACGTTACCTTTGAGCAGCAGGGGCTCCTTGCCGGAAATGGCCTTGATCTTGGCCACGGCCTCTTCGGCCGCCTTCTTGTTACGCAGGTAATTCAGGGCGACATCTGCGCCCGCGCGGGCCATCTTCGTGGCAATGGCGAGGCCGATGCCGCGCGTGCCGCCCGTGATGAAGGCCTTTTTTCCAGCGAAATCAAACATGTCTGCAGCCTAAGCGTGGTTCAAAGCGTGGAGGCCTGCTTCATTGCAGGCCAAAACGCGATATAACCCAAGAAGCAATCAAGGTCCAGCGTGACCCTTATAAGTCGTAGGGCCAACAGAGTCTAGGAAGGATGTGGGCGATGAGCAAACCTGTGCTTGGGTTGATTGCGGCTGCATGGCTGCTGGGGGCGGCGGTGGTGACAGCCCAGGAAGCGCCGAAAGAGGCGCCTGCGGGGGCAGGGCGGGAGTTCGAGTTCAAGGCTGGGCAGTTCCTGACGCAGGAAGACTACGAGCACATCCTGGAGGCGCTGCGCTGCGTTGAACTCAAGCCCGGAGACTTGAGTTTTGAGAAGAAGGTCGCACTCAACCAGCGCTTCGTGCTGCCAATCTGCGCCCAGTGCCTGGACAACCCCTTGGGAGTACCCCGGATTGCAGAAGACGCGGCGGGAGATTTCAGCGCCGCCAGTCCTTCACCGGCGCGGGCGCGCCGCGCCGCTGAGATACTGCAGCGCGATCTCAGGCGCTTCGATCCCGAAGAACTGCGCAAGGAGGCCGTGGGCTGGACAGTTTGGGCCGAGGCCAGCCGCAAGCTCTCCGAGTTCGAGCGTCGTTGGTTGCTGGACAAGGGCAATCTCAAGGAAGTCAAGAACGATGCCGGCTGGAAGAGCCTCAAGGCCGAGGTGAACGCTTCCTGGCAAGAAACCATCTCCGACGCCATGACCCTGATGCTGGGCGCGAAATTCGAAGTCGCGGCCCAGCCGGCAAGCGAGGATTATAGCGCGCTGTGGGGAACGTCGGGCCTGGACCAGTTCCTGGCCCAGTGGCTGTACACCCCACTGATGTCGCTTTCCTTTGACGAAACCGGCGTTGCGCCTGCTGCATTGGCGGCGGTGGCCGCCCAGCTTTCCGGAGTGTTCTGCGACGACGACATCCGTATGCCTGGCGCAGGCGCCACGGCGGCCCAGAGCGACCCTTTCGACCCCGCCTCCAGGGCGTTTGGCACGGGACCGCTGGTGGCTGCAGCTCGCCTGGGCCCCATCCTTGAAGGAATGGCTCACTCGCTGAACCTCTATCGCGGCGTGAAGAACCCGCCCGCGTGGCTCGCCGGCCAACCCTCGCGCGAACAAGGTGTCAGCGGCGGCATACTCGCCGTCGTGCGCGGCCCCCAGGGCCGCATTGTCATCGGCGGCACGGGCGACAATACCTACGAAGGTGATGACTTCATTGCCATCATCGACCTCGGCGGCAACGATGTCTATCGCGGCCGCGTCGCCAGCGGCATCGGCCTGCCGGGTCGCGCACCCCTTTCCTTCGTCCTGGATCTCGCCGGCAACGACCGTTATGAAGGCGAAGACTTCACCCAGGGCTTTGGCTTCAACGGCGTAGGCATCCTCTGGGACCTGGGCGGTGGAAACGACTGCTACAGGTCCCGCTTCTGCTCCCAGGCCTGCGGCTTGCTTGGCTATGGCGAACTCTTCGACGACGGCGGCGACGACCAGTATTTCACCGATTCAGGCTCGCAGGGAGCGGCATGCTTTGGATATGGCCACCTGATCGATGCGGGCGGCCACGACACCTACCGCGGTGCGCGCTACGTTCAGGCCTGCGCCCTGGTGGGTGGCCTTGCCGTGCTGACGGACGGCGGCGGCAACGACCTTTACTACGCGGGCGGCAAGTACCTGCACAAGCCGCTGCATAACGACCACTACCAGAGCTTGAGCCAGGGTTTTTCCATCGGCAACCGCAATGATGCCAACCCTTCCATGGGCACAGGCGGCGGCGTGGCCCTTTTGCTCGACCAGGGCGACGGCAATGACAATTACATTGCCGACATCTACGGACAGGGCTCCAGCTACTGGTATTCCCTGGGCATGCTGGTGGATGAGGGTGGCAACGACAACCATGTGCTGTACCAATATGGACTGGGCGGCGGCATCCACCTCTCGACGGGCATTCTGGTGAACCTCAAGGGCAATGACACCTACACGGATCCCTGGGGCGTGGGGTTGGGCGGCGCCCATGACTACGCCGTGGGCTGGCTCATTGACCGCGCCGGCAACGACCTTTACCAGGGCGGCGGGCAGGGCCAGGGCCTGAACTTCTCCGTCGGCATCCTGCTGGATTGCTCCGGCAATGACTCCCACGCCTGCCCCGGCGCAGGCTCCATCGGCGCGGGCCACAACAACGACATCTCGCTGCTGCTCGACCTCGACGGCGAGGATTTCTACACGGTTCCCGGCGTCAAGAACGGGCGTTTCACGCGCCAGGGCGGCCACGGCCTGATCTACGATTGCCCCAGCGGTGGCTGGTTCCCCGGCATTGACGCGTCAACACTGCCCACGAAGCAGGACCCCGCACCCGGACAGGTGAAGGTCGAGCACATCCTGATCTCGTACAGCGCCGTCAAGTACGCAAAATTGCGCAACGCGGAGAGCCGCACCGAAGCGGAGGCCGAGGCGCTGGCGAGAAGCCTGCTCAAGCAGGCGCGAACCCGGGGGACCGAGTGGGCGAAGTTGATGGAACAGTGGAGCGAAGACACGGCGCTCTGTGCCTACGAGGTCCATGGCCGCAATCGCGCAATCTACGTCAAGGAGTTCGCCGATGTGGCGTTGTCGCTGGGCGTGGGTCAGATTGCGCTCTCGGCCAAAGGCCCTTACGGCTGGCACATCATCAAACGCGTCGAGTAGCCCTCGTCCGTGCCGCCTGCCCCTGCCACCAGGCCAGGTCTTCCTGCGCCTGGACTTCGCTTCGCCCCAACAGTCTGGCCACCTCCAGGTGCAACTCCCGGTCCGCCGCTTCATCTGGCGCCTGCTCCTGCAGGGCGCGAGCCCGCAGGCCCAGCTCGCGGCAGCGCGCCAGGTCCGGCAGGGGCAAGTCGTGCAGGGCCTGTTTGCCGATGGTGGTCTGGCGGCCGCTCATGGACTTTGCGCCGTGTCGTGCCATGTAGACCCGTGAAATCGTGGCGCCATTGAGCAGGGCCAGCAGCGTCCATGCGTCAACACCGGGTCGGGGTAGAATTACCCACGTGGAGACCACTCCCCCGGCGCCGCCTTCGACGTCGTACCAGGCTTCGAGCACGCTGGTGAGCCCACCCAGCAGAATCTTGGGCCGCCGCTGGCGTTCCATCGCCGCCATGACGTCCCGCGGGCCCTCCTGCGGCCACAGCGGCCTTGCAAAGTCCCGCCCCAGAAAACGAATGGGCTCATCGCCCCACTTGCAGCGATAGCGATCCAGCGCGCCAGTGGTCACCAGCCTCAGGGCGCCGCCGCGGTCCCCTTCCTGCCTTGCCTCCGTCACCAGGGGAGCCAGCCTGTAGGCCGCACTCGTTGTGCAACCCGCAAACACCGTTGCCACTTCGCGCAACTTCTGGAAACTCGCGACCGGCGGGGCCTCACGCACGACTTCAAACCAGGTCCCGGCACTGTCGCTCCAGCGTCGCGTCTTGGGCGCTTGGCCCCCGTCGTAGTCGCGCACCTCCACCTGTTCACAGCGACCGCGCCCCCCGACAAATGCTGTGGTGCGGATGCGCGCCTGGCCGAAGCGGTCCACCGGATACAGAATCAGCAGGCTTGGCCGCATCTGCTCCTGCACGTACCGTTGCCAGGGCTTGGCGTCGCTCAGCAGGGCCGTGGGCCCGATGAGCCCATAGCGCCCCTGCGGCGAAAGGAGTCGCGAAGCCAGCGCGAAGAACAGCAGCGAGTAATCGTAGGCTCCGCGCGCGAACTCGGGATAGAGTCTGCGCATTTCTGCGGCGTATCCGACGCTGCGCGCCGTCCGCCTTTCAATCGCATTGCCAAACGGCGGATTACCAACGACCGCGTCATACTCGCCCCGCACGTCCCTCAGAGCATCCCCTGCGCGCAGGCCCTCAAACGCCTCCGGCACAAGCCCGGTCTCCAGAGCAAGCGACCATCGCGCCAGTTCCACAGCCAGCGGGTCAGTGTCAAATCCTTCCAGAAGCGGAGAGCGGCCGGCTTGGCCCCGGCAGAATCTTGCCGCAGCCAGCAGAAAGGCCCCACAACCCATCGCCGGGTCGATGATACGCAGGGGGCCCTCAAGCGGCGCCAGCGTGGCCTCCACAACCTCTGACGCCACATCGGGCGGCGTGAAGTGAATCCCCTGCGCGCGGCGTGCTGCGGCAGCCAGCAGAGTCTCATAAACCTGGCCGATCCATTCGGCGGGTGCGGAAGCGGGCTGCTGGACCACTTCGGTCAGGGTCTCGTCGCGTGGCAGGGGGGCAAGAGAACCAGTCGGTAAGTCCCGCGCCCGCGCCAGGAACTCGACCAGTGCCAGCATGGTGTCACGCAGGCCTCGCGCAGCCGTGCCGGCACGGGCCCAATGGATCAGAGCTGGGGGCGGTTTCATAGGCGCTCCGGCGCCCAGGCCACGACGTCGATATTCTTCACGTAATGCAGGAGGGGCTTCACGTCGGGCAGCGCAAAGCCGTGGCACGCCGCCATGGAGTTCAGCGAAACATCTGCCTGGGCGGGCTGCAGGGGCCATGGTTCGTGATGAATCTCGCCGCGCCACAGCGATTGGCGCGGCCCGATGGAATACAGGCAGTAGCGCTCTGTCAGCCAGCGATCCAGCGACCCCGGCGCGGCCTGATAGACCGGACCTGCGGAACCATAGCGGGCCTCAAACTCAGCAGCCGGCGCTCCGCCGTGGGTACGCTTGCTGCGGTAGTGGTTCACGTCGCCGCCCGCAAGTTCCATGCGCGCGTTGAAATAGGGTAAATAGAACCAGCGTCGCGCCGTGAAAACAGCCAGGCGGCTCGCGGCGTCGAGGGAAAAGAAAAGGACTCCCGGCCGATCCCGATGACGCACATAGGTGCGCACATTGAGCTCGCAGAACGTGTGTGGGCCAAGCTGCGCGGGCCACCAACGCAAGCCCGTGCGGGCCATGCGAAAGGGAACTACGCCCAGGTAGCAGGAGCCTTCAAAGGTGTCGATCTCGAGTCCTGCCGGCACCCCGCCAAAGTTCGTGGCGATGCGCTCGCGTATAAGTTCGGGAGCTATGGGCCAGTGAGCAAAGAGAAGTTCCTGCCAGCTCATGTGCATGACCCAGGCGTGCGCAGGCGGCGGATAGGGCCGATGCACCGTGTGCTTGAATGTGTCCGACCAGCGAGACATGGCTGTCCAGAGGGATTTCCCCGAGCCCTTCGCGTCAGCGACGACCCCGCATGCGAATGCAGCACCCACGGATTGCACGGTTTGACACGGAATAAACAAGGGCCGCCTGCTCCGACTTATCAACAAACTCGTCGCAAGTCACGACGCGGCTAGAATCCGGGCGGGTTCGCGGGAGAGATTTGACGCCGCAAGGCGAAGAACGGGGCTACCCCGCTCAAACGTAGTGGCTTGCAACGCTGACGCCGGAGGCCACCACCTGTTCGTTCCGAACAGGATGGGGCCTCCGGACCGGGAGTATGGAAGCCTCTCCCGCGAATCCTGATTCTGTGGGGCGATCATGGGATTCTTGGACTGGTTGTTCGGCAGGAAGAGATTCTTGCCCCCGCATACGCCTCCTAGCCCTGTTGGGCCTCGCAACCCCAACATCCCCACCATCAGTGAGAGCGGCACTGCCCCCGTGCGACCGCCCGCCGGAGGTCAATCGCAATCCGGCCAGCACAGCTTGGGCAGTCGGTACAATCCTCGCATTCTTCGCCCTCGGCGTCGCCGAAGCAGCCGCCCCAGGGAGATTGACGCCGGCAAGAGCGAGCACCTCGATCGCTGGCCACACGACGAGTTGGACCGTCCTGACCCGGCTTCCCTGACGCTGCCGGCTCCCCGTGCAGACTGGGTCCCGCTCGGGGATCAGAGCGCATTGGCGGCTTTGCTCGGTATCCAGCCTACCGACTTGAAATATTGGCTCGTCGGGCATCACCTCGACGAAAACTACATACTCAGAGAGATCCCCAAGAAATCGGGCGGAACGCGGCTGCTGATGGCGCCCATGCCGCGCCTCAAGGCGTTGCAACGGCAGCTCCAGCAAGCGCTGGTTTCCAGATTGCCCCTGAGTCCGAGCGTCCACGGGTTTCGCAGGCGCCACGACGTGCTGACAAACGCTGCCGTACATGTTGGCAAGCGCGTTGTTGTCTGCATGGACATCGCGGATTTCTTTCCGAGCTTTGACTTGCGAAGAGTGTGCGGTTACTTCCGTTGGCTCGGCTATTCTCGATCTGTAGCTCTCTCGTTAGCGTCGCTCACCACTGCCGACAGCTTCAATGCACGGCTCGCCAAAGGAAGGGGGAGGACCGGTCTGAGTTCGGATTGGACGGAACGAAATGAAGTGGAGAATCGTTGCCAGTCAGTGAACAAGATTCACCGGACGTCCCCACTGAGATACAGGGGCTACCGGCTGCCTCAAGGCGCTCCTACAAGCCCCGGGATCGCCAATGCCATAGTCTGGCGCATGGACAAACGGCTCAGTGCGCTTGCCCGGAGGTTCGGCGGCGATTACACGCGTTATGCAGATGACCTCACATTCTCGGGCTTCGAGAAGCTCGCCAAGCACACCAGGATGTTCATCAAACTTGTGGAGAAAATCGTTCACACGGAGGGTCTTGCCATCAACAGGAAGAAGACCCGCATCATGCGCAGTGGTCGCCGGCAGCGCGTCACTGGCGTTGTGGTGAACCGTCAGACAAATCTGGCGCGCCGCGATTTCGACCTGCTGAAGGCCATTCTTCACAACTGCATCACGAAGGGCCCGAGTACCCAGAATCGTTCAAATCACCCGAACTTCAGAGAGCATCTGCGCGGCCGCGTTGCCCACGCGTTGCACATCGGACCCGAGCGCGGCGCCAAGCTCCAGCAGCTGTTCAATCAGATCGACTGGTCCCGCTGAGCCTGTGGCCCCACGCTTTACCGCTTCAGACATGGGCATCTTGCCGCGGTGAAACACGCTACGTCGGTACACTCGCGCCATTCAGCATCGGCGACGACCCCCATACCCCATGCGCACTTTGCTTTCGCGAGGGGTTGTTGGTGGCGCCGGCCTGAGTCGGATGTTTCGGGGTGCATTCCGTGGCCCGCTCCGACGGCCCATGGGCAAGTGTGCCTCGTTGGACTCCTCGAGCCGTCCCTTGCCTGCGGAATGAAGCTGGCGTCCCCGACAGGATTCGAACCTGTGACCTGCGGTTTAGGAAACCGCCGCTCTATCCAACTGAGCTACGGGGACGCGGCAGCGAGTGTAGCTTGAACAGCGCCGCGCAAAAGCGGCGGCGAGTACTGCCGCGTCTGACGCCGCTTAGAAGTCCGTGCGCTGGAAGCGGCGGAAGGCCGTCACCAGCAAGATCACGAGCCAGGCGGCCGCGACGATGAGTGGCTGGGCCTCGAAAACGGGCACGTTGACCACACTGGCCTCAGCGGACTCGCGCATGAGGCGGAAGTTGGGGAACAGGTAACGCACCCACTCGGCCATGGTCACCAGCCACTTCCAGTCGGCAAAGAGCGGGTCATTGGGGGCCTGGGTCACCATCACGTGAACGGCGGTATCCACCACGAGATAGAAGAAGTAGCCGGTCACGAGTGACAGCGCCGTGCTGCGAGTCATCAGCCCGACCCAGGCCACGATGGCATAGAGCAAGGCCGCGGCCAGCAGTGTCATGGGTAAGGCGCTGAAGAAGTGCCAGTGCCAGAGGCCCGTCTTGATTCCGAACGTTATGAACAGCACGAGCCAGCAGGCAAACAGGGCTGCGGAGATCAGGGCAAGCCCGCCCACATACTTGCCAAAGAACACCTGGAGGCGGTTGACGGGCCTCGCGAGCACCGAGTCCACACTGCCCTGGGCAATGAGGCCGGGGAAGTAGCCCGATGCCGCTGCCACAAAGCCCAGCATGGTGAGAATCGTGAGGAACGTCGTGACCTGGGCGAGGGTAACCTCAAGGGCCTTCTGAAGGTCGGAGATGTCGGCGGAGCGGCGCTTGACCTCGGCGCGCGCCTCTTTGAGCATCTGGCTGTTGACGCGGTCGGTTTCCTCGACGAGCGCGGCTTCGCGTTTCTGGAGGGCACTGGCCCGTTCGTTTATCGCGTCGATTTCAGCCTCAGGGGCGTTGCGCTTTTTGGCTGCGCTGTATTCGTCGCTGAGGGAGATCATTTCCTCCTTCAGCTTCTGCTGTTCCTTGCGCTTCTGGCGCAGGATTTCTTCGCGCCCCTGCTGCTTGGCGATGACCATGGAATAGACACCCTCCCAGTGGTCCTCGCGGGTGAATTCTTCAGGTGCGTCCTGCCAGAGCCAGAGCAAAGTCTGGCTGTGCCTTGAATCGGAGCCGTCGCCGTAGTCGTGGACTTTGGTCAGGGCGGCGAAGGTAACCGTGACCGCGCCGAGCATGACCAGCAGGATCAGGAAGACCCACTGCTGCTTGCTCTGGCGCCAGGTGTCGGCAACGATGGCGAGAAAGGCCTGCATCAGCGCGTCCCTCCCACGCCCTGGTCGGACTGCTGCTGGATCAAGCGGATGAACGCCTCCTCAAGATTG
The DNA here is from genome assembly GCA_003576915.1 of Planctomycetota bacterium. Classification (GTDB taxonomy): domain Bacteria; phylum Planctomycetota; class UBA8742; order UBA2392; family UBA2392; genus UBA2392. The sequence goes on along the minus strand of QEVF01000001.1, from coordinate 216,952 downwards.
GCGTGCTGGGGCTCGACGGAGAATATCTCGGTTCGTGCCGCGCGCAGCGCGTCAATCAGCGGGGTGACGGCCTGTGGCCCGGGCAGATTCACCAAAAAGCCGTCGTCGGCGGGAGTGAAAGCGCCGTGCCTCTCGACGGCCTGGCGCGCGCCGGCGTCCAGCGGTGAGGTGCGAAAGCGCACCTGGAGCAAGCCTTGCCCGCCCGTGACGGCGTCAATGATCTCCCGCACGCTTCCCTGCCGGAGGATTCGGCCATGGTGCATGATGGCCACGCGATCACATACTTGCTCCACCTCGCTGAGCAGGTGGCTGTTGAGGAAGATGGTGGAGCCCTGACGGCAGAGGCGCTTGATGACTTCGCGGATCTCCTGGCGGCCGAGAGGGTCCACGCCGTCAGTCGGCTCGTCGAGGAAGATGAGCTTTGGGTTGCCCAGCATCGCCTGGGCCAGCCCCACCCGCTGGGCCATGCCTTTGGAATAGCGGCTGATCTTGACGTCCGCCCATTCGCTCATGCCCACCAGCTCGAGCTTTTCCTTGATCTGGGTTGCCAGTTCGGCCCCGCGCAGCCCGGCAAGGCGGCCGAAGTACTCACACACCCCGGCACCCGTGAGGTAGCCCGGGAAGCGATGGCCCTCCGGCAGGTAGCCGACCTTTCGGCGCGCCTCGGGTCTGCGGAAGTCGACTCCCAGCAGCGTGGCACTGCCGCCAGACGCCCGCACGATGGTCAGCAGCGTCTTGACCAGTGTCGACTTTCCCGCACCGTTGGGACCGAGCAGGCCAAAGGCGCTGCCCATGGGCACCTGGAGGTCAAGTGCCTTCAGCGCCAGGATACGCCCGCGCTTGTAGGTCTTGCTGAGATCCTTTGTCTCCACCGCGAGTTCCATGCCGAAAATATATACGAATTGCCCCCCGCCCGTTACAGACCGCACGGGAGCCCCGATTCCAGAAATTTAGAAACAAAGTACTTTGTTAAGTGCCCCGGGGGCGATTGCCTTCCGGCACTCACTGGCGGAGAGCCCATGGCCAACATCAGCCAGCGCCGGCCCGAAAACGCAGCCGGTCCATTCTACGTCGATTCCAGTTGCATCGACTGCGACGCCTGCCGCTCCATGGCGCCGCGCTTCTACTCCGACATCGGCGACCAGAGCGCCGTGACGCGCCAGCCCGAGACGGAAGCCGAGCGCCTTCAGGCCTTTCAGGCGCTGCTGACCTGTCCGACGGCCAGCATTGGCTGCACGGACAAGCCGTCGGCCGGGTTTGTGACGCGCGCCGCATCCAGCTTTCCGCTGAGCGTGGCGGGCGAAGTCTACTTCTGCGGCTATGCGGCCAAGAGCAGCTTCGGCGCAACGGCGTGGTTTGTCCGCCGCCCCGACGGCAACGTGCTGGTGGACTCGCCCCGCTTTGCCGCGCCCCTGGTGCGGCGTATCCGCGAAATGGGTGGTATCCGCTGGCTGTTTCTTACCCACCAGGATGATGTGGCCGATCACGCCAAGTGGGCGCGCGAGTTCGGCTGCACGCGGATTCTTCACGAGTCTGATGTTCACGGCCAAACCCGCGACGTTGAAATGCAGCCCGTTGGAGAGGAAGCGGTCAGGCTGGCCCGGGACCTGACGGTGATTCCGACTCCGGGGCATACCCGCGGCTCGTGTGTGCTGCATTTTGCCGGGCAGCACGAGAGCTTTCTTTTCGGCGGCGACCACGTGGCATACTCACCGTCGCGCGGCCACCTTTACGCCTTTCGCTCCGCTTGCTGGTACTCCTGGCCTGAGGTCGTGCGCTCTCTGGAGAAGCTGCGAGACTGGGACTTCAACTGGGTGTTGCCCGGCCACGGCCGGCGCTTCCACGGCAGCCAGGCAGAGGCACGAGCCTCCCTGGAGCGCGGCATAGCCTGGGCCCGGGGCGTCTGATATCAGCGCAGCAGGTAGGTGAAGCGGGCCTCGCGGCCGGGATAAAGCAGCCGCGCTAGGAGGGTTCTGGTCCCGTCGGTGCCGGTTTCGATGGTGAAGACAACAAGTTGGGCGGGGTTGGCGCTGTCCTTGGCAAAACGCGCACCGAGTTCGCGATGGAGGGCCGACGAGTCCTTCACGCCCTGGAACAACTCGCGCACTTCCAGCCGCTGCTGGTCGCTCACGTCTGTGGCCTGTTCGTGGCGCATGCGCGCCGCTTCGAGCAGGAACTCCCGTTCGATGCCCGCGGCGAGTTCGGCATCGGCGGCGTCGGGGTCGATGCTGACGAAGGCCAGGGGAGCCTGGAGTACCTCGGCGGCAGCAGCGGAGGCGTCCTTGTCGCGCTGGCCCTCGAGGCGCCGGGCCAGTTCCTTGCGCCAGGCTTGACTTGCGGCGGCAAAGTCCTTGACCAAGACGGGAACAAGGTCGACACGGGCCAGAGGCTCGGCGGCGCGGATGTTCTCGATGCTGACGCCGTCGGCGAGGTCGCGGTCAATCTGCTCAAAAATCAGCACGCGGGAACGCTTGGCTGCATCCACGCGAGAAGCCAGGGTGTCGGCCTGAGCCTGGCGCTGCTGGGACTCGAAGCGCTCCTTTTCCTTCTTGATCTCCCACAGGATGCCGAGGGTCACCACGCCGATGGCGGCCAGGCCGCCCACCATGAAGAGAACAGCGGCAGCCTTCCTGAAGCCGAACTCGCCCTTGCGAGAGAAGTGCGGCGCGCTGTACCACTGGCCGTAGCCGCCGGGAAGGGCTTCGAGCTTGCGGCGATAGCTGGTGTTGTTGACTACGGGGATGCCCTGGGCCGGTGTCAGGTGCGGGGGTACGGGCATGCCGCGGAAACTGGGAAGGTCGGCGGGCTTGACGTTGTCCAGCGCGCCGTTGGCGGCGGCCCAGCAGAGATAGTCGATGTCGGTCAGCATCTGGCGGGCATTGTCGTAGCGCTGGTGCATGGCAGCCATGGCGCGGTTGGCCACCCACTGCACGGCCAGGGGTACGTCGTTGGAGAAACGGGAAAGAGCGCCTGCCGTGGGGAACTCGCCCTCGATGGCGAAGAACAGTACGGCGCCAATGCTGTAAAGGTCGAACTTGCTCGCGTTGACCTCCCGGACTTCCTTGCCCTCAAGCGCGAGCTTGACCATTTCCGGGTCGCGGAAGTACTCCGTGCCGTGCGTGGTCAACTGGCTCATGGAGCCAAGGGGAGTCATCAGGCCGATATCAACGAGGTAGATCTTTTCGTTGTTGACGATCAGGTTGTCGGGCTTGATGTCCTTGTGAAACACGCCCGCCTCGTGGTACTGGGCGATGATCTGCAACACCTGGTGCACCCAGCCCAGGGCCAGGCGCTGGTGTTCGGCGAAGGCGCGGGCGCCCTCGCTGCGCGCCTTCTTCACGCCGTCGAGCGTAGTCTGCGTCAGCGTTTTGCCGTGGTAATACGGCATCACGTACCAGAAGGCGCGGTTGCCCAGGCTGCTTTCAATGATCAGGCCCAGCCGCTTGGCCAGCTCCGCGGCCTGACTCTCGCGAATGATGTTCTCCAGGTTGCCGCCCGCGGTGAGGTCGAAGTATTTCAGCACAAACAGGGGGCCTGTCTGGTCCACCACGCCCTGCTCGTTGCGCCGGCGCACCACGTAAAGCCGCGCGCTGGAGCCCCCGCGGGGCAGCTCGTCCATGACGGCCCACTGCTTGGGAAAATCGGCGGGGGCTGCGCCCACAGGGGCGGACTGGATGACGTAGCGGCGCCAATCGGCGTTGGCCCGCTGGACGCGTTCCTCCAGGGCCATGAACAAGCCGCCCAGGCCGAAGACCTTGCTCCAGGAGCGGCCAATGCCCACCAGGGCAAAGGCCGCCGCGCGCCAGTCCTTCATGGCTTCGCGTCCAAAGGCGCGGCGGGCGCCCCTCATCTGAAGCAGCTTGGGGTCTTCGCGGTGCAGCACGGGGCTGGCGCAGCACTCTTTCATCCACATGCCGCACCAGAAGGTGGACGAGATGGAGGCCTCGACGGTGGCGCGGACCAGGGCCACGACGTCGCCGAGACTGGCGATGACTGCCACGATCAGGAAGATGGGCCAGAGAAAGAAGACGGCGATAACAAAATGAATGATGTTGCCCAGCGTGAGCGTGGGCGCCGGGGGCTTGGGCTTGCGCAGCGTTCCGAAGTTCCGCGTGCCGTAGGTGTATGCGTCGCCGCCCGGTCGAGCCGCGTCGGCGACGGCGGTCGCCTGGCGGCTGTCCATGTTTACGGGTGCGGTCTTGGCTCTAAACATGCCTGTCCCCGTCAAGCAGTATAGCGGAAGCACAGTGCAGCCGCCGGTGAAAGCGGCTCTGGGCATGATTGGGAACAGTGCGGCGGCGATTTCAGGCTTCTTCAATGCCCAGGGCGTTGCCCTCGCTGTCCCAGAACGTGACGAAGCGCGGACTGTCGCCCTCACGTCTGGGCTGGCCCACCTTGATCCCGGCGGCCTTGAGCCGGGCCACGGCTCCGTCAAAGTCCCGCGCCGCGAAGTAGGTGATGGGGCCAAAGCCGACATCCCGGCTGTTGGCCTCCGTCGGGTGCAGGTCCAGGCGGCATCTCATGGCCTCGTGGCGCAGGGAGGCATAATGGGGGGACTCGAAGTTCGACGAAAAGCCGAGCTTGCCCTTGTAAAACTCCAGGGCGCGGCCGATATCGTTGACGTACAGCATGACGTGGGAGAGTCGGTCGAACATGGGCGGCTCCTGCCGGTGCGGGCTGCCATGATAGCCCCCATGAACAGTCTGCGCTAAACTTGGGTCATGAAACCGGCCGATCCCGCTGGCGAACTTGCGCTCCTGATTCGCTCGCGCCACCCCCTGATCACTATTGAAACGGTGGAGGAGGCTCGCGCCCGCGATCTGATCCGCCGCGTGGCCGATCGCCTCGACCTGCCCCTGTACGAGTGGAGCGTGACCAGCGGCCTGCGTAACCGCCTGGCACAGCCCGAGGATTCCCTGCCCAATACCGAAGCCGCCGACCGCGCGATTGGCCACCTGCGATTCACCGAGTTTCAGGGCCTCTATGTTTTCAACGACCTGCTGCCGCACCTCACCAGCCCCCTGGAAAAGCGACTATTGCGCGAGGTGGTGGAGGCCGCGGGCGCCAAGCGGCAGTGCATCATTCTGATCGAGCAGAACGTAAACCTTGAGCCCGCCCTGACGCGCCTGGCGGCGCCTTTCACCCTGGACCTGCCGGATGAGGCGCAGATCAAGCAGCTCATCCTGGACGTGTGCCGCCAGGCCAACAAGGAGTTCCGCCTGAAGGTTGACATCAAACCCTCGGAGTACGACACGCTGGTGCGCAACCTGCGGGGCCTGACGGAGGACGAAATCCGCCGCTCTGTCTGGCGCGCGGTGATGCACGACGAGCGCCTCGATGGCACCGATGTGCCGGCGGCCCTGCGCACCAAGCAGGACATGCTCAAGTCCACAGGCACCCTCGAATACATCGTGCCCGAGGCCAGCCTGGCGGACGTCGGCGGCCTTGACCGCCTCAAGCGCTGGCTCAAGCAGCGCGAAAACGCCCTGAGCGCTGCGGCCCGCGAGTTCGGCGTGCCACCGCCGCGAGGCATCTTGCTCTTGGGGGTGCAGGGCGCGGGCAAGAGCTTGGCCGCCAAGGCGACGGCGGCGAGCTGGGGGCTGCCGCTGCTGCGGCTGGACCCCGGCGCGCTGTACGACAAGTACGTCGGCCAGACCGAAAAGCACCTGCGTCAGGCCCTGGCGACGGCGGAAGCGCTGGCACCCGTGGTGCTGTGGATTGACGAAATCGAAAAGGCCTTTGCCTCCGCGGCGGCCCAGAGCAACGACGGCGGGCTATCGCAGCGGATGTTCGGCACGCTGTTGACCTGGCTGCAGGACCAGAAGCACCCCATCTTTGTGGTGGCCACGGCCAACGACATCAGCGCCCTGCCGCCCGAACTCATGCGCAAGGGTCGCTTTGATGAAATCTTCTTCGTGGACCTGCCGCGGCCCAAGGCACGGGAGGCGATCTTCAAGGTGCATCTCGAGCGCCGCAAGCGCAACGCCTCTCAGTTTGACCTGCCCTCGCTGGCCAAGGCGAGCGAAGGCTTCTCCGGCGCCGAGATCGAACAGGCAGTGGTTTCGGGCCTCTACACGGCCTTTGCGGCGGGCAAGGAACTGGACACGGCCATCTTGCTTCAGGAACTCGCCCAGACGCGCCCCCTGAGCGTGACCATGGCCGAGCGCATTGCCACCCTGCGCCAGTGGGCTGCCGAGCGCTGCGTCAGCGCCGACTGAAGTGCGCCTTTGCCGCGCCTCAGACAAGGGGCAACAGGGCCCGAAGGCCCCCTTCGCAAACCGTTGAACGTTAGATGTTCCCGCTCTAACGCGTGCAATCGATACACGAATGCGTCTCGAAGACTTGGGAGGGAGGGTCATCGGCGTGACAGACGCAGTTGGGCTCGCCCTCATAAAACCCGCACAGGCAAAGCTCCGTATAGTAGTATGCCGTGTACGACCGCCAGTCGCCGTCAATGTTCTTGCCCACCTCCAAATTTCCGGGAAGCACCAGATACGGCCCGGCATCGCCCTCAATCCGAACGAACGGATCGCAGCGGAACAGGTAAGGCTGATGTTGGGCGCAAGAGCCGCGCCGCAGATAGCCCTGATCGTCGTAGTAGCAGCACTGCGGGTTGTTAGTGGGAACGAAGCCAACCCATCCGTCAGGATATGCGTACTGGCAGCCAGCAAAGCACGGGTCCGTGGCAAGCGCCAGGCCAGCGAAGTTGGCGAGTAATAGGCACGCTGCCAGGGCACGAAACGTGTGTTTCAGCAAAGTTGTCATTGTAAGTCTCCTGTTGTGGTTTACTTACTCAGCGAATATCCGGCATCAATAAGTTCTGTAACGACAACCTCCGCCTCCTGAACGAGCTGCGGCAGTCCCCCCGTGGGGGCTTTCTTTGTCTCCTTGGGCGCTCCCAAGTAGAATTGCCTCAGTTGACCGATTCGATGGATGCAAGCGCTGGAAAGGGGCGGATACGACAGCACCTTGAGCAGCGAACCCAAACATCTGACAGCCATTGCCGCCGAGGCTCGTTCGGGATTATTGATGGCCTCGGTTTGGCCGCGGGTTGGTATGGCGGGAGCTTTCATCCTGCGAGAGAACATGTCCTCAAGCATTGCCATCACAGCGGGGCGGTGCGCAATCAAGTCCTCGGGATTCGACTTACTTAGACCATGAATTAAGCAACCCAGAACAACGCAGCTGAGTTCCTTAGCGTCGCTCAGCAACTCGTTCAGCAGGTCAAGCCGAACGACAAACAGCTCGCCCGACGCGAATATGATGTTGCACAACGCCGTGTACGAGGCTGGAGTTCTCGCGGAACCGCGCCCAGTATTCCGTACGAGTGTCCTGATGGCCTCGGAGGTTGAGTAGCCCATCTGATCCAACAATTGTGGAGGAACTTGACCTGGGTGTGCTTTTTTGAAAATGCCCGGGTAGCTCAGGACCAGCGATTCCAAGGCCTTGGCATGAAACTGGGACAGCTGTACGTCCGGCTCGGAACCTGCCGATTCAAGCATGATGCTGGCCAGCGTGCGGGCGTAGTTGATATCCGCAAGGCGGATGAAGCTCCTGAATGCAAAGCTCAACGGGAAGCTAGCTTCTTGCGCGCCCCACCGCGCGGTCAGGCCTTCAACAATCAGCTGCCAACTCACGGTGTCCACTTCGTGGGTTTGGAGATAGTCCACAATGGCTTTAGCAGCGTCCGAACCCGACAAAGAGTTGCCAATCAGTTGAAGCAATTCGAACACGGATGTGGCTTCGTTGACGATCATCAGCTTTGCCTGATGGCGCAATCGCGTGCTGTAACTGAGTTCATCCGCCACAGCCTTCAAGTAGCTCTCAAAGGATCGCTTGCCCGCCTCACGCGACAAGCCCAACTCTCGGCCGCAATGCGTGAGGACGGCGGAAAGCCAGGGGTCCGGAAAGTCGTTTGTCTCGTCGCTTGGCTTGATCGACGCCAGGCAACCTGTGACGTACTTTAAAGATTCCACGTCGCCGGCGCGCAGGTGTTCACCCACCACGAACGCGACGACGTTTGCGAATATCTTGTCCGCGGACGTGAGCGCTTCATCCGCCGTCGTGGTGATGTACTTCTTCTCCACCGCCTCCCAGTTCGCCTTGCGCTCCGGGTCGGATAACGGTTGCTTCCATGCCAGGCGCAGCGGCTCCAACAACGCCATGAAATCATCCTGGGGCCTGAGCAGCGCCAGGTAGGCCAGGGCCGTCAATTTTGCGTCTTGCTCAATGAGACTGGTTGCCTGCGAGCCGGCCATCTGCCGGTACTTCTCACGCGCCAATTCCGCCAGCCTGGATTTGTGAGCCACAAGTTGCGTGTACAGCTCCCGCGCCTGCGACTTCTCCCTTCGCAGGCACAGCGCCACCAGCGAATCCATCCATTCAGCCAATTGATCCGGCGCGGCGGGTTCGGGCGCGGGCTTTGTTTCGCCAATCGCCCTCGGCCCGTCTGTCGGCGGCTTTGGCGGCGTCTCCGTCACGGCCGGTTTCGCCTTGGCGGCTGTTTCAGGGCCAAACCTGGTCTCTTCACGCGCGGGCGGTCTTTGCCATAGCCACAAAAGCACGCCCGCGAGGAGGACGAAAACTGCCAGCCAGATCGTCTGATGGCGCATATCGTTTACCTCCGCGCACACTTATCAGCGCCCGCTTTGGTGTCGCCGGGACAAATCGAATTCAACGCCGCAGCATACTTCTTCGCAGGGTCGGTCACGTCGGTGTGGCAGCGAACACAGGCCAGCTTCGGGTTGCCGCCCTCATGGCACGATCCGCACGTCACGGCGCCGTGGCCGGGCGCCACCGTCAGCCCGCCCGCGGAAACTTTGAACTCCTGAACATGGCATGTGATGCAGCGAATGTCCTGGTGGCGCCTGCGATCCGTCAGCGTCTTGAAGGCCACGTGATGCTTGCTCACCTTCCAAGCGTCATAGGCCTTCTCATGGCAAGAGCGGCAGCCTGTCCACGCCTTGTCCAGTTCTCGCCACGAGAAAGGCATTGACACGGCGGCGACACTTTCCGGGGCATGGCTCAACAGCAGGTCTGCCGCATCGACGGCCTGCGCAACCGCGATGTCTTCACTGATATCAGGTGTAACCGGCGCCAGCCAATACGTCCATACAAGTTCATCGCCGGCGAGTATGCGCTTGATCTCATTCATGACGGCCTCGCCGCGCCGAGTGAGCGACACTAACGCCCCAAGCGTTCGGTCCAGCCTCCGGCCGCCGTGGGCGCCATCTCCGCTGCCCCACCACGCAAGCACCAAGACTTCCCTACCGCGAGTGTCCGCGCGAGGGAGCTGAATTTGCGTGCCGTTGACTATGACGTACTCGGTCTTGCCTGATATCTCCAACGGGCCGATCCTGACCGGGCTCTCTTTCAAAAAGGAACCCAGGATGCTCACGTCAGCGCCGATTGCCTTCAACGACGCCAACTCCGCCTCTTGCGCGAGCCAAGTCGTAGAGCCCAGAGCTTTCCAGACCATATTTGTTGCGTCAATCATCGCCGGCGCACGAAGGTCCAATAGCCTTTGGGCTTCATGTTGATTGTTGGTGAATGGTGGAATAATGCTGCGACCCGCAAAAACCACGTGCAGCCTTGCCGCGTCGGCCGTAACACCGTGGAAACGCGCTACACCGCCGGTCCCGCCCGAACAGCCACAGTCTCTGAAGTAGCCGGACAGATCACGACAGACCACCACTGCCCCATCCGGATTAGGAAAGTCGGCAAGCGTCAAATTCCCGCAACCACTCGCTTTTGCTGGGGGGGGCAATACAAGCTCGCCGGCCTGAGGCCGCCTCTGCCAGGTCATCACTCTCTGATCCGCACGCAGCACAAGCCAGCACGCAGGCCAGCGCAAAAGAAAGGTAATAAATGTGGACTGGTTTCACGGCGGACAATTGCTGGTGAGATTTGGAATCAAAGCATACATCGCCAAAGACGTTAAGGCAAGTTCAAAATTGAAATCCCAGTACATCGCTTTGATGTCAACTATGCGCGAACGGACGGATTGCATACATCGCACAGTGTGTCCGGTGCCGAGATCGAACAGGCAGTGGTTTCGGGCCTCTACACGGCCTTTGCGGCGGGCAAGGAACTGGACACGGCCATCTTGCTTCACGAACTCGCCCAGACGCGCCCCCTGAGCGTGACCATGGCCGAGCGCATTGCCACCCTGCGCCAGTGGGCTGCCGAGCGCTGCGTCAGCGCCGACTGAAGCACGCCCTTGCCGCGTTTCGAATTTGCGCCTGACCTTATAATGGCCCCAATGCCTGTGGCGGGCGACACTCGCTTCATCCTGAACTGGAGCGGGCATGATTCCCTTCATGCTGGACTTTGAATATGAGCGCCAGCCCCGGGCCACCTGGGCACTTCTGGCGGCCAACACGGTCCTGTTGAGCCTCACCTACTGGCGCAACGGCGCGTTGCTGGAGCATCTCATGTTCTGGCCTGACCGCTTTGCGCCCTGGCAGTCCTTGACCTCGATGTTTCTCCATGCGGACCTGATGCATCTGCTGGGCAACATGCTCTTCCTCTGGGTGTTTGGCCGCTACATCGAAGAGCGCCTGGGGCCCTGGCGCATGGTCAGCGTCTACCTTGGCCTGGGCTTCATGGCTGACCTCGCCTATCTGCTGGTCCATCTGGGCCAGCCCCATCCCTCGTTAGGGGCCTCAGGAGCCATTTCCGGGCTGCTGGGGTTGGTCGTCGTGACTTCGCCCAGGCTTGAGGTCCACTGCCTGTGGCTTCACTATTCGATTCGCTATTTCAAGCTTCCGACCTGGTTCATGCTTGGTTTCTGGGCCATGCAGGAGATTTTCACGGCGGTGGTCGTGGGCGATCGCGAAGTGGCCGTTTCGGCCCACCTTGGCGGGTTCTTCGCCGGCTGCGCCCTTGGCCTGCTCCTGCGTTCCGACGGCGTCAGGCACAGCCCCTGGTACATGGACCCGAAGAGCGGGGAACTCGCCGAGCTGCAGCTACGCGGGCGCCTTGAGGGCGAGCTTTTCCTTGCACGCACCCTTGCTTCATCCGGAGGGGTGGCCGGCGACGACCGCTCGCTGGTGCCGCGTGCGCGCCCCGTCGCGCCCAGGGGCCCAACCCAGGAGATTGAGGACCTTTCAACTACCTATGACGGCCCCCTGAGCTTCGTCGATGATGGGTCCAAGCCGCCGCAGTCTCCGCGCCGGCGGAATTCCTGAAACTCGTTAGCCCCCAAGTGCGTATCTGTTGCATGAAACACACGACGCTCACCCTTGCATTTCTTGTCACGGTACTGGCGACGGGCGCTCTCTCGGTCCTCGTTCTGGCGCAGGGCCCGGAGCGCCCGGCGCCGCGGCGCAAGGGCGCCCACGACGATCGTGCAACCACGCGCATCATCCGGCCCGAGGTAAAGGCCGGGGTGGTTCGCGAGGACGAGACAGCCTGGGCCAATGAGGCGGCCATCGGGGCTAAGCCCGTTGAGGCTCAGGGCGGCGCCGTGGCCAAGCCGGCCGCGGCCCTCGCTGGCGGCGCTGAAGTACAGGCCGAGCCTGCCGAGCGCGAAGTCGAGACCATCATCGAGTACTACCCCAGCGGCCGCGTCAAGGCCGTATGGCGCGGCTACAAACAGGACGCCGCCCGCTTTGGAGAGGCGGCAACCTTTCAGTCATTTGGTGCGCGATCTGCCTTGAGCAGTACCTGCAGCCTGGAAATCCGGATTGGCAAGGATGACAAGTCGGCGCTGCCGCAGCAGAGGCAGCTTGAAAACGTCGAAATCAAGGGCAGCTGGAGCAAGCAGAGTCTTTCGGAAATTGTGGGTGCGGTGGATAGCGATAGCGGGTTGCGGGTGGGGGTGATACTGCTTGAGCCGGCCGCGGTGCGGCATGGCCTCTACGAGAGTTGGCACGAAAACGGACAACTGGAGTGTCGCGCCGAATACCGCGACGGCAATCTGGTGGGCAGTTACTCGGCGTGGTACGACAACGGTCAGCTTCGCGAGACCAGCGAGTATGAGGATGGGCGCCGACACGGCGTGATGCGGACCTTCTTTGCGAACGGCCAGCGCGCGCTGGAGTCGAATTGGGTCGGGGGCGTGATGCATGGCGGCTACACGGCCTGGTATGCCGGCGGGCAGCTCAATGCCACGGGCCAGTTTCTTGACGGCCTCCGTGACGGCTACTGGGCGTACTGGAACGAGGACGGCTCCAAGGCTGCAGAGGGGCGATTTGAGCGTGACGAAGAAGTCGGCGAATGGCTGCGCTACGGCTCGACGCCGCAGGAGTCTGTGCAGGAGAGCCACGAGGAACCCTGCATTGATCCGGTCATTGAAGACTCCATCGAGATCAAGACCGTACAGAAGCTGGTCAAGCATGTCTCGAACGAGGATTAGCGCCTGCGAGCGCGGAAAACGAGCGCGGGAGCCCATGGGCTCCCGCGCTTTCCGTTTGCTGCCGGTCTAGCGGCGGATGGCCATGGGCTCGGCGGCGCCGGCACCTCCGCCCCGCGATGAAAGCATGCGCTTCATCTGTTCGTGGTTGGTGCTGCGCGACAGGCAGGTTTCGCGGCTGATTTCACCGTGCTGAAGCAGGTTGAACAGCCACTGATTCATCGTGATCATGCCTTCCTTGCTGCCCGTCTCGAGGATCGTATAGATCTGATGCACTTCGTTTTCGCGGATCATGTTTCGTGCCGCGGCGTTTACGCGCAGAATCTCCATGGCGAGGATGCGGCCGCCCTTGACGCGGGGAATGAGCTGCTGGGCCACCACGCCGATGAGCACGAAGGAAAGCTGCACGCGCGCCTGCTGCTGCTGGTTGGCGGGGAAGACGTCGACAATGCGGTTGATGGTCTGGACGGCGTCTGTCGTGTGCAGCGTGGCAAACACCAGGTGTCCCGTTTCGGCCATGGTCATGGCCATTTCGATGGTTTCAAGGTCGCGCATTTCGCCCACGAGGATGACGTCCGGGTCCTGACGCAGGATGTGCTTGAGTGCCTGGTGGAACGTCAGTGTGTCGTCGTTGACCTGGCGCTGATTGATGATGCTGCGCTCGTGGCGGTAAAGGTACTCGATGGGATCTTCGACCGTGATGATATGGCACGACTCGTTCTGGTTGATGTACTGGATCATCGCCGCCAGCGTCGTGCTCTTGCCTGAACCCGTGGGGCCCGTGACGAGCAGGAGGCCCTTGTCCTCCATGGCAAATTGCTTGGTGACCTGGGGCAGACCGAGTTCGTCGATGGTGGGAATCGTGCTGCGGATGACACGGATAGCCAGCCCGATGGATCCGCGCTGCCAGTAGACGTTGAGGCGGTAGCGGCCCGCGCCGCGGCGTCCGAACGAGAGGTCAAGCTCGCGGGTGCGCTCGAGGTCGCCCATCTGCTTTTCGTCGAGCAGTTCCATGGCCAGAGAGCGTGTGTCGGCGGGTGTAAGGGGCTTGAAGCCTTCAATGGCACGCAATTGGCCATCGATGCGCAGCACCGGAGGCACGCCGACGGTGAGGTGAAGGTCGGACACTTCCGCGCGGCGGGTGAATACCAGCAGGTCGTCGAGTCGAACGGCTCCGGACATGTTTACCTCGTGTCTCGTGCTGCGTGTCCCGTGCTTCGTGCCCCATCGTTGCCTGGCACGGAACACGTTGCACGAAGCACGCCTTAGAAGTCTTCGTAGAACAGAGAGACTGCTTCTTCCAGCGTGGTCAGGCCGTCCAGCAGTTTCATGAAGCAGCTCTGGCGCAGGTTGCGCATGCCCACGCGCAGGCATTCTTCCTCGAGCTCGCGTTCGGGGCGCTTGTCGAGGATCATTTCGCGCAGTTTGGGCGTCATGGTCATGTATTCGTGTACGGCCAGACGCCCCTTGTACCCCGTGCCGTTGCACTTCTCGCAGCCCTTGCCCTTGAACAGCTCGATGTCCACTTCCTGGTGGAACGAGTCCACCAGCTGTTTCTTGAGCGCCGGGCTGGCCTCATAGGGTTCCTTGCACTTGGGGCAGATCATGCGGATGAGGCGCTGCGAAATGGCGCAGATCAGCGACGACGTGATCATGAAGCGTTCAAGGCCCATGTCCGCCATACGCGTGACGGTGGCCACGGCGCTGTTGGTGTGAATGGTGCTGAACACCAGGTGGCCCGTGAGTGCCGCGCGCACGGCAACTTCAAGGGTTTCCTGGTCACGCATCTCGCCCACCATCACCACGTCCGGGTCCTGGCGCAGGATGCTTCGAAGGGCGCTGGCGAAAGTCATGCCGATGTGCGACTTGACCTGTACCTGGTTGATGCCGGGAAGCTGGTACTCCACGGGGTCCTCGACCGTGACAATGTTGACCTCGGGCGAATAGACGTGCTTGAGCATCGAATACAGCGTGGTGGTTTTGCCCGAGCCCGTGGGGCCCGTGAGCACGATAACGCCGTGGGGCGACTGCAGCACGCGCTTCATTTCCTTCAGCGTCATCGGGTCAAACCCGAGATCGTTGATATCGAGAGTGGTGGCCGTTTTGTCCAGCACTCGAAGCACGACCTTCTCGCCGTGCACCACGGGTAGCGTCGACACGCGCAAATCGATCTCGCGATCCGTCAGGCGCAGTTTGCAGCGACCGTCCTGCGGCAGGCGGCGCTCGGCGATGTCGAGGTTGGAGATGATCTTCACGCGTGAAACCACCGCGTTGTACATGCGTTTGGGAGGCGCCGTCACTTCGCGCAGGGCACCGTCAATGCGGAAACGCACCGTGACTTCGTGTTCAAAGGGCTCGAAGTGAATGTCGCTGGCGCGCTGCTTGATGGCCTCGTTCAGCGTGGCATTCACGTACTTTACGACCGGCGCGTCGGACGCTGCGTCGACGGCCTCTTTGTCGATGCCTTTTTGCTCAATCTCCTCCGCCATCAGCTCGGCTTCGGCGGCGTTCTTGAGGTCCTCGCCCATCTGGTCGAGGCTGTACTGCTGGGCGTAGTGTTTGTCGATGCTGTCGGCGATCTGTACGCGCGTTGCAATGTAGGCGCGCACGGGTTTGCCGGTGACCGTTTTGATGGTGTCCAGGGCGATCACGTCCGCCGGGTTCACCATCGCCACCTGAAGTTCGTCGTTGATGGATTTGAAGCAGATGAGGTGGAAGCGGCGCGCCTGCTTTTCCGGAATGGCCAGTACGGAGTTGCCATCCACGGCGCCCTCGCCCGCAAGGTCCACCCAGTCGACGTTGAGGTTGATGGCCAGGAACTTGATCAGTTCCGACTCTTCAATCAGGCCAGCCTCCACCAGCACGCGGCCGAGTTGCTTACCGGTCTGGCGGTGGATCTTCAGCGCGTGCTCGAGCTGATCTTCTTCGATGACATTGGCTTCACGCAGGAGCTCGCCCAACCGTTTGCGCTGCACGCGCATGCCCGCCTGCGAAAGTGGGGCGCGACCGGACATTGATGCCGGGGCCGGTTTGGCCGGGCTGGCGGCGGCCACAGGCCGCGCCGCGGCCGGAAGCGGTGCAGGCGGCTTGGCTTGGGCGGTGGGAGTGGGCGGGACTCGCGTGCCGGGGCCGACCTTGCCCGTGCCCGGTTGATTTCCCTGCGCCGGCGCGGGAGCCGTGGCCGCAGGGGCGCTGCGAACAAACCGAACCGTGCCGCCCTTCTTATTGGGATCTGCGTTGGGACCGCCAGCCATGGAACGCTCTCGTAAGGGCCCGTTCAATCGTGCGCCGCCCGCACGGCGAGGGCGCCACTCCAGACAGTGCAGCGGACAGACCAGCTATTGAAGCGACAAACGGGCCTCCCGACAAGACTTGTGCCCCGTCTCTTTCCGATGACGGGGCACTTGAAAGTCCACAGAAGCAGGGCTGACAGCTAGCCGCGCGGGGGAACTTCTTCGGTGCTTTCCGCTGAGCCCACGCGCGCCCAAAGGTCAGCGGGAACCTTTTCGCGGCACTGTTTCTCGACGCGCTCCAAGGCTTTGCGGGCCTTGTCCATTTCGCTGCGCTCGATGTGGCACTCGGCTTGGCGAAGCAGGTAGCGCGCCAGCATGGGCAGGTCGACGGACTTCTGCAGCCCGTTTTCCGTTTCCTTGCTCGGCGCGGCCACGAGATCTACAGCCGTGTCGGCGTGCATCAGGGCCTTGTCGAAGTCCTTGGAAGTGAGGTAGGCCGCGGCAAGGTTGTAGTGAATCGAGGGGCGGTAGGGGTCAAGTTTGAGGGCCTCCTGCAGGGCGTCAAAGGCCGAGTTCAGGCGGTTGTCCGCCCGCAGGTAGATCGCGCCCAGGTTGTTCAGCGTGATCGAGTTGTTGGGGTCGTAGCGACGGGCCAGCTCGTATTCGGCCAAAGCCTCCGGCACGAAGTTCATCATATCGTAGCAGACGGCCTTGTTGTGGTGGGCCAAGGCAAAGCGGGGCTCGTCCTTGATGACCTCGTCCCACTCCTTGAGAGCATTGAACCAGTCCTGTTTGCGCTGCAGATCAAGCGCCTTTAGATACTTGGTGCGATTGACCGAAATCTGCTCGCCGTTCTGGACGATGACCTTGCCGCCGCCGCCGCAACCCGATGCCAGGGCGCCAAGCATGGCCAGCGCCACAATCGCCAAGGAAATCCTGCGCACTCTAACCCCCCGTCGTTGGAAGGCCGCCGGCCCGGGCCGTACAGCCATCGAACTAGTCAGCCATGAGGCTGATTCAAAGTCTGAACATTTTGGTCCGTAAGGCCGCACAGCATAGCCACGGCTGACCAACGAGGTCAAGCCATGTAATTCGACCTTACTCTTTGTAGTGACTCACCTTGTAACGTTTTCTCCTGCCTTTTGTAAAGGCCGGGCCCGTTCTGCAGCGCTTCAGGCCTCCCGTCGAGACCGGCGTCCCAGCGCGACCAGCGTTGCGACGACGGCCAGCAGGGCGAACATGGGCCAGGCCGGTGATCCCTTGGCTGCCAGTTCGCAGGAGTCGTCGTCCTTGTCTTCATCTGCCAGGGGATCGCCGGGAATCGTGCTGCTCAAGGTTACCGAGCCGCCCTGAACGATGCCCGGATAGCTTGAAGTGCCGCCCCCGTTGAGCGCCGTCCCCGCCGAATTGTCGATGCGGCAGGCATAGGTGGGTTCCGGGGTGCCCACAACACTCAACGAGGTGAACACATACTGCACCCAGAAGTCCTGCTGCTGGCCGACGTTGACGTTGACGGCCAGGGGCGTCACGCTTCCGAACGTTACGGTGATTGTTGAACCCGACACGCTCCAGCCTGTGCCGCCGTTGGTGATGGTCTCCAATTGTGTGCCGCCAAATCCCGTATTGTTGTTGCCGCGCCAGAGGCGCACGCTGGCCAACCGCGAAAGGGCGTTGTTGGTGGGGTTGTCGTTGGTGGCAATTGTGACCCGCACGCTGGTCACGGTAAACGCGGCAGGGCTGGTGGGATCATTGGACACGATGAAGTGGAGCGCCGGTCGCTGATTGCCGGGGTAGGCTGTCTGGGAGCCGCTGGCTCCGTAGCCGTCGGCCACCACGCCGGAGAGCGTGCCCGCCTGAATCGTAAAGTTGGCGTTGGAGTCGTCGCTGGGGGACCCGCCTGCCGCTGCTTGAACGCGGATGCGGCAGGTTGCGCTGGAGTTGTTGGGCACTGTCCAGGCAAAGGAGCCTGTGTTGGTGATGTTGGATGCGACCGTGATGGGGAAGGTGCCTCCGCCGTCCGTCGAGAGCAGGATGCTCACATTGCCACTGAAGCCGCCGCCGTTGGTCCAGGAGATGACGCTGCCCTGGCCGATGATTCGGACTTCACCGCCATTGGGCGTCACCACCGTGATGGTCCCGCTGCCGCCCGTGCCGTTCCACTGGACCTGATTGTCCGTGTTGGTGGGGGCGGCGCTGGTGTTGCCGGCAGCGTCGGTAGCCGCGCCGGTGGCGACGATGATGATGACACTTCCGGCCGTGGTCATGCCGCTGACGGCCACGTTGTAGTCCGAGGGGCCGCCGGTGATGGTGGCGCTGAGGGTGCCGCCGGCGGTGCTCCCGGTAAAGGCGATGTCGCCCGAGGCAAAGCCCGTGACGCTTTCACTGAACTGGACGCGGAAGTTGATGGGGGCCGTGCTCGTGGGGTCCGTCTGGGTCACGGCCTGGTTGACCGTTACCGTGGGGGCCACGTTGTCGAAAGTGACCGTGTTGTCCGTGCTGGTCGAGGCGAGGTTGGGCTGGGTGGTAGCCACAGACGTGCAGACGCCTGCGTTGATCGTGGCGATTACTGTGCCCGGTCCGGTCATGCCCGTGACGGCCACGTTGTAGGTGGTGGGCCCGCCGGTCACGGTACCCGTGGTGGCACCGGCGGTGCCGGACAGCGTTACGTCGCCCGTGGCAAAGCCGCTGACCGCCTCGCTGAATACCACGGTGAAGTTGATGGTCGTACCGTTGGTGGGGTCGGCCTGGGCCACCGCTTGGTTGATGGTCACTGTCGGATTGGGTGGCGCATTCCATTGAACGGAGTTATCAGTGCTGGTCGATCCAGCACTGAAGTTTCCGGCCGCGTCCTGGGCCGCGTTGGGATTGATGGATACGACAACGGTGCCGGACGTGGTCATGCCGGAAACTGAAACGGTGTAAGTGGTTCCGCTGCCGGAGATGGCGCCCGAGAGAGTCCCGCCTGCCGTGCTTCCGGTGAAGGACAGGCTGCCGCTGGCAAAGCCGGTGACGACTTCCGTGAATACCACGTCGAACACGATGGGTGACGTGCTGGTGGGATCGGACTGACCGCTGCCCTGGTTGATGGTGACGTCGGGCGACAGGTTGTCAAAGGTGACCGTGTTGTCCGTGCTTGTTGAAGCGGTGCTGTTGTTGCCCGCGGCGTCCTGGGCGGCATTGGCGTTGATTGAAACAATGACGGTCCCGCTGGTCAGCATGCCGGAGATTGCCACGTTGTAGGTGGTGCCGCTGCCTGTCACGTTGGCGACTAGAGTGCCGCCCGCGGTGCCGCTTATGGCCACGCTTGCCGAGGTGAAGCCGGTGACGGTTTCTGAAAATGTTGCAGTGAAGTTGATGGTTGCCGCGTTGGTGGGGTCGGCCTGACCTCCTGCCTGGTTAACGGTGACCGTCGGCGCCACGTTGTCAAAGGTTACTGAGTTGTCCGTGCTGGTGGACTGAGTGTTGTTCTCCACGGTTGAGGACGAGACGCAGACCGCTGCCGGGATGGATGCCACGACCGTGCCCGTGCCGCTCATGCCCGTGACGTTGATCGTCCAGGTGATGTTGTCGCTTGTGGAAACCGTAGCCGCCAGAGTGCCGCCCACGGTGCTTGCGGAAAGATCAACGTCGGTGTCGGTGAAGCCGGTGACAGCCTCCGAGAACACCGCTGTAAACACGACGGGCGAGGCGTTGGTCGGGTCGCCCTGGCCGCCGGCCTGATTGATGGTGACGCTTGGAATGCCGGCCTGCAGCGTGCTTGAAGCGGCCAGCACAAAGAGAAGCAGAATGATCCTGTTCATGAAGTCACTCCGGTAACATGGACCTGTCGCTCGAGCCGCAGGCATGCATTCGATGCCTTTCAGCACGCGGTGATCGAGCGATTTCCACCAAGTTATCAACGTTATTGGGGGCCAAACTATAAGTGCAGGCCCATTCGCGCAAGTGTTTCAACCTGCAAGATTTCTACAGAATTGGGACACGCCGGGCTGCCGGAGTATCTATTTCGGGGGCTTGCGCATTAGAGGCCGGGTCTGCTTCTTCACGGGCGGCTCATCAGACTCCGTCGTGGCGCCTTTCCTCATCGGGGGGTTGGTTTGCGCCTTGGAAGAAACGGCTGGTGGAGGCGCGGCTACCACGTTTGCGGCCGGCGGAGGCGCGGACCCCGCGCGGTTGATGGGCGGCGGCGCAGGGACCACGGCGGGTGGCGGAGCCGGCACCACGGGAGATTTCGGCGTGGCGCGCTTGCTGATGGAGGAGTTGCCGCTTGGCTTGGTGGTGATCCTTCGGCTTGCAGAGCTGTTGCCGGACTGCACCGTGGCAGGCGCTGCGCCGCCATCAACTGGGGCGGGAGGCGGAGGCGGTATAGTACGTGTCTTGGTGCCTACGAGCTTGGCGCGGCCCACGGCGCGCTTGAGCGTCTCCTGAAACTCGCGCATGAGGTGGCCGCCGCCCAGTTGAATGGCCCTGAGGTTGATCTCAGAGGCCTCCTGCAGGTTGCCCTCCGCGAACTCACACTGGGCCCAGAAATGGTGTCCCCATACGCTGCTGTGGTCGTGTTCGCACAGCACGCGGTAGGCGTTGGCGGCCTGGCGCGTGCGTCCACTGTCGCGATAGAGCTGGCCCAGCGCAAACAGGGTCTGTATGAGCCGCGCGGCGTCCCACTCCTGCTGCCAGGCCAAGGCGCCCCAGTTGATGGCCTGCTCCTGGTCACCCTGAAGCCGGAAGAAGAGGAAGGCCAGCCGCGCATAGGTGTCGCCGTCGCCCCAGCGGCGATAGACCTCGCCCATGGCGTTCTCGGCCTCGGCGAAGTTGCGCTGATAGCAGTAGACCTCTCCCAGTGCCTCCCAGGCTTCGCGGCAAGCTGGGTCAATCTTGACAGCCAGCTTGGCCCAGAGCAGGGCGTTGGCGAGGGCCTCTTCGTGGTAGATGTCGGTGTCTTCAAACCCGATGCGGTAAAGGCAGCCGGCGACCCAGGCGTAGCCGCCGCCAAAGCATGGATCGGCCTCAATGGCGCTGACGCCGATATCCATGGACGCCAGAATCTGCTCGAAGGGAAGCTGGTGCCCGTAAAGCGAGGGCGCGTTGGCGAGGAAGGCCTCGGCTCTGGGACGCTCGCCCGGTTGAGGCGACTCGCCCATGAGATAGGGAACCACGGGGTCCAGCACCTGCTGTGCTTGAGCCAGCCGCTCTTCGGTGTTCAGTTCCGCCATGCCTTCACCCAGCCGACGCACAAAATGATACGCCCATTGGCCGGCCGTGCCACCCCAAGCCGAGCGTCGCGCCATGTTTCCAAAGAGCCTGGGCGCAGAGCGCATCAATTGACAGGTGCGCATTTCGGACTAAATTGGTCCGCCTCAAAGCAAAGGACATCCATGGCAGTTCCGCTATCACAGATGTGGACGGTGGCCAGTTACGTCATCAAGCAGAAGCTGCTGGGGCGAAAGCACTACCCGCTGGTGCTCATGCTTGAGCCGCTGTACCGCTGCAACCTTGCCTGTGCGGGCTGCGGCAAAATTCAGTACCCCGCCCACATCCTCAAGCAGGAGATGGACCCGGAAGTTGCGATGAAGGCCGTGGACGAATGTGGCGCGCCCATGGTTTCCATTCCGGGCGGTGAGCCGCTGATGCACTCGCGTATCGGCGAAATTGTGGCCGGGCTGGTCAAGCGCAAGAAGTACATCTACCTCTGCACCAATGCACTGCTGTTGAAGCAGCGCCTGGAGCAGGGTGTGCTTCAACCGAGCAAGTTCCTCACCATCAACGTGCACATGGACGGCGACGAAGAGCACCACGACTTCGCCGTATGTCGTGAGGGAACCTACAAGGTTGCAGAAGAGGCCATTCAGATGGCCGTGAAGATGGGTTTCCGCGTCACGACCAACAGCACGCTGTTCAAGAATGCCGACCCCGAGCGCATGCGCAGGTTCTTCGATCGCATGATGGAAATCGGGGTTGAGGGTATGACGGTCAGCCCCGGCTACCACTATCAGAAGGCGCCCGACCAGCAGAGTTTCCTGCGCGAGCGCGCCAGCACCACGGAAATGTTTCGGGCCTTCTTTAAAAAGGCTCCGAAGAAGTGGCAGTTCAACCTCAGCCCCCTGTTCATGGAGTTTCTCATGGGCAAGAGGCACCTTGAGTGCACGCCCTGGGGCTGCCCGGCCTATTCACTCTTCGGCTGGCAGCGCCCATGCTACCTGCTGCAGGAGGGCTATGCGCGTACGTTCAAGGAACTGATCACCGAAACGAAGTGGGAGAACTACGGACGGGCTTCGGGCAACACCAAGTGCCAAAGCTGCATGGTTCACTGCGGCTATGAGCCCAGCGCGGTCAACCACACGTTCAGTTCCATTGAAGGTTTCTTTGCCACGGCGCGGGCTACGCTGTTTGGCGTAGACAGTGACCGCGGCAAGAACATCACGCCCCCGCCCGTCACGCGCTACATCGAAACCGGCGTGGAGAAGGCCAAGAGCGATGCCGTGACTCAGGCACTGGCAGAGGCCGTGGACTTCCGCGGCGACGTGACTATCACGCTGCATGACGGAACCAAGCACGTGGGCTACATCTTCAACGCCGACGACCGCGTGGTCGAGTACTTCCCCGCCAATCGGCCGGACGTCATCACACTGGCGCGGCACCTCGTGGCCGGCGTCGAGAAAACCGGCCGCGATATGGCCGACGGCAAGACCTGGGAGGCATGGGTCAAGAAGTACACGGAGCACAAGGAGAAGCTCGCGCGCGGAGAAAAAGCCGAGAGCATCGATATCTTCCCGGAGGTACTCAGTTGAGCAGGTTCATTTTCCGATAGGATCGGGGGCGGTGTGCACCGCCCCCGTTTCGTTGTAGAAATGAGTTGCGCAATGGCGGCCAAGTGGCCAAACTTTGTCACTGGGCTGGCAAGCCGTGAAACGTTCATGACCGGCTTGTGAAGTTCACTGGGCTGAAACGGCGCGGGCAAGATGCGCGATCTGCCAAAAGTGTTGTTTGTCGCCCCGACGGAGTCGGACGGCCTCTCCCTGATCGAGGGTCTGGAGAACCCGCGCTACTACAAGCAGAAAGTCGGGGAAGTTCACGGCGGTATTTGGAAGCAGGCCAGCGCCAAGATCCTGATCACCGGACACAATCCTGAAGCGGCCGCCAGCGGCCTGCGCGAAGCCATCACCGTGGACAAGCCTCTCGCGGTCATCAGCCTGGGGTTCGGTACGGCGCTCAACAGCAGTCTGCTGGTCGGGGATATCGTCGTCTGCCACGCGTTCAAGAACGCCATCGGTATTGGAAGCCGCGCCAATGCCGTGGAATTGCCGGACAAGACCACGGATCTGCTGCGCTACGTGCTGAAGACCGTGCCGGACTTGCGAGGCAAGCTGGGCTCGTGCGTGACGGTGTTCGACCCCGTGCGCGACCCGGCGGAGAAATACGAACTCTACCAGCGCACGCAGTGTGACGTCGTGGACCAGAGCGCCATTTCCATTGCGAACCTGGCCGAGGAGTTCAAGCTGCCGTTCGTGGTGGTGCGCTGCATCTTCGATCTCTCAGACGAACGCCTGCCGGAGATCGATCACTACGTCCGGCAGAAGGCCAAACTCTCGACGACGCGCCTGCTGGGCCGCCTGGCTCTGAGTCCAACGAGCTTTTTCACGCTGCGCGACCTTGTCGGTCGTGCCAAGCTGTGCCGGCGCAAGCTGGACGTTTTCATTGACGCGTTCTGGAAGGCCATCAAGACGCGGCGCGACGAAAACGTGACGCTGTCCCAGTTCAAGCAGCCTGAGGAAAGGAAGGACACGCCGGGAGGCGCGTCCAACCCCGTGCCGGCATCGGCGTAACCATTGACAGAATCAGGCCGGGTCTGATTAATCCGCCCGGGAAGTTGGAATAGCCCGGCTTTGGCCGGGTGTTTGGGGATTGTGTGGACCAGGCCGGGCTTGGCACGAAAGCAGTGTTTGAGCGGGATGCGATTCCGCTCATGGGGCCGTTGTACGGCGCCGCCATGAACCTGACGCGCAATGCCAAGGACGCCGAAGACCTCGTGCAGGACACCTTTCTGCGGGCCTTTGAGAAGTTTGATCAGTACGAGCAGGGCACCAACCTGAAGGCCTGGCTACATCGCATCATGATCAACCGCTTCATCAATCTCTATCGCCGCAAGAAGCTGCGCAACGAAAGCGCCAGCTTTGAGGAGGTCGAGCCCATGCTGCCCGACGATTCGGCGGCTCTGCGCAGCGACTACTCCGGCGCCAAGGCCATTGAGACGGTGCTCAATGATCCGGCCTTCCGGGAGTCCCTGGACGGCCGCCTCAAGAGCGCGCTGGACTCCCTGCCGGTTGATTATCGCGACGTGCTTGTGATGAATGTGGTGATGGAACTCCCCTACAAGGATATCGCCGGGGCGCTGGAGATTCCCATTGGCACAGTCATGTCGAGGTTGTCGCGCGCGAAGTCCATGATGCGGGACCGCGTGCGCACACTTGACGACTTGGCCGGTTCGGGCCGGAATTGACATGACACAGCACGCTGACAATTCTGCCGCCGAGCATGAGTGCCTGAACGTTTGGCACAAGTGGGCGGGTTTCCTGGACAACGAGCTCGACGCCCAGGAGCGGGCCCGTGTTGTGGCCCACCTCGCCGCCTGCGGCCACTGCCGCGACTACGTTGACACGCAGACGCGGTTCAATTCCATGCTGCGCACGGGCCTGCAGGCCCAGTCTCCCGCGCTGCCGTCGGGCCTGCGCGACAAAGTGCTGGCGGCCATCGAAAGGAAGGCCGCCAGCACCGGCCACACCCACTCCGACGGCACCACTCACAGCCACTCCCACGGCGAGCCGGGCCACGTGCACGACCACCCGCACAGCCACGGCATGAGCCTGGCTTCCCGCGCGGCCCTGGCGGTCAGTCTGGCATGCCTGCTGGTGTCGGTTTTCTTCTTTGCCACGGCACGCCAAGACCCGGCTGAAGACCCGACGCTCAAGGCCAAGCTCGAGGGCCTGGAGAAACTGCTTGGTGACTCCCGCCGCGATGTGGATGAACTCCGCGCTGACCTGAAGAAGGCCCGGGATGAAAAGGAAGTCGCACTTCGCACCGCCGACGCAGAGGCCGCCCGCGCCAAGGCCGCGGAGACACGCTCCCGAAAGCTGGAAGCCGAGCGCGATGCCGCCGCGCGCGACCTGCAGTTCATTGCCTATCTGGCCAGCATCAAGCTCATCGGCGCGGCTCGCAGCGTGATGAGTGTGGACCCTGGCGACAAGCCGCTGGAGGTGTGCTTTGAGAAGTGGAAGGAGATGTTCCCCAAGGCCGGCAAGCTGCCCACGGTGAGCATCGACGGCATGAAGCCCGTCAACTGGGGCGTGGATCCCTTCAAGGATTACGAGGTGCTGTGGGTGGTGTTTGGCAAGCCGGGCGACGACAAGAGCAAGCGCTTCACGCTGATGTCCTTCCGGCGCGCGCTGGTTGAGAAGGAGTACGGCAGTATTGAGGGCTTCAAGGAACTGATGGCGGGCGACATGGCCGTGATTCTCTGGCGCAACGCCAATCCCGAAGAAGACTGCGTTCACGCTCTGCTAAGCGGTAGCGATATGGAAACAGCCCGGGCCCAGTTGCTGGGGCTCAAGTAACTCGTGCGCCGACAGAAAACCCGCCGCTGGGCGGCGGGTTTGCAGTTGGGCCATGACTCGCAGTTTCAGTTGGCCTCTGGTTCGTCTTTTTCGTACACGAACCTGATCATCGTCAGTTCGCTTTGGAAGCCTTTCTTGAACACATAGCTGAACTCGTCCACGATTCGACGGATGAGGAACGTTCCCAGCTCGTTTTTGCGGCTCTTGGTGAATTCGCGCAGAAGTTGCTCGCGCGTGATCTCGCTGCCCATGTCGTAGTCGTTGCCGGTGTCAGAGACGTGGACCTTGACCCGTGTCGGGTCAATGTCAATCAACAGCCTGAGGTTGCCGCTGGCGCCGTGTTCCTTGGCGTTCAGGATGATACTGGAGCACGCCTCGTCGATGGCAATGACCATCGCCCGCGAAATGCGCGGGCCAAGGCCGCTGCCGCCAAGGGCGTCACGCACAAACTCGCGGAGGGGTGCGAGGGAGCGCGTCTCCAGCGGTACGTCCAGTTCCCGGCGAGTCGTTTGAACCATTATCTGTGACCTTTGGCGACAAAATTTGAAGTTAGAAGTATGCAAGGTGCAGCGGCCCTAACAACAATAATCACTGCCAATGATATAACCGTGACACCTGACGTACCTTCCCAACACAATGTAAGAAGTCTCATACCGCCGTCAAGGGCCCGTTGCCTCAAACGCAAGACCTTGCCCAAGTTCAACTTGTAGTGCTTGAGCCAGTTCCGGCAGGGCACCCTGCTCCCTCCACCACTGGGCACCCAGCCACAGGGGCTCCGGCAAGCGGCTTTGGGGAAGGCCCAGACGTTCGCAGGTCTGACGCAGTGTGGGCGGCCAGCGTCTTCGAGGCTCCTCGCCGGCCTCCACCAGCACCAGGTGATGGCACCGTTTCAGGGCCGGATAGACGCTGGCCTTGACGCCGCGCGTGACCTGCGGCCAGATTACCACCACCTTGGCATCCAGGGCGCTGACTGCTGCCGCGCTGTTGCCTTCGATCAGGAGGGGGCGGGTCATGTCCAACTGCTTTAATGCGGCGCTCAGCGCATACTCGAAAACATGGGGAGCCGCGCGAAGCCAAAGCACTGCTGAGGCCCCGGCCTGGGCAAAGCGGTCGGTGTCTTTGCCGGGGGTGCGCAGGCGAGCCTGGTCTGTCACGAGTTCAAAGCCGAAAGGCGCGGGGTCGCACCCGTCGCAGGCGTCGTCGGCGTGTTCGTGGGCTCCGTGAACGGGGCAGTGCGACTCGCGGTGGAAGCGTGTGATCTTCAGGGCCTGCGTACCGGCAAAGGCGCGCAGAAGCCGGCAGCAAAGCTCAGTCTTGCCGGTGTTGGCGGAAGGGCCGGTGATCACCACGGGCTTCATGAACCGCATTCTAGCAGGCCGCTGCAGAATGCGAACTTCCGGCTTTTCCGTGGCCCGAGTCGGTGGAGGCGTCACCCATGTTCCGGTGGATCCTGTGCCGGCGCGCCTATTTGCCCCATCGGGCGGCCAAGCCTGACTCGGTGATCGAGCGGATGCCGGCCAGGGCCACCACGGCGGCGCAAAGCAAGGCAAGGTCGGTTCCGCTGAGGCCGACCATGGTCTGGACGTCGTAGCCCTGGGACGCCGCGAACAGTGTCAGTGCGAGGCAGGCGTTGGCAAAGGCCGCCAGAACGCGCCGCACCGGTTCACCGCGCGGTTGGGGCAGGGGCTTTCCCTGGGCGCCGCTGACGGTACCTATGCCGCTGGCGACCAGGGCATGCACAACCTGAATCAGGGCAACCAGCATGGCCTGCGGCAGGATGACTGAGACGCCCAGCGCGCACATGGCCTCGCAGGCGCATTGCAGGGTACGCGCGACCGGATCTTCAAATCGTCTGCCCAGTTGAACCAGGCCCAGCGCTTCACCGGCCCAGAAGGCCAAGGCCGCGCCCAGGGCCGGAAAGGCGGCCTGAGTCAGGGCCGCGATGCAGACCAGGGCGACGCCGGCGGCGCTAAAGGCCAGTCGAGCCGCAAGTAGCGCGACATGGCCCCTGTGATTTTCAGGGTTGTCCACGGGGCGAGAGAGTAAGTGCCTCGTCGCTGCGGGTAAAGCGCGGGTTTTCAGGTGCGCTCTGAGTCGTGGGTGACCGTTTTCAACGGCAGGCGCAGGCCAAAGGTGGAGCCGCGGCCCGGCTCACTCTCGACGAAGACCCGTCCGCCGTGGAGTTCTGCGATGCGCTTGACGATGACCAGGCCAAGCCCGGTGCCCTCGATCTCGGCGGTGTAGCTGGCGTTGACGCGGTAAAACTTCTGGAACAGTCGGGAGATGTTCTCCTGGGAGATGCCGAGGCCTTCGTCGCTGACGCTCAGCACCAGTTCTTCGCCCTCGGCACGGGCACTGATGATCACGCGACCGCCCTTGGGCGAGTATTTGATGGCGTTGCTGCTGTAATTGGTCAGCGCCTGGCGGATCTTGTCGCCGTCCATCAGCACGGCGCTCAGGCCCGGCTGAACGTCGACTTCGATGTGGTGCCTGGGGTGGGCCGGCAGCAGTCGCACAACGCCCTCGATCAGGGGGCGCAGCTCGCAAGGCGCCTCCTTCAGCTGCACCCGTCCGGATTCGAGTCGCGAGAGATTGAGCAGGTCGAAGATCAGGTCACGCAGACGCAGTGCGGAATCGTTGATTACACCCAGCAACTCCCGCTGCTCCTCGGGCACGGCCGCCAGGTCGGAGGCGAGGATTTCGAGGCCGCCAAGTATGGCGGTCAGGGGCGTCTTGAGTTCGTGACTGACGGTGTTCACGAACTCGGTCTTGAGCTGGTCGAGTTCGCGCAGCTTCTGCACCTCAAGGGACAGTGAAAGGTCGCGGCAGAGAAACAGGTAGCCCAGGGGCTGTCCTTGGCGGTCCAGAAGGTAGCTGGCGGAGATGCCAAGGTTGACCTGGGCGCCCTGGTTGAGTTCGACCTTGAGCTGGGTTTCCACGTTGCCCGGCTTGAGCAACAGGCTCTCCATCATGCGGCGGAACTCACCGGAAATGGCCTGGGGCAGGGCATCCTCGAACAGCTCGTCCAGCACGAAGATGCGCTTGAGGTTGAATAGGAACTCGGCATTGGCGTTGAGGGCGATCACCCGCCCATCTCGCGATACGGCCACGATGCCCTGCGGCACGCTCTCGAGGATGTTGTCAAACAGCGAGCCCAACTGGCGCAGGCGCGCATTCATGGCAATGCTTTCGGCCTGCGCCCCCAGCTCCTGACTCAGGGACTGCACCAGTTCGGCCTCGAGCAGCTTCGACGCGGCATCCTTGTCCCGAATCCAGAGCAGGATCACCGCCAGGGGTCCGTTGCGTCCGCTCACCGGTACCATACAGATGGTGCGCGCTTCCAGTTCCAGTGTGACGTGGCTGGTGTGGCGGGACAGGTTCACAGTGGGGCGCCTGCCGCCGTCGTAATTGAGGTTATC
This sequence comes from Planctomycetota bacterium, assembly GCA_003576915.1. Taxonomy (GTDB): domain Bacteria; phylum Planctomycetota; class UBA8742; order UBA2392; family UBA2392; genus UBA2392. Next base: position 188,340 of record QEVF01000001.1, on the reverse strand, counting down.
CGTCGGCGTTTCGCGGATGTCAAAGAAGAGCACCTGGCGCGAGCGTGCTGCGTAGTCGACGAGATCGTTGAACTCCTGAGCCGACTGCTTCAGCGCCGGGCTTTCCTTGAGCGTGCGGAAGCAGCCTTCGGATGCGTCGTAGCGACAGATGCGCCAGCTTGCCACGTCGAAGAGCTCGCCCAGCGCGCGGCAGGCAAGCGCCAGGGTCTGCTCAAGGTCCTGCGTCGAGTGAAGGCCGGCCAGCCGCGAGAGGTATGCGCGCACGCGCACATAGACACGATCCAACGCCGCGCGCGGGCTTTCGTGAAGTTCGAGCAGGCGCGTGTTGACCGGTCGAGTGGAGTGCTCGCCGGGCGCGCGGGAGGTTTCGTCATTCTCGAACATGTTATTGGGCCATTTCCAGGAGTGCGCCGGCCAGCGCCCACTGGCGCGTGAACTCCACCCCGACTTCTGTCAGCAGGGGCTCGTTCACCTTGAGGTTGCGGAAGGCCGAGCCGCGCAGCGTCGGCACAAGGGTCTCGGCCGCGCCGGGGTGGCCCAGGGCCCAGACCAGGGCCGTGGCGACATGGACCAGATCAAGCAGCGTGCGGTCTTCGCGGCATTGATCGGGGTCGCGAAAGTGGCGAATCACGCGAACGAGAGGGTCGGGGAACTGCCAGGTTTCGGCCAGCGTGGCGCCGTTGCTGCAGAAGTCCGAGCCAAGCACGCGGACCTCCGCTGAGCGCAGGTCAAGGACTGATGTGCGGGCGTCGCGCAGCACCTGCGCGTAGATGTCCGGCGCGAGGCTTACCACCATGACCTTGCCGATTTCCGACAGCAGCCCGCCCACGAATGCATCGTCGGCGCGCTGAGGCGCCAGCCGTTTGGCCAGAAGTTCGCCTGCTATGGCGGTCGCCACGGCGTGGTGCCAGTATTGCTTGAACGAGAAGCCCTCCGTGACGGCCCCGGAGAAGAGGTCCGCCACGCTGGCCGAGATGGCCATGTTCTTCACCTTGTTGAAACCCAACAGCACGATGGCCTTGGTGACACTGGCAATCTTGCGCGGAAAGCCATAGTAGGCGCTGTTGACAAGGCGCAGGACCTTGCTGGAAAGCGCGGGATCGTTGCTGATCAGCCGCCCGATGTCCGCGGCGTTGGTCTGCGGGCTGACCGTCATCCGCGAAATGCGCAGCACGATGTCGGGTAGCGTCGGCAGTTCGTCGACTGCGCCGATCAATTCCATCAACTTCTTGGGCATGTCCACCGTGCGCGGCATAAGACCTCACTCAAGGGGCCGCCTGCATTCGTTCACTGAGCACGCGCCAGGCGGCGCGACAGAGCATCTGCCGGTACTCGTCAGCGCTCGGGGGGCCAAAGCGCGCATCAAGTTCGGCTCTCAGTTGATCGGTACCGGCCGACGCGTCCTCGGCCGCACCATGGATGGCGCCCCGGACCAGGGCCGCATCATCGCGGATCTCCACTTCGGCGTAGCCTCGCCTCATCAACACGCGAATCAGCTCCGGGCTCAGCTTCTCGCCTGCGGCCACCAGGGTGCGGCCAAGGGAATCTTCGATCTGGCGGTTCAGCACCATGCCGGGTCGGGCGTCTTTGAGCGGGATGGACTTCACGGCGCACCTCTGCGCGGGCAGTTATCGAGATTTTATAGTTTATGGAGAATTGGTGTCAAGCCTCCTCGCGGGCCATTTAAAATGAAAGCGCGGACGGGATTCGCCGTCCGCGCTGGTGCATGATTGCTGCGTCAGGCCCGGTCTTCGTCGTTGAGCACCCAGGCGTCACCGGCGCGCTTGTACTCCAGCAGTTCCTCGGGCTTGAAGAACAGCTCGATTTCCTTCTTGGCGGCCTCGGGGCCGTCGCTGCCGTGCACGAGGTTCATGCCGCGGCTTACGCCCAGGTCGCCGCGGATGGTGCCGGGCTCGGCGTCGGTGCAGAAGGTCTTGCCCATGACCTTCCGGCAGGCGTCGATCGCCTTGGGGCCCTCGAGGACCATGGCGGCCACGGGCCCGGACGTCATGAAGCTGACGAGGCCGGGGTAGAAGGGCTTCTGCGTGTGGGCGGCGTAGTGCCTAGCGGCGAGTTCCTTCGTGATCTGCATCAACTTGAGGCCGATGATTTTGAGTCCGCGAGCTTCAAAGCGTTTGATGATCTCGCCCACGAGCCCGCGCTGAACGGCGTCGGGCTTGGCGAGGATGAGCGTGCGTTCGATGGCCATGGTTTCTCCAGGAGTCGGTGTTTTCGGGCTGCAAGGGTAGCTTGGCGCGTCCTCGGTTCAATTGCTCACTGGCGTTCGGGTCCAGGCTACAATCGGGGCGACATGCGCTCGGACACCTTCAACTTCACGATTCCACCGGAACTCATCGCGCAGCAGCCGGCGCAGCAGCGCGACGAAAGCCGGCTTATGGTCCTGCGCCGCGACCTGGGTGTGATCGAGCACCACATGTTCCGCGAGCTGCCCAGTTTGCTGCGTACAGGCGACGTGATTGTCGCCAACAACACGCGCGTGAGGCCTTGTCGACTCTTTGCCACCCGCGACCATACGGGCGGCAGTGTTGAACTGTTCCTGCTGCGGCCGTTGGCGCCGGCCGAATACGAGGCCCTTACAGGATCCAAGGGCCGCCTCGAAGTCGGCGAGTCGCTGCGCCTGCCGGAGATCGGGAAAGTTGAACTTCTGGAGCGTGATTTCGGCGCCCCTGGCCACTGGCGCGTGCGATTTGACGCGCCCGCCGCAGACATCGAATCGCTCATCGAACACCACGCCTCTATGCCCCTGCCGCCTTACATCCGCCGCGAGAAGCGGGGCAACCTCCATGCCTCCCAGGATCGCGAGCGCTACCAGACCGTATTCGCCGCCCGTGACGGCGCCGTAGCCGCGCCCACTGCGGGCCTGCACTTCACGCCCGCCGTGTTCCGGGCGTTGGAGAGCGCAGGGGTGCGCCGCAGCTTCCTGACGCTGCACGTGGGGCCGGGCACCTTCCGGCCGCTCAAGGCCGACACCCTGGCCGGTCACGAAATGCATGCGGAAGAGTACGAAGTCAACGCCCAGGCTGCCGCCGACATCGCAGCGGCCAGAACCCGGGGCGGGCGCGTGGTCGCCGTCGGCACTACGGCCTGCCGCACCCTCGAGACTATGGCCAACGAGCGCGGCCAGGTGGTGCCTGGAGCGGGGCGCACGAGGCTGTTCATCTATCCTCCGTGGCGCTTTCGCTGCGTGGATGCACTGCTGACGAACTTCCATCTGCCGCGCAGCACGCTGATTTTCCTGGTGGCGGCGTTGGCGGGGGTCGAGTTCACGCGTCGCGCCTACCTGGAGGCCATTGATCGACGCTATCGCTTTTTCAGTTATGGCGACGCCATGCTGGTGGTGTGATTTGCCTTGCAGGGGGCATTTAGAGATTTTATAGTTTCGGTGTTTTATGTGGAGTTGCCATGGGCGTCGCCGAGACCTTTTCTGCACTTCGACTCGTGCAGTCCCGTCATGTGGTGCCGGCCATGCTGGCGGCCCTGGACAGCGAGCATGAGGCCTTGAAGATCGCCGCGGTCAACGCCCTCATAGCGTCCAACGATGAGCCGGCCCATCGGGCCCTGATCCTGCGATTTGACGAGCTGCCGCTCATGGCCCAGTCCGCCATGGTGGACTCCGTTCATGCCCTGCGCGCGGTACTGGCGGATGTCGCCCGCGACGGTGACGACGAGGCGCGAGGTGTCGTATTGCGGCTGCTGGAGTTGAACGTCAGTTACGAGTGCTCCGAGACTCTTGCCGAATTGCTGTCGGACCCCCGCAGCGAGTATGCCGATCGCGCCGAGGAAGCCTTTCGACGCGTCGTTGACCGCTATCAGTCGGAGCGCGAAGACGCCGCGGGCGACGCGGATTTGGGCAGCGTAAAGAAGCGCGAGCGTCTGCATGAGCACGCGCGCCACTTGTTCAGGGCCTTCAAACTGGCCACAGAGAGTTTTTCGAGGCACCGGCGCGAGTTCGTTCTGGAGGGTGCGCTCAGTGTCGGGGGCGAATGCAGGGCGCTGGTGACCGATGCCTTGCGCGCCGAGCGCGAAGCCAACCGCGATGAGCCGGGACCCGTGGAGCGTTTTCTGGTTGCGCGCCACGACGTGCGCGTTCTGGCCTTCCTGTTTGAGCGACTCTCCGACCACAGGGTGGACATCCGCGCCATTGCCCTGAGGGCCTTTGGCCTCAAGCGCGGCCAGGAGGTCAACGTCAACTTCGGCTATCTGCTGGATGAGCAGGTCAGTGACGAGGACCTGCGCAAGACGCTCATCGCGGCGGGCCAGGTGCCGTTTCTGTCCATGATGCAGGGCCATGTGGACCGCTACCCGCCGCGGGCCCTGCGCCGCCTGATGCAGGAGTTCTCGAGGCTCAACATGCCCGGCCGCAGCCAGGCCGAGTTCTACGGCACGCTTTGCGAGTCCCGCGATCAGAGTATCGCCGAGGACTGCTTTGCCCGCCTGCGGGCCCTGCCCCTGGGCGACGTCCAGGACCTGCTCTCGAGGCTGGTCGCCTCCAAGCGTCAAAGCAGTGTGCGCTTTGCCTTCGAGCAGATGGCCGATCGCGGCCACCCCGGCGCCCTGCAGGCGGCCACTCGCCTCATTGAAAGCCGCTTTACTGACGTGCGCGATCTCGCCTCCACCTTCGTGGCCAGGCGCGCCTATGCCCGCTATGTCGAGCGCTTTGAGAGCATGAGCGAGGCCGACCGCCGCGCCGCCGGCGCTGTGCTCCGCCACGTGGATGACGGCGTCATCGAGGAACTGCGCCGTGAAATCGATGCCGCGGAGCCCGCCGTGCGCCTGAGGGCCCTGCGCCTGCTGGACTGCACGCACAACGCCCACCGCATGGGCGAGACTTTGCTGGCCCTCATGAATGACCAGGACGCCAGGGTGCGCGCCAGCGTCGTCAATATGCTGGCCACGCTGCGCAGTGAGGCAGCCATTCGCGCCATCGGGCGCCTGCTCGGCGACGAGGACAAGCGTGTGCGCGCCAATGCCATTGAGGCGGTGGAGGCACTGGGCGAGCGCGGCCTTGCACGCGCATTGATTCCCTATCTCAGCGACGCCAACAACCGCATCCGCGGCAATGCCGCCAAGGCGCTATACAACCTGGGCGTCGAGGAGGCTGCCCAGATCATGAAGGCCATGCTTCACGATGAGAGCGAACTCATGCGCATGAGCGGCGTCTGGGCCATCCGCGAAACCAGCCCGCCGGGCGCTGAGCAATGGCTCGCCGACAGGCGCGCCATCGAGCCCCTTGACAGTATCAACACCCGCATTGATGCCGCGCTGGCGCGCCTGGCGAAAAAGCGTGACCAAAGCCCGGCCCTGGAGACGGCTTGAGCCATGGCAGAGTCCTTGACCATGTTTGGTGGAAAGCGCGAGGCGGCTCCGGAGGCGGAGGCAACCTGGCTGGCGGCACCCCTTCTGCTGCTGGCGCTGCTGGCCATCCTGCTGTGGTTGAGGCAGAGGCAGCCGCGCGGGCGCATAGCCGTGGCCGACGAAGACATCTTCAAGAAGCTGTGCGAAGCCAATCAACTGACCCCGCATCAGGAGTTTCTCCTTCGGGAGATGTACTTCGACCTGAAGCTGAGCAACCCCGTTCTGCCGTTCACCTGTCCCCAGGTCCATGCGGAGTATCGCAAGTCCGTTTCGGGGCGGCGCCTGGAAGTGCTGGACAGCGTTACGACCCGCCTGTTCGGCTGAACCGTTGGGCCGGGTCTACGCCTTCCGTCACAGGTATTATCCAGTAGACGTTTTTCGACGCGCTGGTAAAAGTCTGCGCTCACACTCCATGCAGGGCTTGGACGCAATGTCGTATCCGCTGCTTATCATTGCCGACCGCATTGCCGAGGCGCTGAACCGGCCCATTTCGGACCCGGGCCTGTTGAATTTCATCAACTATGGGGAGTTCCTTAGCATCTGGATGCTCTCGGTGCTGGGTTTCATCTCGGTGTTGGGCCTCATGGCCATCTGGGGCGAGCGCAAGGTTTCGGCCTACATGCAGTCTCGTCTGGGACCCATGCGTGTCGGACCCGTGGGCCTGCTCCAGACCTTGGCCGACGGCATCAAGCTGCTTACCAAGGAAGACGTCACGCCCACGGCGGCCGATCGCCCGCTGTTTGTGCTGGCCCCCATGTTCGTGTTTGCCAGCGCTTTTGTGATGTTCGTGGTGGTGCCCTTCTTCCCGTGGGGAGACAACACCACGCCCATCGGCGTTCCGGCGGCCATGGAAAACGGCCTTTTCTACGTGCTTTCGGCCGGCGCGGTGTCCGTCGTCGGTGTTGTGATTGCCGGCTGGGCCAGCAACAACAAGTGGTCGCTCTACGGTGGCATGCGCGAAGGCGCGCAGATGGTCAGTTATGAGATACCCATGGGCCTGGCTGCGCTCTGTGTGGCGGTGCCCTGCATGAGCCTGAACCTCGTCAAGATCTGTGACATGCAGATGGTGGGCTACACCTTTGTCGGGGTGCCCGATGCCTTCGAGCAGGCTGGGCGGCTGACCACGAACATCGAAGTCGCCCAGTTCGGGGGCATCCTGAGCTGGAACATCGTCAAATACCCGCTGCTGATTCCCGTGGCCCTGATGTTCTACATCGGCATACTGGCGCATACGAAGCGTGCCCCCTTTGACCTGCCCGAGGCCGAATCCGAGCTGATTGCCGGCTTCCTGACGGAGTATTCGGGCATGCGCTGGTCGCTGTTCTTCCTCGCGGAGTACGGCGAGATGTACGCGATGAGCGCGGTCTGCGTGGTCCTGTTTCTGGGGGGCTGGGCCAGCCCCATTCCCATCGTTGACGGCCTGATTTTCCATTGGGCCTACGACGGCGGCGCGGCCGGTTTCAGCTTCGGCAAGCTGGTTTATGCCCTGTGGGGCGGATGTTGGATGGTGTTCAAGGGCCTGTTCCTCATTTTCGTGATGATGTGGCTGCGCTGGACGCTGCCGCGCATCCGCCTCGACCAGGTCATGTATCTCTGCATGAAGGTGCTCTTGCCATTCACGCTGGTGGTGCTGGTCCTCCAGACGGTCTGGACGTTGTTCTTCGGCAACTGGTTTGGGCTGTAACGGGCGGCAGGGCGGCAGGACGGACCAACATGGCGCGCGGCTACTTCCAGAACATCGCTTATCACCTCAAGTCAACGGCCGTTGGCATGGGTGTGACCATCAAGCATATGTTTCAGACGGGTAAGGGTCCGGAGAAGCGCGGCATCTACTGCTACCAGTATCCGGATGAAGGGGTGGAGCGCGCCCGGGAAGAGGTGAGCGAGCGGCATCGCGGCATACATTACCTGGAGCCCAGCAAGTGCATCATGTGCCTGATGTGCGCCAAGGTTTGCCCCGTGCAATGCATCGTCATTGAGGGCGTGCGCCTGGGCAAGGACCAGTTGCTGACGCGCTTCACGATTGATTACTCGAAGTGTCTCTTCTGCGGGCTATGCACGGAGCCCTGCCCCAGCGACTGCATTCACCACGGCCGCGAATGGGATTACTCGGGTTTCTCTCGCACGACGCTGGTCAAGGACATGCTGCGCAACCGCATCTATACGCCAGAGGTTCACCAGCAGTATCTCGCCGCCCACGAAGAGGCGAAGCTGATTGAGGCGGAATTCAAGAAAGTGGCGGCCGCAGAGAAGGCCAAGGCTGCGGCGGCTGCGCCCAAGCCTGCGGCGGCGCCCGCTCCCGGGGCCAAGCCCGCGGCCCCTGCCCCCAAACCGGACAACCCTTCGAGCAACTGACCCATGGTCCTTGGCGCGCTGACAGACTGGGTACACTTGGGCACGTTTGTGGTCGTGTTCGTGGTGACCTTGATATCCGCTGTGTGGGTCATGCTTTCCAAGGAAGTGGCCCGAGCGGCGGTCTCTTTGTTCATTTGCCTGTGCGGAGTGGCAGGCATCTACTTTTTCCTTGATGCCCAGTTTCTGGGGGTGGTGCAGATCATGGTCTATGTCGGCGGCACGACGGTGCTTCTGATGTTCGGCGTGATGCTGACCAACCGCCAGCCCCTGCTTAGCAGCAAGAAGCAGGTCGATCGCACCCTGGCCGGCTGCCTTGCGATGGGCATGGTGCTGGGCCCCCTGTACATGATCATGATCGGGCGCCTGCCCGGCCTTTCACGGGCCAAAGATGCCGCGGGCCAGGCCGTGGACCCCAAGATCACAAACGGCTGGTTCGTGGGCAAAGCCTCTGAGCAAGCGTCCGAAGGCACGGCCAGCGTCGTGCCCCTGGGTGACGCCCTTTTGACCAGTTATCTGCTGCCCTTTGAGGTGGCGTCCGTGGTCCTGCTTGTGGCGCTTGTGGGTGCTGCCTACATTGCCCGCCGCAAGACAGAAGACGCCGAGCCGGAGAAATTCTGATGTCTGCCACCCTGGCCGCCGTGGAAGTCGCCGGAATGCCCTTCAGGCTGGGCACCGATGCCTACCTGCTGCTTTCCCTGCTCATGTTCTCACTGGGCGTGGGTTGCATCGTCAGCCGCCGCAATGCCGTGGCGATTCTCATGGGCGTTGAGCTGATGCTCAATGCAGCGGCCATCAACTTCGTGGCCTTTGGAGCTGCCGGCGGCGGACTGGACGGGCAGATTTTCGCCGTGTTCATCATCATTCTGGCGGCGGCGGAGGCGGCCGTGGGGCTGGCGATCATCCTGAACCTGTTTGGCCTGTTCAAGACCATCGACGTCGATCACCCGGATCTGCTGAAGGGCTGACCCATCTGGTGTCAACGCGGGCGCCAGGGGTGTTCGTATGATCGACCCCCTGGCGCCCCCCGTTTTTCCGGGATTTGGCGTGAATTCGGACTCTCTGACTCCGTGAAACGGATGTGAGCGCTTTTGTGACGGCCTTGCAAGGCGACTTTGAGCAGAGCTTCGGTGAGCTGGTGCGGGAGCACTTCGCCCGGGCCGTGCGTTATTGCTCGCGCATGCTGGGCGACATCGTCGAGGGTGAGGAAGTGGCCCAGCAGGCCTTCGTCAAACTGCTGGAGCGCCGCCAGAATCTCAGCCGAACCCGCGAGACTCTCCCCTACCTTTACCGTGTGCTGCGCAATGCCTGTGTCGATCACATCCGCTCGCGCAAGCGCACGCTTGGCGAGGAAGCAGCGGACCAGACGGCGTGGGTAGGGCGGGATCTCAGCCGGGCTGAGGAAACCGAGGTCAGCCAGGCTGTGCTGGAGGCGGTCGGCACATTGGAGGCAGGGCAGCGCGAGGTGGTGCTGTTGCGCTTCTTTGAAGGGCTGGAGCTGCATGAAGTGGCAGCCGCGACGGGCCAGAGCTTGGGGGCCGTGGCCATGAAGCTGTCGCGCGCCAAATTGAAGCTGAAGGAAAAGCTGGGACGTCTTCCCGTCTTCGCCGATTACGCGAAGGAGTCAACGTGAACACTCAGGAAGCCCGCTACCTGTTCGCAGCCGCTCTCAACGATTCGCTGTCGTTGCCGCAGCGCGTCGCCTTTGAGCAGTTGCTCCAGGCTGACGCGCAGTTGCGCGCCGAGTTTGAGGCCTTTTCGGACGCCCAGTCTGGCGATGTGGCTGACGTGACGGCATGGCTGCTGAAGAGTGGCGAGTTTTCGCGCAAGGGCGCCAGCCCGGTGGATGCGCACGTGGTTGACGAACTCGTGGCCCGCGTTGACGCGCGCCGCCGAAGTGCCCGCATCGTTCAGTTCACGCTGGCCGGCACCGGCATTGCGGCCGCAGCCGCGCTGGTGGCCGTGTTGTTCTTTCCTCCGGCCGCCGGCACCCCCCCGGCCGGCGCGCAAGGTGTCAGCATCGCCATGGCCCAGGCCGACCGGCAGGGTCGGCAGGTCTGTGCCGACGGCACGAGTTATGCCGCGACCGCCACGCGCGGCGAGAGCACGGACGGCACCGTGATCGAGCTTTCGGCGGGTAGCGTCTACCGCATGGACCCAGGCGCCCTTGTGGTGCTCGATGGCTCGGCGCGGGTGAAGCTGGCCCAGGGCGAGCTCAACGTGCGCGCCGGGTCTGTGACGGTTCGGGCCGCCGCAGGCACGGAGTTCACGGTCACGGCAAAGGCGAGCACCATCGCTGATGACCTGGACGACACGCTCACGGACTACGATCGCCTCCATGGCCCCCGCAAACTCGCGCGCGACGGTGCCGCTACGCTTGAGGTCACTGTCAGCGTCAGCACAGGCGAGGTGGCGGTGTTCGCCGAGGGCAAGGAGCGCAAACTGAAGGCCGGCGGGAAGTTCGGGCCCCAGGTCATGCAGGCGCAGCCCAAGCCCAAGGCGCCCAGGCCCGGTCAGCCCGGCCAGCCGCCACGGCCCGAGGATGTGTTCAGCCACCTTGATGCCAACGACGACAACGGGCTTGATGAGAACGAGTTCGGAGATCCCGGCCACACGGACTTTGACGACGACAAGGACGGCAAGGTCAGCCTTGCCGAATTCAAGAAGCACTTCAAGCCGCGCGGACCCAGACCGCCCAGGCCGGAAGACGAATTTGCCCGGCTGGACCGCAACGAGAATGGGACGCTGGAGGGGCCGGAGGTGGACGAGCGCATGCTCGAAAGCATGGACTCTGACGACGATGGCAGGATTACGCTCGACGAATTCAAGGCAGCAGCTCCGCGCCAGCCGGGACCTCAGCGCCCCGAAGATGCGTTCCGTCTGCGCGACAAGAACAGCGATGGCAAGCTGGACAAGACGGAAGTAGAGGCCGAGTTGCTCAAGGACCTTGATGGCAACCGCGATGGCGAGCTGGACCTCGACGAGTGGCGTGACGGTCATAAGCCCGAGAAAGTCTTTGCCCGTCTGGACAAGAACAAAGACGGCAGCCTGGGCTCCGACGAAGCCGAGCCCCGCATGATGCGCGACCTGGACGAAGACCGAGACGGTAAGATCAGTCTCGACGAGTTCCGCAACGGCGCCAATCGTCCGGGACCCAGGGCACCCGGAGCGCCGGATGGTCCTGGTCCTCGCGGGCCCGGTGGTCCGCCTCCCCGCGCTCCCGGCGAAGGTCCGGGGGATGGTCCTGGTCCTCGCGGGCCCGGTGGCCCGCCTCCCCGCAGTCCCGGCGAAGGTCCAGGGGGAGGCCCCGGCCCGCGCGGTCCCGGGGGTCCGCCTCCCCGTGGTCCCGGCGAAGGTCCCCCGCCGCGCTAGTCGGTGAACCGCAGCCGTCAGACGATACTGAGGTCGAAGCCCTTTTCGAGCGTCACGCCCATGCCCCCGGCCTTCTGGCCGACACGAACCGGCTTGGCCGTGGCTTTGACGCCTTTGAATGGACCGTCGAGGATCTGGAAGTGGATTTTCTTGAACTCGCCCAGTTCTTCAGGCTTCACCCCCGCCGACGTTTCTTCAATTTCAATGGCCGTGAGGAAGGCGCCGTCGAGCGAGAGATCGCGCAGGTAGGCCCGACCGCGGCAGAGCTCTGCTCCTTCGGCGTTCAGCAGCGTCAGGGAAATGGGCACGTCGAGTGAGGCCCGTTGAAAGCGACGGCGGTCCTTGGCGTCGAAGTCAAAGCCGCTGACGGGCTCTTCCTTGGCGAAGTCCAGTTCGTCGGGCGAGATCTCCCGCATTCTTCCACTGCGATCCGTCGGCTCAGGCATGGGCCCTGATCCTGTGCAAGATGTGCAGGATTCTAACGAGGATCATGGCGCGTGCGGAAGGGAACGCCCGAGGCCGGACGGCCAGACTCGGATTTGGTTATTTTGTAGTTTTGATAAAATACACAGTTTGTAGCATGGCGAGGGCTAATCGAGGTGCGACCATGTTGCGCTATGGCCTTCCGCTGTTGGTGCTGTTGGTGGCTCTGGCGGCCACCTGGTTTGTCAGTCGCGCCGTAGAGAACGCAGCGCAGGAGCGAGAGCGTGCCCGCTTCGAGAAGCAGGTGCGCCTTTCGCGGGAGTCGATTTCCAATCGCCTGTCGGACTGTGAACTGGCGCTGCGTGGCGCCCAAGGCCTGTTCGCGGCCAGCAAGTCCGTCGAGCGCGACGAGTGGCGCCAGTACGTGCAGGGCCTTGCCCTGAGTCAGAGATTCCCGGGGCTCAAGGGCTTCACCTACATTGCTTGTGTGCCGGCTGCCCGGGCCGGGGAGTTTGTTGCGGCCACACGCCAGGACGGTGCCCCCGACTTCACCATCGATCCGCCCGGTCACCGCGAAGAGTACCGCCCCATCAAGTTCGTGGAGCCGCTCAAGGGAAATGGAATGGCGCTGGGCTTTGATGCGGGCACCCTGCCCGAGGCAAGGCAGGCCCAGGACCGGGCCCGGGACACGGGTGGGTCCGCGCTTTCGGCCAAGTTCAGTTTTGCCCAGTTCTCAGATGCAGGCGGGGGCATCGTCCTTTACTTGCCGATCTATCGAAACGGCGCGCCCACGGACACGGTGGAACAGCGTCGTGCGGCACTGGAGGGATGGGTGGGAGCGCCCCTGCTGCTGGCGCCCCTGCTCACCGGCGAAGTGGCCGCATCGGCGCATATTGACATCCACATTGAGGATGTGAGCAGTTCACCGGCCGAGCCGCTGCTCGACACCATCTCCGGTCATGTGCAGACGCCTCCGCAGCGCGCACCTTACGCAAGCGAGGAGATCTTCGAGATCGCAGGCCGCCGCTGGAAACTCAGCCACTTTGCCACTCCGGAATTCAGCGCCGAGGGGGCCAGACTGGAGTCCTATGTGTGGGCCATCGGCACATTCATCGGCCTTCTTCTGTGGGCCCTGGTTCAGGGACTGTGGCTCTTGCGGGGAAGGGCCCTGACGCTGGCCACACGCATGACACGGGAGTTGCGCGACAGCGAAGAACGGTTCCGGATGCTGGTCGAAAAATCCTCCGACGGATTCACGGTGCTCAGCTCCGAGGGAATCACAGTCTTTGAGTCGCCTGCCACACTCCAGATCAACGGCTTCACACCCGAAGAACTGGTGGGGAAGCCCGGCCTTGAGATGGTTCACCCCGACGACATTCCCGCTGCCGTGGAAGCCATGCAGCAAGGCATGGCCGAGCCCGGCAGCGTTCACCGGCTGCGCTACCGGGCGCGGCACAAGGACGGCAGTTGGCGGCACCTGGAGACCGTGGGGCGCGTGGCGCCAAATTCCAAGGGCGAAATGCAGTTCCTGCTCAACACGCGGGATGTTACGGAAAGCGTGGAGTTTGAGCGCCGCATCGCCGAGAGCGAGGAACGTTTCCGCACCCTGGCGGAGGCCACGCCCGTGATGTTCTGGGCGACAGATGCCGAGGGCCAGGTCTATTACGTGAATTCCCGCTGGCGGGAGTTTTCCGGGCGGCCCGAAACCGCGGAATATGGGGCAGGGTGGGCCGAACTGGTTCATCCCGACGAGCGACAGGCGATCCTGGACCGGTTCATGGCGGCTCTGGCGCAGCGTCGGCCCTTCAATGCCGAGTACCGCATGCGGCGTCATGACGGAGGTTACCGCCGCGTGCTGGACGCAGGCCGGCCGCACTTCGGGCCGGATGGCGTCTTCAAGGGATACATCGGGGGAGTTCTCGACATTCACGAACGCTGGGAGACGGAGCAGCGGCGGCTGCAAGAGGAAAGGGAAGCACAGAGCTACCAGCGCGCGCTCTTTGCGCTGGCCCAGGGCGACAAGTCCGACCTGCCGGCGACGCTGGATCGCGTGCTGGAGACGGCTTCCCGTGCCCTGAACGTTGAACGGGTCAGCTACTGGATGCTTTCGGAAGACCAGGGCGCCATTCGCGGCGTGCGCATCTTCACCACAGAGGCCGGGCGCGCTCAGGCACTGGACGTCGAGTTGTCCGCTTCCCAGTTCCCGGCCTACTTCAAGGCCTTGATGAGCGAGCAGGTGATCGCAGCTCACGACGCCATGCAGGACCCGCGCACCCGGGAATTCGCAGAGCCCTACCTGGCGCCGCTCGGCATCACGTCCATGCTGGACGTGCGCGTCTGGTCTCAAGGCCGGGTTGTCGGGCTGATATGCCACGAGCAAGTGGGTCCCCGGCGCGAGTGGAGCGCGCGCGAACAGGAGTTCGTCGTTGCCCTGGCGGAGGTCGTGTCCTCAAGTATCGAGGCCGACCGCGGCAGTCGCGCGGCCAGGGCGCTGGCCGAGAGCGAGCAGCGCTTCCGCGCCATTGCCAACGCTTCGCCCGTGGCCATGCTGATCAGCGCCGTTGAGGACGGAAAGTTGCTGTTTGCCAACAAGCGGCTGCACGAGGTACTGCACGAGGAAGACGGGAGTCTGCCGGGGCACAGGACACCTGACTTCTACGCGAACATTGAAGACCGCACACGGCTTTTGCAGCAACTGGCGGAGTCAGGACGCGCCCAGGGCTTCGAAATCAAGGTACGCCGGCGCGACGGGACCGAATTCTGGGCCTCGCTTGCGGCCCAGATCATGCCCTTTGAAGGTAGCCCCGCCATTTTCGCCGGCCTCACCGACATCACCGAGCGCAAGCGCGCCGAGGAAGCCCTGAGACTGAGTGAAGCGGCCCAGCGCGACGTGCTCAATGCTCTGCCCGCCCACGTGGCCCTCCTCAACGAGAGCGGCAAGATACTCTCGGTCAATGAATCCTGGCGCGAGTTTGCCCGCAACAACGCCATGAGCGGCAGCGACTTTGGCGTGGGCGTCAACTACATCGAAGTGTGTGAAGCCTCCCGGGGTCCTTGCTCTGAGGGCGCGGCGGATGTCGCGCGAGGCATACGCTCGGTGCTTTCGGGTCACTCCCGACTTTTCACGCTGGAGTATCCATGCCATGGTCCCGAGCAGCAGCGCTGGTTCCGGCTCATGGTGGCGCCGGTGGCACGGGAACAGTCTACGGGCGCCGTGGTCATGCACATCGACGTGACCGAGCGTGTGCTGGCGGAGCAACGGGTGCGAGACGGCGCCCGCGAGGTTCGGGCCATTGTGGATAACGCCCTCGACGCCATCGTGGGAATCGACGAGAGGGGCCATGTTGTGTCGTGGAATCCACAAGCCACGAACACCTTCGGCTGGAGTGTGGAAGAGATCGGCGGCAGGGACCTGGCCGATTTCATCATTCCTGAGCGGTTCCGTGAACAACATCGGGCCGGAATCCAGCGGTTCCTTGCGACGGGAGTGCCCCACGCTCTCAACAAGCGGATGGAACTGGTGGCGCTGCATCGCGATGGTCATGAGTTCCCGGTTGAGGTCACGTTTTCGGCAGTGAAGATCGGCGGCAAATTCGTGTTCAGCGGGTTCCTTCGGGACATCAGCGCCCGCAAGGCCGCGGAAGTGCGCCTGAAAGCCTATGCCGAGGAACTGGCAGCCAAGAACCGCGAACTCGACCAGGCCCTGGAGAAGGCCAACGAAGCTACGCGCCTCAAGAGCGAGTTCCTTGCCAACATGAGCCACGAAATCCGTACGCCCATGAACGGTGTGATCGGCATGACTGGACTGCTGCTCGACACCAGGCTCAATGACGAGCAGCGCGAGTACGCCGAGACGATTCGCAACTCCGGCGAGGCCCTGCTGACCATCATCAACGACATCCTGGACTTCTCCAAGATTGAAGCCGGAAAGATGACGCTGGAGCCCGTCGAGACGGACCTGTTCCAGGCCGTCAATGAGGTGGCGGAACTGCTGGCACCCAAGGCGGCCGAAAAGGGCGTGGACATGCTGGTCAGCTACGACAGCGCGGCGGCCCGTTGTCTGGTGGCGGATGCCGGTCGCCTGCGGCAGGTGCTCGTCAATCTGGTGGGCAACGCCATCAAGTTCACGTCGCAGGGGCACGTACTGATCGAGGTCGCCAATGTCTGGCGCACGGACACGACCAACCGCCTGAGAGTTTCCGTCTCGGACACGGGCATCGGCATTCCGCGCGAGCGGCTGGACCGGCTGTTCGAGAAATTTTACCAGGCCGATGCTTCAGCCACGCGGCGCTTTGGCGGCACGGGCCTGGGCCTCGCAATCTCCAGGCAGCTCGTTGAACTCATGGGCGGCAGCATGGGCGTGCGCAGCGAGCTGGGGACGGGTTCCACGTTCTACTTCGAGGTGGAGCTGAAGATCGGCAAGGGTGAGACTTCAGCCAAGCCGGACTTTGTGCTGCCCCAGGGGGCCCGGGTCCTCGTGGCCGATGACGATGAAACGGCCCAGCGCGTGGTCTGCGAGCAGCTGGCCCAGCTGGGCCTTGTGGCGGAGGCCTGCGGCAGCGGTTTTGGCGCCCTGATGAAACTGCGCGAGGCCAAGGCGGCCGGCGAGTCCTTCCATGCCGGCCTCTTTGACCTGCGGATGCCGGGCATGGATGGCATTCAGCTGGCCAAGGAAATCAAGAGGGACAGCAGCCTGCGCGACCTGCCCATTGTCATCATGACGGCCAGTGTGCGCACGCGCGACGTGACCCTGCCCCAGAATCTGGTGGAGGCCGTACTGTCCAAGCCTCTGCGCCCCAGCGTGCTGCGCAACATTCTTACGCGTGTGCTGGGTCGCAGCACTTCGCAGGTGACCACGACCAGCAATATCAAACCCGCGGCACCGGCCACCTCCTCTGCCCAGAGGGCGTGGCGGGTGCTGGTGGCCGAGGACAACGCCGTCAACCAGAAGCTGGCGACTCGCATGCTTGAGAAGCTGGGCTGCCGTGTGGATGTTGCCGCCAACGGCCAGGAGGCCGTGACCATGGTTCGGCAGTTGCCCTATGATGTCGTGTTCATGGACTGCCAGATGCCCGTGATGGACGGCTATGAGGCGACGCGCCGCTTGAGGCAGAACCAGAACGGAGGCCCGCGCCCCTTTGTCATCGCGATGACGGCCCATGCCATGCAGGGCGACCGCGAAAAGTGCCTTGCCGCGGGTATGGACGACTACATCAGCAAGCCCATGAAGCTGGAGGACGTGGAGGCTGCGCTCAAGCGCACCGTCATGCAGAATGCGGCCCAGGCTCAATGAGGGGAACGAACACCACGGCCCCGTGTGTCGAAGTGTCGAGGCCGCCGTCGGCGCGCTTGACGCCCAGCGTGAGCTGCTGCACATGGCGCGGCCCCAGGGGCGCCACTATTCTGCCGCCCACAGCAAGCTGCTCGACCAGCGCCGCGGGAAACGCCGGCGCGGCGGCGGCCACCAGCACCCGGTCAAAGGGGGCATGTTGCGGCCAGCCGCGTGTTCCGTCCGCGCAGGCCAGGGAATAGTTCTCAATGCCGGCGCGCCTGAGATTATCCCGCGCCCTGGCCGCCAGCTCTTCCAGTCTCTCGATGGCATAGACATGGCCGGCCAGGCGGCACAGCACCGCAGTCTGGTAGCCGCAGCCGCTGCCGATCTCCAGCACGCGGTGATGCCCGGCCACTTCCAGCAGTTCCGTCATGCGCGCCACGATGTAGGGCTGGCTGATGGTCTGGCCATGGCCGATAGGCAGCGGCCCATCGTCATAAGCATGGGACCTGAGGTGGGGGGCGACGAACTCATGGCGCGGCACATCGCCCATGGCCCGGAGCACACGGGAATCGAGGATGCCGCGCGCGGCAATCTGCAGGTGGAGCATGGCGGCGCGGGCGGCAGCGAATTCGTCGGGCGCAGTCACGCTACTCCTCGAGCGACTGCTCGAGTTCCCGGGCCAGCTTTTCGGCATCCTCGGCGGCCCGAAGACCCGTATGGGCCCTGGCAAAGGCACGCAGGGCCGTGGCGCGGGCATTGCGGTCCTTGCGTTTGCGGTTTTCGTCGAGGACCTTCTTGAATGCCTCCCAGGACTTGAGTTCGGACTTGAGTGACTTGTCGTCGCGCAGAGCCTTGGCCTCGGCGGCTGCCTGGGTGCCGTATTCGTGAAGGCGGAACTCCTCCACCATGCGGTCGAGGAGTTCAAGGGCCAGTTGCCAGCGGCGCTCTTCGCGGGCCTTGTCTATGCGGGCGCGCAGGGCCTTGTGGAAGCTTTCGGCGCGCTCGATGATCAGGGCGGCGTCGCCTTTCACGGCATCGTCCGCGTGGCCCGAGAGTTTCTGAGCTTCCGCCAGGGCTTTGCCGTAGCTGCGCTGGGCAAAGAATCCCGCAGCCTTTTCGACCAGTTTGTGCACGCTGTGTTTCGTCAGACCTGGATAGACGCACTTCTTGAGCTCGGCGTCCAGCACTGATTCCCAGCCCGTCGTGCCGTGGAAGGCCACCTTGCCGTCCACGCCAATGACCGTGGTGCGGAACTCCTTGGAGTCGGCCCGGTAGGCGTCAAAGTCGTTGGTGTCATAGAAGCCGCCCATCGGCACGCAGAACGTGTAGCCCTTTTCGTGGCAGTAATCGATGACGTCGTGGTACTTCTCGAAGTTCAGGCGGTGGATCAGGAAGGCATGCAGGCCCTTGCCGCCGCGCTCCGTCCAGTATTTCTGGATTGCGGGGAGTTCCTTGGAGCTTCCGATATCCCGGATCTGCCATTCCTTGATCAGGACCACGTCGCCCTGCATCTCGGAAAGCTGGGTGTGCTCCACAGGGTTGACCACGTTGCCCTTGAGCTTGAACTGCGGCGCGGCGTCTCCCACCTTTGGAGCGGCGGTGAGGGGGGTGGCCGCGAGGGCCAGCAGGCAGAGCGCGTGAAGGAGCATGATGGGAATACGCATGGCGGGCTCCCGGCAAGTCGCCCCATGGTAGCAACGGAAGGGGCGCGCCCGAAGGCGCGCCCCCATGAGCTGCGATCAACTCGAACCTACTTTGCGGCCTTGACCGCCTCAACGACCCTGGAGAAGGCCTTGGCGTCACGCACGGCCAGCTCGGCGAGGCTCTTGCGGTTCAGCTCGATCTTCGCCTTGTTGAGAAGGTGGATGAACTGGCTGTAGGTCAGGCCATTTTGGCGTACGGCGGCGCTGATGCGGGTGATCCACAGGCTGCGGAAATCGCGCTTGCGACGACGGCGGTGGAACCAGGCATACTTCCAGGAGCGGAACACGCGTTCGCGTGCCTGGCGGTAGTTCTTGATGCGGCCCCAGAAGCCCTTGACGAGCTTCCGGTATTTCTTGCGACGGGCGCGCGTCTTGGGCCCGTTTGATGCGTGTGACATGACTTTGTCCTTTCATTCGGGGCGCAAGACCGGGCGGAGAGAATCTCCGACTTGATGCCGGCAGCGCCGCGAGAGCTACTTCTTCTCTTCGGCCTTCTTCTGCGGGTTCTGCGGCGGCGTGGGGGGCGGTGAAACCATGCGCACCCCCAGCAGCTTGGCCACGCGGCCGGCATGCTCGGGAGCGAGCAGGCTGGGCTTGCGCAGCGAGCGGCGGCGCTTGGGGCTCTTGCCCGACTGCATGTGCGAGTGTCCCGCGTTGTAATGCTTGAGCTTTCCCTTCTTCGTGATGCGGAAGCGCTTGCTGGCTCCCTTGTGAGTCTTCATCTTCGGCATGACTTCTCTTCCTTCTTGCCCTTTGGGGCTTGACTCGGGGAAACCCTTCGGGCGGAGAACTTCTCCGACTTGATGCCGAGGGCTTCGCCGCTACTTCTTCTCGGGCTCCGGTGCCGGTGCGGGCGCCGGTGCGCTTTGTGCCTGTCCGGGACGCGGGCGTTCCGGTGCTGGCTTCAGCGCCACAGACAGCGTCGAAGGCTTGGGCGCGGGGCCTGCAGGCACGGGCGCGGCAGGTTTGTTTTCCTGAGCCTTGGCCTTGGCCCGCGCTTCGTCCTTGGTCAGGGGCGCCAGCAGAATGCTCATGCGCTTGCCGTCAAGCGAGATGGGCTTTTCCAGCTTGCTGTACAGGTCCAGCTCCTGGATGAAGCGGTTGCACAGCGTCTCGCCACGCTCGCGGTGCTGCATCTCGCGGCCCTTGAACCAGACAGCCACCAGCACTTTGTCGCCGTGCTCCAGGAAGCCCTTGGCCTGGCGCAGGCGCACCTCAATGTCATGTTCGCCCGTGGCGGGATGCAGGCGCACTTCCTTGACCTTGGCCTGGTGAGCCTTGTGGCTCTTGGCCTTCTTCTTCTGTTGATACTTGTATTGCCCGTAATTCATCACGCGGCAGACTGGCGGGCGCGCCTGCGGCGACACCTCAACCAGGTCCAAACCGGCGTCCTGGGCAATCTTGAGCGCTTCTTCAGTCGGAACAATGCCACGCTGCTCGCCGAGGTGGTCAATGAGCAGGACGCGCGGAATGCGGATGCGTTCGTTGACACGCAGGTCATCGGAGGAGCCACGCTGCTCCGTTCCGGGTGGGCGACGCTTGGACCTCATGATCTCCTTCGTGCAATGCAGGCCGGGCCAGGCCAAGGGCGGCCAAGAATAGCAATGGTGACTGGCGGCGCAACGGGGTTTACTTGCCGTCAAGGCCCAGCAGAACCTCGTGGTCTTTGCCTTCCCGCCGGTAGGTCAGCATGATGCGCCAGCCCTTGGCCTTGCCCTCGCGCAGGTCCTGTATCACAGAGTTGAGCGTGGATTCAGTGACATAGGTTTTTTCGCCGGCGCCGGCATATCCCGTTACGCTGATGATGATGTCGCCCTTTTTCAAGCCGGCATGGGCGCAGTCGGAAAAGTCGTGCACCTTGATGACGCGGGCGCCGATCTCCTTGCGGTTGCCTTTTTCATCTGTCGTGTAGAGGTTCCAGCGCTCGCGGTCGTCCTTCCATGGTGCTGCTGTATCAACGCCGATGTACCAGACGGGATTGCCCATCACGAAGTAAATCAGCGTAAGGTAGCCGCCGTTGTCGCTGATGTCGGTGTCGTTCATCCTGTAGGAGACTTTGCCCGTCGTGCTGATGCGTTCGGAAACTCGAAAATCAGGCGGCGCGACGACAGCCCCATCGGTGCCCCACATCCCGTTGCCGATTGCGAACATGCTCTCGCCGACCCGCACCAGCGCGGAGGCATAGTTGTGTTCCTTTGACACTCGCCTGTTCTCGTAGCCGCTCACGCCGCCGGCGTTGGTAGCCCCGTCGGTCTTGTTGTATGTCCATGTGCCCAGGGCAGCCATGTAGAGGGACTGCCCCTTGTGGAGTTCCATGTCCACGTAGCCATGCTCTTCGTGGCTTACAACGATGTTCTGCCAGTCTCCCGCGCGTGAGCCGACGCTGGCGGAACCGAAGCGAAACCATTCAAAGAACCATTGGGCATCCTGGGCAATGCCGGTGCGCAGTTCATAGAGCCAGGTGTTGATGCCAATCAGTTCGCCGCGGCTATTGAACAGCCCGCCGCCGCTGCTGCCGCGTTCAATGAGGGCGTTATGCGCCAGCAACTGGCCTGAATCCTTGACGGGCCACTTGAAGTCAACAATCTCGCCGTCATCAACAAGAAACTCCTCATCCTGCGGATTGCCGCAGGCATAGACAGTTGATCCCACCTTGTGATCGCGCTGAGTCGCCACCGCGGCCTTGGAGATCAGGCCATCGGGGTCTTTGACAATCAGGAACGCCAAATCGAACCACAGCTTGTCGCTGAGGTGATGGAACATGACCTGGGCCTCGAGCCAGGTTTCCTTGCCTTTCTGCCAGGGCTTAACCTTGATGGTCGGTGCAAGCTCGTAGCGTTGCGTGCGCTCGTTGTACTCGCTGACCACGTGCGAGTTCGTGACCACGACGGCGTATTCACCGTGTGTTCCCCCGCCGGCACGCATGAAGCAAACGCCAGTGCCCTGCTTGCCGACTTTCTCGCCAATCCTGGCGCTCACCTTGACGGTGCACTGGCGCACGCGCTTGTAGAGTTCGAGTTTGTCAATATTGCGCGGGGCCTCTTGCGCATCGGTGCCTCGGCAGCAAGCGAGCAACATCACCACGATGGCGGCAAGGAAAGTGACTCTACGCGTGTACATGCCAGGTCTCCCAAGGCGTGGTAGAGTGACTATCGTACAATTGGATGGCTGTTACAAATGAAAGCCGCCTCGGACGGAAGTCCGAGGCGGCTCAGAAACGCAGGCGAGCAGAGATAACTCTGGGCCCCCTTAAACCCAAAGTCCCGATCCCGCGCGCCTGCGCACCACAGGTCTCCCTGACTAGTTCCCCCCCTTAAAGGAACAGGTCACTTGGGAGACCCAAAATCGTTCAGTTGTCAATTCCAACTGTGGTGACCAGAAGATACTCCATGAATGTCACCAGTCTGTCACGCAAGGCATAATTCTGAAAAAATTCTGCCCTACTTGGCCGTGATGCGGACCTTCACCCGATTGCCGGATGCGGAAGGCTTGGGGGCCTGCTTCTCGCTCTCCTTGGTGCCGTCTGCGCTTTCGCCCGGGACTCCGTTGCGGTTGTCGCGGTGATCCGCGTCGCCGAGGGCCCCCTTCAGTTCCGTGGGCAGGTAGTCCTGGGCGCGGCTTGCACCCTCCTTCAGGCGCTTGAGCGGCTCCCGCGCCGTCCTGGGTTCGGGCGAGCCCTGGGCTCCGTCCTTTTCCGCCACAGACACCGAGCCCAACTCCTGATCTCGTGCAAGCCTCTGGAGCGCTGCCATCATGGCCTCCAGCTGGTCCTCAGGGAGTTCAACCACAACGCTGCCCTCTTCCGTCGAGTCCGCCGCCCCATACAGGTTGCCGATGGCCAACAGCTCCGTCAGAACCGCATTGCGGCCGGCGCGGCTGACATCTTCCACCACCACCTCCACGGGTTCTGCCTGACTCGCGCCCAGGGCAGGGGCACCGCCGCGCTCGGCGCCGGTGTTCTTGGCTGGAGCCTCATCGCGGGGCCGGGCGTCGTCATACGCGCCGTCTTGCCTGGCTTCGCCTTTGCCGCCGGCTGCGGAAGCCCCTCCGCCGCCACCTGTGCCCGGCCCGGCGTCCTTCCCTTCCTTGGTGCGGTCCCAGTTCTCGCCTTCAGGGGCCGAGCCCCGAGCGCGACGCGTAGTTTCGTTTTTCTTCTTGTCGGACCTATCGCCTTCAGCCCTCTTGCCAGCCTCCTTGCCCAGTTCCTCGTTGGCGTCCTGAATGTCCTTCGCATCCTCGGTGCCCGGATCCCCCGTGGATTCCTTGGGCGCTGTAGGCTTCTTGGCTGCGGGCGGGGTCGGCTGGGGCGCGGCGGGGCTCGCCAGCGACTCAGGGACCTCGGGCTTACCCGCAGACTCTGCTGGCATGGCGGTCTCGCGGGCCACGGCACCCTCTGGTCCCTGGGGCCGGCCGGGGCTGGAGACCAGGTCGTAGGCAAACAGACCTACGGCCACGATGACCGCGGCGGCCAGGGCCATCAGGGGCGTGCGCCAGTTGGCCGCCGGCATCACGTGCAGGGGGGATGCGGGCTTGTGGCTTGTGGGGCGGGAAATGCTGTCGAAGTCGCCGTCGAGGCTCTGTCTCACCAGCCGCGAGAAATCAGCGGGTGCGCGTGCCGCGCCGTGGACGCGGGCGGATTCCTGCAGGCGCTTCAGCCCTGTGAGGTAGGCTGCGGCCTCCGGGCGCTCAAGCAAGGCCCGGGCAAGGGCGCGTTCGCTGGCATTCACCTCATCGTCGAGGTATGCGCTCAGAAGTTCGCGTTGTTCGTTCGAGAGTGCCATGTCGCGCCTGTATCCCCGTGAGCTTAGCAGCGGTTCAAACCGCTTTCATCTCACACTTATGGGACGCTGAACGGCCCGCCCGGGTTCCCTGAATTCAGCAGAACGGCGCCCCCAGTGGTGGGCCATTATTGGACGCGGATCATGAGCTTGACTCTCGCTGTCGGGGAGGCGGGGCTGGTGGCCGTCTGGGGCGCAGGCGAAGACTCCACCTTGCCGAACTTCTGTTCTTCAAGCCGCCGCGCGCTCTCGCGCTGGACTTCTACGGGCAGATAGCCCATGGCCCGCTGCAGGCTGGGATCGGTAGCCCTGAACTTGCGTTCCGAGTTGATGCGCCGGTTAGCCTCGGCGGCATTGGGGGCGGGCTTTTCTTCGGCGGCCTCGGTTTTGGGGGCCTCTCCGCGCTCGACGGATTCCACGGCATAGAGCAACTCATCGACTTCCCGCAGACAGCGCAACACGGAGGGACGCATGAACCCGGGGGTCACCACGCGGCCCAGGGCATGGGCGGCCGCCAGGCGGTCCAGGGCGCCCAGCAGCTCCGGCACTCTTGACTCGTCAAGTTCGACCTCGATGCCTGTATGATAGGTCAAATCCACGCCCGCCGCGGGCGCGGCCATGGGCCGGGCTGACGTGAGCAGCCGGGCGTTACCATAAAGCGATGCGATGCCCAGCAAGTCAGTGTGGAGCTGGTTCATGGACATGCGACTGGTGCGGTCAAAGGCGAAGCTGACCTCGGCTGAACGATCAAAGCTCACACTGCGGTTCAGGGCCAGATGGGCCGTTGGGGCCAGGCCATCATCGGACTTCTTGCCACCCGTGTGTGGGGGGCTGCTTCCGCCGCCTGGGGACGCCGGGGGCGGCTGGTGAGCGGGAGAGGGTCTGCCCGCGTCGTGGGACCATTCATCCTTGGAATGGTTGCCTCCCTTGGACGGCGTGGCATCTTCGAGGGCTTCGGCGGGACTTGGTGGAGGTACGGAGCGGGAACTCGCCGCCGGCGCGCCGGGCGCCACGGACACGGCGCCGGTGGGGACATCGGCCTGGCGATCCAGCAGGGCACTGCCGAAGAAGAGTCCAACGGCGATGGTCAGGGCCGCCGCCACGGCCATAAGCGGCGTGCGCCAGGTTGCGGCGGGCAGGACCGCGCCTTCGTGCCCAGGCTTGAGGCTGGTGGGACGCGAAATGCTGTCGAAGTCGCCGTCCAGCGCCGCGAGCACGGCATCACGCAGCCCTCGGGGCGCTGTGGCGAGGCCCTGGGGCGCCAGACGTTCGCGCAGGGACTCCAGTTCGGCGAGATAGCTGCGGGCCTCGGCGCGATCCAACAGTGCCTTGGCCAGGGCGCGCTCATTGTCGCTGACCTCGCCATCAAGGAAGGCGCTGAGCAGTTCACGCTGGTCTTGGCTGAGGGTCATGTGCGGGGTGGCAACTTGGGGCGGCCTTGGGCGGCACCTTACCGCCCACGCCCTGTTAACGCCGAAGGGCGGTCAGGGGTTCCGTCAAAGAGTCCTAACGTGCGAGGGCCACGCCCAGCAGGGCCGTGAATACCAGATTGGCCAGCGCGATGGGGATCAAGCGCTTCCATCCGAGCGACATGAGCTGGTCAAAGCGGAAGCGGGGCAACGTCCAGCGCACCTGGATGAACAGCAACAGAAGCAGAAACACCTTGGCGCTGAAAATGATGGGCCCCGTGAGACTCATCCAGAAGCTGTCGGGTTTGGCGGGGATGCCAGGCAGGGTCCAGCCGCCGAGGAACAGTGTTGTGAGCAGCGAGCACTGGACCACCATGCCGAAGTACTCGCCCAGGAAGAACAGGCCGAACTTCATGGAGCCGTACTCGAGGTGATAGCCGGCAATCAGTTCGGGCTCGGCCTCGGGGAAGTCAAAGGGCGCGCGGTTGGTTTCAGCGAAGGCGCACACCAGAAACACGACAAAGGCCACGGGCTGCGTCAGAATGCCCCAGCCATGCTGTGTCTGCGCCAGCACGATTTCGTCCAGCTTCAGCGTGCCGGCCTGCATGACCACCGCCAGCACGGCCATGAACATGGCCGCCTCGTAGGAAATGAGCTGGGCGCTGGCCCGCACGGCGCCCATCTGCGAATACTTGTTGTAACTGGACCAGCCGGCCAGCGTCAGGCCGTGCACTGCCACGCTGCTGACGGCAAAGGCGAACAGCACGCCCGCGCTGATGTCAAAAATCTGGTACTTCACGAAGAAGGCGTCCTCACCCTGACCAAACCAGGACCCCCAGCCAAAGGGAATCACGGCAAAGGCGAGCGCAATCGGCACGAACACCAGGGCAGGGGCGAGGAAGAAGAGGACCTTGTCGGCGCGGCGGGGAACAAAATCTTCCTTGAACAGCAGCTTGACGACATCGGCCAGCGGTTGGAGCAGGCCCCACATGTGGAAGCCTGCAAGGGGCCCCAGAATCTTCCAGCGGGGCAGGCCGACCTTGTTGGGGCCGGCGCGGTGCTGAATCCAGGCAGCCACCTTGCGCTCAATCCAGATGAGCTGCGGAATCAGCGCCATGATCGCGCCAAAGGCGACCAGCACCTTGAGCGTGTTGGCAAGGACTTCGAGCGCGCTGATGTCAGCCAGGACCATTGGGCCGGCAGACTACCTGCGATCCCTGCCAATGCAACATGCTTGCGGCGGCTCCAGCCGGGGCCCAATTCGCGAGGTGCCGGTGACCTTTGACGCTGCTATGCTGGCCGAATTGTTCGAACGTGTCAGGGCGACCCTGCGTACTAAGAAGTGAGGACCGCGAGCAGCATGGCAACCGCTTCGGAAAAGCAGGATCTCAGCCTGATGGCCGCCATCAAACGCGGCGACTCTGAAGCATTTGAGCAACTGTTCTACAAGTACTACCGGCGCCTCTACGCGCTCTTTTACCGGCTCAGCTGGGACGACGGCCGCGCCGAGGATCTCCTGCAGGAGACCTTCATTCGTGTCTGGCGCGGTGCCATGACCTTCAAGGACGACCTGCGTGTCAGCTCCTGGATCTACCGCATCGGCCGTAACTGCTGGATCGATCTTGAGGCGCGGCGCAAAAGCGTACGGCGCGCTGTGGATATCGAGAGCGACGCCATGCTGGAAAGCGGACGAGTTGATGCCCTGTCTGAGACCGATCCGCGCGCCACGACCTCTGGGCGCTATGCCGCCGTCAAGGCCGTCGCCCTGATTGACCAGTTGGCGGCCCCCAACCAGGAAATGCCGGAGGCAGGAGCTGCCCGACGCGAAACGGAGGATGCTGTTCGCGCCGGCCTTCTGGAGCTGGACGCCATGCACCGCCTGGTGCTGGTCATGAGTTTCTATCAGGGCATGACCTATCAGGAGATATCGGAGGCCCTGGAGGTCCCGCTGGGCACCGTGAAATCGCGCCTGCACTATGCCGAGCGCAAGTTGCGCGAACGCCTGAGGCGGTTCTTCAAGCCGGAAGGCGCGGAGAACCCGGCAAAGGGGGGTGCATAAATGCTCGACGACGAACGCCCCACACAGTCACTGGTCTCGGCGAGCCTGCTGGGCTACGTGCTCGGTGAGCTGGAACCCGACCAGCAGCAGAAGCTGGAACATCAGCTCAAGGAAAGCCCGGCCCTGAGGGCCGAGCTTGAGGAAATCCGCGGTCACCTCAAGCTGCACCAGGCCGTACGCAAAGTGGCTCCCCGGCGCGGCTCCTTTGACCGCATGATGCGGCGCATGAGCCAGGAAGGGGCCTTGCAGGGCGCGGTGCCCGGCGTGCACTGCATGCTGAGGCGGGCGTTCCTGCTCGCGGCGGTCGCCGGCATTGTCATGGTGGTGCTGATGGCCCTGTTCGGCGACAAGCGCTACCTGCCGGTGCTGCCCAAGGATGAAGTCATCGGTCAGATCATCTACCATGAAGCGTCACCGGACTTGGGTGGAACGGTGGGGCGGGAGATCGAGCAGGGCGAAGTGCTGGTGGGCGCCACCAAGAACACCGGCGTCTATGACGCACAGATCTGGCTGCCCACGGGGGTGTCGCGCAGCTACTCGATCATCGAGTGCGGGCCCCAGACGGAAATGCAGTTCGTGAGCTCGCGCGAGGTCAAGGTCAGTCGCGGCTTCATGCGGCGCCTGAATATTGCTCCCGGCGCCTTGGGCGAGAGCGCTTTCACCGTGGTTACGCCCCACGGCCGTGTGGAAGTCAGCGGCGCGAAGCTTTCCGTGAGGGTGACCGAGGCCGAAACCCAGGTCACCGTGGGGGAAGGCAGTGCGCGCGTGATCGGCGGTGACGTACCTCAGGTGGTGCCGGCAGGTCACTTCTCGCTCATTGCCCGGGATGCCGAGGCCACACCGCCTCAACCCCTGCTCCAGATGGGGCTGTTGCTTTACAACGATCCGCGCATGACGGCGCCGGTGGTGGAAGTCTCGCTGCGCAACATCAGCCCCGTGCCGGCGCGCATCGAGCGCGTCTTCAGCCGCGACCCCGTTTACGTGCTCCAGATTTCCCGCGCCCCTGATTACAGCGGGCAGAACTCGCTGGGTGAGCGCTACGAGGCTCTGGAGGTCAATCTGCTCGGCAACCCGCTGGAACACATGGGCGAGGTCTGGCTCAAGCCCAAGGAAGAGTATCGTTTTCGAATTGATGTGTCCCAGAGCCTCTACGGCAGGCCCGCGGCAGAGTACTGGCTGGTGGTGGTTTACAAGGGCGCGCTCTACGGCCCCCAGGGCGCCGCGCGTCTTGACGTGACCAGCCGTCCCCTGAAGATAGACATGCGCAACAAGTAGTCGGGCCCGGAAGATCGGAAAAGTTATGTCGCTATCGCTGATTGAGTCCAAACTCGCGCAGCTTCGCGGGCACATCCGCCTGATGTTCCTCTCCTATGGCGTGGGCATGCTCGTCATCTGGGTGGCGGCGCTGGCCCTTTGGATGTTCTGGTCCGACTACCTGCTCAACCTGCCCGCCGGCGTGCGCGTCGGCTTTCTGGTGGCTGCCTGCCTGGTCGTCGCTGTCATCATCATCCGCAACATCATTTATCCTCTTTCGCGTACTCTGAGCGATGAAGACCTCGCACTGCTGGTCGAGCGCGAGTACCCGCTGCTCAACGACCGCCTCATTACATCCCTCCAGTTCCTCAAGAATCAGGAACGCTACAAGGACGTCGCCAGCGCCAACATGATGCAGATCGTGGTGGGAGAGTCCTTTGATCTTGCGGGCAAGTTGAATTTCGGCGACGCGGTGCGCTCGCGTCGCCTGCTGATGATCGTGGGCCTCAGTGTTCTGGCCATGTCTACGGTGTTCGCGCACGCCCTATTTGCCCGCGACCCCATGAGCACCTGGGCCCGCCGCGCCCTGGGTGCGGACGTGGCCTGGCCGACGAAAACCAAGCTGGACGTCAAGTTCCTCGAAGCAGACCAGTTGACGCTTTATCCCACCGAGGAAGACCTCGTCATCAATTTCAATCACGACCCCGAGAACGACATCTACCAGGTCGCGCTGGATTCAGACCTGCGCATCATCGCCGAACCCTCGGGGGACGTTCCGTCTTCGGCCGAGGTGCGCATCGAGATCTATGCCACGGAGCGCGACGCCGCCGGCGCCCTGGTGCGCAAAGCGCTGCAGAGCACAATCAAACGCGAAATGGTGCGCGAGACCTCGGGCGCCGAGGGCAAGAACGAGCGCGTGTACTTCAGTTACAACAAGCGTTCAGCGCAGAACAGCTGGGAGGAAATCTACATCAAGGCCGGGGATGCCCTGGCGGGCCCCTTCCGCGTGGTCGTCATTCCTCCGCCGGAGCTCGCCCGGCCCCTGGAGCTCACTTACCGGCACGCCGAATACCTGCGCCTGCCCGATCGCACCACCCAGGACCGCGCCATCGAAGGCGTGGCCGGGACGCGGGTTACCCTGCGATTTGCCGTAACCAAGGCTCTCCAGCTTGAAGGCATCGAGGGTTCGCGCCTGTTGGTGGACTACAACGTCGGCACAAGCCGCGCCGAGCCGCTCTCGCCGGATGTGGAACGCGAAGAGCAGCAGAGCCGCGCCACGGAGGAGGCCAGAAAGGCCGGCCGCGCCCTGCCCCAGCAGGTTTTCCACTATCAGGCGACGGTGACGCTGGGCATGGGCATGACGCGCTACACCCTGCGCCTCGTGGACAAGGGCGGCATTGCCAACTCCAAGCGCCTGGGCGACCTGATGCAGGTGAAGGAAGATATCGCTCCGGCCGTGCGCATTCACTTTTCGGGCGATCCTCTGGTCTCCAACCAGCTTGTTGCGGTGGCCAAGGACGCTGTGGTCCCTGTGGAATTTGAGTTGTCGGACGACTACGGGGTGGGATCGGCCCGGCTTTACTGGCGCTACATCGAGGAGTCCGAGTTCCGTGAGTTCAAGCCCTTTGCCCAGGCGCTTAAAGACCTTCGCGAAAAGCCTCAGACACTGTTCAAGGGCAGTTTCAACCTTGAGTTTGAGCGCCTGACGCGGGATGTGCCTTCTCCCTCGGGCTCCGCCAAGCCCACCCTGGAGTGCTTCATCCAGGCCTTTGACCTGCGGCAAACCACGGACCTCGACAGCAAGACGGGGGAACCCCTGCTGCAGGGCAGCAAGCACAACCCGATCATGAGCTATGAGCTGTATACGGTGGATGACCTGCGTGCCAAGGTCTCCACCCAGATCCGCCAGATCAAGACCATCATCAACGCCATGGTCGCCAGCCAGGGTGAGCTTCTGACTCAATCCCAGGAAGCCCTGGCCAAGCGCGAGCTGCTCAACCTCGAAGGCGAGGAGGGGCGCCGCCTGCGCACGGACTTGAACAACGCATTTCAGAAGCAGAACCAGCTTCTGCGCGACGCCGAAGCTGTGATGGAGCGATTTGGCGTGTTTGCGCAGGTGTACCAGTTCTCACGCCTGGAGCGCGACGACCAGGCCCGACCGCAGGAGGCACGCATCCAGTCCGTGCGACTGCTGCTTGCCCTCGCCGGCGCCGATCGCGAGTTGCAGCAGTTGCTCACGCCGCCACTCAACCGCCTGCGTGACGCCGAGGGCGATGAGCTGGCTGCCGCCTCCGACGCCCTGCTGGTCACGCTGCTGCGCAACGTGAAGCGGGCGCGTCCCGACCCGAACTTCTCCGTGAGCAGCTTCGGAATGCTGTTGCAGGAGTCCCGGGTCATCACGCCGGGATGCGCTGAGCGCGCCCGCTCGCTCTGTGAGGGGGTACTGGGCACGGGCATCACTCCGTCGGAGCGCCGCGAACTGCTTGCGGAACTTGAGCGCCAGCAGAGGCTGAACCTCGATGTACTCAGGTCCATTCAGGCCCAGGTCAAGAAGTGGGAGGGTTTTGATGACCTCCTGGCCGGCTTTCGCGGCTTGCGCGACAGCCAGAAGGACGTCAACGACAACCTGAAGGACGCAGCGAAGAACAAGTGACGGTGGCAGCAGGCCGCCGGGCCATTTCCAGAATCAAAATGCAAAACCCGAAACGGCCCCTATCTTGGTGCGCCACAAGGAGTTCTGCATCCCGACACCCGACCCCTTTGCCGGCCCATGACCCAGAAGCCCGAAACATCACGCCCCCATCCCTACCCGCCCCGAGGTGGCGGCTGGCTGGGTGTGCCGCGCGCGTTTTCAGCATACGCCCTGCTGGCTTGCCAGTTGCTGCTGGTGATGTTCGTGTTTGAGGTGCCCATGCACCTGGCCGACCGCTTTGCGGCCAAACAGCGCGGCAGTGTCTTTGCCGCCGTGCAGCGGCAGATCGCCCGCTGGTTCTTCAGGCTCTATCCCTTTGGCAGCCTGCGGAGAATCGGTCGGTTGCCGTCCGGGGCCGCGGTACTGATCTGCAACCACCAGAGCCGACTGGACCTCCTTGCGGCCCTTGCCCTGGGCGCCAACGCGCGCTGGATCGCGCCGCGCTGGATGTTCAAGCTGCCCCTCATGGGCGAGTTGTTCAAACTCGGCAAACACCTGGAGGCATCGACGGGCGACTCCGGCCTGGCCCAGGCGCGCGAGTTGCTTGATCAGGGCACCAGCATTTTGGCTTTTCCGGAAGGACGCCGTTCGCGCCGCGGCGCCATCGCGCCCCTGCGCGGAGGCCTGTTCCAGCTTGCCATCGACTCCGGCAAGCCGGTCGTTCCCGTGGTGATCGAGGGGACGGGTGCCGCGCTTCAGAAAGGCGACCTCGGCATGCGCCCACCCCGAGTGATATTGCGCGTGCTTGATGCCATAGAAACCGCCCCCTACAAGGGCGAGGGCGGGGCGGAGCGGCTGCGCGGCGACGTGCGTGCCAAAATGGCCGCCGCGCTCGATGAATTGCGCCAGTCCTCCCGCCACCTGGCCATGCCCAACGGGCTGGTGACACGCGCAGCCCTGGGACTCGCCGCACTGTCGGTGGCCGCGCTGATTGGAGTGGCGGTTTACGTCCAATCGGCCTGCATTGCCGCGCCCCCTGGCTACTCGGGGTCGCGCGCCCTGGCCGAGAAGTCCGTGGGCCGCTTCGGCGATGCCAAGACCCTGGGCGACAACTGGTCACGCGTGCGCGGGGGCGTCACGGAAGTGGCGCTTTCGGGCAACAGCTGGGAGCGCGGCTACGCCAGTGCCAGGTTCACGCCCGAGCAGTTGAAGGAGCAGGAGGATCATCTGCTCAAGACGGTGGACGAATTCCTGCCGTGGCCCAAGGGCCCGGTTCGTTGGCTGCTCAAGCAGGGCATCGGCGTCAACAATCGCCGCCTGCCCGACTATGTTACTGAAGAAGAGAAGCTCGAGATTCTAGGGCTCGTGGAAGGCAGCGTGGACCATCACCCGGATGACGTGCCGCTATATCACCGTGTGCTGAACTATCATGCCGCGCACGACATCAGCCACATGCTGATTGACAGTCCCCTCGTGGTCAAACGCGACCTTGTGGGCTGCACGGGCTTTGCGGTCTGGGGTCCGGCCACCCAGGACGGCGGGCTGCTGCTCGCGCGCAACTTTGACTGGGAAGCCGGAGAGGTCTTCGATCGCAGCAAGGTGATCTTTTATGTCTGGCCGGAAAAGGGCATTCCCTATGTGCACGTGGCCTGGAGCGGCATGGCGGGCGCAGTAACGGGCATGAACGCGAGAGGCATTGCCGTAAGCCTGAACGCGGCCCGCACCGAGGACAGCGGGCGCTTTGGCCAAATCGGAACGCCGGTTTCGCTGCTGGTCAAGCGCGTGCTGAACGAGGCTGAGAGCATCGAGCAGGCCGTCAAGATCATCCGCGACACTCCGGTGTTTGTGAGCGACAGCTATCTCGTGGCCTGCGCGCGCGAGAAGCGGGCTGTCGTGGTTGAGAAGTCGCCTGGCCGCTGTGCCGTGCGAGAAGCTTCCCGAGAGGGAGTCATTCTTCACGCCAACCACTTCGAACACGCCGACTACCGCGACGACCAGGCCAACGCTGATCATATGGCGCACGCCACCACACTCTACCGCCATGGTCGCCTCAAAGAACTTGTCGATGAAAGTTATGGCAAGTTCCAGACGGGAACCTGCCTGGGCATCCTACGCGACCGCAAGGGCAAGGGCGGCAAGGACATCGGTCTGGGCAACCGCAACGCCATTGATGCGTTCATCTGCACCCACAGCGTGGTCATGGACGTGACGGCGGGCGTGATGTGGGTATCCAGCGGGCCCAACACCGTCGGCAGCTACATACGCGTGGATGTCCTGCGTATGCTCGACGCCAAGCCGCAGGGCGCCCTTCGCATGGTCTACCATGACGAAGAAAACATGCCGCGCGACATGGAGTACTACTACAAGATCCTGGACGTCATTGAGTTCCGGAAGCAGCTCAAGGCTGCTCGCGAAGCCCTGAAGGATGAAGATGTCGCCAAGCTGAAGCCCATCGTGAAGTCGATGGAGAACATGAACGCAACGGCCTTTGAAACCTCCTATTTCCAGGGCCGTCTCGCGCTGCTGGAAAGGAAGCCGGCTGAGGCCAGAAAGAGGTTCGAAGAGGCCCTTAGCCGCGACCCTCATTACGAAGAGGTCCGTGAGGAAATCCGCGCGTGGCTGCTGAAGGCCTCAGATTAGACTCCGCCGGTAGGCCCGTGACGTCAGGTTCTGGCGCGCTATGCTGCACCCATGAAGCTTGTCGTGGCCGTCATTCGTCCCTTCAAGGCCCAGGCCTGCATCCAGGCACTGCGCGCCGCCGGCGTGCCTGACGTGTACATCTGCGAGGCCCGCGGCTACGGCCGGCAGAAGGACCACTTGACCGATTACAAGGAGGACCGCTTTGCGGTGGCCTTCCTGCCCAAGGTGCGCATTGAATTTGCGGTAATGCGCGAGAACCTGAAGTGCGCTCTGGACGCGCTCTTGACCGCCGCGCGCACGGGTCGCCAGGGCGACGGCAAGGTGTGGATACTCGAGTCAAGCCCGGCGACGGCACCTTGAGCGCTGCCATTGCCGGCTGGCCTGAGTTCATGCGACGGGGAGTAGGGCCCTGAGATTCTGGACGCTGGCCAATTTCTTCACGTTTCTGCGCTTCGTGCTGGCGCCGGTGGTGGGGGCATTTCTGGTGACCCGCAGCGAATGGGGAGTGTGGGCCGCGGGTTGGACTGCAGGCTTTGCCATGATCACGGACTTTCTGGACGGCTACTACGCACGCCGGGAAGGCAATGTCAGCGACTTGGGCAAGATCTTTGATCCACTGGCCGACGCCGTGTTCTTTCTGGTGGTCATCGTGGCACTCGGCCTTGCGGGGTACATCCCGCTTTGGCTGGCCGTGCCGTTCCTGGCGCGGGAACTGGTGCAGCATGTCTATCTGCGTCCCACCGCCGCAAGGTTCGGGGTTGTGCTGGCCGCGGTGTTCTGGGGCAAGCTGAAACTTGTCTCCCAGGCGGTGGTGCTTATCGGCGTGTGCATCAGCGAGGCCATTTCGTTCCGGTTTCCGCAGTTCCTGCCGGCTGGACGCTGGATCAACTTTCTGATGTTTGCAGTGGCGGCGGTTTTCAGCGTCGGATCCATCGCGCCCTACTTCCGCGCTGTGGCAAAGGCCCGGCGGGCATGAAAGGGCCCCGGGCCTGATTGCGCAGCCGCGGCGTCAGCGGCCATAGCCGGCGAAGCTGAGAATGTCTCCCGCCTGCGTGAGCTGGGCGGTCTCGTCGGTTTCACGGTTCCAGGCCCAGAGGTCGTTCGACGTCCCGCCGTTCTCCAGATTGTGGGCGAAGAGCATGTAGATGATCTTGCCCGTGGCATCGGGGCTCACGCAGGTGATGTTCCCCTTGCCGGCCGCCTCCTTGAATACCTTGACCAGCATCCCCTCGCCCGAGGGAGTGGCCCCGTAGAGGCAGGGGGCCATGGTGATGCTCTCCTCGCCTGAGTAGTTGCTGTACCAGCCCGGTACAAGCACGGCGCTTGAATCCGGCAGCCAGGCGCCATGGTTGTTACTCGAAATCCAGAGCGTGCCGGGGTCGCCCAGATCCACACGCTTGACGGGCTTGCCTGTCTTGGAGTCAAAGAACAGGATGCTGCGAGCGGACTTGTAGTCCTCCACACTGTTATTGGACCATTTGTCAGCGCCGGCGATGTACTTGCCGTCGGGGCTGGCCATCACTCCGCAGGGCTCGATGAAGGTCCAGTCGAGGAAACTCTTCTCCCAGCCATTGCGCTTGAGTTTGGGATAACCGGCATAGGCGCAGTAGCCACTGGAAATGCCGGAAATGAACAGACCCTCCTTGTGCCAGGTGGGATAGCCAAAGGCCAGATCCACGCGCGGGGGAGATACGCTGATCTCGCCGATGTCCTTGGTTTCTCCCGGCTTGACCGTGACGGCGAGGGAGCCCTGGGCCGTGGTCATCTCCTGCTTGCTGGTGCGCGGCAGCATGGCCCGCGCATATACCAGGTAGCTTGAGAAAGGTTCGCTGGCCGGGACGTTCTCGATGACGAAAGTGCCGTCGCTCTTGAGGATGGCCAGTTCCTCAATGCCGTCGATACGCACGTTGCCGTGAATGAACTGGCTGCTCTTGCCGCCGCGCTCTGCGTCGAACCACACCAGTTTTCCCTTGATGATGGCGCGTCCGGTGCCCGTGCGGGGCCGGGCCAGTCCTTCGTTGGTCGCCTCGTCGGGCGTCAACTGGTTCAAGACTCCGGTCTCGCACTCAATGACGAAGATGTTCCAGGAGATAAGAGACATCAGGTTGTTGAGCTGTGAGGCGAAGGCAACTCGCTTGCGGTCAGGCGAAATGGCCACATGGTCCACCCCTACACCCTGGGGAAACTTGGCCAGGTTGGCAATTTCCTTCTTGGCCACGGGGTCATAGACGTCCAGGGAAGCCACTCCCCCCGCAGTGTGAACGATGATCAGGTGGCCATCGGCGATGCGTCCGATCTTGTTGACCTTGACGCCCTTGGTGTTCTGTTTGGACTCCGTCTCCTGAGCTTGGTGCCCCTGGCCCGATGCCATTGCCGCCAGCGCCAGCACGATTGCCCCAAGAACCAATGCGGTTCGCTGCATGTTTGCCTCTCCGATGTTCGCTGTCCCGGCCCGAAGCCCGAAGTATATCACAGCAGCTCACACCCGCTAATCCGCTGTCGCTGCCACACTTGGGCGGCATAATGCCCCCATGTCGCGCTATTCCCGACAGGAACTGTTCGCGCCCATCGGCCCCGGAGGGCAGGCAAAGCTTGCCGCCGCGCGGGTTCTCCTTGTGGGGTGCGGGGCTCTGGGCAGCCATCTGGCTGAGTTCTGTGCCCGTGCAGGCGTGGGCTCCCTTCTGCTCATCGACCGTGACATCGTCGAGGAGAGCAATCTCCAGCGCCAGGGCCTGTTCACCGAGTCTGACGTCCGCCAGTCGCTGCCCAAGGCTGTTGCTGCAGCGCGCCACCTGCAGGCGATCAACTCAGCCTGTTGTGTTCAGGCGAGGGTCGGCGAGTTCGGCCCGGCCAACGCCGAAGAGCTGGTGCGCGCCCACGACCTGGTGCTCGACGCCACGGACAATTTCGACACGCGGTTTCTGGTCAACGACGCCTGCGTGAAGGGGCGGGTGCCTTGGGTCTACGCGGCCTGTGTCTCCAGCCGCGCGGCCTGCATGCCCGTGCTGCCCGGCAGCGCCTGCCTGGCCTGCCTGCTGGAAGAGCCGCCTCCATCGGGCGGTGATACCTGCGAGACGGTGGGAGTGATCATGCCTGCCGTGCTCCAGGCCGTGGCGTGGTCCAGCGTGGTGGCCTTGAAGATTCTGAGCGGCAATCAAAGCGCCCTGTTTCGTCGCTTGTTCAGCGTGGACCTCTGGAGTGGAGAGCGCACCAGCCTTGACGCGTCCAAACCTCGCCCCAATTGCCCCGTTTGTGCCCAGCGCCGCTTTGACTTTCTTGAGGGTCGCCGCGGGTTGCGGTCGTCCGTTCTATGTGGCCGGCACAGCGTCCAGATTCGCCCGCAGGGCGCCTTTGACTTCGCTGCCCAGCGGACCCGCTTGTGCGACGCGGGGGTGGTCCATCTGGAGAACGAGTATCTCCTTCAACTGAGAGATGGCGACCTGGAACTGACGTTGTTTGCGGACGGGCGAGGCTTGGTGCATGGTACCAGCGACGAAGGGCGGGCACGCTCGCTCTATGCCCGGTGGATCGGCTGAAGCGAGGGTCCGGCCCCAGTACGACTTTTCGCGTGAAACGGACAACCTTTGAAGCGTGAAGTGTTCGAGCCCTGCAATCCGCGCGGACCCCGCCGCGCCCTGCTCGAGAACTTCATGCGCATTGCACCCTGGATTTTCCTGTGTTTGGCGGCCCTGGCCCTGGGCGGCTGCAAGCCGCCGTCCGGCTCGGCCACCTCCGGCGGGCAGGGAGGCCAGCCGCCGGCGGCCCTTTCACTGGCGACGGTGAACCTGCCGGGCGGAACACTGAATGTTCCCTACACCGTGGACATTCAGGCCTCCGGCGGCACGGCGCCCTATGCCTGGGACGTCAGCGGCAACCTGCCGCCGGGTTTGGGCGTTGATCTGACTTCTACCACGAGCCTGACCACACTCAGCGGCACGCCAAGCGCCAACGGCCAGTTCACCTTCACCGTCGAAGTGAGTGATGCCAGCACCGTTACTTCGCGCCAGTTCATCGTGAACATCGCGGCTCCCGCGGGCAATCCGCAGATCGAACAGAATCTCCGCAACGTGATCGCACAGAAACAGATCACCGGCCTGAGCACCGCCAGTCTTCCGGCGCTGAACCAGAGCCAGGTCGAACTCGGCCGCCTGTTGTTCTTTGACAAGATACTCAGCGGAAAGCAGGA
Organism: Planctomycetota bacterium; assembly: GCA_003576915.1. Taxonomy (GTDB): domain Bacteria; phylum Planctomycetota; class UBA8742; order UBA2392; family UBA2392; genus UBA2392. Next base: position 150,881 of record QEVF01000001.1, on the reverse strand, counting down.
CGTTGCCTGCGCCACCTGCCACCACCCCACGGAGAATTTCGGCGACTCGCTGAATCTTTCAGTGGGCGTCGATGGCGTCGGAACGGCCTCGCTGGGGAACGTGGGTCCGGGCCGCAACCATCCCCAGAAGGTCTTCGTGCCGCGAAATGCCCAGCCTGTGTTCGCCACGCATCTACAGCCGGCCATGTTCTGGGACAAGCGCATCGAACGGCCCCTGCCTCCTCCGCCACCACCCGGTTCGCCGCCTCCGCCTCCGCCCAACTTCGTGAATACGCCTGAGGGCCAGATGAATCTGGCGCCGGACGAAGCCCAGGCCCTCTTTCCCCTCGTAAACGTGACGGAAATGCGGGGCAGCGGCCACGCCCTGGACGGGTTGTCGAACAATGCCTACCGCCAGGCGCTGCTGACCCGGCTCCAGGCCGTCTCCGACTACGTGACGCGCTTCAATGCGGCGTTTCCCGCGGGGTCTCCCGAGGTCGGCATGACGGTAAACAACCTAGCCCGGGCCATTGCACAGTATGAGCGCTCCCAGACCTACATCAACTCCGCCTGGGACCGCTACCTTCGCGGCGATGCCACCGCCATGACCGACTCCCAGAAGCGCGGCGCGCTGCTGTTTTTCGGCCGCGCGCAATGCGACAGCTGCCACAGCGGTCCACTTTTGAGCAACTTCACGACACACAATCTGGGCGTGCCCCAGTTCGGTCCCGGCCTGGGCAACGGCCCCTCAGGCCGGGAGGACTTCGGCTTTGAGAACGTGACGGGACAGGCGGCCAACAGGTATCAGTTCAGGGTGCCGCCGCTGCGCAATGTGGGCGCAACCGCGCCCTACATGCACAACGGGGCGTTCTCGACCCTCAACGAAGTCGTGGTCCACTACCGAAACAAGCAGCAGAGTTCGCAGAACTACACCGGCCAGAACATGTTGCAGGCGGCGGATCTCGCGCCGACGCTGCTGCCGGTGGCCGGAGTGCTGACCAGTCTTTCTCCCCTGTTTCTGCAGGTGCCAGGCGACCTCAGCCAGGGCGAGCAGGCTGATCTCGTGGCCTTCCTCCAGGCCCTGACGGATCCGGCATTCGTGCAACGACTGCAGGACATTCCGGCGACGGTGCCCTCGGGCCTGCCCGTGGACCAGCAATAGGCTCTGTCCCCCGAGTCCATTGGCTGCACGCGGCTGTGCGGCAGGATTGCGGCCTTTTCAGGCACTTCTCGTCCTCAATGGGGCTCGGCCACGCCTTTGGCTCATTGTGCCCTTCAAGGCCCGCCCTCGGTCGCGCTGGCGATAGACGACTCACGGGACGGAAACCGGCGGACACCGTGCGTTGTGGGCGAAGTCAGCGCGTTTCCGTCTCGGCGCGGTACTTCGTCCACCACGCCTTGAGGTTCCGCCGCAGTTCTGCCAGTTCGCGTCGGTTGAGGCCGTTGTGCTTGTTGACAGCCTCGGCGTAACCCTCCCCGAAGAGTGCTACCCGCTCACCGGACATCGCGCGCAGCCGCAGATAGGCGGCGGCCTTTACGTCCGCTACGTCGGCGCTCCATAGGCTCATGAGGTAGTCGCCGCAGCGCATGCCGCTGTACCTGCGACCCTCCAGCTCGATCTGCTGTTTTTCCATGCTGTCGAGCGCCTTGTGGATGCTATGCACGGCGCGCTCTCGGGCGCGGAAGTTGCTGTCCACCACGTAGTTGAACTGCGTCAAGTCCGCTATCCAGATGGAACTGAACAGGGCTGCCGCCGCCGCGCGCGTGCGTTTGTCCTGCTCAAAGACGGCAACCTTGGCGTCATAGGCTGCCTGCGCGGCCTCATGTTCCTTGCGGCGCCGTTCAAAGTCCTCCTTGCTTTCGCCGGGGCGCGGGGACGGCGCATCGCCGACCTGTTCGGGATAGGCCACATCGCTCCCGAGCATGACGGCCGCAATGCCCCTGAGCGCCGCTGCAAAGCCCGCCGCGCCGAAGAAGCGGTCTGCCAGGTTGGCCAGGTTGAGGGCCAGTTGCGGGCTTTCCACGATTTCGCCGCCCGCATTGCGGCGCATGGCGTTGCAGCGCTGGGCGATTTCTTTGGGCGAGGTCAGCATGTCGAGCAGGCGTGTCCGGCGCCGGGCCGTGAGGTACTGATCGCCGCACTGCGCCGCCACGGAAAAAGGCGCGTCCAGCAGCGCATCCACGGCGGCGTTCTGCACCTCGCGCGAATCACTCTCCAGTGCGACCATGGCCGCGATCAGAGCGTTAGGAGCGCGACTGACCGCGACAGACGCCAGCAGGCTCTCCGACTCGCGCACACCCCGGGCGACAATTTCCCGGCCCAGGGCTTCGCACACTTTCCCGTGAGCACTCTGGAGCTCGGACATGCCCCGGTCATACAGCGCGGCATCTCTTGAAAGCAGGGCGTCGGCGATGTCGGCGGCTGCGGCTGCCGCGGCGGCATCACTGGGTTGACCCCGGGGGTCGGCCTGACAATGGTATGCCGGCCAGAGCAGCAACAGCAGCAGCGTGATCAGCGCCCTTCCCATGGAGGGGTATTGTGACAGTGTCGCGGGGGATGTGCCAGTATGACGAACCGTTGTTAGACTTCTGGCGGGTTTGGACCCTCAGACAGAGAGTCAACGGGCGGGCGTCGCCATCCCAGGACGCCGCGGGATACACACCATGAACGCCAAGGCGATGCTACTTGCGGCACTGGCCATGCTGGGAGTGCTCGGCGCGGCTGCGGCCGGGCTTTACCTTACGCGCCAGGCACCGACAGTTCCCTCGAAGGAGTTTCGCGTGCGCCGGTATTCGGAAGTGGTGCGCGAATACCTGAAGGACCACGACAAGGACGGGGACGGCCGGCTGAGTCAGGACGAGTTCCGTGAGGCCTATGAGAAGGCCAAGCTGGACCTGTTCCACACTCTGGACGTCGTGGCGGCCTTCAACCGCCTCGACGCTGACAGGGACAGATCCATCACCGAGGCCGACGCCCGCATATTCGAGCAGGATGAGAAGAGGCAGGACCGCTTGAAGGAAAAGGAAGCGGACGCCGAGCAGGGATTGGTGGAAATCGAGATTGACTCTGTCAAGGTTAAGGCCAATCCTCATCAACGTGAGTGGATACTGGCCGAACTTGCGGCGTTCAAGCTGCAGCAACTGCCCTGGGCCGGCACCTATTTTGAACGGCGCTACCTCAAGCGCTATGGCCGGGTGCGCCTCAAGGATGGCAGCGTCCTTGAGGGTTTCATTCGGGAGGGTGACGGCAGCGCGGCGGCCCTTGAAGACAAGCTGGCAGACGGCCGGCTCTTCCTGCTGACGGACAATCGCCGTCTGACCACCTATGACCGAGCAGCGGTTTCCGACGTCGAGTACAACGACGAACACCCCCGCGCCAGGTTCATGCGCCAGGTGCAGGCGGCGCGACTGTCCGATGCCGATGCGCAACTGCTGCTGGCCCGGGAGTGTCTGCGCCTTGGGCTCAAGGATGACGCCCTGACTTTCTTTCGCCGCGTGCTGGTGTTTCAGCCCGGCAATGAGGAGGCCCAGAAGGCCCTCGGCCTGAGGCTGGACGGCAGGCTTTTTGTGGCGGTGAATTGATGGCCAGGGGCGACGAACCCATCAGCGTGGGAGAGCTCTCGGCGCGCATCAAGCGCCACCTCGAGCCGCCGTTTGCCAATGTGGCGGTGACCGGCGAGATCAGCAACTTCAAGGGCGCCCACGGCTCGGGCCATGTCTATTGCTCGCTCAAGGATGCCGACGCCCAGATCAAGCTCATCATCTGGCGCGCCACTTTCGAGCGCCTCAAGTTCAGATTGCAGGATGGCCTGGAAGTCACGATTACCGGCAAGATCGACGTCTATGCGCGGCGCGGCGAGTACAGCCTTGTGGCCACCAGTGTCGCACCCAAGGGCACGGGGGCCCTGCAGCTCGCCTTCCAGCAGATGTATGAGCGGCTGCGGGCCGAGGGACTCTTTGACCCGGCGCGAAAGCGGCCGCTTCCGGAGTTTCCCCTGCACATCGCCCTGATTACCAGCCCCACCGGCGCTGCCGTGCGCGACATCATCGCTACGGCCCGCAGGCGCAACCGCCTGGTGCGGCTGACCGTGGTGCCGGTCAAGGTCCAGGGGGAGGGCGCGGCCGAAAGTGTGGCTCTGGCTCTGCGCGCCATCAACGCGCAGAACGAGCGGCTTGGTTTTGACGTGGCCATTGTGACACGAGGGGGCGGCAGCCTGGAGGATCTCTGGGCTTTCAACGAAGAGCCCGTGGCCCGGGCCATCCACGACAGCGCCATTCCAGTGGTCAGTGCCGTGGGCCACGAGATTGACACCACGATTGCTGACTTCGTTGCCGACTTGCGGGCGCCCACGCCGACCGCCGCGGCCGAACTGGTCGTGCCCGAGCTGTCGGCCATGTCTGAACGGGTCGAGGAAAGCCGACTTCGCCTGTTGCGGGCCCTGCGTGGCACCGTCGAGGCCTGGGGCGAGCGCCTGGAGGCCCTGGAGGCGAGGCTGCAGTCCCTGGGGCCGTTGAACCAGCTTCGCCGCGAGCAGCAGCGCCTGGATTTCCTGTCCGAGGGATTGCAGGCCGCCCTGAGACACCGCCTGGAGCTTGGCACGGGCAGGGTGGGTTCGCTCGCTGCGCGCCTGGAGGCGCTGAGCCCCCTGGCCGTGCTTCAGCGCGGGTATTCCATCACGAGAACGGCCCAGGGGCGAGTGGTGCGCGCAGCCCGGGAGGTACGGAGCGGCGATGTTCTGCATTCGCGACTGGGAGACGGCGAAGTGCGCAGTGTGGTGAGTTGAATGGCCTGGCGGCCCGACCGCCTTGGATACCATGCCCGATCGAGACCCAGCCATCCGGCCCGTGCTGCAGGGCCAGTGCGTTTGGCCGGTGACGCCCAACCGCGCGCTGGTGGAGGGCGACGCTTCCCTGTTCACGGCCTACGACGACCCGTTCCGGAGGCCGGAAGCCGGCTTTCTCGGGCTGCCGCGCGTGGAGTTCCTGCCCATCCACGTGGAGGGCATCATTGCACCGGCCTTCGTGGACTGGCACTTCCACTATGTGCAACAGCGAGTCGCCAAGCGTACCGGCAAGCCGCTGCTGCGCTGGTTGCGCGAGGACGCCTGGCCCGAGGAGGCACGATTCTCAGATCCGGCCTTTGCCGAAGTCGCGGCCCAGGGATTTGCGCGGCAACAACTGGCCGCAGGCACGGTCGCCGGGGCCTGCTGGGGGTCACCCCACGCCTCTTCTGTACGGGCCGCCAAGGCGGCCGGACTGCGCTATTCGCTCATAGGCCCGCCGGTCATGACGCAGGGCGAGCCTGCCGCGCTCGTGGCGCCCCTCGAATCCTGCCTCGAAGACCTCAAGGCGCTGCAGATTGAGTTTGAGGAGGCCCTGGCGGTCAGCCCCCGATTTGCGCTTTCCTGCGACGAGAAGACCCTGCGGGAACTGGCCCGTTTCGCGTTTGACTACACGCTCTGGGTACAGACACACCTTGCCGAGAACCCGGAAGAGGTCGAGGCGGTTTCCAAGGCCTTTCCGAAGGCCCGCAGCTACACCGATGTCTATGACCAGGCCGGGCTGCTCACACCGCGTACGTTGTTGGCCCATTGCATTCACCTCAGTGAATTCGACTGGCGCGCCATCAAACAGCGGGGCTGCATTGTCGTTCACTGTCCGACCAGCAACGAGGCTCTGGGCTCGGGGCGCATGCCGCTGGAAAAGGTCCGCGCCCTCGACATTCCCTGGGTGCTGGGCACCGACGTTGGTGCGGGCCCCGACCTGTGCATGCTCGACGTCATTGAGGCGGTGATGCGCGTTCACGATTGGGAAGCTCCGGTGACTGCCGTGGAGGCGTTTTTCCGCGCCACGGTCAGCCTGGAAACCCTGGAAACCTACGCCTCGCGCAAGAGCCGCATCACGCGAATGCTGGGCACCGTGCGGGCCGGTTTTATCGAGTTCAAGCGCCCCAGGGGCATCGAACGAAGCGAGCGCGACCCGGAGAAAATACTTGATGCCATCGTCCGCGCCTATGACGGCAACCCGCGCAACAGCATCGCCTCCGTGTATGACGCGGACTGCAATCTGCTTTACGAAAACCACTGAGGCAGCCCCGGCAGGGACCATGGGGCTGCCGTGACTTGCGGCGGGTCGTGCCACTGCCAGGCTGTTGAAAAAGGCGGCATCCGGCCACTTTCTCAACCCGATCGGGCCAACGTGAATCTGGCCCGACCTCCATTTCCAGCGGCTATTCAGCCGCTTGAAGTGCGCAAGCCATCCCTGGCTTATGTGAGCGGGCCGTACTTCACCTGCCTGCTACGTCAATGGAATCAGGCCCACGGCAAATACTGCAAGGGCAGACCACAGCGGAATCGAGAACAGCGCCACGAGCAAGTGGGCGGGCACGATGCAATGCGGCTCTCTTGGGAGCCTCCCTGAAGCACGCGGCGCCCATACAACCGTGTTGCGACGCCAGGTCCTGCCCGAGGACGCAAAGGGCGTCTGGTCGAGGACCAGCACGTCTTCCTCGCCGAAGCAAACACCGGGGAGCCGGCGCGAATAGCACTCGCGCGGAGGCACAGCCGCGCCAAAGGCAGCGGCGAAGCGGCGCGGCAAGCTCTCAACGGCATAGAGCGGCAGGTCGCGGGAGTCGGCGGGTGCTGGGTCGTATGGTGCAGCCTGCATGATCATCTCCGGGAGGGGAGGGGCTTTGCGGCATGCTCAAGAGAGTCTACCCCGTAAAAGGCCTGTGTGCGGCACAAGTTGCTATGTTGGCGCCATGATTCGCTATGGCATAGCTGTGTTTTTGAGTGCATTCCTGCTGTTTCTGGTGCAGCCGCTGATATCGCGTTTCATCCTGCCCTGGTTTGGCGGGTCGTCCGCGGTATGGACGACCTGCATGCTGTTTTTCCAGGTGTTTCTGCTGGCGGGCTATGCCTACGCGCACTTGAGCATTCGCAGCTTCTCTCCTCGCTGGCAAGCCCTGATCCATGCGGGGCTGCTGGCGGTGGCGGCGATGACCCTGCCTGTGATTCCGGCGGAGGGCCTCAAGCCGCAAGGGGGCGAAAACCCCACGCTCAGGGTGCTGGCCCTGCTCACGATGAGCGTTGGCCTGCCCTATTTTGCCCTTTCATCCACGGGGCCTTTGCTTCAGGCCTGGTTTGCCAGGGCCAAGCCCGGCCGATCGCCGTATGTGCTTTACGCGCTTTCAAATGTCGGCTCGTTGCTGGCGCTGCTGAGCTATCCCTTTCTGTTCGAGCCGTGGCTTGGACGAATCCACCAGGCCTACGCCTGGTCCGGAGGCTTCGTGCTGTTCGCCCTGCTGTGCGCAGCGGTGGGCCTTGGCCATCGGCATGACGGCACCCGACCGGACAGGGGAACGGCGCAGGGTCCGACGCCTCCGCTGGTCACGCGGGGGTTATGGGTGGCATTGCCGATGTGCGCCAGCGTCATGCTTTTGGCGGTGACCAACCAGCTCTGTCAGGATGTTGCCAGTGTCCCATTCCTGTGGGTGCTGCCCCTGAGTCTATATCTGTTGACGTTCATCGTGACGTTCGCGGGCCCCCGCTGGTACCCCCGCTACTGGGCCATCCTGGCCATGTTCGGAGCGATTGTCGCCGTGGTGGTCGCCCACAACACGGGGGCCGGCTTGAGCGTCAAGTACCAGCTCCTTGCCTACGGCGGAGGGTTGCTCACCTGCTGTGTTGTCTGCCATGGCGAACTCTACCGCCTGCGACCCGAGCCCGCACGACTGACGGGCTATTACCTTGCGATCTCGGTGGGGGGCGCCCTGGGCGGCCTGTTCGTGGGCATCGTCGCCCCGCTGGTGTTTCGCGTGTACCTTGAAATGTACGCGGGTATGGCGGCATGTGTACTTCTGGCCATGTTTTGTGTGGCGCGCGACGCCTTCGGACACCTGCTGGCCGGACACAGGCTGCAGGTTTCGCTGGCCTGTGCTGTGGCCGTGCTGGCCGCCGCCCTGCTTCTGATGGACCACCAGCGTTCGGCCACCCAGCGCGCCGTCGCTTCCGAGCGCAACTTCTACGGTGTGCTGCGGGTGGACGAATTCTACGAGGGTACAGCGCATCACCAGTACTCCCTCTATCACGGCATCATCGAGCATGGCTTCCAGTACCGCATGCCAGAGCGCCGTCGTGAGCCCAGCACCTACTACGGCGAGAACTCCGGCGTGGCTCTGGCGCTGATGCATCTCTCGGGCAAGCCCCGCAAAGTGGGGCTCGTAGGACTGGGCACAGGCACTCTGGCCACTTTTGGCCGCCCCGGCGACCAGTTCAGGTTCTACGAAATCAACCCGGCCGTCATTGAGCTGGCCGGAAGCCACTTCACCTTCCTCGATGACTCCGCGGCTGACATTGAGCTGGTGCTGGGCGACGCGCGGCTGTCCCTTGAACGTGAAGAGCCCCAGAACTTTGATCTGCTGGCCCTTGATGCATTTTCCAGCGACAGCATTCCCGTGCATCTGCTGACCCAGGAGGCTCTGGACCTCTATCTGCGCCACCTGAAGCCCGAGGGAGTGATCTGCCTGCACATTTCCAATCGTCACCTTGATCTGCGCCCCGTCGTGCAAAGTCTGGCACAGGCGCGGGGCCTGCACGTGAGCTGGGTGGACAGCGCGGGAGATATTCCTCCTCCAGAAAATGCGGGCGCACAGCGGGTCTATGCCGCGTCCTGGCTGCTGGTCTCCCGCGAGCGTTGGGTGCTGGAGTCGGAGTTGATCGCTCCGTCAGTCAGCAAGCTTCCGCCGGTGCCTGAGGGTTTTCGCCCCTGGACGGACGACTACTCGAACCTTTTCAGCGTCTTGAGCGAACGCGAAGACTAGCCGTCTGTCAAGCCCGCTCGATCAGCACCGCGATACCCTGGCCGCCGCCGATGCACATGGTGGCGATGCCGTAGCGGGCCTTGCGCAGGGCGAGTTCGTGCACGAGCGTGAGGATCAACCTAGCTCCCGTGGCGCCCAGCGGGTGGCCAAGGCTTACGGCGCCGCCGTTGACGTTGAGCTTGTCGATGGGCAGCTCGATGTTGTGGTCCTTCTTCAGCGCGTTGATGCAGGCCACCACCTGCGGCGCAAACGCCTCGTTGATCTCCACGAGGTCGATGTCCTTCATGCTCAGGCCCGTGTCTTTGAGCAGGCCCACGATCGCCGGCACCGGGCCCAGCGCCATCACGCTCGGGTCCACGCCTGCGATGCTCCAGCCGCGCACAAAAGCGCGCGGCTTGGCGCCCAGCTTCTTCACGCCGGCAGCGTTGGCGAGCACCAGCGCAGCCGCGCCATCGACGATGCCGCTGGCATTGCCGGCGGTGACCAAGCCGTTTTCGCCAAAGGCCGGGCGCAGCTTGGCCAGGCCGTCGTAGGTGGTTTCAGGTTTGATGTGGTCGTCCTGGTCGACCACAAACTCCTTCTTGCCCTGCTTGACGGTGTAGGGCGCGATTTCGGCCTTGAAGCGACCGGCCTTGGCGGCTTTGGCGCCGAGGTCATGGCTGCGGAATGCGAACTTGTCGGCGGCCTCGCGGCTGACCTCATATTTGCGCGCGGCGTTGTCGGCCGTCTGAGCCATGAAGTTGTTGCAGAAGCCGTCGTGCAATCCCTGGAACAGGAAATCGACCATTTGCGGCTGCTGGCCGAAGCGAATGCCCACACGCGCCACGTTGCCGTAGAGACAGAACGGCGCCATGGACATGCTTTCCTGCCCGCCCGCAACGGTGATGTCGTGCTCGCCCAAGAGCATCATCTGGCTTGCCGTGACGACAGCCTGCGCACCCGAGCCGCAGATGCGCTGCACGGTCAGGGCGGGCGTTTCGATGGGGATGCCCGCCTTGAGGGCCGCGTGGCGCGCACCGTAGTGTGCATCGACGCTGGTCTGCATGGCGTTGCCCATGACGACGTGTCCGATGTCCGTGGGCTTGACGTTGGCGTCGATCAGCGCGTTCTTGATGGCGTGGGCGCCAAGATCGTTGGCGCTCAAATCCTTGAATTTGCCGAACTCGGGGCCCGAGCCGCAATACTCGGCCATGGCTGTGCGCTTGCCGCCAATGATGGCGATGTCCTGGCTGACTTTCATCGATGTCTCCTGAAGATTGGCTGCCCCCTGTCTAACGCGGCGGCGAAAACTGGCAATCCCCAATCTGCAAACACTGGTTCAGACCTCCCGGACTCTATAAACTGTCGCCCGGTTTGCTCTTGCGTTGACGGTCCGGGCCGGGAGGCGTCATGTCGATTGGCATTTCACTGTTGTTCATTGAAAAGCGCGTGGAAGCCGTGCGCCTTTGTGCCGCCCTGACAGAGCCATTTGCCACGGGTAGCGTTCCCGGCCACGAAGCGGATCTGCTCAAGGACTACAAGCTGATTTCGGACCGGCTCAAGAACTCACTGGAAGAACTCAAGGAAAGCGATCGGCTTCTTTCGACGGACAAGTCCATCGAGGCCGGCGAAGTGCGCAACGGAAAGCAGCGCGTTCAGACCATCGTTCAGGAAATCGCCCGCTGTGCCCAGGACTTCGCGGCCCAGGTCCGGTTCTTTCAAGCCATGAACCCCGCCAGCGCCGCAGGTGCGGTGCCCTTTTTGAAGCTGTTTGAAGAGATTGACCGCGGCACACGCGACCTCATCGGCGAGGATACCAGTCCCGCCGAGGGTGAAGAGCTTGCCCCCGCTGAAACAGACAGCCCGCCCGACAATGACCCGATGCTGATGTAGCGGCTTTACTCAGCCAGTGCCGGGCCAGCTTCCGACAACTGTCAACATCGCTGCAAGCGCGGCGACTGTGTGTTATGTTCGCGCGCCTCTGCCTCTGATTCATGAGCGGAACAGTTGACCCGAGACGCGACATGAAATTCTTCACCCGTCCGAAAATTTATCTCGTCGGCAAGCAGGTGATGTCCGACGCCGACGCCCGCCGCTTCCTTGAAGAAGAGGGCACGACGTGGATGACCGACACGGCCATCGACGGCGAAAAACTCCCCGAACTTGCCGGCCGCATGTGCTACATGAGCTTTGGCGACAAGCAGGGCCGCAAGAGCAACAAAGACTATCTCGGACATATCCTCGAGGTCGGCCACGGGAGTGTCCTGGAACACACGGTGTTCAACTTCATCTTCACGGGCGTTTCGCGCTCGCTGACCCACGAACTCATCCGACATCGAGCGGGCTTTGGCTACTCGCAGCTTTCCCAGCGCTACGTGGATGAGCGCGACGCCGGCTTCGTGATACCGCCCGCCGTGCAGGGCGACGCTGAACTCGAAAACGCCGTGCGCGGCTTCTGCGAAAGCACCAGCAAGCTCTACGCGGAGCTGACCGACAAGCTCGCCGACAAATACACCAGCCCGCGGCAACTCGTTGATTTCGCGCTGCGCGATGAAATGCTGGTCGCCAAGGATGAAGGCTACGCCTTCAAACCCGGCCACGGCGAGGCCAAGCCGCCTGCGGGAACACGCAGCATTGCCGAGTGGGCAACTTTCGTTGAGAGCGACAAAGAGGCCAACAAGTACCTCAGGAAGGTCACCCTGACCGCGCGGCGCAAGACGGCGAGAGAAGCCGCGCGTTGCGTGCTGCCCAACGCGACGGAAACGAAGATCTTCGTGACGGCCAACGCGCGTGCGCTGCGCCATTTCATCGAGTTGCGCGGCGACATCCACGCCGAGGCCGAAATCCGCGCGCTGGCCTGTGACGTGTGCCGGCTGGTGATCAAGGAAGCGCCCAACCTGTTTGGCGATTACGAAGTGGTCAAGCTGCCTGACGGCAGCGAGCGCACGCGCACGAAACACCGCAAGGTCTGAGCGCACTTGCCCTGTCGCGCCGATGCGCGCCAACGACCCGGACAGGGCGTTGGTTTTGCCCCCTGTTTGGCGGGACGCGGCACAGGCGTCGCGTTAGAATGCAGGCAGGATGGCCTGACAGAATCCCGTTGAGACCGAGGAGATGTGAAACCATGGCAAAGCGACCCAAGAGCGACGAAGCTTCCCAGTCCAAGCCCGCACCCGAGGCCACGGTGGCAGCCGAAATTGTGCAGGAAGTGAAGGAAGAAGCCAAAGCGGTGGCCAAGACAGCGACCAAGGCGGCCAGGCTGGCGGCCGCCAAGGTGGGAGAAATGGCCCAAAAGGCCAACAAGAAGGCTTCCGAGGGTGGCGAGTGGCTCACGCAGAAGCTGGCCGAAGAGCTGCGCTATGCGGCCGACTGGCTGTCCGACAAGGACAAGCGTGTCAGCCCGGGCGAATTGCTGCAGAAAGCGGCCAAAAAGCTCATCAAGAAGCTTCGCAAGAAGCATAACCGTGGCAAGGAATTCGGCCCCAAGAAGGCAAAGTAGGGGCGTGTGCGCTACTTGTTCAGCTCATAGGTGCGGGCGCCTGCTTTGCGAAGCTTTCCCTTGGCCACCAACTCATCCCAGACTTCCTGTGGCCACTGGTTGGGTGGTTCAATGGCGGTGATGACCGGCGCGCCCTTACTTAGGTGGGCCGCCGGGGCGCTGCTGGACGATGCATCATTCTGGTAGATCTTGAGCCGCTTCTTGAACGCCTTGAACGCGGCATCCAGCGTTGTCTTGTCAACCATGGGACTCCTCCGCGCCGGCCTCTTGAGCGGCACACTCGCCCCCGCAGCACGGGTCAATGTTGAGTTTGCATTGAGCACACTGACCGTGCCCATGCACCCACACAAGGGCGCCACGAAAGCCGCAATAGGGGCAGGGTGCCGGTGTTTCCATGGGGGAATTGTAGCCCCCAAGCCGGCGGAGTGTGCGGGGTTATCCAATTGTTGAAAGCTCAAGAGGCTGGATCAGCGACGCATGCGGGCGCGGCTTCTGGTTGCTTCGGGGTTGGCAGTCAAGGCCAGCGTGCCCATGTCTGTGGGTTGATCCTGGGTGAAGGTGTGCCAGGCCTTGGCGCTGTCGTGGTAGCCCCAGAGCTTGACGGTCACGTTGAAGCCGCCGACCGGGGGGTCGTTGAGTTGAAGTTCGCCTTCGGCTGAAACCATGCCCTGACGCTTTTCCACGACCTTGCCCTCGCTGCTTTCGAACTCGACCGTGGCCCAGCCCTGGGCGGGCTGGCCGGTCTCCGTCACAAGTTTGACCTTCAATGAGGTCGTGGCGGCGACGACAAAATCGTTGTCCACCCGCACGATTTGTCCGGCCTTGACTTCGACGCTTCGGGGACCGCTCTTTTCTTTGAAGCCGGGCGAACGCAGGTTCAGGCGGTAGCTGCCTTCCGCGACATCTTCAAAGCGATATTCGCCAGAGGCATCAGTGGTGGCGCGGTTGCGTCCGCCCGACCCGACCTCCACGTCGCTTTCAATGAACAGGGGGCTGCCGTCGCGTGCCATGGAGTTGAGGCTGACGGTGCAACCCGCGACACCCTGGCCCGCAGCGTCCACCACCCGGCCCGTCACGATACCGGCACCAAGCAGGCGAAGGGCGATGCCTTCCTTTGTTTCGCCGTGTTTGACCTCAACCGTGACTTTCTTGCTTTCGCCGTGGCCCTTGGCGCGGCTGCGCAGAATCACACTGACCTTTGAATTCTCGGTGACCTTGGTGGTCAAGGTTCCGCTGAAGGCGCCGGCGGCGTCCGTTACAGCGATGCGGTTGCCCGCGCTGGCCGTGGAGAAGACCATCAAAGCGCTTCCCCCGTCCATGGTTTCCTGGGTCTCGGCCAGCACCTCGGCTCCCGCCACGGGGTTTCCAAGGCTGTCCGTCACGGTGCCCGACAGCGTGACGGAGTAGTCCACGCGCTTGCCCATCATGTCGCTGAGTACTTCCTCGGGATCCAGTTCTTCGGGCGATTTGTCCTTGATCTTGTCCAGCGCGTCACGCAGGTCCTTGGCCCTTTCGGCAGGCGTTTTCTCGGCGGGAACCGCGGGACCGGCCGGTGCGGGATGGACCTCCGCGGGGACGTCCGGGGCGGCAGTCGCAGCGGGCTCGCTGCGGGGTTCAGCTTCAGGCTTGGCAAGCGCGGGCCTGGTGTCAGAAGGGGCTGCCTTGGCGTCGGATGCAGGGGAATCGTCGGAAGGCTTGCCCGCCTTTACAGACGGCATGTCGGTTGAATCGGCGGCCTGGCATTGGTCGCGACGGGCCGCAGGCCGGGCATCCGGGCCGTTGTTCAGGGCGTACATGCCGGCTGCGCCGGCAGCAAAAGAGATCAGGCAGAACAACAGCGTCAGGGGCAGTGAAACGCGCATGAACGACCTCGGGTCGGTGGACTGACCTTGCTACCGTGCCGAGCGCCGGCGTGTTACGAAAAATCGATGATCGAGGTCAGACCCAGTTGAAGAACAGGTTGCAGGAGTAGAGCACATATCCTGCCAGCAGCACGGCGCCGCCCAGCCGCCCCAGCTTCTTGGTTCGCCACGAAAGGGCCGGCAGCAGCAGCGCCATCAGGATCATCACGGGGATGTCCATTTGAAGGGTCTTGGGTTCGATCATGACGGGGGAGATGGCGGCGGAAAGCCCCAGCACAAACAGGATGTTGAAGATATTGCTGCCCACCACGTTGCCGACGGAGATGTCCGACTGGCCCCGGATCGCCGCGATGATCGACGTGGCGAACTCCGGCAGGCTGGTGCCGACAGCGACGATCGTCAAACCGATCACGAGCTGAGGTATGCCCAGCATCTCCGCCAGAGACACGGAACCTTCGACGAAGAAGTAGCCCCCGCCGATCAGCGCGCCCAAACCCACCAGGGCCAGCAGAAGATTGCCCGCGCGGCTGATCTTTCTGGCCACGTCACTCGAGGGTATCTCGCTGGCGCCTGCATTGCGGAATGTCAGCCACAGGCTCACCAGAAAGATGGCGAGCAGCACCAGGGCCTTCCAGCGCGAAAACTCAAAACCCACGCTTTCGCCCGCGGGGCTCGGACCACCCACAAATGGCAGCAGGCCCAGGGCCACGGAAGCCACCAGCATCACGGGGATGTCGCGCCTGAAGAGCTCCTTGGAGACGTCCACAGGCCGAATGATGGTACATAATCCAAGAATCAGGCCGATGTTGGCGATGTTGCTGCCAATCACGTTGCCGACGGCGATGCCCGAGTTGCCGTCGAGCGCGCCCTTGACGCTGACGGTCAGTTCCGGCGCGCTGGTGCCAAAGGCCACCAGCGTCAGGCCGATGATCAGCGGCTTGATGCCGATGGAGAGCGCGAAGTTGCTCGAACCGCGCACCAGCCAGTCAGCCCCCAGGGTCAACACGCCAAGGCCCGCGACGAGCTGCACGATAATGATGAACAATTCCATATCAGGCTTTGAACAGCAACTCGATGTGCGCCCTGCCCGGGGTCAAGTTCAATGTCTGCAGGCGAATCTGCGATGCGCTCTGGGCCAGGTCCGGGCGTGCGGCGGAGACGAGCGCCGTGAAGTTCAGCTTCAGGCGCGCACCCCTGGTGCGCAGGTCTGAGATGCTGATGGGCATGCGCGAGAACAGCTTGCCCAGCAGCCCTACCAGCATGTCGGCCAGCGTGCTCGAGAAGGTCAACGGTTCGTCCACCACAAACGAGACTGCGCTCCCATCGGCGGCCTGCGAGACCGCAAGATCCGCCAGCTTCATGTGAAAGTGTGTGTCTACCGGCGGGCGCGGCGGCCAGGCCTTTCCCGGCACCTTGACGCGTGCCGACAGGGCCACGCTGGATGTGCCGAAACCGAAGAACACCTCCGTGATCTGGATATCACCCTGCTCGGCCGCGCCCGATTCAATGAAGGCCGCCGCGAATTCCTGGCTGGCCGTGAAGCCAACGGCCGGCTTGTCCGTTCCCTGGCGCTGGGCCAGAGCGCGCACAAAGCGCTGGAATGCCAGGTTGGCGCGCTCAATCTGTTCAGGCGTGGGGCCCTGTGAGTTCATGCTGGCGCGCAAGCGTAGCTAGCTCAGGCGGCCGCGCAAGCTTGCCCGTCGCCCCCCTGTCCGCTAGCCTGACAACTCTCTGACGCCACACACCGGGGGACGGCCAGATGGGCGATGAACTGATGCAGACGATGCAGGAAGTGGATGCCGCGCCACGCCTCATCATCGAAGTGATGACCAGTTCACTCTCCGGCCGGCGCTTTGCTTTCACAGCCACGGATCTGCGGCATGGCATTCTCCTTGGTCGTGCGAGCGATTGTCACGTGCGTTTTGACCCCGGCAAAGACCTGAAGGTCTCGGGGCACCATTGCCTCATAGACGAGCGCGAGGGGCGCATTACCGTGCGCGACCAAGGCAGCTCCAACGGTGTGTTTCTCAACGATGTGCGCGTGACGGCCTCGGGCGCCGCTGTGCTCAGCGGCAGCAAGCTCTCCCTGGGGCAGGAGGGCGCCATCATGAAGCTTCTGATCGCGGGCCAGCCGGCAGCCCCTTCGCCCAAAGTGGCGACGGCGCCCCAGGCGGCGGCGTCGCCCGCGGTACCGCCGGCCGCGTCGCCGGCTGCGCCGCAGCCTCAGCCGGCCGCTCCGCCGCCTCCTCCGCGTCAGGCCCAGAGCGCTCCGCCCGAGTTCGCGGGACGCGGTATGCCCAGCGTGCAGGCGGAGCCCGGGCCGCGCCGCGGCGAGGTCAGCTCCATTGACCGCGTCGTGGAGCAGGTGGGAACCAAGGTCGGAGCCGGCGAAAAAACGAAGTATCTGCTCAAGGAAGTGGCCGAGCAACTCGAGGCGCGCCAGCAGAAGAAGAGCGGCGCCCTGGTCACGATTGTCGGTGCATTGTTCCTGCTGTTGCTTGCGGCCGGAGCCACGGTGGGCTGGTACATGCTCAATGAGCAGGACAAGGACAAGCGCGACAAGGCCGAGCGTGACACGCACGACCGGGCCCAGGAACGCGAACTCGAGGCCATGCGCCGCGAGGTCGATGCCATCAAGGCATCCAATGAGGCGGTGGCCAAGATGGCCGCCGACATGGACACCTTCCGTCGCGAGCAGGAACGGCAAATGGAGGAAGTAGCCAAGCGCTACGGCGGCAGCAGCGAAGGCCAGGACGCCCTGCTCAAGCGCTTGAAGGAAGTTGAGGAGAAGTATCAGAAGGACCGCGAGGACCTTGAAAAGCGCTACGAGGAAGAAAAGAAGAAGCGCGAGGAGGAGACGCGCGCCGCCCTTGCCGGCAGCGGCAAGGAGCTTTCAAGCGAGCAGGCGTTCAGGGCCATTGCTGACCGTTACGACGCCTCGGTATTCATGGTGTTTGTTCAGTTTCCGTTGCTGGACAAAGACGGCAAGCGCGTCTCGATTCAGGAGGGGTCCGGCACAGGCTGGCTGGCGCGCACCTCGGACAACAGGGCCTGGGTGATCACCAACAAGCACGTGATCATGCCCTACCTGTTCAAGGCCGACCTGGCGATTTCCTATGCACTGCAGGACCTCCACCCCGATCCGGACTTCAAGAACTGGGTCATTGCCTGCTGGCCCTCGGGCAGCAAGCTTCGCGCGGCCGTTGGCTCCAACCAATTGGATGTCAGTGAGGCCTGGGCCACCATTCCCGGCAAGAAGCGGGGCGGGCGCGGCTCGCTGGTCGTCAAGGGCTTTGCAGACGACGAGCTGGCTCCCCAAGTGCCCGCCGCCGAACTGCTGACCACCTACGGATTCAAGGCTGATTTGCCGGAGGAGGTCCTCAAGCGCATTGGCGAAATTCGCGTCCACAAGATGGACACGGCCAACGACCTGTGTGTGATCGAACTCGACCGTCCGGATCGAAAGTTCCTGACAACGCCTCTTGAGATCGCCACGGACGCGGAACTGGAAAAGCTGCACAAACTCGACCCTGTCATGGCCCTGGGCTATCCCCTGGGCCTGAGCGTGATCAAGAGCGCCACGACCACCACCAGCCCCGCTACAGGTGTGATCCGTTCGTTGCAGCGCGATGCCAGCGCCATCGGCATTTCCGTTCCGATCATGCCCGGAAACTCGGGCGGCCCCTTGATTGACCGCAACGGCAAGGTCATCGGCGTCACGACGCGGGGCTTTGAAGCCACGCTCGCCGAAGCCATTTACGTGGATCACGCGCGGCGCCTGCTGGACAAGTTGGCGCGTTAGCCCTGGACCCGGGAAAGCACCATCTCCACGGCCATGGCCTCCTGGCCCGTGGGCAGGATGTTGTAGTGCGTGATGAACAGCCGCCGCGGGCTCGAAAGCTTGAACACAATGCGCCAGCCCCAATCGGGTCCGCCGCTGGGGTCGGCATAGCTGCCCCTGAGCGAGAACTCGCGGGGCAGGGTCTCGCGATCCTGTAGCAGCGACATGATGTTGGTGCCGTTGTGGGCCGAGTCGGCCCAGCTCATCACGAATTTCCCTCGCGACAGATCGTGGCCGATCTTGGCGTGCCCGAGCATTTTCGTGCCGACAAGCTTGCTGGTGTAGGTGAGAAGAGCGAACCGACCTTCGAGGATGGGGCGGATGGCAGCCTTGATGGGCTGGGTATCGGCCAGTTTGCCGGGCTCAAACCACGTCCGAACTGTTCCTTGCCAGCGTCCCTGAAGACGAGCTAGCAGGCGGTGGGGGCCGCGCTTGAGCGAATCCGCAAAGGATTCCCGGTGCATGAGTGCTCCGCGAAATGAAAGCGCCCCGCCTGAGCGGGGCGCGCCAATATATGGTGGAGGCGGCGGGAATCGAACCCGCGTGCCGTCAAGATGATGGCGGGGCATCTAGGTGCGTAGCCGCCTGTTTGATCTCGCGTTTGCGCCATCATGCGGCACACGCCGCAAACGCCAGCCGCAGTGAGATCTCACGTCAGGCCCTGAGACACAGCCTGACGCCAGCCTGTGAGTAGTTTCGCCTTACGGTCCTACAGACACGAACCGCAACGCGCTCGGAGCACTAGTTAGGCTGCGAGAGCATAAGCCGGACTGTTGTCGGCATTTGTGTTGTGCCAGATATTTAACGAGGTCACTGACATCCTCGACACCCTTCCCTGCCACCGGGTCCTTACGGTCGATACCGATCGCCCCCAGCAAAGTTGTCAAAGACCCCGGCATTGTAACGGTTTTCCGCTTTTGCGTAATCCCCCGCCGCTTGTGCTAAACTCAGGTTATGGGCGAGCCCGGCGAAACCACGAATTTCCGCAATCCCAAGGATCCCCTGCCCTTTGGCGTGTTTGCCCTCTTTACGCCGGACGAGGCCATGGAGAAGGACCGGCCGCCGCGCCTCAGGCGGCGCGGTCTGGTCATTCTTGTCTGCCTGGCCCTGATGGGGGCTAGCTGGGCCGCGGCGCAATCTGCCGAGTTTGTGGAAAACGTCTACGCTCAGGGCTTGGGGCACTCCATCGCCAGTGGACTGGCCTTTGTCTCCGGGTTTGTGCCCACAAGCCTGGCCGAAGTGGTACTGCTGGCGGCGACCGTCTACCTTTTCTTGCCCGGGTTCGTGGCGGCGGTGCACGTGTTCCAGCGCAAGCGCAGGATTCTCAACGCCATCGCCGGTGGGTTCTTCCGCTTCTGGGCCTTTGCGGCTGTGGTGGCGCTGACGTTCTATCTGGCCTGGGGCTTGAACTACGCGCGGGCCCCCCTTCCTCTGCGCCTGGGCTGGAAGGCTGTTGAGACGCCTTCCGGGGACGCCGAGTACGCGCGGCAGACGGATGAACTGGCCCGGCTGTGTGAACAGCTCGTACAGGCTGCCAACGACAACTACATGCAGGCCATGGGCAGCGAGGACTTCGGTCGCCCCAGTTTTCCGCCCGCCGACTCGCTGGCCTTCGAAGATGCGCTGGATCGCGGCTTTGAGCGCGTCCAGAGGCGGCTCGCGCTCGAGGAGTCCTTCGCGGTCTCCCGTGGACGCGCCAAACCCGTGGCCGCCAGCGTCCTCATGTGCTACCTGGGCATCGGGGGCTTCTACTTCCCCTGGACGGGGGAGGCCAACTACAACCGCCTGCTGCCGGCCTTCACCCAGCCCCAGATCATCGCGCACGAAAAGGCCCATCAGCGCGGCATCACCAGCGAGGACGAGGCAAATTTCCTGGGCTATCTGGCCTGCATTTCGAGTGACGATGCCTTCAGCCGCTACTCCGGCTACCTTTTCGGCCAGAGGCAACTGTTGACTGAACTGTACCGGCGGGATGCCGCGCGCGCCCAGGCCCTGTTGAAGCAGCGCCTGCCGGGCGTGCAGCGCGATGTGGACTATTTGCGGGAGTGGCGGCAGCAGTATGAGGGGGCGGCCCAGGAGGTAAGCGCCTCGGTCAATGACGCCTACTTGAAGAGCCAGGGCGTGAAGGGCGGTGTCGCCTCCTATGCAGCGAGCCAAGGGCTGATAATTCTGTTTGCGCGTAACAACGGAGGCAGCGCGGTGATTGAGCTGCCTCGCTGACCGGTCCTGAACCGGGCCATAGCCACTGCAGGGAACCTGAGTTGTGCCCATGTCGCTCGCACTCGTTGCCATGTCCGGAGGTGTGGATTCCTCCGTCACTGCGGCCCTGCTCAAGGAGCAGGGCCATGAACTCGTGGGCGTGTTCATGCGCAACGGCGTTCAAAGCGGCGAGCACGCCGAGAAGGGAAAGCAGGGCTGCTGCAGCGTGGGCGACTCCATGGATGCCCGCTATGTCGCCCATGAGCTGGGCGCGAAGTTCTACGTGCTCAACTTCTCTGACGAGTTCCGCCAGGTCATTGACTACTTCGTGGCTGAGTACAAGCGTGGCCGCACGCCAAACCCCTGCGCCGTCTGCAACACGGACCTGAAGTTCGGCAGGCTTTACGACTACGCGGAGATGCTCGGCGCCGAGTTCGTGGCCACGGGCCACTATGCCCGAACGGGCTTCCGTGACGGGCGCTACCGGCTTTATCGCGGCCGGGACCACGACAAGGACCAGACCTACTACCTGTTCGGGCTTACGCAGCGGCAGTTGGCCATGGCGCGTTTTCCGCTGGGTGAGATGACCAAGGCCCAGGTGCGTGAGCTGGCGAGCAAGTTCAGGCTCAAGACCCGCGACAAGCCCGAAAGCATGGAGATCTGCTTTGTGCCCGAGGGCGACTACCGCGCGGTCGTGGCGCGCCACGACCCTTCCGCCCTGCGGCCCGGACCCATCGTGGATACCCGGGGCCGCCCCCTGGGCGAGCATGGCGGCGTTGCCCAGTTCACCATCGGGCAGAGGCGCGGCATCGGTATCGCCGCCGAGAGGGCCTACTATGTGGTGCGCCTTGAACCCCAGACCAACACAGTCGTGGTGGGCGACGAAGAAGACCTGAGCCTGCACACCATGAGAGTGGAGCGGTTGAACTGGATTGCGTTGGAGGGGCTCGCGACCGGCGAGTCGCTGCGCGCCCTGGTCAAGGTGCGCTATCGCCACCGGGGGGCGCCCGCCACGGTGATTGCGCGGGGCGATGGCACCTGTGACGTGCTTTTTGACGAGCCGGAAAAGGGAGTTTCGCCCGGCCAGTGCGCCGTGTTCTATGCAGCGCCGGGCGAGCGGCAGTTTGACCCGGAGGAGTGCCTGGGCGGCGGCTGGATTGCCTGACTAGCCGGCGGGCGCGGGGGGAGCGATGGTTGCTTCGCCGGGGTGGTTCGCGGTAACGCTGGCGAGCAGGGCCAGAAGCTCGGTGTAATTCTTGACCTGGAGCGTCTTCTCGCGGAAGGCTTTGTCCTTGAACGTGGAGAGAATGTCGCGGTATAGCTCCAGGGCCGTGTTCTGGTCGTCTTCCGGCGTGAGAATCACGCAGATGATGTGGGCCGGCTCGCCATCGGGCGAGTCAAAGTCGATGCCCTGCTTCGAAATGCCCATGGCGATCTGAGGTGAGGCCAGGCCCTTGATGCGCGCGTGGGGCAATGCGATGCCGTTGCCCAGACCCGTGGGAATGAGGCGCTCGCGTTCGATGACGGCATCGGCAACCTTGGCAAGATCAACGCCTTTGGCGCCGGAAACAGGCACCAGTTCGAGGATGGCCTTGAAGCGATCGGTGGCGCGGAGTTCAGGAACAAAGCTGCCGGCGCCGACCAGTGCCGTGAAGCGCCGCGACTTTTTGCGCTGAAGCAGACGCTGCATGACCGGGCCGGCCAGCATCGACGTGCCCAGGGCCATGACAACCAGTGCCACGAACATGCGGTTGTCGATCAGGCCGGCCTGAAGCGCGAGTAGGCCCAGAATGATTTCCATGGCGCCGCGCGCATTGAGACCAAAGCCGACGGCCCAGCTCTGTCGCGCCGGCATTCCGAACAGCCGTGCCGCCACGCCGCTGCCGATGATCTTGCCGGCGCAGGCGATCAGGAACACCACGGTGACCAGAACCCAGTCGAAGTCGGCCACGAAGTTCACACGCAGGCCGATGCTGGCAAAGAACAGGGGCGCGAAAACGAAGGAGACGAACTGGTCGATGGTCGTGCGGGTGCGCTCGCGCAAGTGCTGGGAGTCGCCCAGGGCAACGCCCACGAGGAACGCGCCGAAGATGGCGTGAACGCCGATCCACTCCGTGAAGGCGGCACCGGCGAGCGTGATCGTCAGCGCGAAACCCAGCACGCCGCCCGGCCAGCTCAAATGGGCCTGCAGCCAGGGCAGCACCGCGTTGATGAGCCAGCGGCCAAGGGTGAGCATGGCTGCGGCAAAACCAAGGGTCAGCAGTACGGTTTCACCCACCTCAAAGCGATGGCCATGTCCGCCGCCCATCAGGCTCAGCACCAGGGCGAATACGATCCAGCCCACGAGGTCATTGAAAATAGCCACGGCGACGATCAGCATGCCGATGTCGCTGCGGTACATGCCCAGGTCAAGCAGCGTCTTGGCAATGACCGGCAGTGCGGATATCGACAGCGCAGTCGCCATGAACAGTGCGAAGATCAGAGTGCTCGATTGGTCGGACTGGCCGTTGGCGGCCCCGAAGTAGAAAACGACAAAGCCGAGGGCGAAGGGCAACAGCGTGCTGCCAAAGCCCACGCCGATGGCCACGCGGCCCTGCCGGAACATGGTGGAGAGATCAACTTCCATGCCGGCCACCAGCAAGAAGAGTGAAATGGCAACGGTGGTCAGGGCATCCAGGGCAATCGGCACGTTGCCCGCAGCAGGAAAGAGGTAGTGCATGGCGTCTGGGGCCAGGGCGCCCAGAACTGTGGGACCCAACACGATACCGGCGAGCATTTCGCCCAGTACGGAGGGTTGTCCCAGCTTGCGCACCAACTCGCCCAAGGTACGGCCCATGGCCAGCAGGGCGGCCACGGCCAGGAAGAGCTGAACGATTTCGTCGGGACTAAGCTTTGCCATGCTGCTTCATGGGTAGGAACGCCTAGTCCGGACGCAAGCGCCACTGTCAAGTTTTCTTTCGATGTACACGTCCCGCATGAAGCAGGCAGCTTGCCGAATTTCACGCTCCGGTGCGCGGGCACGCTGGAGCCGCCGGCCGTTTCGCTCCTATAATCCCTGCCATGCTCATCCTTGGCATCAATGCCCATCACGCCGATGCCGCGGCAGCCCTCTACGCTGATGGCAGGCTGGTGGCTGCCGTGGCCGAGGAGCGGCTCAACCGGGTCAAGCACTGCGCCGGCTTTCCCAGCCTCGCCGTGGCCGAGGTGCTGCGCATCGCCAACGTAAGCCTTTCCGACGTTGACCAGGTCGGCATTGCCCGCGACTCCAAGGCCAACCTCGCCGCCAAGGCCGCCTATGTGCTCAAGCACCTCGCCGGTATCAGCAAAGTGGCCGGCAAACGCCTCAAGGACCGCGCCGGGCTGGGAAACCTGGAGCAGCAGCTCGTGGACGCCGTGGGGTCGCCCCTCTCGGCCCTGAAGGCGCGTGTCAAGCGCGTCGAGCATCACCTCTGTCACGCGGCCAGCTCCTTTTTTGCCAGCCCCTTCGACCGCGCGGCTGTCCTTACTCTGGACGGATTTGGCGATTTTGCCAGTTGTCTCGCCGCCGTGGGCGAGGGTTCGACCATCAGGCCGTTGTGGCGCATCACCTATCCCCACAGCCTGGGCATCCTCTATACGGCCGTCTGCCAGTTCATCGGCTATGACCGCTATGGCGACGAAGGCAAAGTCATGGGCCTGGCGCCCTACGGTGAGCCGCGCTACATGGCGCTCTTTGAGAAGTTGCTGCGCCTGACTCGCGGCGGTCGCTACGAGCTGGACCTCAGTTACTTCAACCATCACACTCAGGGAGTGGAAACCGGGGTGGACGAGCGCGGCAGCCCGCACTATGACCATCTGTTCACGGCCAAACTCGAGGCTGAGTTGGGCAAGCCCCGTCCGCGCGGCCCGGCAGATACGATTACACAGCGCGAGCGAGACATTGCGGCCAGCCTCCAGCGGCGCCTGGAGCAGGCCTTCGTCCATGTAGTCAGCGCCCTGCACGCCAAGACCGGTTGCACCGACCTTTGCCTGGCGGGTGGCGTGGCGCTGAATTCCGTGGCCAACGGCAAGCTGCTGAGGGAAACCCCGATCCGCCGCATTTATGTGCAACCGGCGGCAGGGGATGATGGTACGGCCGTTGGTGTGGCCAGCTGGCTGAGTGTTCAAGCCTCGCAGCCGCGCTTTGAAATGCGCCATGGCGCATGGGGTTCGCGCTTTTCGGAGCAGGAAATCGCCCGCGCGGTCAGCGACTTCGCGCATTCCGGGCGGGGGGCGCCGTCACAGGTGGTGAGGAAGGAGGAGCCCGATCTGCTGTGCGATACGGCCAGCGAGCTTGCCAAGGGCAAAGTCGTGGGCTGGTTTCAGGGGGCGATGGAATGGGGACCCCGCGCCCTGGGCCAACGCAGTATTCTGGCCCATCCGGGCCATCCCGGCATGAAGGAATTGCTGAATGCACGCATCAAACACCGCGAACCGTTCCGTCCCTTTGCCCCCAGCGTGATTGCCGAGCGGCAGAGCGAGTACTTTGACAGCGGCCACGACTCGCCCTTCATGCTCATGGTGTATGGAACGCGCCCCGAAAAACGATCAGAACTCTGCGCCGTGGACCATGTAGACCACACAGGCCGGGTTCAGACCGTGCACAAGTCTGACTTGCCGCTTTACCACGGTCTGATTTCAGAGTTCGGGCGCCAGACGGGGACCTGGGTGTTGCTGAACACCAGTTTCAATGAAAACGAGCCGATTGTATGCACGCCCGCGCAGGCATTGGACTGCTTTGCGCGCACACAAATGGACGTCGTGGTGCTCGGGAGCCACCTGATTAAGCGCGGGATTCATGCTACAAGTGACTCTACGGCTTCCTCTGTGCAGGTGGGTCATGGCCGGTGAACTGAACACCCGCTTCCTGGAAGATCGCCCCGAAGGGCGTGTGGAAGAGGCCATGCTGCATGAGCGGCTGGCCACCCAGATCCGTGCCTACGGGCGCGAGATCGCTTTGTCCTGTGTCACGCTTTGCCTCCTGGGCATGCTCGCCGTGCTGGTTGCCTATCTGGGGCGCTTCAACATGGGGCTCTCGACGCCGGGCTCGGCGACGCTGGTCAGCGGCCAGGGAACCACGGTGGCCACTCAGAATCGTGTGGACTTCACCAGCCTCATCATCGGCTTTGCCACCACCTGCTTTGCCGCGAATATCGTGGTGTTCGGCGGCGCGGTGTTTCAGTTGCGCCGCCTCGTGCCCGCCTCGGCGTGGACCATCTCGCTTACGGCCTGTGCCAGCGCGGCAGCCCTGCTGATGCTCACCTTCGGATCGTGATGCCCGACCTCATTCCCCATCTGCCGCTGTTGGCCGGCATCGGTGCTGCGGCAGCCACCGCGCTGGGCATAGGCGGCGCGATGCGGCGCCTTGCTTGGCGCGTTGGTATGGTCGATGTACCCAAGCTTCGCGGGGTTCACGGAGACACGGTGGCCCGTTCGGGCGGCCTGACAGTGGCTGCCGGCCTGCTAGTGGCTTTGCTGGCCGAGCAATTGGCCGCGCAAGCCCTTGGCTCCGAAGGCCACCTGGCGCGGCTGGACCACGTGTATCTGCTTCTGCCGGCCTTCGCCCTGCTGGCTTTGGGCGCCCTGGATGACATTCGCGGCATTGCGCCTCTAACCAAGCTGGGAGTCCAGGCGCTGGCTGCGCTATGGGCCTGGGCCCTGGGATTCTCGTTCGATTCCGTCGCGCTCTTTGGGCTGCCGGAGGTTCAAACGGGCGTTCTTTCCTTGCCCCTGACCCTGTTGTTCATCGTGGCATTGACCAACGCCTTCAACCTGATTGACGGCATTGACGGTCTGTGCGCGGGGCTGGGATTCATCTCCCTTACTGGCATCGCCGCCTTCGGATGGCTGGCAGGACAGGCCGATGCCGCCCTGGCCCTGCCCCTTGCTGCGGCATGTCTGGCCTTTGTTCGGTGGAACCTGGCCCGTCCACGATCGTTCCTCGGAGATTCAGGCAGCACCTTCATAGGGTTTGTTTCGGCGGCGCTGGCGCTCAAGGCCGTGCGGACGCCCCAGGGTGCCGTCGACCTCGCACCCCTGTTCTTGCTCCTGTCGCTTCCTGTCGTGGACGTCACGACAGTGTTTTTCCGTCGTCTCTTGCAAGGGCGCAGCCCCATTCGGCCGGACCGCGGGCATATTCACCACGTGGCGCTCTGGATCTTTGATGGCGGCTCGCGCCGCGCTGCGGCAGTTCTCGTGCTTATGGCAGCCATCTCGGCCGCGGCGGCCTGGCTCTGCGGGTGGGAACCCATGTTTACCGCGGCAGCCCTGGCCCTGCCCCTGGGTCTTTACGGGGCGATCTATTATCTGGGCGGCTATCTTTCCCTGCGCAACCTGCTTGCCGCGGGCCCTGCTACCGACATCGCCGAGGCGCTGGCAGCCGGCGACGATGCCGACCCGCAAAGAGCTTTGTCCGACCCCCAATTGCTGCGCTTGCTTGAGTTGCTGGAACTGAGTTCACTGACGCTCTACGACGGCGATGGCGTGCGGCGCTTGAAACTGGGGTCTGATGGTGAGAGTCACCACGCACTGGAAGTACCCCTCTATGCGGGCGGGCGCGTCAAGTGCGGCTGGCTTGTACTCAAGAGCCCGAGCCGCCGGCGCTCGGCCTTGGCTTTTGCGGCTCACCTGATCCTGCCGCTGTATCCCCTGTTCATGGATGCACTGGCCGCTGAACCGCCGGAAGTCGATGGCGCTCCCGGGCGCACGACGCGCCGCATTGCCGAGCGGTCGCGCCGTCTCGCTTGATGCGGCAGGGCGCAGCGGGCAGCAATTTGCTTCAATGTATCCATGCCCATTGGCGTTGATTTTGGCGGCACGCGCATCAAGGCCGGACGGGTCGAAGACGGCCGGGTGAAATCACACGCCGTCGTGAACACGCCCCGCGATCCGGCAGCCGTGCTGGACGCCATTGCCGCGCTCGTGAGGGAACTCCAAGCCGAGCCGGACAGCCTTGGCCTGTGCATTCCCGGCGAAGTGAACGAGCGCGGCGAGTGCTGGCGCCTGCCCAACGTGCCGGGATTTGACGGCGTGAACATTGCGCGTGAGCTGATGAAGCGCCTGGGTTGCCCTGTGGCTGTCGAGAACGACGCCACGGCTGCTGCCCTGGCCGAGCGCATGTATGGCCATGGTCTGCGTGAGCGCAGCTTCCTGCTGGTGACACTGGGGACCGGCACGGGTGGAGGCCTTTGCCTTGACGGCACGGTCAGGCGCGGGCGCCACGGCTTTGCGGGTGAAATCGGACACGTGCTGGTGGACAGCGCTTCAAGCGCCTGGCCCTGCGGTTGCGGCGCGCAAGGCTGCATGGAGAGCTATGCGGGAACGACCGGCATTCTGCGCAAGTATCATGAGCTGGGTGGCCAGGGGCAGGATGTCGAGGCCGTGGCCCAGAGTGCCCGCCGTGGCGAGTCCGCGGGGGTCGAGGCGTTGGCCATGGCCGGGCGCGCGCTGGGCCTCGGATTGGGCAGCATCCAGAACACGCTGGACCTTGACGCCGTGGTCTTCAGTGGTGGGGTGAGCGCAAGTTTCGACCTGATCCGGCCCGCCATGGAAGCGGCCCTGAAGGAGCGCGCCTTTGCCCCGCCCCTGGCGCAGGTGAAGCTGCTGGTCAGCGCGCTGGGCAACGACGCGGGCATCATCGGCGCTACGCTGTTGCCTCAGGTCACGCTCAACGAGTAGAGATCCGGAGGTGCCAGGCCCTACCTGTGAGGCGCACGGTTGGCTAGAACACTGCCATGGGCGACTTGAAGATGGTGTGGGTGGATTTGGAAATGACGGGACTGGATGTTGACCGTTGCGTCATTCTTGAACTGGGTTGCATCATTACCGGCGACGATCTCAAGCCTCTGGCCGAGTACGGCGCGGCAGTACAACAGCCGCCCGAGGCTCTGGCCACCATGAACGACTTCGTGCGCGACATGCATACGAAAAGCGGCCTGCTGCGGCGCGTGCAGGACTCCGTGGTCTCGCTGGCACAGGCTGAGCTGGCTGTGCTCGACCTCGTGGCGGAGTACGCCAAGCCCCGTGAAGCAGTGATGGCCGGCAACTCCATTCACCAGGACCGCCGCTTCGTGGCCAAATACATGCCGCGCCTGGATGCCTACCTGCATTATCGTCAGGTGGATGTGTCTTCGCTGAAGGTGCTGGCCAATGCCTGGTATCCCAACTTGCCGAAGTTCGAGAAGAAGAAGGAACATACGGCCGTGAGCGACATCCGCGAGAGCCTGGCCGAACTGAAGTACTATCGCGACCACTTGTTCAAGCCCTGACGTGTATCCTCAGGGCCCGATGAAAAACGGCCGACGCCTGCGGTCAAACTCGGTCGGAGTCATGCCGCCGGAAAGTCTGGATTGGCTGGTGCCTTTAGGCATAGTCAGATCGTACCTCAGTGACCGCTGACGCGACAGGCAACCACCCCGTTTCACTTCCGACTCAAAGCTTACGGGCGGCCCTTTTTTGTTCGACCGTGCCTCCGATTCGTATCATGCCGCTTGGTGACCGACATCGGCAAAGACAC
Source organism: Planctomycetota bacterium (assembly GCA_003576915.1). GTDB lineage: Bacteria > Planctomycetota > UBA8742 > UBA2392 > UBA2392 > UBA2392. The sequence goes on along the minus strand of QEVF01000001.1, from coordinate 122,168 downwards.
CATACTCTCCGTGACCCGCGCCAAGGCCGCGGGTTCGGTTTTCATCGTGCTCCAGGGCAACCTCGACGAGCACCTTGCGGCTCGCCTGCACAAGGTCTGCAACGAACTGCTGACGCGCGGCTTGCGCTGGGCCTATCTCGACCTCGATCTGGTGCCCTTCGTCAGCGCGGCGGGAATCAACCACATCACTGAGATCGCCGGCGGCCTGAAGGAAAGGCAGGGGGGCATCGTGATCGTGCGGCCACGCCCCAAGGTCCGGGTCACCTTTGACATGCTCACGCTCGACGGCTGGTTTCACATGGTGGAGAAGCTGGAGGAAGCCGAGGAATGGGCCAGCCGCACGGCGCCCCCGCCTTCGCGTCCCAAGCGGCACACGGTGAAACTCCAGAAGCCCGTGGCGCAGCGCAGTGTGGCCACGGACAGTCCCACCCTCAATCCCGCGGCGGTCCCTCTGCCCAAACCCCGATTGCGCCCCAAAACGGGTGAAGCCCAGTCGCAGTAGCGCCGCAGAAATTGGCCGATGCTGCTTCAACGGTCGGGGCAGCGCTTGACGTCAGTCGTGGCGCAAGGCCGTGACGGGATCGACGCGGCTGGCACGTCGCGCCGGGTAAATGGCGGCCAGGATGGCCACCAGTGTGCCCAGGACCGGGCCGGTGACCTGAAGCCAGAGCGGCAGGATGAACACGGCCCCCTCATAGGGGAAGCTCGTGCGCTGGGCGATGAGGTTGCGCGCGATGATGTCCCCGGGAAGCATGGCCAGCGCTGCCACGCCGAGGCCCAGCAGGCCGCCGCAAAGGCCGATCAGGGCGCTCTCGATGAGGAACACGATCTGGACCTGGGTGTTGGTCGCACCCACGGCCTTCCAGACGCCGATCTCGCGTGTTCGCTCGATCACGCTGGTGATCATGGTGTTGACGATACCGAGTGTGGCCACAATCAGGGCAATGCCTGTCAGGAAGCTGAGTATGACGGTTACCACGGTCAGAGAGGATTCCAGGCGCTTGAGCACCGTGGCCACGGAGAACGCCGTGTAGCCCTTGTCGCGCAGTTTCTGCTCCACGGCTTCCGCGTGGGAGGGATCATCGACCATGACCAGTGCGCGCTGGTAAACAACGTCGCCGTCGCCCGCGGCCTCGCGCAAGAGCCTGTCAGCCAGGCCCTCGGCGAAGAACAGGTCGGCCTGGGTGCTCTGACCGTCTTCCAGAAGGTTGAACCGATCTCCGGCTTCAGGCTCGCGCAGTACGCCCACGATTTTCAGTTCGCGCTTGATCGCAACGCCGCGTCGTTGCTCGCCGCCCCGCAGCTTGGCCAGAATCTCCGGCAGCCGCTTGGACAGCGTGGCGACGGCGGCGAGTTCCGCTTCGCTTAGCTTGAGGTCGCGAAACAGCGTCTGGAGATCCTGGGGAGACATCTCGGGCATCGACATGGGGTTGTCTTCGCCGGCGCCCTTCACGGACGAAATGACCAGGGTCTTGCCCACGACACCTGCCGCCTGCTCTTCCGTGACGTAACCCCACGTATAGAGCAGGTACTCGTGAACCAGCACTTCTTCCGCGTCATTCGATGAAGGGTAGCGGCCGGCAATGACGCGGCTTTCGGGATGGCGACGGGCATAGTCGATGCCGAAGGTCTGGGTGCCGTCGCTGTGGTGCCCCTCAAAGTCGACCTGATAGCGGCGCAGGATCAGGGGCTTGATGGACTGCACGTGTTCCAGTTTGCGGAGTTCGTCCAGAGAATCTTCGGTCAAGCGCAGGCTTTGTCCGCTGGAGGTCTGCCGCAGTTGGCTGCGAGCGATGGCCGCGCGCCGCAGGCGCTCGCGGCGCCTCTCGCTCATGTCGCCCTCGATGACAATCTCCTCGGGCTTGTCATTCTGTTTGATGCCGAAGCCCGGCAGCAGCGAAATCTGGCGCAGGTTGTCATCGCCGCTGACGGTTCCGGTGATGACTGCCATGAGTCCCTGGCCCAGGGAGATGATCATGGTGAGAGCAAAGACGCCGATGAACACGCCGAGCATGGTCAGCGTGTTGCGCCCCTTCTTGCGGAGTAGCCCGCCGAGGGCCAAACCCAACATGGCAATCCAGCTCATGCCAGCCCCGTTGCTGAACTTCTGCCGCCACGGACGTCGCACTTTCCGCGGCGGGCCTCACGCCGATGTCGCGGGGTGTGCGATACCCGCCGAAAACTGACCGTCGCGCCGTGTATCGCCAACCACCACTCCATCAGCCATGCGCACGATGCGGCTGGCGTAGCGCTGGGCCAGGTCGGGGTCGTGTGTGACCATGATGATGGTGGTACCGCGCCCGTTTTCCTCAACCATCAGGGCCATAATCTGCTCGCTTGTAGCGCTGTCGAGGTTTCCGGTGGGCTCATCCCCGAGCAGAATCCTGGGGTGGCTGATGAGGGCGCGGGCGAATGCCACTCGCTGCTGCTCTCCGCCTGAAAGCTCGGTGGGCCGGTGGTCGGTGCGGCGCGCAAGCCCTACGCGCTCAAGCATTGCATCGGCGCGCCTCTTGCGCTCGGCGCGCGGCACCCCCGCGAACACCAGCGGAAGCGAAACGTTTTCCCAGGCGCGCATACTGCCCACGAGGTTGAAACTCTGAAAGACGAAGCCGATCTTCTCGCGCCGATAGAGGGAGAGTTCCCGCGCGCTCATGCGGCTGAGCTCGACTCTGTCCACTTCGATGCTGCCCCTGGTTGGTCGGTCCAGGCCGCCGATGAGATTCATGAGCGTGCTCTTGCCCGAACCGCTCTTGCCCAGCAGGCAGGTGAATTCCCCGGCCTCGATGGCCAGGCTGGCGCCCCGCAATGCCGCAACAGGATCGGCCCCGCCCATGCGGTACTGGCGCCATACATCTGTGATTTGGACGATCATCAGGCCGCTTTCCCTGAACCTGCGCGGACAGCATACGTTTGCCCAAACGCGCGGGCAGGTTAGGCTAGTCCCACGGACCCCTGTTTTCTTGCCGGCTGGCAGGTGACCCCATGAGACTTTTGCTGCTTGTCAGTCTTGCGCTGCTTTTGGCCTGCTGCACCAAACCCGACCCGCCGGCAAGGGCCAACGACCGTCAACTGCGCGAGCGGGCCAAGGAGGCCGAGGCCAACCTGACGCGCATGCGTGAAGCAGCACTCAAGTATTACGCCAGAAACAAGGCGGCGCCGGAAATGCTTGACGACCTGACGGGCTACGGAGGGGGCCCCGCGGACATCAAGCCCGGCGAGTTTTATTCCGAACTGAGCTACACATTTTTCCGGCTGAAGTTCGACGACAAGGGCCAGCTTGCAGACGGCAAGTTCCGCGCCACACCCATGCAATCCGCCGATGCCCCTGTCGTAATGCTCGACGCCAGGACGGCCGAATTTGAATACACCCCCAAGGACGCGCCGGAGCAAGCCGCCAACGCGCCTGCTGGGCCACAGGGCGTAGAGTTGAAGTGACTCCTTCGCCCTGAGCCGGTTACAAATGTCGACAGCGATGTCGTTTGATCCCGCCCCGCACCTTACTACACTGTCGGGGCCCCTTTAGGTCTGGAGTTTCCAAGCCGCAAGGAACGCGGCCCTCATGCTTTCAAGGCAAGACACCCATGAATGAAGCAGCGCCTTTCGCCCGGGAAGAACGCATCAGCTGGGCATCCAGTATTCCTTTCATGATCATGCATCTGCTGCCCTTTGCAGCTTTCTTCACGGGCCTGCGCTGGTGGGACGCGCTGATCTTCTTCGTGCTTTTCTACGTTCGCATGACGGCGCTGACGGCGGGCTATCATCGCTACTTCGCCCACCGCGCCTATCGCACCAGCCGCGTCATGCAGTTCATCATTGCATTCGTGGGAGGGGCCGCCGCCCAGAAGGGGGCCCTCTGGTGGGCCGGCCACCACCGCCACCATCACAAATATTCCGACCAACCCGAAGACATCCACTCCCCCGTGCAGCGCGGCTTCTGGTGGAGCCACTGCGGTTGGATTCTGTGCCGCAAGTACGACAAGACGCCCTTTGAACTGATTCCGGACTTTGCCAAATTCCCCGAGTTGCGCTTCATCAACAAGTTCCACCTGCTTCCGCCGATTGCTCTGGGTGTCGCGACTTTCTTCTTCGGCTACGCGCTGGGCGGCTGGACCTCGGCCTGGGCCGCGCTGCTTTTCGGCTTCTTCGGTTCAACGGTATTCCTGTATCACGTCACGTTCATGATCAACTCCCTGGCCCACGTGTTTGGCACCCGCCGCTTTGCCACCCGTGAAACCAGCCGCAACAACTGGATTCTGGCGCTGCTGGCAGGCGGTGAGGGCTGGCACAACAACCACCACCACTACATGGCCAGCGCGAACCAGGGTTTCAAGTGGTGGGAGATCGACACCAGCTTCTACATCATAAAGCTCGCCAGCTATGTCGGCCTCGTCAGCGATGTGCGCAAGGTGCCCAAACACATGATGGAGAAGCATTTGCTCAAGACTGGCGCTCCGGACCTGGGCATGTTCGAGCAGCACTGGCACAACGCCCTGCGCGCCCTGGAGAATGCCCGCGTTTCCGCCGGCGACTTCTACGACGAGCGCAAAAAGAAGCTTGACGAACTCATCACCATGACCAAGGCCAAGGTCGAAGAGATCACTCTGCTGGCCAAGGGCAGCGAGCCGGCGGGCGGCGAAAACGCCTGAGGTTCGTTCGCAAGCGTGATCAACCGGCGGCCCTGCGGCCGCCGGTTTTGTTTCCCTTCGCAAGACCGGCTCACGACTTCAGTGCCGACTCCAGAATGGCGTAGCCGCCACGGACGTAACGGATAAAGAAGCGCCGCGCCTGCGTCAGCATTCTCTTCTGCCGGCGGTCTGTCGGCGAATCGATGAGCGCAAGCACGCTGCGATAGTGTGTTGCCGCCGCCATGGGTTCGGGGCTCACCTCCGGGTCCATGGACGACAGGCGACGATCCACTTCCAGCGTTTGAGCCAGCGCGTGCTCACGGAGACCGGCGGCGAGATACAGGTGCGCTACGCTTGCGCCCAGGCGCACCCAGTCTCCTTCATCGCGGGGGGCCGTCTTGGGACTGGCCTGCATGGCGGCTTCAAAGGCTTCCGCCTCTTCGCTGCCGGGGTGGGTCAGCTGTTTCAGCAGGCTGCGTGCGTAACAGGGGAAAAAGCCGTCGCGCCACACCGGCTCCACGTCGCGTCCCTCTGCATAGGACAGGGTCGCCTCCAGCAGCCTGGGTTCCGCCAGCCAGCAGGCCGTCTGAAGAAAGTGCTCAGCCTTGGCGTCGTTGCGCTCGCTCATGGCCATGGCGTCTTCCAGGCGCACCAGCCCCGCCCAGAGCATCTGCTTGGCCAGTGCCGCCTCGCTGACCTTGCGGTACATGCCGCTCAGGCGCGGCAGGCTCCGCTGCACCAGCGCCATGCCCTTGTAGAGGTGCCCCAGTTCCACCAGGATCACGCCGTGAGTGTTTTCCAGGCGCGCAAAGGCTGACCAGCGCCGCCCCGCCCTGCCCGCGAGGTTGCGCGTGGCGCGGCATACCCGCAGCGCCTCATGCAGGCGGTTCATCTGCACCAGCGCGACCACGAGGCGGCGAGCCTCGTCGCAGGCGCGTTCATCAAACAGGTTGTCGTTGGGCAGTGAGCGCAGGAACAGCTTGCGCTGAAGCTGCAGGAACCGGGCAGAGTTCTTGAGCTGGAATTCGTGGTAGGCCTGCACGCGGTAGAAATCGCGCTCGAGGTCCTCGTCGTCGCACAACCGCGAGAGCTGCTCCACGGCCTTGCGCAGTTCGCCGGCACGGGCCAGGTCGCGCTTGTCCAGCGCCGCCTGGAGATCCTTGAGCATTTCGGCAAACAGGGGGCGGCTTTGCTCGTTGAGTTTCTCGCGCAGCCGCTCGTGGGACACCAGCGCGTCATTGAGTTCGCGCAGCACCTTGAGGTGGTGTTTGCCTGTCAATGAGCCCAGCCTCATGCGCGCCACAGTGCTCATGGCCTCGACCAGTGCCAGCAGATTTCCGCCCAGCTTGGCAGTCTCGGCCGGCACATCGGCCAGGCTGGGCGCGCCCTCGCCCACGAGCAGCCAGGATGGGTTCACGTTCAGCCCCCGCACCAGCGCGGCGCAGAATGCGGCGGGAATGCGCGCACCATGGACGTAGCGGTTGACGCTGGCGACAAGAGAGCCGGTCTTGCGCGCGATCTCGCTCTGGGAGTGTTCGGAGAGCAGGGAGTTGAGGCGCTCGCGGATGGAGGCGTCGTCGGAGTGGTCCTCAACGCCGGCCGGGGCCGGGAGTGATTGATCCGCGCTCATTGCCGCCCCCGCTTATTGGTTTCGTGAAGCTTACGCCCTCGCGTCGACAGCGCAAGCTTCACCGAATGCTGAAGTGCGGCCGCTTCTTCCCGGGTGAACTGGGCATTGGTTCTGCTGGATTTGCGCAGTCACATGACCATCCCGGGGCAGAGGGGGGCGACCCCGGGTTCTTCGTATGGTCAGCCAAAGGCCAGCTCGGTGCCCTGCGCTTGCTCCATGGGCAACCACTCGGTCGACAACGTTTCTTCGACGACTGACGAAGGCACCGGAGCCTCCAAGTGCCCCGCCGGCCACCGGACTGACCCCGTCCGGGGCAGGGTGTCGGCGCCCAGCTCTTGTACCAACGCCACGCCCGGGTACGTCAACGACGTGATTGACGACCAGGTCAGCGCGCGCGGCATCGTGTTCTTCAGGGTGCCGCGATACGACAAGCGTCCTGGGCACTTCCGCGGCTCTTCATTCTGTAAAGGGCGGGTGCGACGGCGCCTTTGGCGCGGGGAAAGCGCCGGACCTGAGCCGATGCGCGCAGGGTGGCGAGAGCGGGAGACATGAGTCAGGACCGCTTCGCAAAACTGCTTTCATCGCGGCCTTAGGCGGCTAACATGCGCGCGATTTTCGGGCGGTCGCGCTCATCCGTGTGGGCGGGCGCGCCGCCACCGGAGCCGCCATGACTGACTACGCCGCGAAGGCCAAGACGACCATCGATACGCCCCTGGGCAAGCGCACGATCTACAGGCTTGACGCCCTGACCCCCCTGGGCGATGTCGAAAAGCTGCCCTACTCGATCAAGATCCTGCTCGAAGCCTCCTTGCGCAATCAGGATGGTCGCGTTTACACCCCGGAACACCTCAAAGCCCTGTGCGCCTATGACGCCACAAAGGTCGGCGAGAACGAGATTGCGTTCATGCCCGGCCGCGTCGTGCTGCAGGACTTCACGGGCGTGCCCTGCGTCGTGGACCTTGCGGCTATGCGAGACGCCATGAAACAGCTCGGCGGCGACCCCAAAAAGGTCAATCCGCTGGTGCCCTGCGACCTCGTGATCGATCACAGCGTGCAGGTGGATGCCTTTGGCAGCGCCAACGCCGAGAAGGAAAACAGCCGCCTGGAATTTGAGCGCAACCGTGAGCGCTATGAGTTCCTGAAGTGGGGCCAGCAATCCCTGAATAACTTCCGTGCCGTGCCGCCGGCGACGGGCATCGTGCATCAGGTCAATCTCGAGTACCTGGCGCGCGTTGTCTGGGAGCGCGAAGGTGTGCTCTACCCCGATTCCTGCGTGGGCACTGACTCCCACACCACCATGATCAACGGCCTGGGCGTCTTGGGCTGGGGCGTGGGCGGCATCGAGGCGGAAGCCGTGATGCTGGGCCAGCCGACGGCCATGCTCATCCCCGAGGTTGTCGGTTTCAAGTTCACGGGCAAGTTGCCCGAGGGCGCCACGGCTACGGATCTTGTGCTGCGCGTGACGGAGATGCTGCGCAGGCACGGTGTGGTGGACAAGTTTGTCGAGTTCTTCGGACCCGGTCTGGCGGACATGCCCTTGGCCACCCGCGCCACTGTGGCCAACATGGCGCCGGAGTACGGGGCGACCTGCGGCTTCTTTCCCGTGGATGAACACACGCTGGAGTATCTGCGTCTTTCGGGGCGCGACGAGAAACTCATCGGCACCGTGGAGGCCTACTGCAAAGCCCAGGGGCTCTGGCGCGACGATAAGCGCAAGATCACTTACAGCAGCGAACTGGAACTCGACCTTTCGACGGTCGAAGCCGCGCTGGCCGGGCCGGCGCGTCCGCAGGACCGCGTGGCCCTGAGCGCCATGAAGGCAGGTTGGCAGAAGTACTACGCCTCAACCCGGGCCGCGAGGCCCGCCGCGCCCGCCAAGACTCAGACCGGGGCCCAGGACGGCAGCGTAGTCATAGCGGCCATCACCAGTTGCACGAATACCAGCAACCCCTACGTGCTGATCGGCGCGGGCCTGCTGGCACGCAACGCCGTCAGGAAGGGGCTCGCGCGCAAGCCGTGGGTGAAAACCTCGCTTGCGCCCGGTTCCCGCGTCGTGACCGAGTACCTGAACAAGGCCGGAGTCATGGGCGACCTCGAGGCCCTGGGCTTCCACGTGGTGGGGTATGGCTGTACGACCTGCATCGGCAACTCCGGGCCCCTGCCCGAGGCAGTGAGCAAGGACATCGCGGGCAGCGACCTCGTCGTGGCGAGCGTGCTTTCGGGCAACCGCAACTTTGAAGGCCGCGTCCACCCGGAGGTTCGCGCAAACTATCTTGCCAGCCCGTTGCTGGTGGTGGCCTATGCCCTGGCCGGTACGGTGGACATTGACCTGACTCAAGAACCTCTGGGCCAGGGCAAGGACGGCAAGCCTGTCTATCTCAAGGACATCTGGCCCACGCAGGCCGAGATCAGCAAGTCCGTGGGGGCGAACATCACACGCGAGCAGTTCCAGCGCATCTATGCCGAGGTGTTCGGCGGTTCGCCTGAATGGAAAGCCATCAAGGCGACCCGGGGCGACAACTACACCTGGGACGCCAGGAGTACCTACATCCAGCACCCGCCCTATTTCGTGGGCATGGGCAGGGATCCCGGACGGATCACACCCATCCGGGGCGCGCGCTGCCTGCTCAAATTGGGCGACAGCGTCACGACGGACCACATCAGCCCCGCGGGCGACATTGAGGAGAAGACTCCCGCCGGTCAATTCCTGAGGGGACTGGGCGTCAGCAAGGCTGACTTCAACAGTTACGGTTCGCGCCGCGGCAACCATGAGGTCATGATGCGCGGCACGTTCGCCAACAAGCGCATCAAGAACCAGCTTGCCCCCGGCACCGAAGGCGGCTGGACGACGGACTTCACGGACGGAAAAGTGAAGTACGTGTACGACGCGAGCGTGAACTACCGGGCGCGCAACATTCCCCTGGTGGTGCTGGCGGGCAAGGATTACGGCATGGGTTCCAGCCGTGATTGGGCGGCCAAAGGCACGCTGCTGCTGGGAGTCAAGGCGGTCATCGCCGTAAGCTTTGAGCGCATTCACCGCAGCAACCTGATCGGCATGGGTGTGCTGCCCCTCACGTTTGAAGAGGGGCAGGACCCGGCCAAGCTCGGCCTGGACGGCACCGAGACCTTTGACATCGCCATTAATGATGGTGTGCAGCCGCGCCAGAAGATTGCGGTGGTGGCTCGCAAGGCCGATGGCAGAGAGATCAAGTTCAACACCCATTGCCGAATCAACACGCCGGTCGAGGTCGATTACTACCGCAACGGCGGCATCCTGCATGCCGTATTGCGCCGAATGGCGAAGTAAGGGGCCAGGCACCGTGTCTGCACGAAGATGTGCCTGACCCCTCTGGGTCCGGAGGTCTCCATGCCCTCATCTTCACGCCGAGCCGCTGTCCGATCGTCTCGCCAGCCCGCCGCGCCGCAGAAGCGCATCTATCTCTTTGGCGACGGCAAAGCCGACGGCAACGCGAAGATGAAGGACCTGCTCGGCGGCAAGGGCGCCAACCTCGCTGAGATGGCGGCCATTGGCCTGCCCGTGCCGCCGGGATTCACCATCACGACGGAAATGTGCGACGCGTTTTTCAGGGGTGGCAACAAATTGCCTGCCGGCCTGGAAGACGAAACGCGCAAGAGCATCGCGTTCATCGAGAAGTCTCTCGGCCGGACGTTCGGCAAGGGCCCCAAGGCCCTGCTTGTCAGTATCCGCAGCGGCGCTGCAGCCTCCATGCCCGGCATGATGGACACCGTGCTCAATCTCGGCCTCAACGAGCAAACCGTCGCCGCGCTCATCAAGGAAACCGGCAACCCGCGCTTTGTCTACGACAGCTACCGGCGATTCATCACGATGTACGGCGACGTCGTCATGCACGCCGATCGCAAACGCTTCGAGCACGAGTTCGAAGCCCTCAAAAAAGCGCGCGGCTACAAGCACGACACGGAAGCTGCGGCCGAGGATTTGCAGGGGCTGTGCGAGAAGCTGCTGCGCGTCTATCGCGCGGCCACGGGCGAAGACTTCCCCCAGGAACCGTGGAAGCAGCTCAACACGGCCATCGAAGCCGTGTTCCGCTCGTGGAACAATCCGCGCGCCATCGAGTATCGGCGCCTCAATCGCGTTATCGGTCTCAAGGGAACCGCCGTCAACGTTCAGGCGATGGTGTTTGGCAACCTTGACGACAACTCAGCCACGGGCGTGGGCTTCACCCGTGACCCGAGTACCGGCGAGAACACCTTTTTCTGCGACGTGCTTTTCAAGGCCCAGGGCGAAGACGTCGTGGCGGGCATCCGCACGCCGCTTCACCTCGACGCGCTCAAAGCTGCCCTGCCCAAGGTGCACGCCGAACTGCTCAAGGTGCGCGACCTGCTGGAAAGACACCAGCGCGACATGCAGGACATCGAGTTCACAATCCAGAGCGGCAAGCTGTATCTGCTCCAGTGCCGCAACGGCAAACGCACGGCCAAGGCGGCCCTGAAGATCGCCATAGACCTCGTGAACGAGAAGCTGCTCACCCGCGAGGAGGCACTGCTCAAGATTGACGCGTCAAGCCTCAACCAGTTGCTTCACCCGACGTTCGATCCAAGCCACAAAGCGGCCGTTCTGGCCGAAGGCGTGCCTGCCTCGCCCGGCGCGGCAGTGGGCCGGGTTGTGTTCTCCAGCAAAGAGGCCGAGGAGCGCGCGGTGCAGGGCGAGAAGGTCATCCTCGTTCGCCACGAAACCAGCGCCGACGACATCCGCGGCATGGCCCTGAGCGAGGGCTTTTTGACGGCGCGCGGAGGCCGCACCTCCCACGCGGCTGTAGTGGCGCGGCAGCTCGGCAAGGTGTGCGTGGCGGGCTGCGGTGCCATTGAGATCGACGAACCGCACCAGTTCTTCTCCGTGCGTGGCCAGATTGTGCGTTCGGGCGACATCATTTCTATCGATGGCGGGACGGGCAAAGTGATGCTGGGCGAGGTGCCCCGCGTGCAGCCCCGGCTCGACGAAGACTTCGCGACCATCATGCACTGGGCGGATGACGCCCGCACGCTCAAGGTTCGCGCCAACGCCGACACGCCTGCGGATGCGCGCAAGGCCCGCGAATTCGGCGCCCAGGGCATCGGCCTGTGCCGCACCGAGCACATGTTCTTTGACGAAGGGCGCATCAACAAGATGCGTGAAATGATCCTGGCCAAGAACGTCGAGGGACGGCGCCGCGCTCTGGCCAAGCTGGAGCCCATGCAGCGCGAGGACTTCTTTGGCCTGTTCAAGGCCATGGACGGCCTGCCGGTCACGATCCGTCTGCTGGACCCGCCGCTGCACGAGTTCCTCCCGCTCGATGCGCGGACCCAGGAGCGTGCCGCGGAAGAAATCGGCGTGCAGGTAGAGGAGATCCAGGCCGCTGTGGCCCGCCTGCACGAAGCCAACCCCATGCTGGGCCTGCGCGGCTGCCGCCTCGGACTGCTCTTTCCCGAGGTGTACGAGATGCAGGCGCGCGCCATCGCCGCTGCAGCGCTTGAAGCGGTTCGACACGGCATCAAGGCACTACCGGAACTCATGATTCCCCTGGTGGGGCACGTCGAGGAATTGCGGTTGATGCGCGAGCTGTGCATTGCGGCCATCAAGCGCGTTCAGGATGAGCAGGGCCTGTGTATCGAGATTCCCATCGGCACGATGATCGAGGTGCCGCGCGCCGCCCTCACGGCGGACAAAGTGGCCGAGCAGGCGGAATTCTTCAGCTTCGGCACCAACGACCTCACCCAGATGACCCTGGGCGTTTCGCGCGACGACGCCGAGGGCGGGTTCCTCGTCGAGTACGTGACGCGCGGTATCTACCCCGTGGATCCATTTGCCACGATCGATCGTGACGGCGTCGGCAAGTTGATGAAGACGGGTAAGGACCTTGGCCGCGCGGCGCGGCCCGGCCTGAAGATCGGCATCTGCGGCGAGCATGGCGGCGATCCCGAGAGCATCGCGCTCTGCCATGAGCTGGGCTTTGACTACGTGAGTTGTTCACCCTTCCGTCTGCCCATCGCGAGGCTGGCTGCGGCCCAGGCGGCCCTGAAATGATGCGACCGATGTCGCTGGCTGTGCGGGGCCGCTAGACTGGGGCCATGCGTACACTGCTTGCGGCCACGATTCTGGCATTGCTTCCGCTCATGGCGGTGGCGGACAAGCCCGCCGCTGTGGAATTTGAGATCACCAACAATCTTGCCTTTGACCGGGCGTCCACGCTGGTGCGCCGCGCCGTCAACCACACGGGCAAGGCGCGTCTGCTGGGACCAGACGGCAAGGAACTGGCCTGCCAATACGACGGGGGTGCGAAGCAACTGATGTTCATGGACGGCTTCAAGGCCGGGGAGACGCGCAAGTACAAGCTTCTGCAGGAGGAGCCCAAGGTCAAGGCGCCGAAGTGGGTTGCCAAGCCGCTCAAAGACGATCTGGAGCTGGAGGTCGGCAAGAAGAAGTTCAAGAGCGCGGGAGGCCAGGTCGAGAACGGTTTGCTGCGCGTGCGCGTGTTGCGCAATGCGGAACTGCGCACGGAGCTGGAAGTCGTCAGCCTGAACGGTGGCTACAAGTTCCGTTGCAATCCGCTGGGCAGTGCGGTGGGTTGCATTGACGACGCGAAGTATGCCCCGGAGCTTGACGAACTGGTGAAATCCGGCGGCGGGACGCATCCGCAGTTGATGAACGTCTACTTCGGCGTGCCGGAGAAGGTCGAGATACTTGAGCCCAATCCGTTTCAGCGGGTGATCAAGGCCACTTGTGTGCCGTTCGCGGTCAAGTCAAACAAGGAAACGCCGGAGATTGTGAGCGAGTCGAGCATGTCGGTGACCTTGACCTGGGGCAGCCCGGTCATTGAGGTGAACTGCCGGCGCAAGGTGGCCAAGACCTACTACAACCACAACGGCGTGTTTCTCAACGAGTTCTACCTGCCTCAGTTTCCTGTGGAGATTTTCACGGACGGCGAAACGGCCGCCAAGCGGGTGGAAGAAAAGACCATCGCGGGCGGCGCCCTGGATACCAAGTGCAAAAAGTTCATGCTGCTCAGGCATCCGGAGGGGAAGGTGCAGTGCGCAACGTTGATCTGCGTGCCGGACTTCGAACGCAGCGCCATTGAAGGCCCGCGCTTTTCGGCGTTCCGAGATCGAATGATGACCGTGATCAGCCAAAGCTGGCACCAGGGCTGGAAGCCCATAGAAATCAAGGCACAGGACTACGACGACAAACTGTTGCTGGCCTGCCACATCGGGGCCTCGCTCACGCCGGCCAAGACCTATGCTGACTGGGCGGCGGAGATCGAAAAGCCTTTGGAGTGATGGCGCAGGCGCGACACCTGCGCCACTCTTAGATGTCCAGGTTCTTCACCTCGAGCGCGTGTTTCTCGATGAACTCGCGGCGCGGCTCCACCTGATCGCCCATGAGGATGGTGAAGATCTCGTCGACTTCTTCGAGGTCTTCCATGGTAATCTTGAGAAGCACGCGGTTCTTGGGGTCCATGGTGGTTTCCCAGAGTTCGCTTGCGTTCATTTCGCCCAGGCCCTTGTAGCGCTGGATCGACAGGCCCTTCTTGCCCTGTTCGCGCACGCGATTGATCAGCGCCATCAGGCTCGCCACGGGGTGCTCCTCGGGCTCGCCCTCAAAGCTGAGCATGAATTGCTCCAACTGGTTTTCGCGCCCGTTGAGAGTCCAGGCGGGAAAGCCCCGTGCCTCCAACTGGCCGATGACCTTGGCGGCCTCTTCGGCGATGGTGTCGACCTCGATGCGGTCTTCAACGCGGGTGCGGTCGAGCGGCCTTTCCAGGTCGCTCTCGCGGTCGCTGATCTGCGCCGGCGTGAGCACCTCAAAGCCCGCGGCCTCACGCGCCTTGATGAAGTCGTTCTGCTCCTTTTCCTGGAAGTCGTGGAAGTAGTGGGCCCGGTCCTCGCTGACGATGATGACGGTGGGCAGCGATTTGCGGTCGGCGTTGTACTGCGCGTAGAAACGCGTGGCGTTGACGCCCTTTTTGGCGAGCTTTCCCGAGAGTTCCTCAAGGCGGATGACACGCTCGAAGATCTCGCTGCGCATCTGGGCACCGTTGAACTCGCGGCCCGATGCGCCGATTTCCATACCCTTGGGCACCCGCAGCTTGGCGCCCTCAATGCCCATGCGCATGAGCGTGTCCTTCATCTCCTTGTCGCTGCGCACATATTCCGAACTCTTCTTGCGCGTGACCTTGTACAGCGGGGGCTGCGCGACGTAGATGTGCCCGGCCTGGATCAGATCCTTGAGCTGGCGATAGAAGAACGTGAGCAGCAGGGTGCGTATGTGGCTGCCGTCCACGTCGGCGTCGGTCATGATCACGACTTTGTCGTAGCGCAGCTTGCCGATGTCAAAGCCGCCCTTGCTGGCCTCTTCAGCGCCGATGCCCGTGCCGATGGCGGCGATCAGGCTCTGGATTTCCTCGTGCTGCAGCATCTTGGTGAGGGAGGCCTTCTCCACGTTCAGGATCTTGCCGCGCAGAGGCAAGATGGCCTGATAAACTCGGTCACGACCCTGTTTGGCCGAACCTCCGGCCGAATCACCCTCGACGATGTAAAGCTCGCACTCCTCGCGGTCCTTGCTCTGGCAGTCCGCCAGTTTTCCGGCCAGAAAGCCCGTAGTCAGGGCGCCCTTGCGCACCACTTCGCGGGCCTTTCGTGCCGCCTCTCTCGCGCGCGCCGCCATCAGGGCGAACTCGCAGATCTTCTCGGCGGCCTTGGGGTGTTCTTCCAGATATATCTCAAGCGTGGAGGCCACGACGGTGTCCACGGCCTGCTCGACTTCGCGGTTGAGCAATCGAACTTTCGTCTGGCCTTCGAATTGCGGCTGCTTGACCTTGACGCTGATGACGCCGAACAGTCCCTCGCGGTAGTCGTCGCCGGTGGGCACGACATCACCCTTCTTGTTTTTGCCCTTCTGCTCCATGTAGCGGGTGATGTAGCGCGACATGCCGCGCGTCAGGCCCTTGCGGAAGCCCGTGAGGTGTGTGCCGCCGAAGGGGTTGTTGATGTAGTTGCCGTAGGTGTGCGAGGGCATTTCGCCTTCGCCCTCGGTCCACTGGAAGGCGACCTCGACCTCGACCTCGTCGGGTTGGCCCTCGTTCACGATCTTGTGGGAGTAGACGACATCATCATGGATGCGCGTCTTGTTGCGGTTGTGCCAGGCTACGAACTCCTTGATGCCCTCCTGGAAATGGAACAGTTCCTCCTTGCGCTCTTCGTCGCGGTGGTCGACGAGCTTGATGTGGATGCCCTTGCACAGGAAGGCCAGTTCGCGCAGGCGCGAGGCAATCAGCGGCAGTTTGAATTCGCGTGTATCAAAGATCTGGTCGTCGGGCAGAAAGGCAACGCGCGTGCCCGTGTGGTCGGCCTTGCCGACAATCTTCAGGTCCGCGGTCTTCTTGCCGCGCGAAAACTCGATCACGTGCTCCTTGCCTCCCTGCCACACCGTCACGCGCGTCCACGCCGAGCATGCGTTCACGGCCTTGAGGCCGATGCCGTGCAGGCCGCCGGCCGTATTGTAGGCCTTGCCCTCGAACTTGCCGCCGGCGTGAAGGTCGGACAGCACCATCTCGACGCCGGGTTTGCCCGTCTGCTTGTTGATGCCGACAGGAATGCCGTTGCCGTCGTCCGTCACGGTGCAGGAGCCGTCCTTGTGAAGCTCGACGGTGATATGGTTGCAACGACCCGCCAAAGCTTCGTCCACGGAATTGGCCACGATTTCAAACACCAGGTGATGCAGGCCGTTGACGTCTCGCCCGCCGATGTACATGTCGGGGCGCTTGCGGATGCCTTCGAGGCCTTCCAGCTTGATCAGGTCGTTGGCTTCATACTCGCCCTCGACCTTCTTGCGCTCCTTCGGAGCTTCCGTCACCCGTGTGTCCGTACTGGCTTCCGGCTTGTTCATGTGGATTCCTGAATGATTTGGCCTTTCACACTTCCCCTGCGCTCGCGCTCCGAGGCCGCCCGTTCGCTGCTTGAGGCTTTGACCTCGAGACCGGCCAGCGACTCCTTGCCGGCCAGCAGCGCCCGCATGCGGTCGAGCAACTGTTGTCTTCTTACGCGGCCCAGTTCGTGTGCCAGCGCCGGGCTGTCCGTGCTGACCCTGAGACTTCCGCCGAAGCTGCCGCGCACTTCACAGTGCGCCTGCATCTCCCGCGCGCGCTCGCCAAACAACTCTTCCAGCGCCATGGACCACGCGGCTGCCAGCCGCGCGCGGCTGGACTTGTTCATGCGGCGTTGCAGGTCGTCCAGTGCGGCCAGTCCCTGAGCGAAGGTTGCCGGCGCGGCCTGAGAAACGGGGCGCCAGCGGCGCAACTGTTCGAGTTCGCCGGAGGCCTGCCGTACCGATTTTCCGGATCTGGAAACCAGACGCTTCCGCATCGTTCAGAGTATACAGAAGGGCGCGACAAAGGGAACGCCAAACGGCCCAAAACCCGCTTCAAATCAAGGGTTGCGCGAATGTTGGCGTCTGCAATCCGGGGACAGATTGTGGAAGATTCAGAGCCGGGGCCGAAGGGGTACAAGTCAGACAGCCGCCTGGGCAGGCGGCTGTCTGAAATGGCGGAGAGGGAGGGATTCGAACCCTCGGTACCTTGCGGTACACTCGCTTTCCAAGCGAGCACAATCGGCCACTCTGCCACCTCTCCAAAGCGGGCCGGGGCGGGATTGTAGCGACGCTTTGTCCCGCGACAACGGTCAGGGCATGACTTCCTGGCGTGAGGCCGGGTCTTCAACGCGGGCCTGGCGTCCTGAGCGGTAGTTTTCCATGGAGTCTGTCAGGGCGGCCTCAATGACAGGCACGAGACTCTCGGCCACCTCAATGCGCGGCAGGGAAACATAGTTTGCGCCGGCGGCATACATTTCGGCGGCTTCGGCCATGGTCAAGGCCGTGACGATGATCTTCGCCTTGGGGTTCAACTGGCGCAGGGCTTTGAGCAGCTTGAGGTTGGACGTGCCCTTGAGGATGTCGTCGGGGATCGTGCAGACAATGATCCGGGCGTGGGACACGCCGGCGTGGTGCAGAGTTTCCATGTTGGATACGTCGCCGTATTTGACGGCCGCCCCGCGCTCGGCAATGCGGGGGTGGAGGGAGACGTTGAAGTCCACAATCAGGAGATGCTTGAGCAACTCGGGCTGGCGCTGCTCGATGTGGAAGTAGAGGCTCGATGCCACGCGATGGAAACCCAGAAGCACGATGTCGTAGGCGTGTTGGCCGCCCAGCATCTGCGTCACCCCCTGGGGCGCCTTGAAGCCCAAGCGGCCCAGCAGGCCCCCAAGCAGGGTGTGCAGGCGGTCTCCCGCGTCAAACATGACCGGGCCGGCCAGGGCCGTGATGACGAAGGCGAAGATGCACGCGCTGGTGAACTCGCTGCTTACGTGAGTCAGGCTCTGCCCGAGGTAAACGATGACCAGGCAGAACTCCGAGATGGGCAGCAGCCGCGTTGCTCCCACCATGGCGTTGCGGCGGTCCATGCCCGTGAAATAGAAAAGCGGGAAGAACACGACGTAGCGCGAGATCAGCGCGAGAAGCGCAATCACGGCGGCCAGGAGCAGCACCTCGACGCCGTCCGGCGCCGGAATTCCCATGCCGAGGCCCACGAAGAAGAGCGTGACAAAGAAGTCGCGCACGTTGCTGACCTTGGCTACAACCTCCGTGCTGTAGGGCAGGGCCGCAATGCTGGCGCCGGCAATCAGGGCGCCCATTTCCATGGACACCGACATCTCGAGATGGATGCCGGTGAACTCAAGGAGATGGCCGAGATGATTTCCCAGGAAAGCGATGCCGAAGCACCAGGCCGTGGCCACCACGAGCATCAGTTCGGGCGCCTTGGCAATCCAGCGGAACACGCGCGGCAGCACATACTTTGCGCCCAGCAGTGCGACGGCCGAAATGATGGCGATGTCGAGGAAGCTCAGCAGGATCACTGCAATCTTGGGGTCGCTGAAATTGGGCTGTACGGCCAGCACGACGATGGCCCAGATGTCCTGAAAAATCAGAACGCCAAGGCAGATGCGCCCGACCAGGGTGTCGAGCTGCTGGCGGTCCTGGAACAGCTTGACGATGATCAGCGTGCTGGAGGCCGCCACCATGATACCCAGATAGACCGGCGTATAAGTGCCCCCGAAGGCCTCCCAGCCCGCGGCCTGGAGTGCCAGTGCCGCGGCGCCGCCGAAGGCCACGCAAAGCGGAAACTGCAGCAGGCCCGAAAGGATCAGGGTTTTGCCGCTGGCCAGGAGTTTGCGCACGTCGATTTCAAGGCCGATGAGGAAGAGGAGCAGGATCAGGCCCAGGCCCGCGATGGTGTCGATGCTTGCGCGGTCCGTGACCCAGCCGGAAAGCACGGGGCCGGCAATCACGCCGCCCGCCAGAAAGGCTGCGATGGTCGGGATCTTCAGGCGTGTGAAAACGGCTGACAGAACGCCCGCTATCAGCAGGCAGATTCCGATGTCACGGATGACAGGGGGTAGTTCGCCGCTGCCGAGAAACCAGGGCAGCAAGCCCGTTGGAAGTGGCAAGGAAGTGCTCCAAGACACGCGAAGGATGACGCGGCGGCACTGTGTCTATTTCGGGCGCTGCGGGTGTCAAGCGACCGCAGGCGGGACTTCCTGCCGTTTTCCGTTGCGCGGCCGGGCTTGTGGCCCAATGATCGCGGGGGCCGGTCAAGTCCATGGATCTCGTCGCCTTCCTCAAAGAGCTGGCCATTGTCGCCGCCGCCGGAGTCACGGCTGCGGTGTTGATGGCCTATATCCGCCTGCCAGCCGTGGCTGGACTGCTGCTCGCTGGGGCGGTGGTGGGGCCCTATGGCGTGGCTCTGGTGGATGATCCGCACAGCATTGAGCTCATGGCGGAAGTCGGCGTGGTACTGCTGCTGTTCACTATCGGTCTGGAGTTCTCGCTGTCGCGATTTGCGCGCATCGGGCGCCTGCTCGTCATCGGCGGCACACTGCAAGTGGCGGCCACGACGGGCGTGGCTCTGCTGGTGTCGTTTTGGCTTGGATATGGCGTTTCGCAGGGAGTGTTTTTCGGGTTCCTGTTTTCCATGTCGAGTACGGCCATCGTGCTGCGCGCACTGTCAGAGCGGCGCGAACTCGATGCGCCGCACAGCCGCTTCATCCTGGGCGTGATGATCTTTCAGGACCTCTGCGTTGTGCCCATGATGCTGGTAGTGCCTTTGCTGGCCGGAAAGTCCGACGATGGCAACCCGGCCGTACTCATTTCGATGGCCCTGGGCAAGGCGGTGCTGGTCGTCGCGGCCACCTTTCTGCTTTCCCGGGTGATCCTCCCGCCGATCTTCAAGCGCGTGGATGCAGTGCGATCACGCGAAGTGTTCCTGATGGCGGTGATCGTCGTCTGCATCGGTACGGCCTACCTGACGTCACTGGTAGGACTGAGCCTGGCGCTGGGCGCGTTTCTCGCGGGCATGGTGATTGCCGGTTCTCCCTTTGCCCAGCGGGCGCTGTCAGACGTGCTGCCGCTGAGGGATCTCTTCACGAGCCTGTTCTTTCTGTCGCTGGGCATGCTGTTTGACTTCAGCGTGCTTCTTCAGGCCCCCCTGCCGGTGCTGGGCGTGTTCCTGGCGCTGCTGCTGGGCAAAGGTCTGATCGCGTCCGTCGCGGCCCTGGTGATGCGCTTTCCGGCGCGCGTTGCCTGGATTGCCGGGGTGGGGCTGGCGCAATTCGGAGAGTTCGGATTCGTGCTCGCCAAGATCGGGGCCTCGCTCCAGCTCATCTCCGAACACGATAGCCACGTGCTGTTTGCCGCCGGCATCCTCACCATGTTCGTCACGCCCCTGACCATGTCCTTTGCGCCAAGGTTCGCCGCCGGGGCTGCCCTATTGCGCCCCTTGGAGCGCCTGCTGGGTGCCCGGGGCATCGCCGAACAGACGGCCCGCGACGAAAGACTCACCGATCATGTCGTGATCGCAGGCTATGGCCTCGCCGGGCGACTCCTGGCGCGGGCATTGGCTCAAAGCGGCATACCGTACCTGATCATTGAGTTGAATCTCGAGACGGTAAGAGAAGCACGCAAGAAGGGCGAACCAGCCTATTACGCCGATGTAACCAACGAGGAAACGCTGGAGCATGCGCACCTCAGACAGGCCCGCGCCCTCATCCTTCTGATCAACGACGCCGCAGCCGTGCGCCGCGCCATCGCCATCTCGAACCACCTCAGCCCGCAGACGCCGGTCTATGTCCGTTCTCACTATCTCGCGGAGTCCCTGGCGCTTAACGGCGCGGGCGCCCATGTCATCGTCAGTGAGGAATTGGAGGCGGGCATCGAAATTCTGGCCCGCGTGCTTCGAGACCTCGGCGTTCCCCGCAACGTCGTATCCGAGCGCGTCAAGGACGCCCGCGACTCCACCCAGCTCAGCGCCCGTCGCGACACATTGCCGCGCCGCAGGCTTCGGCACATCGCCGAACTGGACGACATGAAAATTGAGTCTTTCCTCGTCCGGGCGGACAGCCACGCCCTGGGGCGGTCCCTGGCGGACCTGCGCCTTCGAACCGAGACCGGGGCCCTGGCCATCGCCGTGCGGCATGAAGGCCGGCTCGTGGAGCAGTACGAACCCCGGGAGCGTCTGGCCGAAGGCGACCTGCTGTACCTGGCGGGGTCCAGGCTGGCCGTTGGCCGGGCGGTGGCCTATCTGCAGTCGGGCACGGCTGCTGCCCCCGACGAACCCCGGGAGCCGGCGGGCGCACCGGGTTAGTTCTGTTTGTTCTTTATGATGCCCGTGGGGCCGCTAGCTTTGCGGCATCATGGACCTGCTGAACTTTCTCAAGGAGATGTCCGTCGTTGCCGCCGTGGGCGTGTTCGCCGCGGTACTCATGGCATACCTGCGCCTGCCCGCGGTGGCCGGATTTCTGCTGGCGGGCGCGTTGGCCGGGCCCCACGCCCTGGCATTGGTGGATGATCCCAAGACCATCAGCACGCTGGCTGAAATCGGCGTGGTGCTGCTGCTGTTCACGATCGGGCTGGAGTTCTCGCTCGCCCGCTTTGCGCGCATCTGGAACATGGTGATCGTCGGCGGCGGCCTGCAGGTGGGCCTGACCACCGTTGCGGTGCTGGTGTGCGCTCTGGCCCTGGGCTTCAACGCGGCTCAGGGCGTGTTCATGGGATTTGTTCTGGCGCAGTCAAGCACGTCCATCGTGCTTCAGAATCTCTCCAGGCGCCGCGAGGTCGATGCACCCCACGGGCGCTTCATCGTGGGGGCGCAGATCTTTCAGGACCTTTGCGTGGTGCCCATGATGCTGGTCATTCCGTTGTTGGCGGGCGTAGGTCAGTCCGACTCCAGCCTGGGCGTAGACCTCGCCATGGCCCTGGGCAAGGCCGCGCTGATGGTGGGGGCGGTCGTGCTGCTTTCAAGGGCCATTGTGCCTCCGATTTTCGAGCGTGTGGCCGCCGCGCGATCGCGCGAAGCCTTTCTCATGGCGGTGCTGGTGACCTGTATTGGCACGGCTTACCTGACTTCGCTGGCGGGGCTGAGCCTTGCCCTGGGTGCCTTCCTGTCGGGGCTGGTGATTGCGGGCTCCCCCTTCGGCCAGCGCGCCATGACGGACGTACTGCCGCTGCGCGACCTCTTTGCGAGCCTGTTCTTCCTGTCTCTGGGCATGTACTTCGACATCCGCGCGATTCTGGAAAGCCCCGTGGTGGTCGTCCTGGTGTTCGGCGGCATCCTGGCCGGCAAGAGCCTGGTGGCCGCCTTGGCCGCCATGGCCATGCGCTTTCCGGCACGCGTGGCCGTCATTGGCGGCATCGGCATGGCGCAATTCTCGGAGATGGGTTTTGTGCTGGCCACGCTGCCCCAGGCCTCCGGGCTCGTCTCGGCCGAGACGTTCCGTATCTTGTTTGCCGCCGGCATCCTGACCATGTTCGTCACGCCCCTGACCATGTCCTTTGCGCCGAGGTTCGCCGCCGGGGCTGCGCTGTTGCGCCCCTTGGAGCGCCTCCTGGGCACGCGCGGCATCGCCCAGCAGACCCACCAGGACGAGAGCATGAAGGACCATGTCATCGTGGCCGGCTTCGGCATCGCGGGGCGCATGCTGGTGCGCTCGCTTCAGGCCACCGGAATCCCGTTTCTGGTGCTGGAGTTGAACGCTGAAACGGTGCGTGAAGCCCGGCGCCGACAGGTGCCGGCCTACTATGCGGATGTTACCAGCGAAGAGTCGCTGCAGTACGCCCACATCGAATCGGCCCGCGCCCTGGTGCTCATGCTCAACGACCCGGATGCCGTGAAGCGCGCCATATCAAGCGCGCGACGCCTGGCCCCGTCCACGCCGGTCTATGTGCGGGCCCATTATCTCAGCGATGCCATGGCCCTGGGTGGGCTTGGGGCCAACGATATCGTGACCGAGGAAGTGGAAGCCGGCGTTGAACTGCTGGCCAGGGTGCTTCGAGACCTCGGCGTTCCGCGCAATGTGATCACTGAGCGCGTGCGCGAAGAACGCGAGCAGACCCAGCCCAGCGCCCGCAAGGACACATTGCCGCGGCGCAAGCTCAAGAATGTGGCCGAACTGGACGAGATGAAGATCGAGTCTTTCCTGGTGCGCGAAGACAGCTTTGCCCATGGGCGGTCTCTGGCGGCAATGCAGCTTCGAAACCGCAGCGGCGCGCTGGTTGTGGCCGCCCGTCGGGGTGGAAAGCTCCTCGAGCAGGTCCCGGCCGACGACAAGTTCAGTGCCGGCGACACGGTCTACCTGGCCGGCCCCAAGGCCTCGGTGGCGCGAGCCATTTCCCTGCTTCAGACCGGGCAGGTCGAAGATGTAGAGCCGCCCGCGAGCGATGCCCGCGAGCCGGAGAGCGGGCCTGACCCGACGCCGCGCTCCGACATGGTGCACGTGCTGCCTGAGAAGCCGTCGTCGCCCCCGGCGAATTGATGGCCGCTAAGGAATGGGGCGTACGCTTGGCAGCTCGCCTTCATCCACCCCTACACCCAATGCCCCCGGGGTCACGGTCATGCTCGTGTCGGTGAACTGATACTGGGGGCGGCCCCGGGCGTCGAGTTTCAGGCTGCCGTCCTCCTTGCGCAGCAGAATCAGCGAGCCCTGCCCGTCGCGGGAATAGCGGCGAATGCGCGCCAGTGCGGGCTCCGCCAGCCCGGAGAGTGCCGCGCGCAAAGAGTCAATGTCGGTCACGGTCTTGTCGCCGATGCTCAATATGACGTCGCCGGGGGCCAAGCCGCGCGCCTGGGCCTGTCCCACCTTGTAGACCTCGACCACGGAAACGAGCAGGGGGGGTGTCATGGCGGCGAGCCGGGCTGCGACCTCGGGACTTCTCTCGGCTTCGTTGACCAGCGCCACGGTGCTTTGCCAGGCAGGGTCACTGTGGAGGGCCACAAAATCAGCCTCTTCGAGCAGTTGCCTGGCGTCAGAAAAGCCGAGTTCGGCCGCGCGCTTGAGGCATTCCAGTGCGAGGGCGCGCTCGCGGTTGGCGGCCGCCTCCCGCTGCGTGACTGCCAAGGCGGTGTAGGCCGCTTCAAGGTCGGCGGCCTCCTTGTCATTGGCGCCAAGCCGGCGAACCCGTCCGGACCTGAGCTGAAGGGCCATGCGCGCATGGGCGCGCGCCCGCAGATAGAAGTCGTCGCAGCGCCTGAGGTCGTCCCAGTTCCACGTGTCAAGCAAGCCCAGGACTCTGCCTGACTCTTCGAGATAGCCGGCGTCGAGCAGCGCGCGAGAGATGCGCCGTGCCGCCGCCACGCCAAGATGCATCGTACCCAGGGGAATCTGGCGGTCCTGGGCTTGGGCTACATTGGCCCTGGCCAGCAGGTCCAGGGCTTCGCGCAGCGCTTCAGCTTTGGGGGTGCCGGCTCGCATATCGGCGAGCACCCGCGCCCGCATTAGCATCTCCCCGGGCTGAAGGTCGCGGCCCTCTTTGATCAGTTGGCCCAGAGCGTCAAGTTCCATGCTCCAGATCTCCTCGCTGGGTCCGCCGAGCTGGCGCAAACCAAAGGGGGCAAGCTGCCGAACCTTGGCCAGCGTCAAGGCGCATTCTTCGAAGCGCTGGAGGTTGTAGAGGACCTGGGCTTTCATCAGCCAGCCGCGCGGGTTCTGAGGGTTGACCTGTGTAAGCTTCTCGAAATCCTGCAGGGCTCTGGCCTTGCCCGCGCTCGAACCGTCGTCGATGCGCAGGTAGGTCATGCCCCGGTAGAGGCGAGCGTCGAAGTTGGCGGGGTCCAGTTCGAGGGCCGCGGTGGCGTCGTTGACGGCCTGTGTCCACAGGCCCTGCACGTAGTGGCTCTGGGCACGGGTGCTCCAGGCCCGTGCGTTTTTCGGGTCCAGGCGGAGGGCTGTCGTCGCGTCGGCAATGGCCGGGGGCTGCCAGCCCGAGGCGCGGCGGCGCATGGCACGCAGGGTCCAGGCCTCGGCGTCGTAGGGGTCCGCCGCGATGGCCCGGGTGTAGTCTTCGTCGGCCTCCGCCGATTTGAAGAGGTTTTCACGGCAGCGGCCCAGCGCGACGAGAACGTCCGGTCGATGGGGGGCCAGCAGGGCAGCCCGGGCGAAATCGGCCTGAGCGCCCAGGTAATCATATTGTGCCGTGCGGGCCCGGCCTCGCTCCAGCAGGGCCGACACGCTCTGCTGGTCGCGCGATAGAGCCTGGCCGAAGTCAGCCAGGGCCTGGCCGAAGTTGCCGGAGGCCGCGTGCAGCTTGGCCCGCTCAATGCAGGCCCGCGCGTCCACAGGGTCCAGCGTCATGGCGCGGCTGAAGTCTTCCATGGCTTCCTTGATCCGGCCAAGGGAGGCTCGAGCCCGGCCTCTCAATCGATGCAGCCAGGGGTCCGACGGCTCGAGCTTCAGCGCCGACGTGCAGTCCTGCTCGGCTTCTGCGAACCTGCCCCGCGCCCACTGAGCGAGGGCGCGCAGCGCAAGGTCGTCAGCCGCGGCGGCACCCGCGAGGGCCGAGGGCATGGGCATGGCCGCGAAGGACGCCTGAATGCGGGCCCACAGGCCGTCGTCGGACCCCCGGGCCAGCGAAGCCACCGCACCGAAGGCCTGAGCCGTCTTGAGTTCACACAGGGCGCGGGCGACCAGCACGGCCATGCCCTGGGGCGGCTGCGCGGCCAGAAACTCCTGCAAGGGATCCACGGTCTCCAGCGGCATCTGCAGGGCGGCCAGCAGGGAACAGCATAGGGCCACGGTATCAAAGTCGCCTGCGGTGAATGAACGCTCGCCCTGCCGCACCCTGGCAGCCAGCGCCTTGAGGGCTTCGTCAAGCAGTGAGATGGTCTGGCTGGAGCGAAAGAAGCAGAGTCGCTCAACATACTGGGGCAGGGTGGACGTGGCAGCGCGGCTGGTGCGGTCGAATCCCGCGCGGGCGTCGGACAGCGCGTCGATAATGGCCTGGCGCTGGAAGCGCAGCGTGGCAGCCCGGGTGCGGTCAAGCCACTCGCGCGCCAGCTTCAGGGTGGACTCGCCGGCCTCAGTGCCGGCCAGAAGCAACTCTGCCTGGGCGAAGTCACTGTTGTAGGCCGCCAGCCTCGCCGCCAGCAGGCGGCTCTGGGCCAGCCGCTGACGCTGCTGCTCAACTTCGCGGGGGTCCATGGCCTGGGGCACATCCTCGCTCTCGGCGCTTACCAGGCTGATGAGGCTTTCCTGGGCCGTCACGTAGCCCATGACCGACATCAGCAGGTTGTTGTTGCTGCTGCGTTCGCCCGGGGTGAGGTCGAGGGCGCGGCCCTGCGCCTCCAGGTCCTCATACTGGCTCACGCGGCCGGCAATGTCGCGCATCAAGGGCTCGATGCGCATCCCGGCGAGGGTCTCCTGAAGGGCGCGGATTTCGCCTTCGCGCTCGGCCAGGCGCTGGCGCGCCTCTTCGGCGAGCCGCCTCTTGAGGTCTTCCTGCGCCTTCCGTGCCGCCTGGGCATCTGCCAGCGCCCGCGAGGTCTTGTCGCGGTCGGATTCAGCCGCGGTCTGCAGTTCTTCGGCGGAGCGCTTCTGGTCCACGATCCAGACAAAGAAAAGCAGCGCGCCGCCCAGCAGCATCCAGAAACTGAGGGCACCGGCCAGAAAGGCGCCCCGGTTCTTGGCAATCACGCGCCGCGCCTGCTCGTAGGCGCCGTAGCGGTACACGCTGAGCTTGCCGCCGTCACGGTAGGTCTGCACTTCCTGGGCGAGTTGGAGCGCCGTCTTCATGCGGCGGCTTTTGTCGTGCGCCATGGCATACTCGCACAACGCCACCAGCTCCGGCGGCGCGAGGGGCTCACGCTCCTTGATTTTGCGCGGCGGGCCCGCCATGACCTGCTGCAGCACCGCACCGGCCGTGGGGCCATCGTAGGGCGGTGCGCCCGTGAGAATCTCGTAGAGGATGGCGCCGAGGGAATAGACGTCGCTCTGCTCGTCGATTTCCTTCAGGTCGGCCCGGGCCTGCTCTGGCGGCATGTAATGGGGGGTGCCGAACACCGTGCCATCGACCGTGAGGCCATCGGCGTTCTGCCGCATCAGCGACTCCGACAGCATGTTGGTCGCCAGCAGAGTCAACTGTTTGCCGATCTTGTCGTCCTGCCCCTTCACGCGGGCGAGTCCCCAGTCCAGCAGCACGGTTTCGCCGAAATCTCCCACCATGATGTTCTGGGGTTTGAGATCCCGGTGTATCACCCCACGCGAGTGGGCAAAAGCGACGGCGTTGCAGATGCCCTGAAAGGCCTCCAGCAGCTTCAGGCGCAGAGCCAGGCGCTTGTCGCGCGTGAGCTGGGACAGGCGGTCGATGTCGCGAAGGCGCTCTGCCATGGTCTGGCCGCGCACAAACTTCATCGTGTAGTAGAGGCTTCCGTTCTCGCGCCGCCCGATCTCGTACACGGGCACCACGTTGGGGTGCTCCAGTTGTCCCGTGACCTTCGCTTCGCGCAGGAACCGTTCCACGACGCCGATGGTGTCCACCCCCGCCGTGGCGGGCGTGCCGCTTTCGGCCGTTTCCTGCAGTTCCGGCAGCAGTTCTTTGAGCGCAACCTCCCGGCCCACGATGTTGTCACGAGCGATCATGATGCGGCCCTGGCCGCCCCGCGCGAACTCGCGCTTTATCGTGTAGCGCTGGTTGTCGAGGATGCGGGAGGGGCGCCTCAATCTCGTGGTTGATGGCCGCTCCGTCGATCCCTCCGTCGGCGGCATCGTGGGCGCGACGTTATACAGCGTCTTGCGAACGACCTGGTCGAGTTTGCCGTCGTCGCCATTTCCGATGAGGCGCGTCTCTTCCTCGCTCACGCCCGCATCCGACAGTGCGGCCATGACCCGCTGGGGGTCGGACAACAGTGCTGCGCCTGACCCCGCCAGGATGTCTGAAGCCCGCTTGCCGGGATCCTTCACCAGTGCGGCGGCGTCTGCCGCGTTCAGGCGGCCCTCCCGCACGGCCAAAATGGCCGCAGCTAGTTTTCTCTGGCGCTCGTCAAGCATGGGGCCGCGGGTTCCTGCAAACCGGGCGCATGTTAGCACTGGCGGCCACAAAACAAGACACACTGAGACCTCTTTACTTCACTTCGGACACCCCAAGGGTTAAAAGCTACACGCGCCGACTGAAGCCAGGCTGGAACCGGTCGGAAGTCCTGTCTGGGCGGGCGGCCCAGGGCCGTGTTGTGAACACACTCGCTCGTTCTGGAATGCGCCAATGCCAACTCAAGCCTACATCCGATTCGAAGCTGGTCCCGTCTCCGGCCCCCTGGTGCGGGCATGTGTGACCAAGATGTACGGGCGCGAGGCTGTCAGCGCCCTCTATCGCTTTGACCTGGACCTGGACCTGGTAGAGGAAAAGCAGGGCGCTTCCTTTACCCTCGAGTGCGCCGATATCGACGTTGACCGTTTGCTGCTGGCTGACGCCCGCCTTTACCGCGTCGATCTGAACGCGTCGGGGCAGAAGGAAGAGCGGGCCACGCACGGCATCATCGAGAGCTTCGAGATTGTCGGCTTCAACGGGTCGCGCCCGCGCTGCCGCGTCGTGATCCGCCCCCGGCTGTGGAAGCTGACGCGCAGCCGCCGTTCCCGCGTGTTTCTGGGCAAATCCGTGCAGGACGTGATTGAATTGCTGATGGCGGACGCAGGGCTGGCTTCTGCGGACTATCGTTTCGTGGGCACGATCCCGACGACGGCGCGCGAGTACATCACGCAGTACGACGAGTCCGACTACGCCTTCTTGTGCCGCTGGCTCGAACATGAGGGCATTTACTTCTACTTCGAGCAGGAAAGCGCGGCGGCGGGCGGCGCCGAGCGCGAGGTGGTTGTGTTCTGCGGCGATGGCGCTTCACAGGCCGAGGCCCGAGCCAAGGAGATCTCCTATCAAGCTGTGTCGGACAGCCTGGTACTGACGGTTGGGGCGGAGACCCATCACGCTGCGGGCGCGACACCGGCGGCATTGCGGCCGTCGCTGACGCTGGGCGCGGGGCAGGCGCCCGCGCCCGCCGTCCGCGACTACGGCGAGGAGGACTGGCTGTCAGAGGAGCACGTGCGCGGCATCACCCTGGCCCAGGGGGCGCCCCTGCGTGAGATCGTGCTCAACGAATATGACTGGAAGAATCCCACGGTCTCGCTGGTGTGTTCTGAGCAGGTGGCTGAGGGCGGCAACGGCACGCTGGAAGAAATCGACAACCAGTACACATCGACGACGGACGGCGCGCGCCTGGCCCGCATCCGCAAGCAGGAGGTTCTGGCGCGGGAGAAGGTTTTCTGCATTGCCACCAACTGTGTGCGCGTGGATGCCGGCACCAGGCTGGGCGTTCGAAATCATGCCCGCTCGAGTTTCAATACTTTCTACTTCGTGACCGAGATTGAGCACTTTGCCAGTCAGAACCTGGACGCCAGCGGCAGCTCCTTCCACGCCACTTATCGCAACACCATGCTGGCCATCCCCAGCGACCCGGAAAACCGGCCCTTCCGGCCGGCGCGCGTGACTCCCTGGCCCAAGGTCAGCGGCGTGGTGCGGGCCACGGTGCAGTCGAGCCGGAAGTCCGGTATCAGCACGCCCTTTGGCAAGATTGCCCAATGGGACGCCGAGATGCAGCCGGACATCGACGAAGACGGCAACTACAAGGTGCAACTCAGCTTTGACCGCGAAGCCCGCGAGAATGGAGAGGCCTCGGCCCCCGTGCGGCAGGCGCAGCCCTACGCCGGCGGATACAAGGGCCAGCCCATGGGCATTCATTTCCCCCTGCACGCCGCCACGGAAGTGATCCTGA
This sequence comes from Planctomycetota bacterium, assembly GCA_003576915.1. Classification (GTDB taxonomy): domain Bacteria; phylum Planctomycetota; class UBA8742; order UBA2392; family UBA2392; genus UBA2392. Next base: position 92,763 of record QEVF01000001.1, on the reverse strand, counting down.
CGCACGTCAACGGCAATCCGGACCGGCCGGTGATTGCAGGCGCTCTGCCCAACCGCAACACCGATCCCACCAGTGTGAGCTACGAGCGCCGGCAGTCGGCAAACGCCATAGTCACGCAAGGCAACAACAAGGTCATCCTCAGCGACAGCAAGTACTCGCGCGCGGTCGATATCCGCGCGGGCAACTCCCGCTCGCGCATGAAGATGACCAACTTCGGCCTGCACGAACTGGCCGAAATAAACGGCAATCCTTCCGAGAGCGCGGCGGTCACCAGCGAGGTGCTGAGCGCCAACGTCACGACCATGTCCGGCGACATCGTGACCACGACAGGCTTTTACAGTTGGGGCGCCGATGCCTATGAATGCAAGATCGGCGCCAGCGAGAAGTATTCGCTGATCGCGGGATACCCGCTGATTCTGAACACGATCCGCGCCATCAAGCTGGCCTTCATCCACACGGATGACTGGGCGCGCATAGGTATGGAGGACGCCGGGGCGTCGTCCGCCATCGAAAGCGCCGTCATGGGCGTCAAGGCAATTGCCTTTTTCATTGCGCGCAAGGCCATCACGGACAAGTACGTGAAGGAAGCCATGAAGAAGGTGGTGGAGACCAAGTATTTCCCCGCCACGCGCGAGCGCATGATGCTGAAGCTCGGCCGCGTCTCGGGGGGCACTGCCAACGAGGCGGGAAAGGTAGCCGCGATTCTGGCCAAGCTGGCGGCCCTGCCGGCCACGATTGCGGGTGCCATTGCCGGCTTCTTTGCGGTGGACCCCAGCGCCAGCCTGCTGTGCTACGGCGTGCGCATCCAGCGCGCGCCCAAGGGCTCCATCATTGAGGCCGTGCGCGAGGGCGAGCACATTCTCATCGCCACCGAACTTGGTGCCATTGACCTGCACGCGGGCAACAACATCGACCTGGTGGCGGAGAAATCGGTCGATATCCAGGCCTCGGAAGCCGCCTCCATCACTGCCAAGGGCGGCGGGCTGGAGGTCGGCGAGGACAAAGTGCGTATGGTGTCCAAGAACTGGATCACCAAGTTGGAGATGAACGACGACGAAATCGCGCTGATCAACGCGAAGTCGGGCAAGCGCCACCATCTGACACTGGGCAAGGACGATTTCATCGCCTACGGCGGCGACATCCATCTTTCGTCTGACGACGGCGCCACCGAGCTCTTCCTGGGCAAAGACGGCAAGGCGAGGCTGCAGAGCACCAACGGCTCCGTCGAGATCAAGGTGGGAGGCAGCTTCATCTCCATCAAGAACAACACCATCAGCGTGCAGGCCGCCGGTGACCTGAAGCTGTGCGCAGCAGGCAAGGTTGAAATCGACGGCAAGGCCGGCGTGATGATCAAGGGCCAGAAAGTTTCCGCCCGCGGCATGGACGTTGAAATGCTCGCGGCCACATCGGCCAAGGTGGATGCGCCAAGCGTGAACATCGCCGGGGTGGGAAAGGCCGTGGGCAATCCCAACCCGCTGGTGCCCATGCCGCCCATTCCGGTCATCGACGTGCCACTGCCGGCCGCCGCGGCGCCAGCCACTCCACCCCCGCTTACCACGGTGGATGAGGCTGTCGCGCTGCAGACCCACAACACACTGGTGGAGGCACTGCGCAAACGGCGCGCCGCGATGCTGGGCATGAGCCTGAACCCGTCGCCCAATTTCGGCTAGTCGCCTTCCCAGAGACTCAGCCAAGCGTGTGAAGCACAGGGCGGACCATGAGAATCCTCGACGAAAAGCAGCTGGCATCCATCATCGAATCGATGATTCCGTTGCAGCGCGAGCTGCTGCCCCTGGGGGCTGACCTGTTGGCGTTGATCGCGGAGCTTGAGGGCGCCCAGGCCACCGGGCGTGGCTACGCGGGCGTGGCGCGCTGCATCGGGGAGCCGGCGGCCCACAGCGTGCGCGAGACCCTGCAATCGCTGGTTTACGCCTTTCCCGTGCTCAAGGCTTGGCTGCTCCAGGCCACCCAGCCCCAGACCGGCTCCCAGGCACAGCCGCAGATCGCTGCCATGCTGGGCGCCATCAAGGAGGCGACGGACGCGGCCATGAAGGAGTTCGAGAAGCTGATGTCCGCGGGCGCGCTCACGCCCGAGCAGGTGTCCCTGCTGCGCAAGGAGCTTGAGGACATCGCCGTTCCTTCGCAGGCGCCGCACCAGACGCCCATGTCCAGCACGGAAAAGGCCATGGAAGTCGTCGCCAGGGCGGAGCAGGAAATGCGGGTCGAGGTCGAAAAACTGTTGAAGGCCGCGGACATCGACCCCGGGAAGGTCATGCCCGAGCTTGCCAAACTCGGAGAGGCCAGGGCCGACCAGCCTCCCCCCGAGGCAGGCGCCAGCCCGGAACACTCGCCACAGCAGCCCTTGGCCCAAGGCGCCAAGTCGCAGCAGGATATCCTCGCGGAGCTGGAGCAGGCCGAGCAGCAGGTCCGCTCGAATCTACCGCAACTGGAAAAGCAGCTCATGGATGCCGGCGTCGATCGCGCATCCATTGACCAACTCTTGGCCCTGCTCAAGTCGCCCGCCTAGGAATTGCACCATGCGCGTGATCAATCTGAGCGGGCTGTCCATCGGGTGGTGTGTGGGGAGAGTGCCGCCGCATCGCCTGACCGCAACCTGCATCGTCAAGGGCACCTACGCGCTCAAGCATGGGGGTACGGCCGAGCCATTGAAAGAACAGCCTTCGCTGTGCGCAGACCTGCATGAGGGTGACGACCCGGCAAGGGCCCTGATCTATCCCGGCGATTTTGCACTGTTCAAACCCGCCTGTGACCTGCTCCTGCGCGGCACCTGCCACGCCCGCGGAGGCAAGCCGGCCACGGTGGAACGCGTGACCTTTGCCGTGGGACGCTTTGAAAAGGCCCTGATGATTGTCGGCGACCGCCACTGGCAGCCCGGCCTGCTTGGCGCCCGCCTCAGCGAGCCGGAGCCTTTCATGGCTATGCCCTTGAGCTACGAGCGCGCCTTTGGCGGCGCCGGGCACCCCGTCAACCCCTTCGGGCGCGGCTTTGTGCCTGTCGAAAAGGACCTGGTGGCCGGCCGCCATCCCCTGCCCAACATTGAAGACCCGGCATCGCCCATAACCGTACCCTCCTCGCGGCCAACTCCGGCGGGCTTTGGTCCCCTGCCGGCGCCCCAGGCCAGCCGCGCTGGAAAGGCCGGAACCTATGATCGCAAGTGGCTCAAGCAGAACTGGCCCTTCTTTCCGGACGATTTCGACTGGACCTTTTTCAACAGCGCCCCGCAGGATCAACGCCTCAAGGAGTTTCCGCGCGGCGACGAACCGCTGCGCATGAGGCAGCTTCATCCCACGATTGCCAGCTTTGAGTCAAGGCTGCCCGGTACCCGGCCGCGCTTCTTCGTGCGCGAACTATCGGGCTCTGAAGGCCGGGTGCGCGAGGCCCTTCTGCAACTCGACACCATCCATATCGACATGAATGAGCTGCGCGTGACACTGCTCTGGCGCGGCATCGTTCCCATTTCCTCCAAGCGTATGAGTGAGGTGACCGGCGTAGCCGTCGTAACTGAGGCCCTCGACCGCCCCCCGGTCCCGGCCTCCCACTACGAAGCACTGTTCGAGGAACCAACGGAGGTCGTGCCGGCTGAAAGGCCCGGACCGCGGTCGCTTGCCGCGCAGGCGCCCGCGACCTCGCAGGTGGTCGCGCTCAAAGCGGCAGCGGATGCCGCGGTGCGCGAAGGCAAGTTGAGCGCAGGCCTGACGCAGTCGCTTCAGTTCCTGGCGGCCGCGTTGGAGGGCGCGGGCGTGGCCCCGGCAGCCCGCGGCTGGACGCGGGAGTCTGTCGTGAAGGCCGTGGCAGCGGGCCAGGATCTGCGCGGCGCGGACCTCTCCGGGCTGGACCTCTCCGGGTTGAAGCTCGCGGGGGCCAGGCTCGCCAACGCCGTGCTGTCGCACGCGAAGCTAAACAAGTCCGACCTGACAGGCGCCGATCTCGCGGCCGTAGTGGCCGCCGACGCTGATTTCAGCGGGGCCAATCTTTCCATGGCGCGGCTGCCCAATGCCGACTTGGTTCACTCCGAACTCGCCGGCGCGGACTTCAGCGGGGCCGATCTTTCCGGTGCTGACTTCACGCTGGCCCGGGGGCGCAAGGTCAACTTTGCGGGTGCAAGCGCGGCCGGCGCGAAGTTCATGGAGGCAGACCTCGAGCGCGCGGGCTTCATTGCCGCGACGCTGCAGGGTGCCATGTTCGATGGCGCACGGCTGCCGCGCGCCGATTTCATGTCGGCCTTGCTTCAGGGCGCATCCTTCGAACTGGCGTCGGTTCAGGAAGCCAACTTTGTCGATGCGGACTGCACGGGCCTCAAGGCCGGTCGTGGCGCCGACTTCTCCCGGGCCAAGCTCACGGGGGTCAGCGCGCCGCGGGCGGCGTTTCAGGGCTCAAAGCTTGAGGGGGCGGACCTCGCCGGGGCGAACCTGGAGGGCGCGCTGCTGTCCGACACACAGTTGGCCGGGGTGAACATGGCCCAGATTCACGCGCCGCACGCCAGCTTCGATCGGGCCAGCCTGCGAGGTGCGCGGTTCGCCAAGGCGAACCTGCTCAAAGCTTCATTCGAAGGGGCAAGCCTGGCCGATGCCGACTTCCGGGGAGCCAACCTGTTTGAAGCGGAGTTCCTCGACGCCACCGGTTCCGGAGCCCAGGCCTTCGAAGGTGCCAATATCAAGAGGACCAAGCTTGTCTGACGCCGCCACACAGTTGCTGCCTGCCGAGTTTGCGCGGCTTGCCCGCGAGGGCAGGCTGCCGCCGGGTGTGGTACCAGCCGGACGCTCCCTGGCGGGTCAGGACCTGGCAGGGGCCATGCTCGCTGCCCTGGTGCTGGACGGCGTGGACTTCAGCCGCGCCAGGCTGGAGGGCGCGAATCTGGGCCAGGCGAGCCTGAAGGCGGCTCGCTTTTGCGGGTCGGAACTGGCGCGTGCGGACTTTTCGGGCGCCCAATGCGAGGGGGCGGACTTCGAGTCTGCCCAGATGGGTTCAACGCAGTTCTACGGCACGAACTTGCAGCAGGCCCGTCTGGTGAAAGTGACGGCCACCAATGTGTTGTTCCTGTCGTGCGCGCTCCAGCGCGCCGATCTTTCGGGCGGCCAGTTCAAGGGCTGCCTGTTTGAGGGCCCGACCCTGGCCGGCGCGACGGTGGCGGGCGCCGGATTCGAACTGTGCAGCCTGCGCGGGCTGAGTCTTCCCGGCGCGGACTTCTCTTCGTGCAATCTGGAGAACTGCGACCTGGCCGAAAGCAACCTGGAGGGGGCGCGCTTTGCAGGCGCCAGCATTCGCGGCGCCGACTTCACAGGTGCGAATCTGAAGAGCACGCTGTTTACGCAGGCAAAGGGTAAGGCGCCGAACTTCCACAAGGCGGACCTGACCGGCGCGAGTTTTTCCGAGGCCAGCATGCCCATGGCCGTTTTCATGGAGGCCAATCTTTCCAAAGCCAGCTTCGTCGGCGCCGATTGCGAGCGTTCCTTCTTTCAGAAGTGCATTGCCGCCCAGGCCCAGTTCGTGAAGGCCAAGCTGGCTTTTGGCGAGTTTGCCTATGCCCGCTTTGAAAAGACGCGGTTTACCGGCGCTGACCTGACCTTCGCCAACTTGCACGCGACGCTGGAAAGCGAGTGCGATTTTTCCGGTGCGAACCTGCGCAATGTGCGCCGCACCGACGCAGAGCTGTTTGCAGCCGAGAACTTCGGCTTGGCACGATAGGAGGCTCCATGCTCAGCGAAACGACGGCCGCCGTGTCCCCCGGCACCCTGCTGGAAATCCGCGAGGGGCGTCTGCTGCTGCAAATGCCGGGTCGGCAGGCCTGGGCTTCTCTGGCCCTGGCCTTTCCGTACTCGCCTGAAGTCGGCGACGTGCTCTTGGCCATTGGAGACGAAGACGTCTATGTAATCGGGGTGTTGGCTGGCCGGGGCCGGACGCTGCTCAAAACGCAGGGTGAACTCGAACTGGCGGCCGATCACATCACGATCCGCGCCGAGCAGGGCGTGAAAATCAAGGGCGTGAACGTCGAGATTGAGGCCGACAAGCTTGAGTTCGCGGCACGCGCCGTCTTCGAGCGCTTTGTGGACGTCTACCGCTGGGCCAAGGGAGTCGTGCAGAACAGCGCGGCCCGTGTGCGCACGCTGGTGACGGGGGCCTACACCGTGCAGGCCGAGACCATTGTCGAGCAGGCCGAGAAAGACGTCAAAATCGACGGCCGGCACATTCATCTGGGGTAAGCCATGATGCCAGTGTCCACCCGTGCGGGCGGAATGTCTTTTGCCTTTCCGGACACCTGCCTTGTGCCGGCGCCCCCCGCGCCGCCGGTGCCCACGCCCTTTCCCAACATCGCCCAGTTGAGCGCGGCCAACCCCGGCACATGCACGCTGAAGGTGAAGGTCATGAATCAGGCGGTGATTGTCCAGAACACCCAGGTCATGAACTCCCAGGGGGACGAAGCCGGCACCAACGGCGGAGTTGTGTCGGGAATGATCATGGGGCCGGCCAGCGTGAAGAAGGGCTGCACCAAGGTCAGCATGGAAGGCAAGCCTGTGGTCACGCTTTTGGCGCTGGTGGCGCAGAACGGCGCCTCGGCCAATGCCCCGGCGGGCAACATTGTCGCGCCTTCCCAGCCCAAAGTGCTGGCCATGCCCTGATCAGGTGTAAAGGTCGGGGTAAAGCTGGCGAAGCTGCTCTCTCAGCGCGGCGTAAAGCTCAAACAGGAAGCGCTCGGCGAACTGTGGCGTGATGGGCTGGCTGTAGTTCATCTTGTTGGCCAGTCCCGCCGCGACGGCCATGGCAGCCTGCATGCGCTGAGGCTGGATGAAGTGCCGGATGCGCTGTCCGAACTCATTGAGCTTGGTGAAGTCCTCGGCGCTCAAGCGGGCGATTTCGTCGCTGTTGAAGGGAAAGAGGCGGTCGGGGATCTCGAAATAGCCCGGCACTTTCACTTCGTCGCCGAAGTCCGTCGGCACCTTCATGCGCACGACCAGCGTGGAAGCCGCGAAGTCCCCCAGTCGGCGGGCGCGCGGATCCACGAACATGATGAACGAGAACAGTGAAAACGGAGCCAGGGCCAGCAGAGCTTCAACACTGAACAGGCCTGCCAGAAGCAGTGCGGGCAGCATGCCTACCTCCAGCATGCGCGTGAAGGCGCGGATGATGCCCTCGCGCGGGCCGATCTCCATGCCGTCGTCGCGAATGACGCGCAGCCTGCACATTCGCTTGCCGGGCGTTTGACCAGACATGAACCCCTCGAACACGAAGAAATAACCCATGTTCAGGGCGCCAAACGCCAGCAGCAGGAATACCAAGGCCCAAATCTGATGCACAATTTTGGCGAAGGTCAGGGACAGAAGGACGAGGAGCAGCAGAGCAAGCACCTGTATGGCAAGGTCGATGGCCAGGGCCCCCAGCCGAAGCGGGGGACTGGCGACCTCGAAGCTGGCCTGCACATCTTCGGGAAGGCTGATGGCGTGCGTGTACGTCAGGGTGCCAACGCGCTGCACGTCGGCGTCGGGCCTGGTGGCTTCCGTGAAGACTGGACGGTAGACTTCGCTCATGGCTGGTGCGAATTCACAGGGTAACTTTTCGGCCGGGGGGAGGCGCCAACAAACCCCGCAGGGCAGCCTGGCGCGGTCGCGCTGGAGAGTCCTGGCCGAGCAGGGTGCCCGCCTTTCGGGCGCGGGAACCCGTCCCATGTCTCAGGCGGAAGCGGAGCGTTTTTCCGCGCTCTACCGTCAGGGCACCACCGAACTCGCCCGCGTCAAGGCATTCTCCCCCAATCGCCGTCTGGCCGAGTCCCTCGAGCAGGCCGTGGCCACGGCGCACTTCGCCATGCACAAGGGGCCCCGAACCCGCGTGACGGACGCCCTGCTCGGTTTCCTTTTCGAGGTGCCTCGGCTGGTACGCAAGAACTGGCGCTACATGCTGGTCAGCGCGATTTTGACCTTCCTGCCCGCGGCCATTGCCTTTGTCGCCGTAAGCCGCACGCCTGAGTCCTACTACCTGTTTGTCGATCCTGACCTGGCGGCCGGCCGCGACCCCTGGGCCTCTCGGGAATTCCTCGAGCGTTCGCTGGAGGGCGGGGCGGAAGACCTCGAGAGCGGCGCGTTCTTCTCCTCCATGTTGTTTGTGCACAACACGCGCGTGTCCTTCATGTGTTTTTCCTGGGGCATTCTGCTGGGCCTGCCCACGATCTACATGCTTTGCCTCAACGGCCTCATGCTGGGGGCGTTTTTGGCCGTCTATTTCCAGGCCGGACTGGGTGTGGAGGTGCTCGCCTGGCTCCTGCCCCACGGGGTTCCTGAGATCGGGGCCATTGTGCTCTGCGGCGGCTGCGGACTGATGCTGGGGCACAGGTTGCTCAACCCCGGTGAAATGGCGCGCAAGGTAGCTTTGCCGCTTGCGGCGGGGGAGGCCTGTGTCATCGGGCTGGGATGCGTTCCCCTGCTGGCGGCTGCGGGCCTGATTGAGGGCATCTTCCGCGAGAGCCAGGCTACGCTCTGGCAGCGCTACGCGATGTTTGCCGTGATGGCCGCGCTGGTGGGGGGCTGGTTGCTCTTTGCGCGGCGCCCCCAAAGCGACGAGAAGGCGCCCGCTGAAAAATCATGAGGCGCAGCCGGAGCTCGTGAACAACGATCGTGAATCAGCCCTGCCGGCAAGGGCAGGGCGCGGTATGGGGCGACGCCCCCCCCCATTGCCCCCCGGGCCTTCCGACCGGGGCTGAAGTCCCGCCTTGCAGTGCTACAGCGCCCCGGCATGGATGATGCGTCCATACAGGTTCAGAAGCGGCCCTGCGATCTCCTGGGGTTCGGCGTCAATTGTATGCACTCCGGCCTGCTGGATTCGCTGCAGGATCCGGTGCCGCTCTTCCAGCAGCGTCAGGGCTGCCAATTGCCGGTAGGCGTCGCCCAGGTGCGCTACTTCGGCCTCCACGGCCTGGTGATACACGGGGTCGCGAACGCTGCACACGATCACGGCGTGCTTCCGTGAAATGGCGGCGATGTTGCGCTGCAACTCCCAGCCCTGGGCCTGGTTGTCGAAGTCCGTGGCCAGCACCACAAGCGAGCGGCGTGCCAGGGCGTGATTCATGGCCACGAATGCCGGCGTGAAAGCCGTTTCGCCGTGGCTGGGCTTGACCTCCACTGAAGCGCGCACAAGGCGCGCCAACTGGCCGGCTTGTGCGCGCGGCGGTATCAGCGTGCGCACGCCCTGATCGAAGATCATCAGGCCCACCAGGTCGCCGCGCTGAAGGGAGGCCGCGGCCAGGCGCGCCAGGGCCGCGAGGGCCAGGTCCACCTTGCGTTGTCCGCCCACGCGGCCGCCCATGAGGCGCCCGGCATCGCAGCACAGCATCACATGGCGCCGGCGTTCGGGCTCGTAGCGCCGCACGGCGAGCTGCCGGCTGCGCGCAAAGGCCTTCCAGTCCACGCTCTGGGGCGGGTCGCCGGGCACGTAGGGCGCGAGAGACTCGAACTCGCCGCCGCGTCCCACGCCGCGCGCGCGGTTCACGCCGGCGTCGGCGTCGCGCATGGCGGCCAGCAGCAGCCGGTTGTCGTGCAGCAGCTCCACGCCGGGGATTCCCAGCAGCGTGGCGCGGGCGCCAAGGCGCACGACTCGGCGCATGAGTCGAAGGGGGCCCACGGCTTCGAAGGTGGCATGTTCAAGCTCATAGCGTCCGCGATCATGGACCTTCAGGCGTTGGTCAAAGCGGCCCGTTTGACCGGGGGCCAGGGCAAACTCGACGGGCCGGCGGGTGCCTTCCAGGGCTTCGGGCAGCACATCCCACAGGCGCCCGCGCACGTCTCGGCGGCCCTCGTTGGTCAGCGTCAGGGTGTGGGTGGCCTCCAGGCCTACGCCGCACTCCGCGGGCAACTCGCGCCGCAGGACCAGATCGTCCCTGCGGGGCAACATCAGCAGGTCTCCCGTGACCAGGAGCGCCAGCGTGAGGCATCCCAACAGCCACACCAGCAGCAACTCTTCGACCACGAAGATGCCCAGCGCCAGAACGACCAGCGCGCCGGCTGCCAGGAGCAGAATTTTCGTGGGAGAGAAAGACATGGGCGAATGCCTTGCCGGCCTAGCGTGGCGCGGGCGTGTGGCCGACGATGTCGTGCAGGATCTGGTCGGTGCTGACACCTTCAAGTTCGGCTGCGGGGGTGCGGAAGATGCGATGGCGCAACGTGGGCACCACCAGTTCGCGCACGTCATCGGGAATCACGAAGCCGCGCCGGTAGGTGGCGGCCAGGGCGCGGGAGGCGCGAAGCAGCATGACGCCGGCGCGGGTGCTGGCGCCCGCCCGCAAGAACGTGTGCTCGCGCGTGGAGCGCAGGATGCTCAAGGCGTAGTTGGCCACCGGGGCTGCAACTTCGACGCGATAGATGAGTTCGCGCATGACCCGCAAGTCCACGGCGCTGAAGGTCTGCACGGCGCCCAGGGCGGCCAGGTCGTCGGGCGACTTGGGCGCGCCGTGCAGCTGCATGATATCCAGCTCGCTCTTTGCATCGGGGTAGTCGAGATTGAGCTTGAAGAGGAAGCGATCCAGCTCGGCTTCGGGCAAAGGGTATGTGCCTTCGCTTTCCAGGGGGTTCTGGGTTGCAATCACGCAGAAAACGTCCCCCAGGGAGTGGTCGGCGCCGTCAGCGGTTACCATACGCTCCTGCATTGCCTGCAGAAGGGCGGCCTGAGTGCGGGCGGGAGCGCGGTTGATTTCGTCGGCCAGCAGAAGCTGGGTGAAGACCGGCCCCTTGCGGAATTCGAACTCGGCGCGGTCAGGACGGAATATGCTGGTGCCGGTGATGTCGCTGGGCATCAGATCCGGCGTGAACTGGATGCGCTTGAACTCGAGATTGCACAGGCGGCCCAGGGTGCGCACCATCAGCGTTTTGGCGGTGCCGGGGTTGCCTTCCAGCAGCACGTGTCCCTGAACCAGCAGGCCCACCAGCAAGTGGCGCACGATGCCGCCCTGGCCCTTGACCACGCGGCCCATGGCCTCCTCGACGTCGTCGCAGAACTGGCTGATGATGGCGACGTCGGGCGTGGGCCGCTGAGGCGGCTCCTGGGGCGCCGGGGGAGGAGGCACGGGCTGGCCGATGGGGGCTTGCTGGGGCGAAGCATTGGGGTCGCTCATCCGGGTTTCCTTGCTGAAGGTACATGGTGGGACAGGCTGACTTCGCGCCTGATCTCCGCGACACGCCGGGCCACGCGGATCAGGTGTTCCTCGCTACCGTCATTTTCAGGCAGTTGATGGAGGCGTTCTGCGACTTCTCCCGGCAGGCTGGCCGAGGTCGAGCCTGCGACGCCGGCGGCGTGAACGTGGGCGCGTGAAGGCAACAGCGCCAGGGGCGCGCGCTGCTGCAGATGCTGCGCCGCCATGCGAAAGTCCTTTGCCCGCAACATCAGGCGTGCAACGCCCTCGATCACGAACTCGCGCGAGCGCCGGGCGTCAACTTCAGCCGGCTGCGTTCGCAGCACCGTGGCCTCACGCCAGGCAAACAGCGCCAGCAGCAACAGCACCGACAGCAGCGCCCAAAGGGCCGGCGGGCGCACCGCGAGATACTCAAGCGAAGCCCGCGTCGCCATGCCGTGAAGCGCCTCATCCACCACCAGGTGCCGGCACTGGCTGGCCTCAAAGACATGCCGGGCCAGCGCGGCCGAATCTCCCTGATCGAGGAATCGGTTTGAGATCAGATCAGGTTCCGCCAGCACGACCACCCGGGTCAAGGGGTTGACCGCGGCAAGTGTGCGATTCCTGCTGTCGGTGATGAGCTTGCGCCAGGGAGAAGCTGCGGACGTGAATTCCAGCACCTGGGCTTCGTCGCTTTCGTCATGAATACGTGTGGCGTAGGGGCTGTCCGGTTCGATGACGTCTCCGCCTGTTACGCGCCGCACCCCCAGTTCGCTGCCCAGTCCCGCGAGCTGCAGCACTCGCTCGCTGTCGTCGATCGAGTAGATGCCCTCCTGCAACACGAGCGTGCCGTCTTCGTCGGACTGCAGGGCGTGATAGTGGCGCTTGGGCAGCACCAGAATCAAAGGGGGGCGCCAGCTGCGGCTGAACAGGCCTCGCACCTCCGATTCATATTTGTCCAGAAACTGGGGAGAGGGCTCCAGAAGCGCCAGGGCCGCCTCCGGATCCTGGAAGTCGTTCTCATTCAGGACGTCGAGGCGGTCGACGGACGATGTAACGGTGAATCCTTCCTCGTCCAGAAGATGCAGCAGGGCGCGGTGGCCGCCGGGGGATGTCGACGTGCCGTTGACAAAAGTGTCCGGCGCATCCGGAGCTTCAAACAGGCCGCGACCCAACACAAACAGCGTGACGCCGGCCATCACCACGACCAGAACCAGACGAAAGCGACCCTCCATGCCGCCTTGGGCGCCGCGCAGGCGGTGACTCACTTTGGCGGTGGCCTGCTTCATCCCAGCACCGTTTGCGTGTCAATGGAGTCGAGCCTGGCGCGCCACTCAAGGAACTCCTCGCGTTGCGGCCGGTGCCTGCCATAGCGCACGCACTCCACCAGGAAAAGCAGGCGGCGGATCTCGCGGCGTATGTCCTCATTGTTGACCATGCGCAGGGCGTCGCGCCATGTCGCAACTTCCCGCTGGTCAATCACGCCCTGCCAGCCGGCGTTGAGCCAGAACAGCCGGTAAGCCAGCAACGACGCCAGAGCAAAGTCGCCCGCGGCGATGGCCGCGTCCAGTTGCGCCTGCAACTCAGGAAACCGGCCCGCGGGTGTGGCAGGCGCTTCGGCCTGCGGCGAGGCCTCGGACGTGCCCGCGGCTTGCGCCTTGGACTTCTTTCGCGGCCTCCGGTCGATAATTGCGCGGATGATGAAGGCGGCCGCAATCAGCCCCGCCACGCCGATGATCACCCAGAACACCACTGCCATCACCCGAGGGTCCAGAGAGGTGGTGCCGTAGCTGACAGGCCTCGTCGAAATCTCCGGCGGCGTGGGGCGTTCTTCGCTTCGGCTGGTGGAGCGTCGCGGCGGAGAGGGGCGTGAGCTGCGGGACGAGCGGCGGTAGCGGTCCGCCTCCTGTCGCGACGTTGGGCCTGGTGTGGCGCCGCGGCCGGGCTGGTCGCTGGAATCGTCCGGTTGGCTGCCGTGGCCACTTGGGGCGGGCACAATACGGTATCCCTTGTAGGACTTCTCGGACAGAATCTCTCGGGCGCGGCGGCTTTCAGATGACTCCGCGCTCAGCCAGGCCGGGAACACCAGGCAGAGGATAAGGAACATCGGGGTCATGGGGTGCCGGCTCATAGGCTTCTGGGTCGAGGCAGGGGCACGCGAACGGCGCCGCGGGGGCGGGTTCGCGAATTCAGGCCCTGAATCGTGGGCAACTGGCCGGTCTGGGGGTCCCAACCCCGGGGGACATAGCCCGGAATGTTGTAGGAATTGCGTCCCTGGGCCTGCAACTGTGCAAGAAAGTTCGGGTCAACGCCGAAGCTTGCTGCCAGGACGGCGAGGTCGAAACCTTCCTTGCGGCAGCGCAGATCGAAGTAGAAAATCGCGGGCGGTATGACCAACACCGGCGCGACCAGCGCCTGCCACGCCAGGCTGAGCATCGAACCCGCAAACTCGTAGGAGCGGCCATAGCCGCTCAGGGCAGAGGCGCAGACTTCGCCGGGGATACGCAGCATGGCGAAGAGCAGCAGCATGACGAAGGCTATGCCAACCAGGCGCCCGCCGTAGTTGGCGCTGAGCCGCCAACTGCGCATCAGGGCCTCATCGGGCCTCAGGTCTTCGAGCATGACGCAGCAGAACACCAGTCCAAAACGGCCGTAAAGCAGCGGCAGGGCCGGCACCACCGCCATGGACATCAGAAAGGCCACGCCTGCGCCTTCCTTGCCGCCGCCCTCTATGGAGATCAGCAGGGGCACAAGCACCGCACCCACCAGCAGACCCAGCACGCCCAGTACGATCACGCCCGAGCTCAGCAGTGCGGCGAAATGCGCGGCAACGGCTGAAAGCGCCTGCCGGATGCTGGTCTCCGACCCGAGGTAGAGGCGCGAAACAAGGAAGTAGACGCCGCTGCCCGCCAGCGCCCAGGCCAGAACCAGTTGAAAGATGACGAGCACCGATTCAATCAGGACGGCCGCCGTGTCGGACCGGCCGGGGTCCCTTGGCAGGAAGGCAAGGCGACCCACTTCAATGAGTGCCGTCGGCACGAAAACGAAAATCAGAAACAACCCGGCAAACAGCGAGAAGTGGCGCACGTAAAGCGCAAAGCTGCGGCTGACAATGTCGCCAATCTCGAGGGGGCGGAGGTCAAAAGCCTGGCGCATGCCGCAAGGTTACTTGCGGGGGCGATACCTGCGCACGAAAATTCAGGCAGTCTCAAGCGGAATGGTTCGCTTGGGCGGCGGGTAGGCCTCTTCGAGTTCCGCCAGGTCCTGCGCCGTGAATCGGATGCGTGCGGCCTTGGCGTTCTCCTGGACGTGGCGCGGGTTGGATGATTTCGGAATGGCCACGACATGCGGGTGCCGCAATGTCCAAGCCAGGGCAATGACCTCGGCCTTGGTTTCGTGCCGCGCCGCAACGCGGGTCAAGGCTTCCTTGATCGCAAGGCGGGTTTGATCCAGGGGTGAATAGGCCATGATGGCCATGCCGGCCTGCGCGGCGAAGGGCAGAACATTGCGCTCGATGCCGCGCCGCTGAAGATTGTAAATGACCTGATTGGCGGCCACGAGCCTGCCCAGGGGCAGGGTCTCGAGCTGGCGCAATGCTTCAATGTCGATGTTGCTGACGCCGAAGTGGCGAATCCTGCCCAGGGAGCGCAGCTGCTCAAAGGCCTCGAGTGTCTCCTGGAAGGGGTGGTCGCTCTGCCAGTGAAGAAGATAGAGGTCGATGTAGTCTGTGCCCAGGCGCTTGAGGCTGCGCTCGCAGGCCGTAATGGTTCCCTGGCGAGAGGCGTTTTCGGGCAGGACCTTGCTCACGACAAATATGCGCTCGCGGCAGCCTGCAATAGCCTCACCCACAACACGCTCGGCGCCGCCGTTGGCGTACATCTCGGCGGTGTCAACGAGGGTCATGCCCAGCTCAAAACCCAGGCGCAGCGCCGCCACTTCGTCCTTGCGGCGAGAGGCCGCTTCGCCCATGCGCCAGGTGCCCTGTCCAAGGACGGGCATGGTGGCGCCGGTACGGGTGGTGAACGTTCGCATGGGCTAGGGCCAGTGTAGCGCAGCGCCCGGACCTGCACAGTGCCCACTGGAGGGCTTGGGCCCCGGAAGCGACGCGGCTAGCGGGCGCGCTGCTCGCGGGCATGGCGTTCGCATTCCTCGCGCCAGCGCTTGAACTGGGCCTTGAGGATGGCCTTCTGCTCGGGGTCCTCAAAGCGCTTCTCGGCCAGCTTCAGCATCATGCGCAGCGAAGCCGGAACATCCTCTTCTGTAGTGCCCACGGCCAGGATTTCAGCGATCTTCTCAAAGGCGTGGACCTCTTCCGGGGCTGAATCCTCCAGCAGCGACATGCGCAGCGCAAAGCGCATGAATGCCGCGTGGGTGGCACGCTCCGTGGGTTGCGCGGCAAGCCCGGCGATGACCTCGTTCCACTTCTCCACGTTGATGTCATTGACGCGCACGCCCATGAGGGTGGCGACGTGGCGTTTCAGTTCATCGGCGCGGCCGGCCGCTGCCCAGGTATCCAATTGCGGCCGGGCACCCTCCTGCACCTGAAACGCCCCGTCTTCCTCAATGATGGCGAATTGCTTGTCGCTGACGGAAGCCGTCAGCGCGCCGTGGCGCAGCGTGGCCTCGCCGTGGCTGGGCTCGGCGCGGTACTGGTTGCCGCGACGGCGCAGCGTCACCCCCGCCCTCTTGACGCTCACGGCGACGTCCGCCACCTGGGCGTCCATCACACCGTCGGCATCGGCTTCCATGTAAACGTCGCCGTCCAGGGGTTGAAGCGTGACACCCTCACCCTTGGCCGAGAGCCGGGCCTTGGCGCCGGGCGAGAGCACGGCTTTGCCGCCGCCTACGCGTACGACGGCATGGGTATCCGCCGGCGCCTGGACCTCTGCGGGCAACGCCACCTGACGCTCCACCGTTTTCTCACGCGTCACACCGCGGGTGTCGGCCACCGTTACGTTGCCGGAGCTGTAAGCCACAACTTCAGCGCGGGGGCCGGCATCAACGAGCACAGGCGGCAGACGGCGATCATCCTTCTCCGCAACGCCATCGTCGGGACGAATTCCGGCATCACGATTGATATAGGCCGCGCCCAGCACCAGGCCCATCACCATCAGCACCGAGGCCGCAACGGCCAGTGTCCGCCAATGGAAGACCGATACCTCGCTTTGGGAACTGAACTCCGGCGCCTTGGGAAGCTGCGACAGCACCTGGGACGTGAAGTCGGCGGGCAGCGACCAGCGCAACTTGAGCGTCTCAAGGTTACGGTGGGCCAGTTCCTGCTCGTTGAAGAGTTCGGCGAGTTCGCGGTCCTGCGCCAGTTCGCGCTTGAGCTGCTCCTGCTCAGCGGCGGAAAGGCCGCCATCGAAATACCGTGCGATGAGCGTTTCCTTCTCGGAGGTGGCCGGCAGGCCGGCCGTCACGCGCCGGGCAAAATCGGCCGGAAGCGACCAGCGCAACTTGAGTGTCTCAAGGTGGCGGTGCGCCAGCTCCTGCTCGCTGAACAGTTCGGCCAACGCGCGGTCGGACGCCAGTTCGCGCTCAAGCGCGTCTTTCTCGGCGGCACTGAGATCGCCGCCGAAGTAGCGCGCCACGAGGATTTCAGCTTCGTCGCGATTCATGGTCGTTGCCGCACCCTTGCTTTGACCTGCACCCGTTCAAATGTCGTCGCCCGGAGCAAACGCCTTCAGTTTCTGGGCCAGGGCTTTGCGCGCCCTGAGCAGAATCATGTGAACCGCCCCTTCACTGCAGCCAATGGCCTCGCCGATGGCCCGGCCGCGCGCGCCGTCAAAATAGTGCATCATCAGCGCCGTGCGGTAATTCTCCGGGAGTTCCTCTACGGCAACACGCACCGCTTCAATGCGCTCGACGTGTTCCAGTTCTCCCATGCCGGTGAGGCGGCGGTCCTTGGCGCCTTCCAGCAGATCGTTGTCGGCCACCTCTTTCCTGCGGCGGCGGGCCAGATTCAGCCCGATGCCGATGACCCACGACTTGAAACTCCCCGGCTTCTCCAACCTGTTGATGGTCGTAAATGCCGTAATGAACGCCTCTTGTGTCAACTCCTGGCTGCGCTCCGGATCTGCCGTGCGACCCAGCATCTGGGCGTACACAGCATTCTGGTGCCGCGCCACAAGCGCTTCAAAGGCCGCGCGGTCGCCCTTTCGCGTGCTGAGTACCAACTGTTCATCGCTCTCAGGTTGCGGGGCAGCCATTGGCCATCTCTAGTCGGTGCAGGGGCGGCAACATCACGCTGATTCTATGAAATCTCCATGATGGGGTGTAGCGCGCCAGGCAGCCGTTTGCCACGTCACCGGGTCTGCTAGACTCGCGCCATGGCCAAAAACAAAACCAAGCTGGTGTTTGCCTGCCGCGAGTGCGGCCACAACTCGCCCAAGTGGCTCGGCAGGTGCCCCGCCTGTGGCGCCTGGAACAGCTTCGCCGAAGAAATCGACGCCCAAGCCATTCGCCCCTCCCGACGCGCTGCCCTCAATGAGCCGGGCAAGCCCGCGCGCCTCAGTGAGATCAGCGCGTCAGCCCACCAGCGGCTGGCGACGGGCTTGAATGAGCTTGATCGTGTGCTGGGCGGCGGTCTGGTGGCCGGCAGCGCCATCCTGTTTGCCGGCGCGCCGGGCATCGGCAAGAGTACCCTGACGCTTCAGGCGGCCCACCGCGTGGCCCAGGTGGCCGGTCCCGTGCTTTACGTGACTGGCGAAGAGAGCGCCGAACAGATCAAACTGCGTGCCGCGCGCCTCAAGTGCGACGCCGCCGAGCTGTTCGTGGTGGCGGAAACCAACCTGGACGCCATTCGCAATCATCTGCAGGCGCTCAAGCCCCGCCTGGCGGTCATTGACTCCGTCCAGACGCTCTATGATCAGGAGTTGCCCAGCGCCCCAGGCAGCGTCGCGCAGGTGCGTGAGTGCGCGGCCGGCATCATCATGCAGGCGAAGAGCTCAGGCACGCCGGTGTTCCTTGTGGGGCACGTGACCAAGGATGGAAACATCGCCGGGCCTCGAACGCTGGAGCACATGGTCGATACGGTGCTGAATTTTGAAGGCGAGAAGTTCCAGAGTTACCGGCTGCTGCGGGCCTCCAAGAACCGCTTTGGCAGCACGGGGGAACTGGGCGTGTTTGAAATGCGGGGCGACGGGCTGGCCGAAGTGGAGAATGCCAGCCGCATATTCCTTGATGAGTATGACCACTCCCGCAGCGGATGCGCGGTCTTGCCGGCCTGCGAAGGTACCCGCGTGCTGTTGGTTGAAGTGCAGGCATTGGCAGCGCCCTCACCCATGGAGAACCCCCGGCGGCGTGTGACGGGCCTCGATGCCAATCGCGCCCACATGCTGCTGGCCGTGATGGAGCGCCGGGCGGGGTTCAAGCTTTCACGGCTGGAAGTCTATCTGAATATTGTCGGCGGGGTCACGGTGGAAGAGCCGGCGGGAGACCTGGCCGCCTGCTTTGCGGTGGCCTCCAGCGCCACAGAGGTGCGCCTGCCGCCGGCGACAGTTTTCGTGGGAGAGGTGGGCCTCAGCGGGGAGGTGCGCGCCGTGACCAATCTCCAGCAACGCATCGACGAGGCGGCCCGTCTGGGTTTCAAGCAGGCCGTGGGACCTCGCCTGCGCGGCCTGCACCTGCGCGTCCCGGCGGACTTTCGCGTGCTGGAAATCGGCGACCTGCGCGAGGGTCTGGAGAAGTTCTATCTGGTGGGGCGTTAGCGCCAAGGCGCGCCGGCACCGTCCGTATGGCCCGGCTCCTGCGCCCCGCTGGCAAGCGCCGCGTCTCGATTTAGAATCACGGCCATGAAGCTTTACCTTGACCGGCCGAACAACAGGCTCCCCGGCATGTGGGAGTCCTTTTCACTGGCCATCTTGATGGGCGCCGCGGTTCTCATCCCCCTGAGCATGCATGCCAACGTGCATGTGCCCACCAGTTTTCTCCGCTTCTTCGGTGGCGCCTGCCCGCTTTGCGGGGGGACGCGCGCTGTTACGGCTCTATGCATGGGCCACCTTGACGTCGCGCTTCAATACAACCCTTTGGCCCTGCTGATTTTCGGGGCCATGCTTTATGGCGCAGCCACCTACTTGTTCATGACTCTGCCCTTTGGCCGGCGACTGTTGCTCTATACCAGCGATGGCGAAGCCCGCTTCATCAAGGCCTTCATCCTCCTGGCGTTTGCAGCCAACTGGGCCTATGTGCTCTATGCGGGCATGTATCAGGTTCCGTTGCAGGTCTAATCGCCCTATATTGGCCGCCCCGTGACGGACGCTCCGACATCTGAGCGCGTGCAAGGCTACACCGTGCTGGCGCGCAAGTACCGCCCCAAGAGGCTGTCCGACCTCATTGGCCAGCCCCACGTCGTTCAGGCCCTGTCCAACGCACTCTCCAGCGGGCGAGTCGCCCAGGCCTTTCTGCTCACCGGTTCGCGCGGCACGGGCAAGACCTCCACGGCCCGCATCCTGGCCAGCGCCCTGAATTGCCTGGGGGCGTCGCGGCAGGGCATGGAGCCCTGCGGCGAATGCGCCAGTTGCCGGGATGTGGCCCGCGGCGAAGACCTGGACGTGATCGAAATGGACGCGGCTTCCAACAGCCGCGTCGATGACATCCGCCAGCGGCTGGAGAGTATCGACACCCGTCCGGCCCGGGGCCGCTATCGGGTGTACATCATCGACGAAGTGCACATGCTTTCGGCGAGCGCTTTCAACGCGTTGCTGAAGACGGTGGAAGAGCCGCCGGCCCACGTCAAGTTCATCCTGGCGACGACCAACCCCGAGAAGATACCCGAGACGATTCTCTCACGCTGCCAGCGCTATGACTTCCGCCGCGTCACCCTGGGCGACATCACTCAGCGGTTGGCTGAAATCTGCGCTGCGGAAAAGCTCGACCCGCAGGAAGGCGTCCTGCGCATGGTCGCCGAAATGGCGGAGGGAGGGATGAGGGATGCCCTTTCACGCCTGGACCAATTGGTGGCCTTTGCCGGAGCCAGGCCCTCCTGCGACGACGCCGAACGCGTATTTGGGCTCATTGGCCGCAAGCGACTCATGGAATTGCTGGAGCAACTGGCCGCTGGAGATGCCAGGGCCGGAATCCTCTTTGCGGAAGCCGTCTTTGACAGCGGCAAGGATGTGGCGGAGGTGCTGGCCGCGCTGGTCGGCTTGACACGTCAACTCATGCTGGTGCTTGCCGCGGGCGAAGCCGCGGGACCCGGTCTTGATGTCACAGCCGAAGAAGTTCCCGCCCTGCGGCGTGTAGCACAGCGTTACGGGCTCGAAGGGCTGGTCTATCTGGCCGAGCTGCTGACGGAGTGCCGCCAGCGCGTCCGGCGCGCGGCCTTCCCCCGGGTGGTGGTCGAGACGACGTTTGTCAAGCTGTCCATGATCGGCAACCTGGAGTCGCTGGAGAAGTTGGCCGCCCGTATGGACGAGGCTGCCGATGCGCCTGTCGCTCCTGCTCGCGCCCAAGTGCAACAAGCTCCATGGACCGGTGAAGAAGCGCCCACGCCCTGGACAGAACCCGGTGGCGCCGCTCGTGCCCAAACGCACGAAGCAGGGGTGGCGGAGGGGCCGGCGAAAGCGAAGGCAGTGGTCACTCCGCCTACTCATGCGACGGCACAGAATCCGCCGGCCGCGGAAATTCCAAGTGCCCGCAGAAGCCCTACCGAAGCGGAACAGAAGGCGGTAAGCCAGCTGAAAAAGACTTTCAGGGCGAAGTGATGTACTGTGCAATATGGGCGAAAAGAAAGAGAAATTAGTCCTTGCATGGCTGACCAGTCAGTTATATTAATTGTGACTCAATAGGGGGAACTATGGCAGGCCTTGGCAACTTTTCCGACCTGATGAAGCAGGCCCAGAAGATGCAGCGTGACATGGGCAAAGTTCAGGAGGAGCTCAAGGATCGGTACGTTGAAGCGCAGGCGGGTGAGGGAGCGGTGAAGGTGGTTTGCTCCGGCGCCGGCGAGTTGGTCAAGATCGAGATTGGCAAGGACGCCGTGGATCCGAGCGATCTTTCCATTCTCGAGGACCTTGTAGTGGCCGCGGTCAACGCCGGGCTGAAGAAGGCGGAGGAGTTGCGCCACGCCGAACTGGCGAAGGTGACCGGCGGCATGAACCTGCCGGGTATGTTCTAGCAGGCCGAAGAAGCGCGGCCTGCGCACGCAAGGCATGAAGGGTTTGCACATTTCAGGCGGTGGATGAGCCGTCTGAAGTGGAGGAAGGGCCGAATTCATGGCGGTCCGACCGGGTTGAGAAAGTGGCCGGATGCCAGTTTTTCAACGACCTGCTGGAAAGCGCGTATGTCGTGGCGAAGTGACGGAACCACGACCCATCAGTCGGCAGTAAGAAACGTTGGGGGAAAGGAACTTCCACAGATGCACTCCACCGAGTCCCTGGGCACGACCAGGCTCTTCAAGGGCCTGCCCGAAAAACTGGTCACGCACTTCGAGAACCACTCCACTTTCCGCCGTCTCGATGAAGGGGAGTACTACTTCAAGGCCGGAGATGCACCGCGGGCTTTTGCCGTGGTTGTCAGCGGCCAGCTCAAGCTTCATCGCACCAACAAGGCGGGCAAAGAGCAGGTCTTCGCCTACGCTCAGGCGGGCGATGTGATCGGTCTGGGTGCCCTGACGGACCCCTATCGCGCCTGCGTGATGGACTGTGTCGCCCGCGCCGCCACCGAGATCATCGAGATCGATATCAACGTGATGCGCGAGAAGATGCACAGCGACGCCACACTGGCCAACGCCATCATCTCCGAGCTCTCGCGTCAGCTCTCGACCATGACCCATCTCGTCGATCAGCTCAGCCTCAAGGATGCCCACAACCGCCTGGCACTCTGGTTGGAAAGCTGGCTGGTCAAGAACATGCCCGACGCCGGCGACAAGGACGTGCTGATCGTTCTGCCCTACACCCAGAGTGAAGTGGCCGCCCAGATCGGCACCGTGCGTGAAGTGGTTTCGCGGGGCTTCTCGCGCATGGAGAAGGAGGGCATCCTCAAGGCCAGCGGCAAACGCGTGACGGTTATCTCGCGCGCCAAGCTGCGTGAAATGGCCAACGGCTAGCCCCAGGCCAGAAGGTCGCGGCGGGCCGGGTTTCCCCGGCCCGCCTTCCGTTTTGCGCCCCTTTTGGGCTCCGGGTGCTTGAAGCCGGGCCAGGCCCGCGCTAAATTCTTTGCCCCCTGCGGGGGAAGAACCTTTCAAGGAACGGAAACTTTCATGGTCAAGGTCAAGGCACGCGGCTCGGAGTCGCTCGATCAACTGCTCAAGCGTTTCAAGAAGGCCTGCGAGAAGGAGGGCCTCACGCGCGAACTCAAGCGCGTTGCGTTCTACGAAAAGCCGAGCGTGATCCGCAGCCGCAAGACGCGTCAGAGCCTCAAGCGCAAGATGCAGGCCACGATCATGAACAAGACGGGCGGCCTCTAGGCTGCCCCGGGGCGACCGATGGCAGCCGTCGTCCTCGACAACCTCACCAAGACGTTTCGCGACTTTCTCGGCCGTCGGCGCGTGCGCGCGCTCGACGGCCTTTGCCTGTCCGTTCACAAGGGCGAGGTCTTCGGGCTGCTGGGGCCCAACGGTTCAGGCAAGAGCACAGCCTTCAAGATCTGTGTGGGCCTGCTGCGCCCCGACGCCGGCCAGGCGCGCATTCTCGATCACGCCCCCGGCAGCCTGGCGGCACGCATGGCCACGGGCTACCTGCCCGAAGAGTCGACCCTGCTTCCCCACCTCACGGCGCGGGAAACACTCAGGCTGCTGGGGGCCCTGTCGGGACTGACGCGTCAGGAGTGCGCCCGAAGGGCCGATGCGCTGCTGGAACGCCTGGGCCTGAAAGAGGCGGGGGCGCGGCGCGTCAAGGGCTTCTCCAAGGGCATGCAGCGCCGGCTGGGTGTGGCGGGGGTGCTCATGGCCGACCCCCAGGTGTTCATCCTTGATGAGCCCACCAGCGGCCTGGACCCCCTGGGCGCGCGGGACATGAAACAGCTCATCCTCGAGTTGGCCGGCAAGGGCAAGACCATCATCATTTCCAGCCACCTGCTGGGTGAAATCGAGAATGTCTGCCACCGTGTGGCCTTTCTCAATCAGGGGCGCCTACTTCGACAGGGGACCCTCGACGAATTGCTCCGTGAGCAGGGTGTGCACGAATTGCGCGTCTCGCCCGCCGATCCCGGGGCCGTTGCGGCTCTGGAAAATCTCGCGCGCGAGCGGGGGCTGCGCATCGAGAAGAGCGGCGTTCCTCTCAAAACTCTTGAGAGCTTCTACGTGGATGTGCTTGGCAAGCGCGCGGGAGAGCCCTGAATGCTCCGCCGCACGCTGGCGCTCTGGCTGGCCGCGACCCTCGAGCCTCTGCGCTCGCCACTGGCCTGGCTGGGGTTGCTGTCGCTTGCGGCCTGCGTGCCGCTCCTGGTGCTTGTGTTTGGCGAGGGTGAAGCGCCGGCCCGCGCCTGGCTTGCGCGCTCGATCGTCGTGGAGGTGTTGCGTTGGCTGCTGCCGCTTGGGGCCCTCGCCGGCGCGGCCTTTGCCATCCGCCCTTCACTGCGCAGCGGCTGGGCGGCGCTGCCCGCGCGGCGGGCGGAATGGTTCTTTGCCGTCTCGGCGGCCTCGTTCTGCCTGATGTTCGTCTGCGCTTTGTGCTTTGTGGCGGGTGCAGCGCTGTCCCTGGCGGCATTGGGGGAGGCGGGCAACCTCGAGCAGAGCCGCGAAGCCGCTTCTTTCACCCACACGGCGCGCGCCCAGGGCGGCGAAACCGTATTCATCTGGCCCGGCACTGCGGAGACGCTGGAGTTTGAGTTCGTCAACGCAGGACTGCCCCCGGACATCAAGGGCGCCTTCGAGTTTGAAATCGCCTGGACCCGTGCGAGCGCGCCTGAGCGCGATGTCCCCTTTTCCGTCACGCTGGTGGGAGAACGCACCGTGGAAGCCGCTACGCGCGTCGAAGCCAGGCGCCGCGCCAGCTTCGCGGCCCCCAACCCCGGGGGTGAATCCTTCAAGGTGCTCTGTCGAGCCACGGACCCGGCCTTGACGGTGGGCATGAAGCGGGCGTCGTGCCGCATTGAAGGCAGCCGCCCCGGTCCACTGGCAAGCCTGGGCTGGCTGCTCATGCTGAGCCTCGCGGGCGCGGCGCTGTGCGCCTCCGTGGCCCTTTGCGTTCGAGCACTGGCGACGGCGCCCACGGCCGCACTGGCAGGGCTCCTTCTTCTGGTCGCTCTCACCCTCTTGCCGGCCCTCAGCCCCGGAGACTTTGCTTCGCGCAAGCGTCGGCAGGATGTCGAGCGTCAGGCCGAGAGTGAAGCCTCGACGCTTCAGCAACTCGCCGTCCTGGCCTCACGGCTGCCGCGCCTCATGGAGCCGGCTGACTTCGAGCGCTTCATGGCCGGCCGGGCGGCCGGCGGCGAAGACGCCCGGGGCGCGTTGCTGCGGCTGCTGATTGCGGCCGGGCTCCTGCCCGCCGGAGCGCTGATGTTTGGCCGCCGTCAGATAGCCTGACCGCGAAGCGGCGGCGCAGGGGAGAGTGATGTCCAGGCGTTCCTTCATCAGGGTGGCTTCGCGTTCGGGGGGCAAGGCAGCGGTGCGTGGCCGCGCGCTGAAGGCCCGCCTGGACCGGGGCATAGAGGGCGTGGCCCGGGTGGGGGGCTGGGTTGGCCTGTGCGCCTTGGTCGTATGCGCCCTGGCATGGAGCCTGGGCGAGGGGTCCGACGACCTTGTCAGGTGGACGGTGCTGGCCCTGCTGCTGTCCTCCCTCATCGGTTGGAATCTCATCAACCGGGGTCAGCAGCTTCTGGCCCGCCGCATGCCACGATATGCGGCCTTCGTCTTGTTCTTCGCGTTGCCGGCCGTCTGCGGCCTGGCCGGATGGCTGGAGGGCGAGGTGGCCCGACAGACGGGATTTACGCCGCCCCACCATCCTTTCTGGTGGTTCGTATTCTGGTATTCGCCTCTACTGGTGGCGGCCTGTGCCCTGGCGTACTTCAAGCGTATGGCCTGGCCCCGCTCAAGGCCGCACCTGTGGCGCGCGCTGGGCGTGCTGGCGCTGTTGGCCCCGTACGCGCTGCTGTTTGCCTATCTGGTGCTGCACCTTCGAGTGGACGCACTGGAAGGCCCCCTGCCTGAAACCCTGGCGGGCCTGGGTCGCTACTCCATGGTGGTGCAACTGCTATTGGCCTATTTCGTGGGCAATGCGGCGGAATGACGCAACCTGCCGGCGCCCCCGGGGTGATATGTCTGCACCCGAGGACAAATCATGTTTAGGCGCTCCGTCATCGGCCTTGCCCTGCTGACGCTATGCCTGTCGGTCGCATGGGCCCAGCGCCAGCCCAAGGCGGCAGGCCCCTTTGCTGACTTCGAAAAATCACAGCCGCTGGTCGGTGACCTGGCGCCGCGCCTGCACCTCAAAGATACCGAAGGGAAGGAAATGGACCTGAGGGACTACCTGGGTTCCTGGGTGGTGATGGAGTTTGGCAGCTACACCTGACCGCCCTGCGTGCGCCAGTTCGGCGAGATGGAGAAGCTTCAGAAGGAATTCGGGGCCGAGGTCGCCTTTGTGTTTGTTTACACCAAAGAGGCCCACCCCGACGATGGCCCGGAGTCGCGGGCGGAGGCCGGCGCCACTGGCGGCTGGCGGATGAAGAACAATCCGGTGAAGATCGACAACCACAAGAATTACGAAGAGCGCGTCAAGGCGGCGCGCGAACTGAAATCAGCGGGCAAGCAGCATTGGCGGGTCCTGGTGGACGACATGGACAGCAGCGTCCAGACCGCCTTTGGCAAGCTGCCTAACAGCGCCTACCTGATTTCTCCCCTGGGCCGCGTGGCCGGCAAGTGGGCCTGGGTCAGCGCCGAGCCCATCCGCCTCAAGCTGAAGGCCGAGAAGAGCCTCAAGCCCTGGACTGTGGCCGATGACCGGCTGCTGCCGCTGCGTGCCTGCACCTCCGGATCCTGGTTGAGTTACACCGTTGCGGGCCAGAAAGAGCGAGTGACCTTTGAGCAGTGCAGTGCGCAGAGCGTCACCCGCAACGGGACCAGGATTGAACTAAAGACCTACGAGGGCCCAGATCGCGCAAAGCCCGTAACCAAGACGCTCAAGGTCAACGGCGTGGATCTGCCCTGTTATGTGTTGACCCAGGACCTCATCGAAACCTGGATCTGCCTGTGGCTGCCGGGCGACGGTGTGGCGCAGGTGATTGAGGACGGAAAGCCTGTCCGCACCCTGCAGGATGCCGGTTTCGAAGCCGGCAAATCGATCCTCAAACCCTACGAGCCCGAGAAGTGGAAGGCGAAGTAGCCCATGAAATCGCGCGCCGCGAATTGGTAACATTGCGCACAGTCCTGTCTCGTTCCAATGACACGCCCGGGAGAATGGCATGCGCCTGAATTGCCTGCTCTTGATTGCATTGACCTTTGCGCCTTCGCTCACTGCCGCGACCCTCACGGTAACCAACCTCAATGACAGCGGGCCCGGCTCCCTGCGCGAGGCCATTACCCAGGCCAACACGGTGACGGGCAATGACACGATCGTGTTCGGCGCCGGCGTGACAGGTACCATCACGCTTTCGTCGTCCCTGCCCCAGGTGCTGCAGGGTGGAGGCTCCATCGACATCCAGGGGCCCGGCCGCGCCCTCTTGACCATTTCAGGCGGCAACGCCGTCCGCATCATCGACACCCAGCTCGCGTCTGTTCTGGCCATGTCCAAGCTGACGCTGTCGGGCGGCCGGGCGCCTCTGAGCGGCAGCGACGCTGAAGGAGGCGCGATTTACAGTCGTGGTACGCTGATTCTCTTTGACGTCCTCATTACGAACTGCCAGGCCAACGGCGCCAATTCCGCCGGAGGCAGCGGCGGCAGCGGGCGCGGCGGCGCCATCTGCCATGCTCCGGCGATCGCGAACCTGAGCATCACCAATTCGCTCATCAGCAACTGCTCGGCCAGTGGCGGCAGCGGCGGTGCCGGCAACGGGGGCGACGCCGTGGGGGGTGCGCTCTTCGTTCAGAGCGGATCCGGATTGTTCACCCAGCTCACGATTCAGAACTGCACGGCGACGGGCGGCGCGGGCACCGCGGCCGGCGGCGCCGGCGCGGGGGCCGCCATGTATGCCAATGTGCCCACCACGCTGATTGACTCTGTGATCGAGCTGTGCACGGCCCTGGGCGGCAACGGCGGAAGTTCAACGCCCGGAAGCGGAACCGGAGGCGGAATCGAGGCAGTCCATTCACTCTCCCTGACCAATGTGACCCTCCGCAGCTGCCTGGCTCAGGCCGCGACGGCGGGAACGGGCAGCGGCTCTGCGCGTGGCGGAGGCGTCAACGTGTTTGGTGCGCCGGCCGTCACGCCCACGGTGGCCATCGCGCGCTGTCTCATTGAGCTGTGCGAGGCCCGGGTGACCTCGGGCAACCTGTTGGATGCCGGCGGCCTCTACCTCGAGTTCGACACGACCGTGACGGACACCCACGTTCGAGCCTGCAATTGCCGCGTCGGACTGGCTGTAGCCCAGTTTACCGGCGGCCTGTCTTATGCCGCGCCGGACAACTTCACGTTCGAACGCTCGACGGTTTCAGCCTGCGGCGGTGGCGGGCTTTCCATCGCGTCTTCTCCGGCGGCGGTTGTCATCAACTCGACCATCAGCGGCAACAACACTGGCACAGGGCTGATTGTCAGCGGCGCCACGGTGAACGTCTCCTATTCGACCATCACGGGCAATGCCGCGCCCGGGGGGTCCACGGGCGGTCTTAACCGGGTCAGCGGTACGGTGACGGTGGTGGGTTGCATCGTCGCGGGCAACACGAGCGTTTCGGGCGCGCCGGATGTCAGCAGCGGCCTGCTGAACGGCGGCAACAATCTCATCGGGGTGCAGGACAGCGGCGCGGCCTTTGTGAACAACGTAAACGGCTGCAAGGTAGGCAGTGCGGGCTCGCCGTTAGCTGCGCTCTTGGGCCCTCTGGCCAACAACGGCGGACGTACGCCCACGCATGCCTTGTTGACGGGCAGCCCCGCGATTGATGCGGGCGGGGCCGGCGCTCCGGGCACCGATCAACGCGAGGCGCCGCGCAACGTGGGGGTGGCCGACATGGGCAGTTACGAATTCGGCGCGGTGCCGCCCAACACGGGCGGACAGGCCGGAGGCGAGGGTGACGCCCGCTGCAGCAGCGGCAGTGAACGCGGCTATGGCCTGCTGCTGTTGGCGTTGCTGGCGGCCTGCGCCGTAGCGCTGCGTCGCCGCCTTGCCTGAATCAGTGTCGATATTATCGCGTCCTTGGTGCCACGGTTGAGAGATCGATCTCGACTTCGACGAAGGGCGCTTGCTCCGAAAGCTCGACGTAGGCGGTAGCGCCCTTGCCGCCCCCTTCGGGGAGGACCACGATCCAGTGACGATGCAGCGCCACGCGTTCCAGACGTATCTCGTCGGCATCACCTACCGGTTTCACAGCGCTGGGTGCTCCTTCACCACGCATCCAGAAGCCGAGCTTGTAGGACAGGTCAGGCTTTTTGTTCTTGAGCTTGATCAGCACGACCCCCGTCGCGGGGGAGAGCGCAACGCGGCCTAGCTGAAGCGTGTTTCCAGGCATGACCGTGACACGGCGAATCTGCGGCTCGAATCCTTCCTGCTCGATCAGCAGGTCGATGGACCCGGCGGGAAGCCCGGTCAGCTCGGCGTTGCCGGATTCATCTGCCAGGGCCGTCTGGCCTTCCACAGCTCTGGCCGGCCAGGCGGGATAGATGCCTTCCCAGAGGCGCAAGACTGCCCCGGGGAGGGCAAGTCCTGTGGCGTCCGTGATCGTGCATTGTACCGTCGCCCCCGCCTGCGGCGCGGCGACGAGCAGTCGCTCTTCTCCTCCGGCCAGCTTGAAGATGCCGCTTGTCCAAGCCATGCCCTCACCCGTGACGATGACTTGGTAGTCCCCCTCAGGCATTTGCTGGGTCGTCACGATGTGGGCGTGCTTTGGTCCATCGCCATGCAGGGGCACCGCCTGTGCGAAGAAGTGTACGGCCAGCTTTTCATTCCTCACACGGACGTGCGCCGTGGCGTTCACGGGCCCTGAAGGGTTGCGGTCGAGGGCGCCGGCGAAGGCGGACAAATCGATCTTCAGCACCCCTTTGGGCATGCTGGATGCCGGGATGACAACTTCAATGACGGCGCGGGCCCGGAGGGCCTCGACGCTTACCTGGTGATAGTGCTTGTCGTACCCGGCCCGCGGAGAGAAGGCGGTGATGGTTGCACCCTGGTCCGTGGGCACGCCCGAGAAGCTGCATTCTCCCCGTGCATCCGTTGAAGTGAAGCTGGAGTAGTGAGAGGGCTGGGGGTCCTGACCCGATAACCATTGCGGGCTACAGATGCTGACTGACCCGACAAAGGGCTGTTGGTCCCCATAGGTGACCCGCACCCGCAGGGGCGCGGTTCTCACCAGTTTCAAGGTTACAGTCTGGGCGGCTGCTCCGACCTCCAGTCGGACCTTCGGACAAAACCAGTGTTCCGAAACGAGCCGAAGGTCCAACGTCCACTCTGCGGGGACCCGCGCGACGGTCCTGCCCTCGGCGTCGGTTAAAAGGGGGGCGAGAACCCGCGTGGTCGGTCGACCAGAACCCCCGTGGTGGGCCGTGGCTTCAATTTCCACACCGGCGACGGGTTGACCCTGCTCGTCAATGGCGACCACCCGCACGGCGACCATTTCCTCGGGGCCGGATTCGCCCACGGCGGCCGCGTAAGGGGGCGCTTGAGGCGTCCTGCCGGCGGCATTGGGCTTCGCCGCGGTTTCCTGCCGCGATGGG
The DNA here is from genome assembly GCA_003576915.1 of Planctomycetota bacterium. Lineage (GTDB taxonomy): Bacteria > Planctomycetota > UBA8742 > UBA2392 > UBA2392 > UBA2392. Next base: position 62,916 of record QEVF01000001.1, on the reverse strand, counting down.
GTTCCGGGGGCCTGCCTGAGCGGCTCCGATGTTGGGTAGGTTGTTTCAGGTCGTGCCGGAAACTTCAACTGGAGGTAAAGCATGTGGCCAAAGAGCGCGGCAAGGCCCAGCAAAAGCGTGATCAGGGCAACAAAGGCGTAACGTCGGAAGGGTGTACGATTTTCCATGGCGCACGGATCCTTGCACGGCACCCGCTTGAGCATTGTAGGCATTTCAAATGTCTGCCGGCGGTTTGGCAACAAGCGGTGGAGCGGGGCGTGCCGCACCGCACAAAAGATACTGCAGAGATCAGTGGCGGGTTACCTGGGCCAAGGGTGCTGCTACAATCGCTGCGGGCAGGGCCAAACGCGAGCATCCATGAGCCAGACCACCGAACACCGCGGCAAACCCAACTTCTTCGACATCGACTTCAATGTCAGCCCCTTCATTGCCATCTGGGAAATCACCCGGGCCTGCGACCTGCGCTGCGTGCACTGCCGCGCCGAGGCCATTCCCAACCGCGACCCGCTCGAACTCACCACTGAGCAGGGCCTCAAACTGATTGAGGACATCGCCGGTTTCAGCCCCACGGCCAAGCCGCTGTTCGTGATCACCGGCGGCGACCCCATCAAGCGGCCTGACGTTTACGAGTTCATCCGCCACGCCGACAAAGTCGGCCTGCGCTGCGCCGTCACGCCCAGTGCCACGGGTTTGCTCACGCGCGAAGCGATTCACAAAATGAAGGAGGCCGGTCTCACTCGCATGGCCATATCGCTCGACGGCAGCACCAAGGAAATCCACGACAACTTCCGCCGTCAACCGGGCAGCTACGACCACACCCTGCGCGCCATCAAGGATGCGATTGCCGAGGGTCTGACCGTCCAGATCAACACTACGATCTCGCGCTGGAACCTCAACGACATTGACAACCTCTGTGCCCTCATGCAGGGGCTTGGGCTGACGCTCTGGAGCGCGTTCTTCCTCGTGCCCACGGGGCGCGGCGAAGAGAAGGACGAGATTTCACCCGAGCAATACGAGCAGGTGCTCGAAAAGCTCTACCAGACCGCAAAGAAAGCCCAGTTCGACTTCAAAGCCACAAGCGCGCCGCATTACCGCCGCATCGTGTTGCAGCACCAGCGCGAAGAAGGCCGCGCCGCGGACTCGATGCGTTACGTGCCGCCCAACGCAGTTTATGGTTCCGACGGCCAGATTGGCGGCCCCGCCGAAGCCACCGGCAAGGATGCGCCGCCGCCGTGGGTGTTGCGCCCGATGCTGCCCGGCGCGTGGTCACGCGGCGACGCCATGGGCCGGGCCGCCCGCGGCGTAAACGACGGCAACGGATTTATCTTCATTGACCACCACGGCGAGGTTTACCCCTCGGGGTTCTTGCCCTTGAAGTGCGGCAACGTGAAGAAGCAGAACATTGTCGAGATCTACCGCAAGCAAGTTGATCTCGTGCGCATGCGCGATTTCTCGCAGCTCAAGGGCAAGTGCTTTGCCTGCGACTTCCGCGACGTCTGCGGGGGCGCGCGCTCGCGCGCCTTTGCGGTCACGGGCGACTACATGGCCAGCGAGCCCTACTGTACCTACGTGCCGCCCTCGCTGGCGCATGTTCAGGGTGTGGACTGGCTCTCGCCCAGGATGCTCGTGGCGGACGTCAAGACAATGATGAAACCGGCCTGAAGCCGAGTGTTCAGGTTCGCTTGGGCGGGCCCGCGGGGTCGTCTGACGGCGGCAGGGGCGCGATGTCATCATCGCGGGTCAGGGCCTGATCCACCACGTCGGAGCGGCGCTGCGTCTGGTAGTTGTTGAACGCGTACACCGCCAGCAGGATCAGTATCACAGGCGTCACGAAGAGGCCAAGCCCCAGTACGATGACCACCGTCAGTTCAACGGGCGTAAGATTCAGGTAGGCCACGCGGGCTCCCTGCTATCCGGCGCAAGCCAGCATGTTGTCCAGGGCCAGCTTCGCGAAGTGCTTTTCGCGCGGGTCCACCTTGACCGGCTCCCAGGTGTCCAGTTGCTCGAGGCAATCGCGCAAGTCGCGCGTGCTGATCTTGAACATGTTGGGGCAAAGCGAGCGCACGATGGGAATCACCAGCTTGTCAGGGTTCTGGACGCTCATGCGGTGAATCATGTTCACTTCGGTGCCGATGGCGACTTTGTCGCCCGGCTTCATCTTGCGGACGTATTCCTGAATGAAGTTGGTGCTGCCCACGGCGTCAGCGATCTTGACGACATCTTCGGTGCACTCGGGATGCACCACAATCTTGATGCCAGGGTGCCTGGCGCGTACTTCGTGGACCATGTCCACCGTGTAGCGCGTGTGGACGTGGCAATAGCCCTTCCACAGTATGACGCGCGCCTTCTCGATGGCTTGGGCTGAGTGCCCGCCGTTCACCTGCGCGGGGTCCCACAGGATGATTTCGTCGCGCGGAATTCCGTAGGCGTTGGCCGTATTGCGGCCCAGGTGCTCGTCAGGAAAGAAGAAGATCTTCTTGCCGCGCGCGAAGCTCCAGTCAAAGACCTTGCGGGCGTTGCTGCTGGTGCAGACGATGCCGTTGCGTTCGCCGCAGAACGATTTCAGGTCAAGGTCGCTGTTCATGTACACGACCGGAATGACCTGCCGCGTGTCCACAAACTCGCCGAGCTCAAGCCAGGAGCGAAGTACCTGCGGCAGATTGGCCATATCCGCCATGGGGCAGCCGGCATTGCGGTCCGGGTGAAACACCTGCTGGTCGTCGCGGCACAGCGTGGCGGCGCTGGTGACCATGAAGCGGACGCCGCAGAAGATAATGTCGCGTGCCTTGCCGGTGTTGGCGGCGGCCTTGCACAGGGCGTAGCTGTCTCCCGTGACATCGCCGCAGGCGTGCACCCCCAGGCGCTGATAGTGGTGTGCGAGCACGATCACGCGCTCGCCATAGCGCGCCTTGAGTTCCTTGATGCGCGCGATGTTTTCCTGCTCGTCCTCCTCAATGCGAATCGGGGAGGGCATGACCTGATCGAGGGTACCGGCCATGGTTGTCTCGCTTTCTATGCGCTGCCGCGTAAGCCCGGATTGGCAATTACAACACAATATGGCCGGCTTGTGTAGCGGTTGCGGCCGGCGCCGCTAGAATCTGAGCCAACCCCGCGGGTGCCCCGGATCCCTCCATGACCAAGACCAGCCTCATTGCGGCTTTGGCTCTGTGCCTGCTCGTACTCATTGCCCTGGACCCGCCCAAGCAAGCGCAGAAGGCCAAGGAAGATCCGAAGCCCGGCGCAGGCGGCGATTCGCCTGCAAAACCCTCCACCATTGACCCCGAAGAACTCAAGCAGGCCCGGGCACTGGTGGATTCCCTGCCCCGGGGCACCCTTGCGCTGTGCAATGCTTTGCGTTGGCTGATCCGCCCTGAGCTCCAGGCCGAGGTCATGAAGGGCCGGCGCCATCAGGGGCCTTCCATGCCCCCCTTTGAGGAAGAACGCAGCCAGCCCCTGAGTCAGTCCGAGCGCCTGCGCCTCGTGGTGGTTCTGCAGAGCGGCCTTCCCCTGATGCCGCCCGTTCAACAGGCCGCAGACCGCCTGTTGCAGTCACCCCTGCCCCCGGCCGCGGAAGGGTTGGGGCCTTGCGCCATCGAAATGGTGGCGCTGCGCCTTCTGGTGCGCCTGGAGGGGATCAAGTCCCGCGAGAAGCTCAAGGCCCGGGGGCGCGATGTTCTGCGTCTGGCCGACGAGCAGGCCCAGCACACCCAGGCGCCCAAGGGCAACCAGATGATTCCCGCGGCGTGGTTCGTGAATCACTACTGGCGTGCAGTCATTGCGCGGGCTGCCTTCGACCTCGACATCAACGGCGCCGAGAAGACCTGGAGTTCCGACCTGGATCTCTTATTGCGCGCCGCCCAGGGCGAGCGCGGCTGGCACAGCGGCGGCCCCCTGGAGTTGCCGTATCAGGATGCGACCTCCAATCTCTTCGCGTTGGGGGCCATAGCGCTGGCGGCCCAGGCGCCTGACAAGCTTCTGAGCAAGGGGCGCCGGGCCTCGGCCCAAAAGGCCCTGGAGCAGGGGCCCGCACTGCTGAAGAAGTACATGCCGTATTACGGGGCCCTCGGTTACGACGCGTGCTATGGGCTCATCATGGCGGGCCTGCCGCGGGATCTGGTTCCGGCCGACACGCCCAACGTCGAGAACTGGCACAGCAACACACAGGCCAACCTTGTGGCGGGACAGCGCCGCAACGGCAGCTTTGCGCCGCGCGGCGAGCGCGCGGCTGCGTTGGGACTCTCCGGACCGGCAGATTCCGCGCCCGGCGACATGCCGGCGATTCTCGAGACCTCGCTCATGGGCCTGTATCTGTGCGGCGGGTTTTTCGCCGCCCGGACGCCCCTTGCAGAGGCTGACCTGGCGCGCCTGGGAGAAGTCATGCTGGCCCTGGCGCTGATCGAAGCCTCACAGATGCGCGTCGTGAGTGACGACTTCCGACAGCGCGTCATTGACGCCATTGCGGACGGCTGTGCATTTCTCGTACAGAGCCAGCTCGATGACGGCGTCTTTCCCGGCCACTTTGGCCACTATACGGGGCACCAGGCCCTGGTACTCCTGACGCTGCTTCATGGCGGCAGCGCCCGCGACTCGGAGCCCATCAGGAAGGGGCTTGCCTGGCTTGAGAAGCAGCAGTTCCCGGTTCAGACCGTCAGTTATGACGCTGCCATCATGCTCATGTTCTTTCAGAAGTATTACGAAGCCGAAATCAAGGCTTCGGGCATGCTGGAAGCCCGAACGGAGAAGGACCGGGCCGCGGCGCGCAAGAAGCTTGCCCAGAACCTGCCCAAGGAGCGCATGGCGCTGTTTCAGAAGCTGGTGAGCCACCTCGACAGCGCCCACACCGGGGGCGATGGGGGCTGGACCTACGCGAAGGTCGGCAAGACGGACGGCTTTGCGGGCGGCGGCGACAACTCCAACGCCCAGTACGCCATGCTGGGCTATCGCTCGGCCGTCATGCTGGGGTGCGAAGTGAAGACCGAGGTGTTCAAGCGTGAAACGCAACGCCTGCTCAAGACCTTCTATCCCGTGAATCTCGACAATCCGCCTCCCGGCACGCACCGCCGTTCCGACTCGCGCAGCCCTGACAGGAGCCCCGCGCCTAAGGTGACCGTGCCCGAGGAGTTCAAGGAGCTCAACCCCGAGGCCGGCGGTTGGGGATACACCTGCATCAAAACGCCGCCGGACCTGGCCATGACGGCCGCCGGCGGAAGCTCGCTCGCCATCTGCATGGACGAGTTGCGTCTGCGCGGCTCGCTCGAAAAAGACCTCGAGAAGGAAATCAACCGTCGCATCGCGGGCCTGCTGCTCTACCTTCGCCACGAGTACTACGTCGATGATTCCTGCCGCGTCTTTCATGTGGCGACGGGCGGGGCCCCGCTGTGGGACGGCTGCGGCTTCTTCTATGGTCTCTATTCGACGGAGCGCTGCTGCGAACTGCTGAAGGTGCGCATGCTGCCCGGCGATCTGGACTGGTATCGCCTGGGGGCCGACTTGCTGTGTTACTCTCAGGAGGAGGACGGCGGCTGGAAGACGGACAATCTGCCCGATCGCGCCTTGGCGCCTCGCGCCGCGGGCGCGGCTGCCGGGGTCACGCCCCAGGCGGCCAACATCTGCATGGCCATTCTCTTCCTCAAGCGCGCAGCCATGCCCATCATTACGGACCATCGGAAATTCGACAAATCCAAGCCGCGCACGGATGAGGAAGACCCGGCCAAGGCGCCGCCCAAGAAGCCGATCACCGGCAAGTAGGCGTCAGGTTTCTTCGAGGCCCGTTCGGAAGGTGCGCGTGGCACGCGCCCGTTCGCCGCGCCGGGGCGGAGACCAGGGCTGAAGGTTGAGGCGGGCGATGACTTCGTTGTCGCAGCCGGGCAGGGCAATGCCGCGCAGTTGCTCTTCCTGAAGAACCTGGGCGGCGGGCCAGGCCCGCTTGAGGTCCTTGAAGGCGTTTTGAAGATAGTCGCGGAATTCCTGGGCGGGTTCCAGGGCCGGGTCCCACATCAGGGCGCGCCGGTTGAGCTCGACGGCGGCCCATGAGTTGCCCATGTCGTTCTTGAGCACGGACCAGTTGTGGGCAATCCAGGCCTGGGGTCCGCCCTCAAGCAGCGCGAGCATAAAGGCCCTGTCGGCGTCCGATTTGCGGCCCAGCAGGGCGAAGTCCAGGGCTTGCAGGGTATAAAGCTCCGCGCGGCGGGCGTTGTGGGCCGCGAAGCTCACGGCCTTTTCGTACCATCCGCAGGCATCCTCCAGCAGATTCTGGCGTTCGCACAGGAGTGCCATGAGCGTGGCATGGGTGCCCGGCGCAATCGCGAGGCGCTGCAGTTCCCGCAGGAGGTCTGTGGCCATTTCGAAGCGGCCCAGGCGTATCTGGATTTCAATGATGGCCCGCCAGGCCTTTCCGACCTTGGGCGCAAGTTCCCTGGCTCGCTCGGCAAATGGGATGGCCTCGCGCAGCGCCGCCGGGTGGTAGACGTCTTCGTCATAGCGCGCCAGCTCGGTGATGGCCCGCGCGAGCATGAAGTGCGCCGCGGCGTTGTCACGGTCCAGCATCAGGGCGTCGCAGCAGCGGCGGGCCGTCTCCTGCAGTTGTTCTTGCGGGGTGCTGTGCTCGGGGTCGTCCAGGCCGATGAGCCGCTTGCGCGATTCCGCGCTGTTGCGAGCCTCGGCTTGGTGGGCCGGGTCGGCCAGCCAGGCTGCCAGGCTGTCCACGGCGGGCTTGACCAGCGCGTAGGCCGCCGGAACACGCTGGCGCAGAAACGCCTTGTGCTCGGGAGTGTGCTGTTGCATGGGGTGATTGTAACCCCCGCGCCTCCCCGGCGCAGCACCCCGTCGCGCGCCGGCGGCATCAGAGCAGCACGCGGCCCAGATAGGCCAGCAGGTTGCGCGAGAAAACGCGCTCCAGCGTGTGGTCCCGCAGGCCCCTCGCCCGCAGGGCGGCCTCCAGGTTGCGCAGGTCGCCCAGATGCCTGAGATCGGTGCAGGTATCCTCAAAGCCGTCAAAGTCGCTGCCAAAGCCCACATGCTCTTCACCGCACAGATTCAGCGCGTGGGTCACGTGCGCTGCGACGTCGTCGGCGCTCGCCGCGCGCGTCCCCGGTGCAAAGGCGTTCTCGATCAGGTGGCCGGGGTAGAAGTCAATGCCGACAAATCCTCCGCGATCTGCTATGGCCCTGAGCATGGCATCGTCGGCATTGCGCGTGATATGGACCAGCGCGCGGCAACCTGTGTGTGAGATGCAGGGCGGGCGCTTGACCAGGGCCATCACCTGTGAGAAGGCCGGTTGGGGCAGGTGCGCGCAGTCCACGGCCACGCCCAGGGCCTCCATCTTCTCGACGAGTCGGTGGCCAAACTCGCTCAAGCCCAGGCGCGGCTCCTTGCAGCCGCAGCCGTCGGCCACCTCATTGCGGTGGTTGTGCGTCAGGCCAATGCCCCGCACGCCGCGGGCAAAGAACTCGTCCAGAAGTTCCAGGCGTCCGGCCAGGGGGCTGGCTCCCTCCAGCCAGGGAATGAGGGCGATGCGGGGGCCTTTGGCGGCGATGTCGGCGGCCCGCAGGGCTTTGCCCAGGGTGCCGGGATGGGCGGCCACGTGGCGGTCGAGACAGTCGATGATGCCGTGGGCGAAAGCCGTGGCCTCGGCTTTGGAATAACGCGCGGGCGTGAAGATGGAGCAGACCTGCAGCGTCTGTCCTGCGGCCTGCATGCGCGACAGGTTGATGTGCAGCGGACTGTCGTCGCGCGCCGGATCATGGCCCTTCAGGGCGGCTTCATAGAAGGTGTCGGCATGGGCGTCGGCATAGGCCAGCATGAGTCCCCCCCGTTCTATTTCGGCAGTTTCTTCGCTGCGCTTTGGCTTCAACTACCCCTATAATCGCCTCCCTATGCCGAGAACCACCCTTCCTGTTCTGCTTCTGCTGCTGTGTGCTCCGCTATGTGCCTCGAGCGAAGACTACGAAGTATTCGCGGCCTGCGGAGTGGGCCGCCTGACACGCTCGCCCTACGTGCCGGTGCGGGTGACTGTCATGCGCACGGAGCTGCAGCCTTTCACGGGCCGTATCGTGATCGAGGTTGAGGGCCTGGGCAGTGCCACGGGCGGCGACGTTTCGACCTATTCCACCCAGTTCAGCATGGAAGCAGGCCGCGCCGAGGCCATTGTGCCCCTGACCCTGCCGTTGACGGAGCTGGGAGCCAACGGCCGCGTCCTGCTTGAACACGCCGTGGGAGACGGCCGTTTCGAGCCTGTGGCCGAGGGACAGTTCAATGCCAGCTCCAGGAGCTCTGACGTGGTCGTGGCGGGTTTTGTCAGTGCCGCGCGGCTGGAGACCGTCAACGCCTTCAGCATGAATTATGCCCTGCTGGAGGCGCCGCTGGTTGACTGGGTCAGTGACTGGAAGTCACTGGCTGCATTTGACGCGTTGATCGTGAACAGCGAGCAGTTGACGCGCCAGCAGAACGAGGCCCTGCTGGAGTACGTAGCGGCGGGCGGCACGTTGATTCTTTCGCCCCGTACGGCAGCCAGCTTCAATCCGGGCCTGCCGGCCTCGGAGCTGCTGGGCATTGCCGCCACCAGCAGGGCCGGGCAGGTTCGCCTTGGCGATTACGGCTTTCTGCTGGGCGAACTGCTTGAGGCCCCGGCCGGCACCACCGCTGCGGGTCGCCTCGACCATGGCAGCTACCCTGGCTACTTTCCCCGGCGCGGGCGGCCGGGGCGCATGGGCCCCGGTGTGCCCAAGCCGGCCGAGGTTACGCCCGAGGCCCAGCCAGAAACCCAACCGGGAGCCGCCCCGGCCAAGAGCAAGCTGGAGCGCCCCGACCTGGAAACCGTCTTTGACGTCTGGACATCCGCCGGGCGAGCCCGCGCGCTGACCCGCGCCAAGGGACTGATCTCGGTGGCCCGCGTCGGCGCGGGCAAAGTCGTCTTCATTCATACCGACATTTCCCGCCCGCCCTTCACCGTGGCGGCCGGGGACGACCGGCCGACACTGGCCGGCGCCAACCTGCTGTTTGAGGCCCTGCGCGAAGCGGCCGATCGCGGCATGGGCCGTACTCCGTTGAACATCCTGGCGTCGCAGAACGGGCGGGAGGCCGTGGACATTGCGGGCCACCGCATTCCGGGCAACGCCACCATGATCATCGTGGCCTTCGTCTACGTCTTCACGGCGGGCATCGGCGTGTTCTTTCTGGCCCGCAAGATCAGGCGGCCGGAACTTTATCCCGCAGGGCTGCTGGTGCTCGGCATCCTCTCGGTGGTGGGCGTGTTTGGAATCGGCAACTGGTTCAAGCGCGCAGGCGATCGCGTACAGGCCATTCGGGTGATCGTCAGCGACAGCATTACGGGCCGCGCCGGAGTCTACACGCTTGGCTGTGCCTACCTGCCCGGCGGGGGAGACTATTCCTTCCGGCAGGGGTTGTCCGCTTCCCTGGTGCCGGCGCAGCTTTCGGAACGTGCCTCGCGCGGCATGCCCAATGACCTCCTCACCGTTACGGCGCGCACGGCGGGCAGCGAGGTCACCACCTCGCTCAGCGGGCTGTCGCAGTGGCAGAACCTGTTCTTTGTCGGCGCTGAACCGGTCAAACGCGAGTCACTCAAGCTCAACGTCACGGGCACGGAGGGGGCCCTGACGCTCGAAAACCCGAGCGATCTTGACTTGCGCTCTTGCCTTGTGCTTGTCGGGCGCGACCCCGGCACCCCGGCTCAGTGGCACTACGTGAAGGAACTTCAGGGCGGGGCTTCCGTCAGCCTCACGGCCTCCACCACTCAGTTTTCGGAAGTGGTCGGCGTGCTCAAGGAGCGTCTGGCGGGCGATCTGGGGCGCCAGTCCCTGGATTATCGCTCGATGATAACGCTGCTGCGTCGCCAGGATCCCTACCTTGACGGTGCCGCCCTTGAGGATATCGAGAAGTCCGCCCTGCTCGAAGCCGGTCTCATGCCCATCAGCGGAGAAGTGCTGGTCATCGCACTGCTTCAGCCCGACGCCCTATCCGCACAGTCCCTGGGGACGCCGGAAGATTCCCAGGTTGTGCGCCAGTCCTGCCTCTGGTGCGCGCTCTGCGCCATCGGAGAGAAGTAGGCGCCGCCCCATGACGCGCTGGTTGCTCATCTTCCTGCTGCTGGCGGCCCCCCTTTGCGCGCGTGAAGTGAGCGTCGTGGCCATGGACGTCAGCCACTCCCGCAAGCTGCGCATCGAAAACGCCGTGGATGAAGCTTTCGCCCACGTTACCGCCAGAACCGGCCTGCAGGACGAGGGCCGGCTTGAACTCACACTCTGCGGCGACGCCGGGCGCTTTGGCCAGATTGCCGCGGCCGACGGCGTTTCGATGTCCGCTGAAAACGTGCTGGGCTATGCGCTGCCCGCTTCGCGCAGGATCGTCCTCAATCTCGCGGCCATTGACGAGCGCCGGCTCTCCGAGCGCGGCGTGCTTCGCCACGAAGTAGCCCATCTGGTGCTTGAGTCGTCGCTTCAAAGTAAGCGCCCCCTCTGGTTTGAGGAGGGGGTGGCGCAGTGGGTGGAGTCCGTCGCGCTCGATGCATTGATCGAAGCTGCGGCGGCCCAGTTACCGCCCGAATTTGCCAGCTTCGAGGATCTCAGCCTGGGCTTGAGAGACCCCCGTGATGCCGGCGCTGCCTACAAACAGGCCCGCAACGTGGTCGAATTCATCGTCAGCCGCCACGGCGAGGACAAACTGCGCGACCTGCTTCAGCGCCTGAGGCCACCCGGCGTCGGGTTTTCGGCCGCGTTTCGCGAGGCCTGCGGCGAGGAACTCTCCGCGTTTGAGCAGGCCGCGCTGGGCGAGTTGGCCCGCAAGCGTCAAAACGCCCTGATCCTGTTTCTGGGGGCCAACTGGTGGTGGATGCTGTTTTCAGTCGCGGGACTGCTGGCCTTGATCCTGTGGCTCAAGCGTCGCAGGCGCGGCCAGGACACGCTGGAGCGCTGGGAAGAGCAGGAGAAACTCTACCCATCGGACCCCCAATGGAGCTATGCCGACGACGCCGATTCCGAAGACGATGACCCCGCAGGCAGGCGCCGCTGACGATCGTGCGCTCCCAGTTTGAGGCGGCGGCACAGGGCCAGGGCCAGCGCCGCAAGAAGGCCCAGCAGCGCCCGGCCTTGCCCCTCCGCTGAAGTGCACCCGCCGCCGACCTGGGCCGGAGACTCAAATAGAGCCCCGGGCGCGGGCTGGATGTTGAGTTGGAAGTTCCTCTCCTCGGTGCCGGCCAGGCTGTCCGTCACCCGCACCCGGAAAGCGAACAGGCCATGGGCCGTGGGCACCCCGGAGAGGCCCCCGTCGGTCCCCAGCACAAGCCCAGCGGGCGGCGCCCCGGACACCAGTGAGAAGGTGTAGGGGCCCGTGCCCCCGGAAGCCTGAATATCGAAGTGGTAAGCCTGAGTCTCCTGCCCCGGCGCCAGGGCGCTGGTAACAAAGACGACGCCGGCCGCGTCTACGCCAATGCCGCTCATGTTGATCGCAAAAGGGCTGGGAGCCGCGCCATCGTTGTGTGTGAAGGAAAGGGAGGCGAACTTGGGCCCCTTGCTCACGGGGTCAAAACTCAGGCGGATGGCGGTGCCCTGCTGGTGGGCCAGAGTCAGGCTCATGCCCGTGGTGTCCAGCACGAAGTCCTGAGCATTGGGCCCCGTGAGTACGGGCTGCCCCAGCGCCAGGTCCTGCCAGCCCAGGTTGCGGATCACGATAGTGACTGGGCCCAGCGCGCCGGAGGAGACATCCAGGGGCCCGAACACCAGCGCCCCGGTGGGCGGCGCACCGGGCGACACCAGGGCACCGCTGCCCTCGGCAACCACCATGACCGGCGCATTCACGATCCCGAAGCCGGCGACGTCAAAAGTGAAAGGCTGGCCGGCGTTCTGGTCATTGTGGGAGAAACTCACCGTGGCCAGGCGCAGGCCCGTGGCCGAGGGGTCGAAGCTGACCTCGAACTGCGTGCTGGCGCCCGGCGCCAGGGAGCCGCTCATGGACGCGCTCTGCAGCGTGAAGTCGCTGCTGCCGCTGATCTGGGGGCTGCCGAGCACCAGAAGCTGCGTGCCGCGGTTTTCGATCAGGATCGTCAGGGGTGCCGCGGCCCCGGCGCTGACATCGACCTGGCCGAAGTCGCGCCCGCCGACGGCCGGCGAGCCATGGGCGATGCCGGCACCGGTGGCGGCTTCCATGACGCTCAAGACGGGCACATTGGCCGCGCCGTATCCCCGGACTTCGAACGAGAACGGCGTGGCCGTGTTTGAAGCATCGTGCATGAACGACACCGTGGCCACCTTCAGTCCCGGCGTTGTCGGCGCAAAGCGCAGTGAAAACCAGGCCATCGAACCCGTCTGGTTGACGATCGGAGTCTGGAAGCCGCTATGGTTGATCTGGAAGGACGCCGCATCGGGGCCCGAGATCACGGCCTGAACCAGATTTACGGCGCTGCTGCCCGTGTTCTTCTGCACGATGTTCAGCCAGTTGCCGCTCTGGCCGACGATCACGTTGCCGAAGTCGCGCAGGCCCGCGGGCACGGCGCCGTTGAACACCTCGACACCTCCTGCCTGAACCTCGTAGACGTGAAGGCCGGGTTGAGGTGAAAGGTTCATGCCGAAGCGGAACGCGGCCATCGCCAGCAGGGGCCGCCCTGTCACGGATTCCGTGCCGTAGAGGTAGAGCGTGGCGTCCAGGGCCTTGTTGGCCAGGATGGCCGGCACGAACCCCGCCAGCAACTGGCCTGAAAGAACCTGCGAAGCGCCGGGCGCCAGGACCACGGGCAGAGCCAGGGACCAGGTTCCGACGTTCACCCAGCTTCCCTGAGTGCCATAGAACCCGCCGGGGCCGTACTGGCGCGTTCCCACTTCCATACTGTTGAGTGTCACGGTGTGGCTGGAGGCGTTGCTGATTTGGACCGAGAAGGAGTACAGGTTCTGGGGATAGAGCAAAGCGATGGTCTGCTGGGCCGTGGGGTCGAAGTAGCTGCTCGCCGTGGCGGCCATGAAGTTCTGGGCGGTGATCACCTGGGCTGCCGGCTTTTCGCGAATGATCACATCGTCGATGCACCAGCCGGTGAAGCGCTCAAACTGCCCATAGAGCTGAAGGTACTGAGGCATGTTGCAGGCGCCGATGCCAAAGCGCACCTGCACGCGGGGCTGGTGGGCCGCCACACTGCTTATGTCGTGGCTGTGCGGCGTCCAGGAGAAGTCGGCCACGGCATTCCAGCCGTAGGGGAAATTGTTGTTCCAGACATCGACCCAGGTGGCGCCGTCGTTGGTAACCTGAACGCGGACTCGGTCATAGTTCCAGTGTGAAGCTGAGAGCCAGCGCTGATAGCGCAGTTCCACGCTGGCCACCGTGCTGCAGTCAAAGATAGGCGACACGGCCCAGGCGGGCGCGGGCATCATGTCCGGGCGGGAGGCGCCGGGCGAGTCAGCCAGGATCATGTTGTCGCTGCTGGCCGGCGTTGCGTCCACGGCGGGCTCACAGGCGGGCCAGCCGTCCCAGCTCTGGCCGTTGGAAGTGTAGGCCGTCGCGGGGCCGCGCACCCAGGTGTTGCCCAGGGTCCAGCCCGTGGATGTTGAGAACGAATCCGTAAAAGGAAGTGTGTAGGGCGGCGGCAGCACTCGCAGTACCAGGCTGCGGCTGGCCGTCTGAGACCATGCATCGCTGACCTGTACGGTGAACATGTAGTCCACGGCGCCCGCGCCGCTGCCGGGGCCGGGCGTTCCCGTGAGTTCGAACTGGTCCCCGCTCTGGATCAGGCTCATCTGGGCGGGCAAAGCCCCGCCCGTCATGGACCAGGTGTAGGGCGGCACGCCGTTGCGGGCATTGAGCAAGAAGCTGAACGGCTTTCCCTCTACGGCGGTGCGCAGGGCTTCAGTCGAAACCACGAATTTCGCGGGTTCGACGTCAATGAGCCAGTCCTCCACTTCACCGAAGTAGAAAGAGCCCGTGGGGCTGAGGTTGGGCGCGCCGCCGATGTTGTCCTGCAGCGTGATGCGAACAGCCACCTTGTTGGGTCCGTTGCGCGCGAAGCTCTGGCTGGCGCGAATGACAATGCCCGTAATGGTGTACTGCCCGGGGTAGCCGATTTCCTGGCCGGGGAAGTAGTTGTAGCGTTCGTCGGCAGTCCAGTGGCCGTCGTCGTTGGCGTCCACCCAGATGATCAGGTGTCCCGGCTGGGTCACGTGGATCGTCAGGCTGTTGGAGGACGACCAGGAGTCCCATAGCGGCGCGCCCACCACGCAGTCGTCGCTGTCGCCAGTCCAGGAGGGCGTGACGGGATTGGTCAGGTCTACGCTGAAGCCGGCGCCCAGCCCGCCGGTGACCTGCTCGGCCTCCATGAGCCCGTAGGAGGCCGGCGCGTCGCCGAAGTCCGCCTGGGCCGTGAGCGCCCCCGCCGCAAAGCAAGCCGCCAGCCACAGCATCAGTCTCGACATCCCCATGGTCCACTCTCCTGTTTGCCGCGCGGCGCCTTGCCGTCGCGCGTTCAAAGTACTGAAAACGGAAGACGGGATGTACATTGGACGCAACATTCACTTCCGGAATCAGAAGGGGTAGCCCATGGCATTTCAGAATCGGAAAACCGGGACGGAGGGTCCCGCCGCTTTGCAGCGCGCCATCCGCGCGCGGCTGAGGGAACTGCGGGCGCGCTTTGCCCAGTCCGAGATGGCGCGGCGCACGCGCACGCCCCTGACCAACGTTCACCGGTACATGAACACGGGCAAGATTCCCGCCGAGTTCTGTGCCGCGCTGGTCGAGGCTTTCGAGGTCAATCCCGCCTGGCTGCTCGTGGGCGCGGGCGGCGCGCTGTTGACGGAGGTGGACAGCGGGGCCGCCCGTGTCGGGGGAGAACTGCTGATGATGGTTGAGGCCATGGATGCCGTGGCGCGGGTACGCCTGGGCGCCCTGACCGGCAAAGAGCAGGAGAAGGCGCTGCGCCAACTCAGCGACGCGCTGGGCTCCTACGATCGGCTGCGCGAGCGCATCAACGCCCAGACGCGACCGGTGCTCAGGCACCTGCTCGAACGCTACTCCAGCCTGTGCTCGCGCATGGATCTCGAACGCGCGGCGGGTTTGCGCCGTGCGTGCCTGCAGGCGGCGAAGTTCTGTGACGACGAGGAATTGCTGTGGGAGCTGGACAACCAGCAGGCCATGCACGAGCACCTTCTTGGCCATGTGGACGCCGGCCTGGCCTATCATCTCCGCCTGTTTGCGCGCAAACTCCGCGACGGCGCCCTCAAGGACGACGCCTCCTGCTCCCAGGCGGCCAGCCTGGCGCTGGCCCTGCGCGACAGCGGGCGCTTTGTGGAAGGCCGCCGCATCTGCTGCGCTGCCCGCGAGCTGGCCGCAGAGGAGGCGCGTGACGGCCCGGGCTTCCTTGAGCTGTGCGTCATCGGCGGCTCCTTCGACGTCGAGTTGGGTGACCTCGAGTCGGGCCTGGCGGGCATCCAGCGGGCCTATGGTCGGTTCGCCGCGGGCCAGCGGTCTTTCGCCTCGATCCTGCTGTTGCGTGCCGAGCTGCTGGCGGGGCTGTGCAGCCTGACCGAGGGTCGCGCCCGCCCCTACCCTTCGCGGGGCCGCTCCCGTGTGCTCCTGCGTCACGCCTGCCTGCTGGAGGATGCCGGCGAATTGCGGGCCTGCGCGGAGCACGCTATCGGCAGCGCCGAACACCAGATTCCGTCCAACGAGTACGAGGCGCGCCGCAGCCGCTTGCTGCTCACAGCGCTGACAAAGCCGCGGCAGGGCTTGCTTGGGCAATTTGAGACGCTGGGGCGGGAGTCCCCGCCGCAGGTCAATTCTCCGCATCTCCGGACCGCCATGCTTTCCGTTCACCGCGCACAGGTGGCGCGTCTTTGCGGCCGGCACGCGACAGTGACCGAGCAGGCCCAGGCGGACCTCGACGCCGTGCCCCGCGACCGCACCGTCACGATTGACCTTTACGCCATCCAGGCCAGGAATCTGGCCGCGACTCCGCAGCGGCAGGCGCTCGCGACCGCCCAGGGCAGGCTGCGGGACTGGATTTCCCGCGGCTACAATGCACTGCGTGCCATCGAGCTGCAGCCCGCCGCCTTCTGACGGGTGGCCCCTCGCCTACCCGTGGCCGGGGCGCCGGCACCGGGCAGGCAGGGTCTGCGCGACGTTCGGCGGTGGTCGGCGCCCGTGCGGCGCATTCCGGGCAGGCCGCATTTCAACGGCCTGCTAGGAGTCCAGGGGGTGGGGCAGGTAGCCCTGCTCCAGGTTGACGCCCAGTGTTCCTGACTTCGGTTCAAAACGCAGCAACTCAAACTCGGCGACGGGATTGCCGCGCTCATCGACGATGGCCCTTCCGCCGGAGTCCACGCGCATTCGAGGCGATCCATCCGCATTTCGCAGATAGCGCCGGACCGTCAACTGGTAGGTCTCGCGCCCGGAAGCAATGGCCGCTCTCAATTCAGTCAGGGTCCGGATGGGCCGGCCGTCCACGGAGTCCACGACGTCGAACTGGCGCAGGCCCAGCTTTGCCGCCTGGGTGCCGGGACGCACGCCCTGGATCACGATCACGGCGTAGGGGTGAACGGGTCGGGATTCGAGGCGGCTCCTGCGAAAGGCCTCCCGAACCGGCGCAAATCTGGGGTCCGTGGCCAAGGGGTGCATGGGCGGTGTCATGCCGAGGTCGTGGTGGTCAAAGCCCCGGGCGGCCAACGCCTGCAGCCGCTGGAAGCCGCGTGAGATCATTTCCTCGCCGCGTCGCTTGCGTTCGCTGCCGGTCAGGGCGTCGAACTCCAGCAGCAGGCGTTCGCGCTCGGCGTCGTCGCGCCCCACGTATTGGCAGACGCCGTCGCGATACTGCAGGCCCGTTGCTACCAGCGCTTCGCAGAGCGCGAACTCAAGGCGGAACACCAGCCAGTCGGGCTCATTCACCAGGGCCGGCTCGATCATGGCCGGGATCTCCGCGAAGTAGCCCGCTTCCGCCATGGCTCGGACCAGTTCGGAACGTGCGCTTCGCGCCAGGGCCGCGTCCGGACGGTCAAGGCCCTGCCCGGTCGAGGCGCGGTCCAGGCAATCAAAGGCCCTGCGCAAGCGGCTTCGAAGCGGCACGGGCTCGCACTCGTGAGACGCCGCAAAGGCCTCGCTCAGGGCGCGGTTGAGCCACTGGGAGGTGCCTTGCGGCTCCGTGGCGCCTTGTGCGCGCGCGTCCAGCAGTTGCAGGCGGCGGCGCACATGGAGGGTCCCCATGCCCGTGGTGTTGCAATCCAGAAAGGAAACGCTCAGCGCCCGTGTGAAGGCCTCCCGGGCTGCCGGGTCTTCGCCCAGCGCCAAGAGGCAATCTCCCAGCAGCGCCCAGGAGCGGAAGTCGCGGTCATTGACGCGCAGCAGGCCACGGAAGGCGTCGGCCGCCTGCGCGATGTAGCCGCGCTCGGTCTCGTTGGCGGCGCGGGCGTTGAAGGTGTCGTAGCCTATGGAGCCATCGACGCGCATGCGCAAGTGGGAAAGGGCGAGGTAGTACCAGCCCTCCTGCTCACGCTCATTGAGGGAAACGGAGCGTCGGCCGGCCTCGACGGCCTGAGGCAACTGCACTTTGAAGTAGTAGGCCTGGCACAGGTAGGCCCAGGCGTGGGAGTTTTCCGGGGCAAGCTCGACGGCGCGCAGCGCGGCGGGGAGAAACTCCTTGTCCAGGGCCCGCAACATCTCGGCCTTGAAGATCCAGGCCAGGGCATTATCGGGGTCGGCCTCGATGGCGAGGTTGTAGGTGGCGACGGACTCCTCGAGGCGGGACATCACACGCAGCACGTCTCCCTTGAGGCGCAGCAAGTCGGCCCGGCCGGGAGCCAGCGCCAGCGCGGCATCGGCATCGGCCAGTGCGCGCACGAAATCGCGCTCAAAGAAGAACATGCAGCGCTGGACGAGGGCATCGACGGACGACGGATGGGCGCTCACTGCCCGGTTCAGGGTCAGGGCGGCCTCGTTGTCATCCTGAAGGCGGGCAAGGGCAAGAAGTCCCTGCAGATGGTCGGGTTCGTCCCTGACCAGCGAGCTGAGTTCGCCCAGGGCAGAGTCGCGCTCGCCCCCATCCTGCAGGGCCAGAGCGAGCCAGAGTCGCCCCGCCGAGTCCTTCGGCGCGGCCCGCAGCAGTGATGCCGCGCGTCTGGCCTCGCCGCGCGCCAGCAACACCAGGGCAGCCGCCCCGGGCTGGTCTGTTTCAAAGGCGGGAGGGAGGTAGGCAGAGGCGAGGGCGCGGCGATTGTCTTCGATGAAGCGCAGGCCGCGCAGGGAAGCGGCCTGGGCCAGCGCGAGGGTGCCGTGCCGGTGCTGGGTACGCGCAAGGGCGCCGGCGGCCGCGGCGACGAAGCGGGGGTGCTGCTGCGCGATGAGAAATTCGCAAAGGATCGGCACGGTGGCCAGGGGCTGCTGAAGGCCGCCCAGGCCGCCGCAGAGAAGCTCGGCGAGGTCGAACTCGATGACGCCGGGCCGAAATCCCGGCGCGGACAGTCGCTGGCGCAGGGCGGTCAACTCCCCTGCCAGAACGTCGACGGTCTGGCGGTCCTCGAAGGCGGCCAGTTCGGCCACGTATTGGGCGAGGCTGGGGGCCTGCGGCGGTCGCTCGGCGCGGCGCAGGCCCAGCTTGGCGTCGGCCAGGCATTGCTGGAGGCGCTCGCGGCGCGCCTGGAGGCGAGCCTGCCGGGTGTCGGCGTTCCTGCGCGCGAGGCCGGCCATATCGGCGTCCGGCAGGTTGCTCGAGCTGAGGAGATAGTCGGCCAACTCGAAGTCGCCGTCGAACATGGCCAGTTCGATGACGGCGGACTGAATGCGCCGTAGGTCCTCCAGGCGTCCGGGCGGGCCGCTGGCGCCCTGGAGCCGGTGCAGTTCCTGAAGGGTGGCGGCGTGGGCGAGCACGGCGGTAATGAGGGCGCGGTTGCGGGCGCGCTCGTTGCTGTCCAGGCTCCGGAGCGCCTGCGCCTCGCGCCGGTATCCTTCAACACGCAGGAACAGATCGCGCAGCAACGGCTCGGAGTCAAAGCCCGCGAGGCTCTGCTCCAGACGTTCAATGGCGGCGGCCCGCGAGTCCAGCAGGTCGCGCTCCGCCTGGACGCGGCGGTCTTCCTCTGCCTTGGCGCGTGCGAGGGCGGCCCGGGCCGCGTTGCGCTCGGAGACCACCTCCTGGATGGCGTAGGCGCTGACGACGCCGACGGCGAAGAGGGCGCAGGCCGCAAGGGTCAGGAATTTCCAGTGCCGGCGCACGAAGCGCTGAAGCAACTCGAGCGACGAGTACTCATAGGTGGCCAGCGCCTTGCCGTCGCGGAAGGCCTTGATTTCCGTGGCCAGGGCCAGGGCCGAGGGCAGGCGGCGCGAGCGTTCGCGCTCCATGGCCCGGGCGCAGAGCACGGCCAGTTCGCGGGGCACCAGCGGCTCCACAGACTGCACGGGCGGCGGCGCCTGGCTGACCACCATGTCAAGGACGGCATGGGCGCTCTTGCCCTCATAGGGAGGGACGCCGGTCAGTATCTCGTAGAGCACGGCCCCCAGGGCGTAGACGTCGCTGAGTTCGTCAACCTCGGCGTGCCGACCGCCGGCCTGCTCGGGGGGCATGTAGGCGGGCGTGCCCACGACGGTGCCGTCGAGCGTGAGCTGGGAGGATGCCTGGTCGCCTCCCGACCATGCGAGCTGCCCGACGTTCTCTTCGGCCAGGTTGCGCGCCAGGCCCCAGTCGAGCACGACGGTCTCGCCGAACTCCCCCAGCATCACGTTCGCCGGCTTGAGGTCGCGGTGAATGACTCCCTTGCTGTGGGCATAGGCCACGGCATTGCACACGTCGCCGAAGGCCTCCAGCAGGGTGAGGCGCGCCGCCAGCCTGGCGCGGGCATCGCCCTGGCCGGCAGCAATGGCGTCCAGCTTCTGCGCCATCGTGCGACCGCCCACAAATCGCATGCTGTAGTAAAGGGCGCCGGTCTCCGAGGTGCCGATCTCGTAAACCGGCACAATGTTGGGATGCTCCAGGCGTCCCGTGACCCGGGCCTCGCGCAGGAATCGCTCCCCGATGGATCGGGTGGCGGCCTCGTCGCGCGTGTCAGCCGCGGCCCCCGCCAGCAGCTCCTTGACCGCGACGTTTCGGCCGATGGTGGTATCGATGGCCAGCAGCACCCGGCCCATGCCGCCGCGCGCGTGCTCGCGCACCACGCGGTAGCGCCCAAGGGTCCTCTGTCCGGCTTCCGTGGCGCGCACCGAAGTCGAACGCGTGGGCGGCGATGGCGCCGTGCCGTCGCCGCCGGGGACAGAAATGTTGAGCAGGGTCTGCGCCGGCAGGGGCGCGACGGGCGGCACGTCCGGCTGCTCGCTGGCAGGCGTCATGGAGACCCGCCATCATACCAATTCCAGGGGGCCGTCACTCACCGCGGGCAGTCACGCCAGGGCGTAGCCGCGCCGTTCGGCGAGTTCGCGGGCGATGTCCTCACGTTCGGCCGGAGTGAAGATGATGGAGAGGGCCGGAAAGATGTCGCGCTCTTCAACGAGCATGTGGCTGGCATAGATGTTGAACAGTTCGTTGGCCTGGCCGCGGAAGAGCTTGAGGTCGGGCTCGAGGTCCTTGCGGGCGGGGTGCCCCTCGAAGGGGATGCGGGCGACGAGCTTGCGGGCCGTCTGGTCGAACTGGGTGTGAAGCTGGGCCAGTTCGGCGTGGTCTTTCTCGATGTGCTCAAGCAGATAGGCGAAGTGGCTTTGGGCGTCCTTGAGTTTGGCGCGCAGGCGCGGAAGCAGGGACTCCTCCTCATCACGTGCGTGCAGGGGCATATCCACGGCCAGAAAGCGCAGGGCGCGCGAGATCTGCGTGGCGAGCGAGAGGTCGCCGCGACCGAGCACCAGCAGGCGCCCGGCGCGAACCAGGGCGTGCAGGTGCCGTTTCAATTCGCGATGGGCGCCCACCAGCAGGACCAGGGGCTCGCGTTCAGGAGAGAGGCTCAAGACCGGCTCCCGGTTGGGTTGAGAATTTGGACATCAAGAATCTGCTCAGGGTGCTCCACGACAAACTTCACGCGGCGCGCCCAGGCCGCCTGGAATCGCCGCAGGGCCTCGGCGTCACCGGAAAGTGCCGCGCGCATGTTCGGCGCCATGTCCGGCTCGCCGGGAATGCGTTCACCCAGGGCGCTGATGCGTACGGCTGCGCCGGTGTCCGTGCGGGTGAAGGTGACGCTGCCAAAGGGCGTGAGTGTCGCGTCGAAGTGGAGCAGGTTCTGGCGGTTGAAGCGGCCCGCGATGCCCTTGAAACCCGTCACGCCGGCCGCGCCGGTCACAAAGCCGATGACCTGGGCCAGGGGGCCGTTGGCAAAGGCGTCCGGCTGGGACGCGACGTCAACTTTGATGTGCCCGCGTTCAGGCGCCTGCCCTGCCCAGAGTTCACGCAGGGCGCGGCGGGCCATTTCAAAGGCGGTGGCTACGGTGGGGCAGAGGTGGCCGGCGAATTTGCCCGCGTCTTCCAGTGTGTAGCTCAGGAGCGGCGTGAAGCCCAGGAAGGCGGCCAGCTCGTCGTGCAGGACGATGGGGGCGGTGGAGCGCGCAATCTGTTGGAGGTCACTCATGAGTGTGCCTTGGCTATGGCCTGGTTGAGTCGCGACATGACTTCGTCCAGTTTCAGCCCGTGGTGCTCGACGGCGTTGGCAATGGTGTCGGCGCCTCCGCAGCAGGCGTCAAGCTGCAACTCGCTGAAGACAGGAACGGTGACGGGATAGCGCCGGGCGGCTTCGGCCACGGTCAGGCCGGGATCCAGCGAAGCGCAGGAGTGCGCCTGCGCCGGGGCAGAGCTCCGCTCGCGGGTGGCCTCGTTGAGGTCGTCCATGAGGCGCAAAAGGTCGACTTTCTGGAATTCGCAGGCCTGCTGAAGCGTGACATTTCGGGCCAGGGTGTTTCGGAAGACGGGATTCTTGAGCAGGCCAAAGCCGTGCTTGACGAATACATCCAGCGTGTGGGGCCAGCGCTGCAGCACAAGCCCCACGCGGGCCTGGGGCGCGATGGTGACGCTCTCGATGTTCATGGCGTGCGCGGCCTGGCGCGGGCGATACATGATGATGAGGATATGCAGCGCCCAAAGCAGCAGTGCGGCCAGAATCAGGAGGCCCGACAGGCCCAGCAGGTTGAAGCTGGCGGGGACGAAGTCCGTCAGCACCTGGTTGCCGACACGGAGGGCCGTGCCGGTATTGATGAGCAGGAACACGAGCCAGAGGCGGCTGAGGCGCGCTGTGTCTTCACCGCAGAGGTTGGCCACGACTTTGGCGCCGACGCCCAGAATGCTCATGCTGATGAAGCCGACGGTCAGCGCGTGCATCATGGCGCCGTGGTATGCATGGCTGAAGGTCTGGCTTGTCAGCCGGTTGTACCAGGGTTCCAGGGCCAGCATGACCATGCTGAGCATGAACCAGAAGTGGCTGGCGCGGATGAACTTGATGCTGCGGTCGTTGCCGGTCACCTTGCCAAAAGGCCTGAACGAGAGACTGATCCAGAGGCAGGGTACGACGATCAGCAAAGTGGCCGCATAATAGGCCAGGCCCACACGCAGGAACTCGCCGGTCTTGAACATGACGACAAACAGAGCGGAGGACGCCGCCACCCCCAGGATCAGCGGCCAGAACATGCGGCGGTATAGTTTCTCGCCCGGGTCCGCAAACCCGAAAACCGGAGGCATGAAGCGGAGGCTCACGCCCAGGATCATCATGGTGGCCAGCCCGTAGAGCTGCACCTGGCGTAGGGGTAACTGATAGGCCGCCACGGCGCTGACCAGGGCCCCGCGGTCGGGTGCGGTCGCCGTGGCGTAATACAGGAAGGCGTCGCCGATAATGCCGACCACGAACCAGCCCACGGCCGCGAAGACCCATTTGTCGTAGGTTTCAAGCGGCTTGCCGATGGTGCGGTAGGTCTTGACCATGACCAGCACGAACAGCAGCGCTGCCATAAGTTCAAGGCACGAACCCAGCATGCCCAGCCCGAACCAGAGGGGCGATAGCAGGATGGTCCCCTGGTGGATGCTGACGGCGAAATACTCCCCCACGACCCGCAGCGCGATGCCCATGAGCATCAACACGAAGCTGAGCGCGGCCAAAGAGGGGCGCCATAGCGCGCCGTGCTTGAAACGCGGGAAGGCCTGGTAGGCATAGCCCATGATGACGAGACCGACCCAGCCGTAGATCTGGCTGTGTCCGTGGGCGTTGATCTCGTTGATGGGCAGGGCGGTGAACCTGCCGGCGAACGCAATCTGCCAGAGAAGGATCACGCCCCAGAGCGCGCCGGCTGTGAAGGTGACGCCGATGGCGCCCAGAAAGAAACGGCGGTAGATGCTGTCTGCAAGTGAGGGCTTGTAGTCGACGGCGGGGGCCAGCTTGGGGTTCTCGACGGCGGCATTGAGCTCGGTAAGGAGCCTGGCGCTGTCTACGCCGTGGGTCTTGGCGAAGAACTCCATGGACTCAGCGGGTCCAAATTCTCCGCCACAGCCTTTCAGACCATACTGGTCCAGAATGCCGCGCAGCTGGGGATGGGCCTTGATGGCCTCTGGAATCATGGTTTCGGGGGTGATTGCGGTTGCCATGGCCGGCCTCATTTCGCTTGACCAGTTATTCGGACTCCGATATCCTTATATCTGATTCAAACGGGCAGCGCAACCGAAAGTCCGAAAAAGGTTCCAGCGAGTCCGCAATCCAGGGTGCCCCATGAAGGACAACTTCAACCGCGAGATCCACGCCCTGCGCATCTCCGTGACCGACCGCTGCAACATGCGCTGCCGCTACTGCGTGTCGGGCGACCTTCTCAAGCTCAAGCCCGCCGAAAGCCTCCTCAGCCTCGCCGAGATCGAGAGCGTGATCCGCGCCAGCCTCTCACTGGGTTTTGACGCCTTCCGCTTCACCGGCGGTGAGCCTCTGGTGCGCGAGGGTATCGCCGAGCTGATGCTGCAGGTGTCGCGCCTGCCGGGCGTGCGCAAGCTCTCTTTGTCCACCAATGCCAGCCTTCTGGAGCGATTTTTGCCCCTGCTTGCGGCCGCCCGGGTGTTCAGCCTCAACATCTCGCTGGACACGCTGGATGCCGCGCGTTTTGCGCAGATCACCCGGGGTTCTGAACTGGCCCCCAGCCTGGCCGGCATTGACGCCGCCGCGCGCGACGGCCGCTTTCGAATCAAGCTGAACACCGTGCTCATGCGCGGCTTCAACGACGACGAACTGGCCCGGCTGGCGGCCCTGACCATCGAAAGGCCCCTGAATGTTCGCTTCATTGAGTACATGCCCTTTGGGAACTGGTCGCGGGGGGAGGGTCTGGAGAACCCCAGCATGAGCGTGGCCGAAGCGCTCGACGTTCTCAGGCGGCACTACGCCATTGAGGAGGCCGTCGAGGGCCCCGGGGGCGACGGCCCCGCCACCTATGTTCGGATTCGCGGCGCACGGGGCTTTGTGGGGTTCATCAGCCCCGTTCATGCACCCTTTTGCGAGCGCTGCAATCGCCTCAGGCTGACGGCGGACGGGCAACTCAAGGGATGTCTGCTCGATGACGAGCGGCTGCAACTGCGCGCGTGGATGCGCAGCCCGCAATACAGCTTTGAGGGGCTGGTCGAGCGCGTGGCCCTGGCCGTGCGCAGCAAGCCCGAGAAACACCACTATGCGCGCGACTTCGACATGTCGACTGTCGGCGGCTAGGGGCACCCGATGGCCTTGGTCCGGCCCCTGTGCTAAACCACGGCCATGGACCTCGCCCTGCGTTGCAGCCACTACATCGATCCCGCCTCGTTTGAGCTCAAACGTGACGTGATCCTGCTCGTGAGCGGCGGCCGCATCGTTGAAACCATTGTGGGCGGCGAAGTTTCGGGCGGGCTCAAGGGCCTCGCCGAGGAAACTCTCGACTACGAAGCCGCGCTGGTGATGCCCGGCTTCGTCAATGCCCACTGCCACCTCGACCTCAGCCACCTGAGCGGCCAGTTGCCCACGGGGCTGAGCTTCACGGAGTGGATCGACTGCGTCATCGAGGGGCGCAAAGTGCCCCAGACCCAGGTCCAGGCTGCGCTGGAGTCGGCCTGCGACCAGCTCCTTGCCGCGGGCACGACCAGCGTCATGGATGTCAGCGTTGACGGCGCAAGTTTCGCGGCGCTGCGCGCTCGCGGCATCACCGGCGCAGTGTGCCTGGAGGCGCTGGGGATCGACGGCACCAAGGCCGACGCCGCCATGGAGCGCGTGGACGCCATCGTGCGACGGATCGAGGGCGAAGCCGAAAAGTTCTACGCCACGGGCAGGCAGGCCGAGTCCGCCCTGCGTGTCGGGTTTTCGCCCCATGCGCCCTACTCGACCTCCGGCGAACTCTATCAGCATGCCTTTGGCCGCGCGGTGGGGGAGGGGCGCATCTGTACCACCCACGTGGCCGAGACGCTTGAAGAGCAGCAGTTCTTCCGCATTGCCCAGGGTCCCATCCGTGATTTCTACGAGCGCCGGAAGATTCCTCTGGCGGGCTTTGAGGGCTTCGACCAGAGCCCGATCACCGAGCTGCTGTGGGAGTGGCTGGCGCCCTGGCTCAGTGTCGAGCAGCCCAACTCGAAGCTGGTGCTCGTTCACTGCAATTACCCCCAGGGCCCAGACCTGGAGCACCTCGCGCGATTCAGGCCCAGCATTGTCTATTGCCCGCGCTCCCACGCTTATTTCGGCCACCAGGAATATCCCCTGGGCGATTTGCTCCACACGGGCGCGAATCTCTGCCTGGGCACGGACTCCCTGGCCAGCAACAGCAGCCTGGCCATGCTGGACGAAATCCGCGCTGCCTGGGCCGCCCACCCGGGCACGGACGTGGCGAACCTTTTCAAGATGGCCACCATCAACGGCCGCAGGGTCCTCGACATCGGCCCCGACCGCGCGGACCTCGTGGTTCTGGGCCTGCCCGCGGCGGCGCCGCCAGCCGCGTCCCCGGCGGCGGTGCTCCAGGCCCTGCTCGAGCATCGCGCCCCCGTCTACGCCGTGATCCAGGGCGGCCGTGTGGCGGCCCGAGCGATTTGATGCATGACTCGTTGTCAGAGACGCGGCTATCCGTTACACCTTTGCCGCCACGAGACACAGGAGCGGAACATGCTGGACATTCGACTGATCCGGGAGAACACCGACGCCGTGAAGCAGGGCCTGGCCCGGCGCAATTTTGACGCGGGTGTGATTGACGAAGTGCTCAAGCTCGACGAGAAGTACCGCGAGCAGCGTACACGCCTGGAGCAGAAACAGGCTGCGCTCAACGCCGCCAGCAAGGCCGTGGGCAACTGGATGGGCAAGCTGAAGAAGGACCCGGCGGCACCGGTGCCGAAGGAGATCACGGAGGCCCTGGGCAACACGCCCAAGGGGCCCGATGAAGCCCGTGAAGGACTGCGCCTGTTCGGCGACCAGATTTCGAATATTGACCGCATGATCGGCGAGATCGGCGTCGAAATTGACAATCGCCTGCGCATGGTGCCCAATCTGCCAAGCCCGCATACGCCCGTCGGCAAGGACGAAAGCGGCAACGTGGTGCGCAAGACCTGGGGCGAGGCGCCCAAGCCCGGCTTTGCGCCCAAGGCCCACTGGGACCTCGGCAAGCACTACGGCCTTGAACTCGAAGTCGGAGGACGCATCAGCGGCAGCGGCTTTCCCTTCTTCCGCGGGCCCCTGGCGCGGCTGGAGCGCGCCTTGGTCAACCTTTATCTCGACTTCCACACGCGCGAGAACGGCTACACCGAGTGCTGGACGCCCTTCATGGTGCGGCGCGAGACGCTGGTCAACAGCGGCCAGTTGCCCAAGTTTGAGGAAGAGATGTATCAGTTGGGCAAGGGCGACGAACTCTACCTCATTCCGACGGCCGAAGTGCCCCTGACCAGCGTGCATGCCGACAGCGTGCTCGACAGAGAGCAGCTTCCCATCCGCTATTGCGCCTTTACCCCCTGCTTCAGGCGCGAGGCCGGGGCGGCGGGCAAGGACACGCGCGGGATACTGCGCGTCCATCAGTTCAGCAAGGTGGAACTGATGGTGACCACCACGCCCGAGCGAAGCGAAGAAGAGCACGAGACCCTGACCCGTTGCGCCGAGCGCGTGCTGGAACTGCTGGAATTGCCCTACCGCCGCCTTGAGCTTTGCACGGGCGACCTGGGCTTTGGGGCCCAGCGCTGCTACGACCTCGAGGTGTTCGCCATCGGCGTGGGCAAGTGGCTGGAGGTTTCAAGCTGCAGCAACTTCGGCGATTACCAGGCGCGGCGCGCCAAGATCCGCTTCAAGGACAGCGACAAGCAGAACAAGCTGTGCCACACGCTCAACGGTTCGGGCCTGGCCCTGCCGCGCGTGATGATCGCGTTGCTGGAGAACTACCAGGACGCCGAGGGCCGCGTGCGCCTGCCCAAGGCGCTGCATGCCTATTACGGGAAAGAAGTCCTCTAGTGCCTGAGAGATGGAGCGTTCGAGAGCTTGAGCGTTGGCCAGGTTTGTTGTCATCCCTCAATCTCCCGGTCTCACCATGCCCGACCGATATCTAGCATCCTTCGATACGCAGCACGTCAGCCAGGAACTGGCCGATGTGCTCATTATAGGCACCGGCATCACCGGTCTGACGGCGGCCATTCATGCCGCGCGCCTGGGCAAGGATGTCATCGTCTGCAACAAGGCGGAGTTGGTGGAGAGCAACACCAACTGGGCCAAGGGCGGGCTGGCCGCGGTGATGGCCCGGAGCGACAGCTTTGACACTCACGTACAGGATACGCTCAACGCCGGCGCCGGGCTGTGCGACGAAAGAATCGTACGCGAAGTCGTTGAGGGCGCGCCCGCGGGGATCCGCTTCCTGATCGAGTGCGGCACGCGCTTTGACCGCGACGCCGCGGGCGAGATTGACCTGGGGCGCGAGGGCGGCCACACGCAGAACCGCATCCTGCACGCCCAGGGTGATGCCACGGGCGCTGAGGTGGAGCGCGCCCTGCTGGCCAACGCCCAGACTTTCGCCAACCTGCGCGCCTACAAGAACACCTTTGCGCTGGACCTTCTGACGGACGGCGGCCGTTGTCACGGTGCTCTGTTCATGCGTCGCAACGAGCTGCACGTGATCTGGGCCAATGCCGTGATCCTGGCTACGGGCGGCGCGGGCCAGCTCTACCGCGAATCCAGCAACCCGCCCGTTGCCACGGCAGACGGCCATGCCATGGCCCTGCGCGCGGGGTGTGTCCTGCGCGATATGGAGTTCATGCAGTTCCATCCCACGCTGCTGTATGTGGCGGGCCTCGAGCGCACTCTGATTACCGAGGCCCTGCGCGGCTTTGGCGCCTACCTCAAGAACAGCCACGGCGAGCGTTTCATGGCGGGCAAGCACGAGCTGGCCGAGCTGGCGCCGCGCGACGTCGTGGCGCGCAACATCGTGCATGAGATGCATCGCACCGGCGATGCCTGTGCCTTTCTGGATGTGACGCACCTCGACCAGAAGGAACTCCGCGCGCGCTTTCCACAGTTTGTGAAGATGTGCGAAGAGGCCGAGATCGACCCCGCCAGAAGCTGGGTGCCTGTGCGCCCCGGACCCCATTACATGCTGGGCGGCGTGAAAACGGACCTCGACGGGGCCACCAGCCTTGAAGGTCTGCTTGTGGCCGGCGAAGTGGCCAGCACGGGCTTGCACGGCGCCAACCGCCTGGCCAGCAACTCACTTATCGAGGGACTGGTGGCCGGCATGCGCGCGGCCAAGAGTGCGGCCAGGGCCCCCCGCAGCGCCACAAAGCCGCGCGTGAAGTTCGAGCGCGAAATCCGCAGCACCCATCGCCTGGACCTGGCCGACGTGCAGAATAGTCTCAAGGGCGCCATGTGGCGCTATCTGGGCGTGGAGCGCGACCAGCACGGCATGACCGAACTCGTGCGCCAGCTCGAGCGCTGGCTCAAGCGCGTCGGCGAGCAGGAGCGGCACTATCCCAGCGAATGGCAGCTCGAGAACATGCTGATCGTCGGGCTGGCCATGGCGAAGTCAGCGGCGTTGCGCACAGAGTCGCGCGGCGTGCACTATCGTACCGACTTTCCCTTTCCGCGGGCGGAACTGGCGGGCAAGCATGTCTGCGTCAGCCTGCGCCAGGAACCCTGGCTGGAATAACCGGGGCGGCTTGCCATGACGATCGCCGTCATGGGGGCGCGAAAACAGCAATTCTATGGATTCAATACAAACACTTCCGGCGCTGTAGAATGCTGCCGACACGCCTGCAGGAGAGGCTTAACGGCTTCATTCCGCCAAGATATTGCAATGAACTTGAGATGCGTTGAAGCCAACATGTCCTCGATCAGGCTGAAGTGAATGTTTGCTGATTCCAGATTTACGTAGAGTAACGATGGCATTGGCGGAATCCTCGCGCTGCGTAAACCCTCCCCGTCCACAAATAGGAGGGACAGTTCCTCGAGATTTTCGAGATTACGCAGAGCCTCCAAACTGCAACCAGAATTGAACGTACAGGAAACAAACGCGAGCTTCTTAAGTGATTTGATGCTACCCAGAGCTTGAATGTAGTCGGTTCCACAATCAGACTCTGAAAGCGTGATCTCACTCGCGCCATGCAGCAAGAGCGCCAGGTCTTGAAATGCTTGACCGGATAATCTGCACGATTGAAGCTCTACACGTGCTGCATCGCTCAATAGCGGTTCGCCCAGCACAAGCCGTTCAGGCTTGGGGTCAACAATTGTGTATTTCGGACTGCGATCCGCCGTTGGATCGGCACCCGTGATCCAAGGCGGGAAAAACGGGTCCACCTGGAAACTTGGCACCCTGGATTTTTCTGGGGTTTGTTCGGAAGTAATTCCTGAGGTTGCGCAACCGGCGAGGGTAATGTGGCAGAGTAGCAATAGCACGCCACTCGAAACGAAGTGCTGAACGCGGCCGCCCAGCGTTAGTTTTGCGTTGTACTGCATGATGCTTATCCTTCATCCCGTCCAAGTTCTTCAAATTCAATGAGCCAAGGACGTGCAGGGTCCGGGGCATTGTCAATCCACTTTGCGGAAAGCTTCCAGTCTATTGAAACCCACCTTCGAGCGCAGTTGAGTCCGGAGGAAAAGAACATTGTTCGAAACAAGATGCTCTCTTCAAAGGCTCTCTGAACGAAGTCTCCAACGTAAAGTTTTCCATTCTTGCACTTGAGCTTCCATCGCTGACGCACCTTTTCACGTTCATTTTCATCGTCTCGCGTTCCGACCCCGGCGCGATCTTCGGCGGCGCCGACCGTCATCGTTGTTTGGGCGCTTCGGTGACGGTGCCGACATCAAGTGTTGCGGATTGTCGAGAGGCGCCAAGCGATAGGTCCACGTCGGTCCAAATGATGGTGCTGCCTCCCTGAGCGAAGGCCACCCCCAGGCGATATCTTCGCAGCGGCAACCGGGACAATCGCAAGCTCGAGCCGTCAAACAGTTTCGGCGCGGTGAGTCGCAATCCGCCGGGCTGGCTGAGTATCAACACGTATTTCCGGTCGGCCTTGCCGCCGCGAAGTTCGACCTCCAACTCTCCAAGGGCGTCCTCCAGCACGATATCGCCAAGGTCGTTCACGCCTCCCTGCGCAACCTGTGCTTCGAAGAACCTTGGTTGCTTCCCCTCGGCTTCGACTTCGAGTTTAACGTTCCGCGCCGGCAGATTTCTTAAGGTCACATAACCGCCGGCATCCGCGGTCCAGCCCAGATCCCGATATCGGTCAACCCCGCCTCCGGCTGCGCCATCCCAGACAAGATAAGAACCATCTGAGATTCGCAACACGGCGTTGACCAAAGGCTGTCCTTTGTCGTCGAGAATCCTTGCTTTGACAATGCCGCCCGGCGCCAAGGCGGCGCGAATGACCGTCGTTTCTCCCGGAAGTACCTCCACCCAATCCGAAGAAAAGACACCGCCTGGGTCGGACAGAACCACGCGGTACTTCGTTGAACGGGCCGGACTTGGCGGGAATTGGTTTTGCCAGTGCGTCAGACCCGGCATGAGACTATAGAGTCTTGCGAACGGACTCCACGGATCGGCTTCTACCAGAAGGGAAGTCTCTCGGCTGCTCTTGAAACCGTTGAACTCGACGCGAATCAGACCAAATGGATTCTTCTGAGCCTTTAGTGCCACGATTGTCCGTCCAGCCTGGATATCTGAGATCGTCAACTGTCCTGAATAGGATTCAAAGCGGATATTGCGGGAGCTTATGTACAACTCGAGGGTCGTGTCGGTCACCACCTTCTCGAACACGGCCGAGCCATCTTGTGTGACCAACTGTCGCCACTCAAATGAGCGCGCCCGGTCACGCAATGAGCAACCGGCGCCGATCGCCGGTGTGCCGTCCTCGTATTGCACATGCAGCTCGAAACGGCTCGCGGGCGCATAAACGATGGTCACCTGGCCGACGCTGAAATCTGCGCGCACTTCAGTTTGAGAGTGCCATTGGGCGACTTCGGGCGGCTTCAGGTGAACCCTGTATGTAGATTTACCCTCAAGTATGAACATGCCTGTTTCGGAGGTCGTTCGAGTTGAAGTCTCGTGAAAACTCCACCTCGGCTGGCCCTGATCGTCCATGATTATCGGCCCGAATATCTCGCATGACACAGCAAGTCCGGGGAAGGGTGAGCCATCGCTCTTCTGGCAGCGAACGACAAGGCCCCGGCCGTTTCCTGCAGGCGTATTCGTACTGTCATTTCCGGCTGCAACTTCCCGCGTGGGCGCAGCGGCAGTCATGGGACTGGGCTGGCATGGAGGAGGTACCCTGGTCTTCAGTCCTGCTTTCCCATCCCTCGGTGATTCATGGTCGCTGCCAGCCTGCGGGTGCATGATGATCCCTTCTGGCCCGTCGGTCATCAGCCCCACGAAGAACCCGCCGATCATCAACCCCATCAGCACAAGCAGCCACCATGCGCTTTGCCGTCTTGAGGTTCGCCGGGTGACGTTACTCTTCAAAGCAGTGGTCATGGCGGATTACGGGATGAGCCCGTCTCCCAAGACATAAACAGCTTCAATCAGCTGCCCCGTGCCAAAGTCGTAGTCATAGCCTACGACAAAGCCCTCGAAACCGACAATGGACGAATTCCATGCGCCAATGTACGTAGCGATGCTTGCCGCGTCCTCTTCCTCGTTGTTGTGAATATACTGCTTGCCGTTGGCCTGGAGAAAGAAGTGAATGCTTGCCTTGGATATCCACTGATCAATCGTCAACTCCGGAAACAGACGGGCAACGGTCGTGCCGGCGGTGCCGGGTGAATCCTCGGCGTACTCCAGGCCGGCCCCGAGAAACATGTTGCCTCCCGCCCCCGTAATGTCGTACACCGTAGCGCCGGTGGTGGCCGTGTTGTCGACGACAACGCGGTTTTCGATCATGGCAAGAACATCCTCGTACGCCTGAAGAGACAACGTGGTTTCGGCACGATGGCGCTCAACCGACACGGGCGTTGTGGGGTTGTAAGTCACACTCGCCTTGATTTCATAGCGTGCTCTTGCATAGACCCACCAGACCGGAAATTCCGCATTGGCAATCAGCCCGCTGAACTCCCGCCGAGCACTGCTCTCAACCCAGTTGTTGTATAAACTGTTGCCAGGCGTCAGCAGCGCGCCATTGCCCGCAACCCATGTGGTTCCCTGTGTGGCATAAAGGCTGCCGCCGCCGGGCGCAGGCCAAGTAGCTGTCGTGTCACTGGTGTTGGCTGAGCCCTTGGTCATGAACGCAAAGGGCTGGGCATTCGTACGCTGCACAAGAAAGCCGCTCGTGAATGCTATAGCGCCAAGCACAAGCAGCAACCAACGACCACCAGCGGTAATCCCGACGATTTGTCCGCGCATAGCCATCGCTCCGGAATTGTCTTCTATGAGTCTACCCCCCCCCGCAGACCGTCAACCGTGATATCGTGATTTACACAAATTATTTTCACGAATGCACAAGTTGCATAGGGCGAGGCGTCTGCATATGTTCAATCGATTGAACATATGTGCCTGACCGGCCAGCAGAACCTGTGGCGTTGCACAGAGAGGCGGGAAGCCGGCGGAATTCAAGCTAGACTCACCCCATGGCCAAGACCAAAGTTCTGCTGCTGGGAAGCTCAGGCTCCATCGGCGAGAGCACCCTTGACGTGCTGCGCAAGCATGCTGACAAGTTCGAACTCGTCGGGCTCGCCTGCGGCAAGCGCTTTGAGAACATCCTCAGGCAGGTTGATGAGTTCCGCCCCAGGGCTGCCGCCATCACCGACCCCGCTGCCGCCAACGCCGCCAAAGACGGTATCGCCGCGCTCAAGAACAAGGGCGTCAAGACTGAGTGGCTACTCTCGGGTCAGGACGACCTAGTCGCGCTCGCAAAAGACCTCGATTACGACGTGTGCTTGGGCGCCATCACCGGCGCGGCCGGCCTGGCGAGCAACCTCGAAGCCGCGCGGCGCGGCAAGCGCCTGGCGTTGGCGAACAAGGAATCGCTCGTGATGACGGGCCCGATACTCACGGACATCTGCAAGAGAACGGGCGCGGAGCTTCTGCCCGTGGACAGCGAGCACAGCGCGATTTTCCAGTGCCTGCGCGGCGAGAACAACAACGAGATCAAGCGGGTGATTCTCACGGCCAGCGGCGGGCCCTTTCGCCAGACGCCCATTGACGAACTCAAGAACGTCACGCTGGAGCAGGCCCTGAAACATCCGACCTGGGTCATGGGCCGCAAGATCACGATCGACTCCGCGACGCTGTTCAACAAGGCGCTGGAAGTGATCGAGGCGCGCTGGCTGTTCGACCTCAGGCGCGAGCAGATTGACGCCGTGATTCACCCGCAGAGCATCATTCATTCCATGGTCGAGTTCATCGACCACAGCATCATCGCCCAGCTCGGCCCGACAGACATGAAGATCCCGATTCAATACGCGCTGAGCTATCCGCATCGCATCGAATCGAGCATTCCCGCCGCGACCATCAAGTGGATGGGCAACATGACGCTCGAAGAAGTCAACTTCGAGCGCTTCCCCGCGCTGAAGCTCGGCTTCGAAGTCGCCGCGGAGGGCGGCACGCTCTCCGCCGCCATGAACGCGGCCAATGAAGTGGCGGTCGAGCGGTTTCTGAACCGCGAGATCAGGTACCTCGACATTTACGCCACAGTCAAGCGCGTTGTGGATGCCCACAAGAACGTCGCCAAACCGACGCTGGAGCAGGTGCTGGAGGCTGACCTCTGGGCCCGGCGCAGCGCACGCTGAAAC
This sequence comes from Planctomycetota bacterium, assembly GCA_003576915.1. GTDB lineage: Bacteria > Planctomycetota > UBA8742 > UBA2392 > UBA2392 > UBA2392. The sequence continues at coordinate 28,816 of QEVF01000001.1, read as the reverse complement.
AGGCCCCCATGAGTTTCCAATGCCCCGCTTGCCTCAAGCCCACCCTGCGCATCAGCCGCGTCATTCATCTGTTGAGCGACGCGCTGTGGGATGAAATTGCCGTGCAGTTGGTGACGTGCGAGTGCGGCTTTTCCGGAGCGGCCGTCTACGAAGAGGAGCGCCGCGGGCGGCTGGACGAGGAGACTTCGCGCCATTACGGCTACAAATTGAGCGCCGAGCAGTCGGCCCAGTTTAAGGAAATGCTCGATGCCTGCCCGAACCTGAACGATGAGAACTGCGAGTGTCCGACCCACCTTGCCATGAACGCGAGTGACGACATGGACTTCCGCATCGGGATCAGGGCCGTCGCTCCCCGCGGAAGCTGCCCGACCTTTCCCATGAAATCGTCCTGACGCGACAATGCGGGAGTCGTGAACGAGCCCCGCCCGTCATGGCGGGGCACGGTGAGGCCAACTCGCGCTGCACCCGGCCTTCCGGTCGGGGCCGGAATCCGGCGTTGTAATGCTGGAGCCCCGCGTCGCGCGGGGGCAGGCGGAGGGTCCCGCGTCGGAGTGTCAACCCACGACGCGTTCGCGCAGCTTCTGGCGGTCTTTGTAGTTGCGCTTGAGGGCCTCGATGTCCTTGCGGACCTTCACGAATTCGGCGGGTTCGATGTCTTCAAGGAAGACTTTGCCGTCGAGGTGCTCCAGTTCGTGCAGAAAGGCCCGCGCCAGCAACCCTTCACCGCTGACGGTGAACCACTGGCCGTGAACGTTCTGGGCGCGCATGGTCACTTTGGCGGGACGCTTTTTCTGCACGAAAATGCCGGGGAAACTCAGGCAGCCTTCGTCGTTGCATTGCTCGCCCTCAACACTGACGACCTCGGGGTTGATGAGGGCGATTTCCCCCTCAGGGGGCTGTTCCTTCTCGCAGTTGACCACGTAAATGCGCAGGCTCTCACCGACCTGAGGCGCGGCCAGGCCCACGCCACGGGCTTCATACATGGTGAGGAACATTTCCTCGACGAAGTGGGCCAGGCGCGGGCCGAAATCCGTCACGCGCTTGGCCGGGGTGGTCAAGACAGGGTCAGGGTAGTGAACGATCTTCAGCACAAAGGCCTCCGCCTGCATTGTACGGCTGTGCCCATTGAACACAACGCGAAGGGGGCGCGGCGGCGTTCCCGAAAAATACCCTATCCCTTGCCGGGAACTAGCCTTGAAACGAGGGCACCAAATGCCACAATTCAGGCTTCACACGGGCTTTGCAGGGATGTTCCTGCGGTGGGCCCCTAACAGCGAGGACGACCTATCATGCCACCGGTCGATGTATCCCGTTTCCTCAGCAAGGCTGATGAAGCACTCAAGAAGCGCAACTACGACTACGCCATCCAGATGTATCGAGAGGCCCTGATCTCCGCGCCCGGCAACGCCGATGCGCGCCGCAACTACCGGCTTGCCCTGGTTCGCAAGTACGACGAGCAGGGTTATCCCAGCAGTCTGTTCGGCGGCCTGGGCGCCATGAAGACCCTGGTGATGACCAAGGACCCCCTCAAGCTCATTGAGGAGACGGAGAAGTCCATTGAGAAGGACCCCAAGAACATCAAGTACAACCTGCGCGTGGCTGAGGCTTTGGCCGCGCTGAACCACCATGAAGCGTCCGTCGCGGTGCTGGAGTTTGTGTTCAAGAGCAGTGAAGGCGGCGGCAATGACCTTTCGGTGCTGAAGCTGCTGGCACGTGAATACGTGACGGTGAAGAAGACGAAGGAGGCGCAGCAGGTTCTGAACAAGGCGCAGAAGCTGGCCCCCAACGACAAAGACGTGAAGGAGCTTGCCAAGAACATCGCGGCCCAGGGCATGCTGGATACCGTGGGCAGCGCCAAGAGTTCCTACGAACTGGTCAAGAACGCGGGACAGGCGTCGGACCTCGAGAAGCGGCAGAAGATGGTGCTGGACGCCAACGACATCGACGGACTGCTGGCGCAGGAAGAAGAGAAGCTCAAGGCCAACCCCATGGACCGGCGGGCGATCCGCGAAATCGCCAAGCTGCTCGAAAAGAAGAAGGCCTACGACAAGGCCCACGAACGCCTGATGGCCTTTGTGCAGGTTGACCCCAGCGCCCTTGAAATTGCCGAAGAAGCGGCCAACGTCAAGAACCGCGGCTTTGACTACAAGATGGCCCAGTGTCGCCTCAAGGCGCAGCAGGAACCGCAGAACGCTCAAGGCTGGCTGCAGAAGGAGCAGCAGTTTGCGGCAGCCAAGAAGGCCTTCGCGCTGGAGGAGTTCGGCCGCCAGGTGGAAGCCGCGCCGACGGACATGGACAAGCGCTTCCGCTTCGGCCAGGCCCTGTTTGACGCGGGCCGGTTCGAGGATTCGTTCAAGCACCTGCAGAAGGCCAAGGCCAGCCCCAAACACGCCAAGGCCGTCAACGTGATGATGGCCAACTGCCTGGTGCACATGAACCGTCTGGAAATGGCCGAGCAGCAGTTTGCCATCGCCGAGAAGCTGCTTACGCCTGATGACATCGATCTGCAAAAGGCCCTGAACTATGCGCGCGCCGACCTCAGCGAGCGCAAGGGTGACTTGCCGGGCGCCCTCGAGGGCTTCCGCACGCTGTACCTCGACGACGCGGAGTTCCGTGACGTTGAGAAGCGCATCGACTCACTCAAGAAGCGACTGGGCCAAGGGTAGTTTGTGAGTGACGCCTTTGAACAGGCGAAGAAGGAATACGAGACCGGGCGCTGGTCCAAGGCCTTTCGTTACTTCAAGGAGTCGCTCAAGGACACGCAGCGCGTCAGCGAGGTGCGAATCCTCATGGCGCGCTGCCTGCTCGGCATGGGCGAGCCGGACAAGGCCGAGAGTGAGCTCAAGTCGGCCCGCCAGCAACTGGGCGACAAAGACCGGGAAATGCTGGCGGCCTTCGAAGAAGCCTGGAAGCTGCTGCACGACACCCGTCGCCTTACGCCGCGCGAGCTTGAAGAGCGCCGGCGTCGCGCCGCCGAGAACAACTGATCCGGGGCCGGGACCGGCCCTTGCCACTGGCATGTGCCCCCGGGGCACTGCATCATCAGCACCATGAGCGGACGCACCGACCCCGGCCTCACCGTTGACGGCATGCCTGTCATGGCGCGCGAGCTCTGTGAGCTGGCCGCCCGGCAAGGCGCCGGCCTGCTGGCCAACCTGCCCCCGCACTTGACTTCGCGCGTGCTCGTGCCCGGGTCCAACGGCAGCGGCAAGACCACCCTGCTCAAGCTGATGGACCCCCTGCTTCGCGGCGCCGGCGCCACGGTGAGCTGGTTCAACCTCTGGCAGCACAAGGAAGACGTCGACCCCTTTGCGTCGCTGCTTTTCGCGCTGTGGGATGAACTCGACGTGGACGGCAAGCCGCGCTGCCCACAGGGCGAAGCCGTGGACAGCATCGTGGCGGCGGCCCTGCGGCAGAAGGGCTATCCCTCCAGCACGAGCATCCGGCAGAGCGGCTGGGCCGAAGGCGGCGAGCGCGCCATGTTGATTGCCGCCGACCTGGTGGGGCAGATCGTGCTGGGGCACGCGCCCATCACGGAACTGGCGCACTCGGCGCAGTTGCTGGCTGCCGCGGGTGAAGCCGCGGGCAGCAAGTTCCAGCGTCAGAAACTGCTCGAGCGCGCCCGAAGCTACCAGTTCGGGCAGCGCTTCTCCGAGCAGTTGGCGGTGATCGTGCAGAGTATTGCCTCGCGCCGCGGCGGGCAGGGGCCCTGCTTTCTCTTCATCGACGACATTGACCGCGTGCCGCCGGCCCTGGGCCTGCAGTTGCTCGAGGTGGTGGCCCGCAACCTCAACGCGCCGCGCCTGCACGTGGTGGTTGCCGTCGATGAGAACATCGCTCGGGCCTGGAGTAATGAGGCCTACCGCGGGAACATCGACCCCAAGACCTACATCGACAAGATGTTCGACCGCCGGATCACCGGCATAGAGGAACGCGCCCGGGCCATCTGGGCCGAGCTTCTGGCCACGGAATGGCGGCTGGGGGAGTGGCCGCAGCTTCAGGGCAAGGCGCACGCCAACCTGGCGGACAAGGCCATCGTTTCGGCCACACGGTTGCTTCGCCTCCATGCGGGAAGCGATATACGCCTCGTGCGCCACTGCCTCACCGAGATCCGCGAGATCATCGCCAGGGCTCCGGAATTCATGCAGAGCGTGACCCTGGTGCCCGATATCGCGCGCCTGGGCGTGCTGTGCGGCTACATCGTGCGCGAAACCATCCCGCGTCTGGCCGAGCGCATCAGCGATCTTCGGCTGCTCGACGCGCGCATCGAGGTGATCGAGCAACTGATGTCCATTGGTCCGTCATGGTCGGGCGAAACCGACGAAGAAAGCATTGCCTGGCTGAGAGAGTTCCTGGGGCTACGCCCCGAGGAAGAGCGCCTGGCCGGCACCGTGCTCGACATACGCTATTACCTGCCCAGCCCGGTACTGACCCGGGTTGGCGCCAACCTCGTGCTGCTGGGCATGGGGCTGCGCTAGCAGTTCAGGCTTGCCAATCCGGAACCCGGAAATCAGAACTCAGCACTGTGTCCGCCGCCGATCCCATCCTTGATGCTGCCATCGCCTCTCTTGAAGAGTCAGGCTTTCGCCGAGACGTCGCGAGCGTGGCGCTGATTCTGGGCTCCGGCTTTGGCGCCATCGAAGAACGCTGCGAGGCTTCAGCGCACATTGCCTATGAAGAAGTGCCCGGCTTTGCACGCCCCGCCGGCACGCCGGGCCATGTCTGCCGCCTGTCCCAGGGCCGGCTGTTTTCGCGCAACGTGCTGGTGTTCCGCGGGCGCTATCACGCCTATGAGGGCTTTGCTTCCCGCGAATTGGTGTTTCCCGTGCGGGTGGCGCGGGCCTTGGGCGCTTCGGTGCTGGTGGCCACCAACGCGGCGGGCGGCATCCGCGACGACCTGCTTGAAGGCTCGCTGATGGCGATCACTGACCACATCAACCTGATGGGCATCAATCCGCTGGTGGGCCGCCAACGCCTGACCCATGCCACGGCCTTTGCGCCTATGGCTGGAGCCTACGACCCGTCGCTGCTGGACAAACTGGAGGCTGCCGCCGCCCGGGCCGGTGAGTCCGTGACCCGCGGCGTCTACGCGGCGGTGCTGGGACCCAGCTTCGAGACCGAGGCCGAAGTGCGCATGTTGCGGGGCCTGGGCGCGGACGCCGTTGGCATGAGTACGGTCCCCGAGGTGATTTGCGCCCGCGCTCTTGGCATGAAAGTCGTCGCCTTCTCCCTGATCACCAATCGGGCCGGGTCGCGCGAAGACTCCCATGCCCACAATCTCAGCCGCGGCAGCAACACCGAGGGGCGCATAGCCCGGGTACTGGAAGAACTGATTCAATCGCTGCCTTGATCCGGGCGGGTGGCAGGACGACATGCCCGACCTCAACGATCGGAAGGGAAAATCATGGACATGACATCGATCCAGGGCCCCTTGACGGGCGGCGCCATGATCGGCATGGCCGCAGCGGGCCTGCTGCTGCTGACCGGAAAGACGGCCGGAGTCTCAGGCGCGCTCTATGGCGTCGTCACCGGCGAGCGCGGCGAGTTTCCCTGGCAGTTTGCCTTTGTCCTGGGGCTGGTGTTGGGGGGCGTGATGCTGGGCCAGTTCATGCCGCAGGCGCTGCCCGCCTCGGCGGGCAGCTCTCTGCCGCTGTTGGGCCTGGGCGGCCTGCTCGTGGGCTTTGGCGCCAGGCTTGGCGGAGGCTGCACCAGCGGCCATGGAGTCTGCGGCATGGGGCGCCTGTCTCGGCGCTCCGTCGTGGCGACCTGTTCATTCATGGCCGTGGCCATGGCTACGGTGTTCCTGGTGCGCATCTCGGGCGGGAGCCTTTCATGAAAGCGGCGGCGGCACTGGCGTTTGGAGTTCTTTTCGCCTGGGGTCTGGGCATTTCCGGCATGAGCAGGCCCGAGGTAGTGCTGGGCTTTCTGGACATCCTGGGCGACTGGAATCCCGCCTTGATGTTCGTGATGGGCTCCGCCGTTCCCATCTACATGGCGGCCTGGTTTGCCCGTGTCGGCAAGCGTCCCCTGCTGGGCGGCCCGGCCCCCAAAGGTGCGCGGCACGACCTCGATGGCCGCATGTTCGCCGGCGCGGCGCTGTTCGGTGTCGGATGGGGGCTTTGCGGCATCTGCCCGGGCCCGGCTTTGACCCTGCTGGGCCGCCCCAGCGCCGGGGGGCTTCTGTTCTTGGCCTGCATGCTGTGCGGCATGCTGCTTTACCGCGTCGTGGACGCGCGGCGGGCAGGGGCCAATCCCGCCTGAGGTCGTTGCTGTCGCCTGCCGCGTTCTAATATGCAGGCATGGCCCTTCCGACTTTCGTCGCCATCGACTTTGAGACCGCCGGCAATTACCCGGGGGCGGCCTGCGCCGTGGGATTGGTGCGTGTGGAGGGTGGCCGCATCAAGCGCCGCATAAGGCAGCTCATCCGGCCGCCGCGGCGATATGTCGCCTACACCGAGATTCATGGCATCACCTGGCAGGACGTCGCCGACAAGCCTGATTTCGGCCAGGCCTGGCCCGTGCTGGAGCCCATGCTCGAAGGCGCGGCATTCTTGGCGGCCCACAACGCCGGTTTTGACCGGGCGGTGCTTTGGGGAGCCTGCCGGCATTTTGGTTTGCGGCCTCCGCAACTCGAGTTCCGCTGCACCGTGCGCCTGGCGCGACGGGTGCTGGGCATCCGCCCGGCCCACCTCGCCCATGTGTGCAGCGTGCTGGGCATTGATTTGAATCACCATGAGGCCCTCAGCGATGCCGAGGCCTGCGCCCGCATCATGGTGGCGGCGCTGAAAGCCGAGTCGGAATCTGCTAACATGCCCTGAGTGCCGGCAGCGGACGAACCACTCCCATGGAAATGAGCACGCAGGACATTGCCCTTGGCATGGGTATCGCCATTGCCATCGGCGGTCTGGTCGGTATTGAGCGCGAACGCAAGGCCCAGCAGGAGAAGCGCTCCAGCTTTGGCGGCATCCGCACCTTCCCCCTCATCGGCATGTTCGGCGCCCTGGGCGGGCTGATGTCCCAGTCCTTCGGCACGCTCGGGCTGGCGGTGCCCTTTGTGGGCCTTCTGGTGCTGCTGCTGGGCGCCTACCTCAAGCAGCCCCGCGATGAACAACAGCCGCGTCTGGGCCTGACCAGCGAGATTTCCGCCCTGCTGGTGTTCTGCCTGGGGGCAGTGCCTTTCACCCACACCATTCCCCTGGATTTCAATGAGCGCGTGGTGCTGGCGGCGGCTCTTGGCACCCTGGTCATGGCGGCGTTGGCCCTGCGCGAACCCCTGCACGGCCTGGCCCAGAAAGTCAGCAGCGAGGACCTGCTGGCTACCGTGCGCTTTGCCCTGCTGGCGGCGGTGCTGCTGCCCCTGCTGCCCGACCAGACCTGGGACATGTTCGAATCGCTCAATCCGCGCAAGATCGGCATGGTGGTGGTCCTTATCGCGGCCGTCTCCTTTGTGGGCTATGTGGCCGTGCGCATCATGGGCGAGAGGCGCGGCATTGGCGTGACAGCCGTATTTGGCGGCATTGCCTCAAGCACGGCCGTTACGCTGACGTTCTCCGGCCGCGCCAAGCAGCAGCCGGAACTGGCGCGCGTCTCTGCCTTCGCCATCGTGATCGCCTGCACCATCATGCTGCCGCGCCTGGGCGTGATGATCGCGGCCATGCACGCGCCCCTGATGGAGACCTCCTGGCCCCTGTTTGCATCGACGATTGCCGTGGGTGTGGCGGGCTCTGCAGTGCTCTATCGCATTGCGGGCAGGCGCGGCGAAACGGTCATCATCAAGCGCGAGGGCACGGAAGCGCCGCAGCGCCTGAACAACCCTTTCTCGCTCCAGCAGGCCATCAAGCTGGGCATCGCCTTTGCGATCATCCGCTTCGTCGCGGCCGCGGCCTACCACTACTTCCATGAGGCGGGCTTTTACGTTTCGGCTCTGCTCGCGGGATTGACCGATGTCGATGCCATCACCATTTCCGCCACGCGCATGTATGCGCAGGAGAAGATTACGGCCCAGGTGGCCAACACCGCCATTGCCTGCGCCATCTTGACCAACAGCCTGATCAAGTCCGGCTTTGCGCTGTTCATCGGCGGCCGACGTGTGGGCATTCTGGTGGCCAGCGTCCTGATTCCGACGGCCATTGTCGGCATCGTCACCGCCCTGCTAACCTGAGTCCATGACGCTCGCGCTGCCCCAGTTCGACACCGCGCGCCTCAGGCTGCGCCTGGCGCAGCCGGCCGACGCGGCCGTCATTGCGGCTTTCCTCAATGACGAGCGCCTGTTTCTGGCGCCCTTTGAGCCCCCGCGACCATCGGAGTATTTCAGCGAAGAGTACTGGCGCCTGCAGTCGGCGCGCCTGATTCAGGAGTTCATCGACGGTCGCAGCCTGCGCCTGTGGCTGTTTGACGCGGAGAATCCGGGCCGGGTACTGGGACGCGCCAACCTCTCGCGTGTGGAGCGCGGCGGGTTCCACGCCTGCAACCTCGGCTATGCCCTGCGCCAAAGCGCCCAGGGCAAGGGCCTGATGCTCGAGGCCCTCGACCCGCTGCTGGCTTACGCCTTTGGCCCCATGAACCTGCACCGTATCGAGGCCAATTACATGCCGCACAACGAGCGCTCCGGGCGCCTGCTGCGGCGGCTGGGCTTTCGCGAGGAGGGGTTGGCGCGGGAGTACCTGTTCATCAACGGGCAGTGGCAGGACCACGTGCTGACCAGCCTGACAAACCGGCGCTGGGCCTCCAAATCGGAATAATTCCGATTTAGGCTTGAATACGTAGTAGCAAGGGCTACGATCAGGGCCATGAAACTCAGCGCCCACGAGATCGAGCATCGCCAGGCCGCCTTCCTCGAGCTGCTGCGCGACAAAGGGCTCAAGGTCACCCAGCAACGCCTCGTCATTTTCCGTGCCATGCAGGAGAGCCATGGCCACCTGACGGCGGAGCAGGTGCATGACGCCGTGCAGGCCGACAATCCCTCACTTTCGCTGAGCACCGTCTACGCCACGCTTGAGACTCTGGTGCAGATCGGCGCGCTGGCCGAAATCACCATGGATGACGGCCGCAAGCTGTTCGACCGTACCACTTCAGCCCATCACCATTTCGTTGACCTGGATTCCGGCACGGTCTCCGACCTGGAGGACAGTGAGGCCATTCGCCTTGACCTCAAGGCGCTGGCCCGCAAGGGCTACGTCATCGAGAAGGCGCGAGTCACGGTCTATGGCCGCGCCCGCAGGCATTGATTGGACCGCCCCTTCATGGGGGCAAAACCACGGAGAGAGAGACATGGCTAAACTGGAGAAGAAGCACAAGACCTGGCAGAACCTCGCCGCCGCTTTCGCGGGCGAAAGCAAGGCCAACCGCCGTTATCTGTACTTTGCCAAGCAGGCGGACGTTGAGGGCTATCCGGATGTTGCGGGCCTGTTCCGCGACACGGCCGAGGGTGAAACCGGACACGCTCACGGCCACCTCGACTACCTCAAGCAGGTGGGGGACCCGGACACCGACCAGCCCATCGGCGACACCAAGAAGAACCTCAAGAGCGCCGTTGCGGGTGAGACCTACGAATACACCCAGATGTACCCCGGGTTTGCCAAGGCCGCGCGCGAAGAGGGTTTCCCCGAAATCGCCGACTGGTTCGAGACGCTGGCCCGCGCTGAGAAGAGCCATGCCGGCCGCTTCACCAAAGGCCTCGAGTCCATCGCGTAAGAAGTTCTCAGTTCCCGCAGATCAGGTATCAGCCAAGGACACCGGCGGTTCACCGCCGCCGGTGGTTCTTTGGCCGGACGAGTCGGTTTCACGCAGGGCAACCAGGTCCAAGGCCTCCCGGAGCAAAGACAGATGCCGGCGGACACAGGCCTCATCAAACAGAAGAGCCCCCTGTCGGCCCCGTCGCGGTCCGGGTCCTTCGGTGGGTCGGGTGCGGGCGCTGCTTTCCATGGCACTTGGCAGTTCTGCGTCCTGGCGTGAGAGTTTCTTGCACGAAAGCCGGAAATCATGGCCCAATCCATCGGACTCAAAATCAACGACCCGAAGTTCTGGGACAAAGCCGACCTTCAGGCGGAGACCGAGCGCATTTACGACATCTGCAACGGCTGCCGGCTCTGCTTCAAGTTCTGCGATACCTTCCCGACCATCTTCAAGGGCATCGACGGCATCACGGATCAGCGCCGCGAAGCTCACCTCAAGGCACACCCGGAACTGATCGAGCGGGCCCGGCTCAAGCGTGCCGAGGCCCAGGCCAGTGGCGAAACCCTGCCCGAGGGCGTCGAGTCGGCCGAGGTCATGGGCGACGAGTTGCCCGAGCTCTCCGCACACGCCAAGGACCTGCCCCCGGCCGTGCTGGACAAAGCCCTGGACGAGTGTTTTCAGTGCAAGCTCTGTTATCCCAACTGCCCCTACACTCCGCCCCACGAGTTCGCCCTGGACTTCCCGCGGCTGCTGCTGCGCCAGAAGGCTCATCGCGTGCGCGAGAAGGGCGTCAGCCTCACGAAGAAGCTGCTGCGCAATCCCGACTTCATCGGCAAGGTGGGCAGCCTCATGCCCCCATTGATGAATTTCGCGAATCGCAATGCCCTTAACCGCGCGATCATGGAATGGACGCTGGGCATCGACCGCCACAAGCTGCTACCCCAGTTTCACTGGCAGACGTTCCCGAGCTGGTTCGCCAAGCACAGCCCCAAGGTCGAGACGCCCCTGCCGCTCAAGGAAGGTGTGGACCCCCGGAAAGCCACTCCGCTGAAAGTGGCCCTGTTCAGTACCTGTCTGGTCAACTGGAATGACCCCACGGCGGGCAAAGCCGCCGTGGAAGTGCTGGAGCACAACGGGGTGGAGGTGGCCTGGCCCCAGCGGCAGATGTGCTGTGGCATGCCCTTTCTCGACGAAGGCGATGTTGAGGCGGCCAGGGTCAATATCCAGCGCAATGCCGAAGCCCTGCTGGAGTACGTCAAGAAGGGCTACGAAGTGGTGATTCCCTCGCCTTCGTGCTCGCTCATGATCCGCGAGGAATACCCGCAGATTCTGGGCACAGAGGACGCCCGCCTGCTGGCCGCCCACAGCCACGATCTGAGCGATTACCTCTTCAAACTCAAGCGAGAGGGCCGCATCAAGCGCGACTTCAAGGAGAAGTACGACAGGCTCAAGTATCACGTTCCCTGCCACATCAAGGCCCAGAACATCGGCCTGCGCGGCAAGGACATGCTGAACATGGTGGCCGAGGACGTGGACATGGTGGACGCCTGCAGCGGCCACGACGGCACCTGGTCCATGATGAAAAAGTACCACAAGGACTCGCTGAAGTGGGGCGCCAAGCTCTTTGACGGCATCGTCGGGGGCGACCGCGAGCAAACGCCGCGCGGCCAGTTCGGCGAGCCCTGCAGCGGCGCCTGCGGCGACTGCCACCTGGCTGCCACGCAGGTCAAGGAGGCCACCGGCATCGAGATGACCCACCCCATTGTGGCCCTGGCCAAGGCTTACGGCTTTGACGTGGGCAAGCAGGGCGAGCGGCTCAAGGGCCGCCCCGTCGAACCCAAGACCGACCCCGCAGCCTGAGGAGAACGTGCGATGAGAACCCTGGAACTGTCCGACATCATTCCCGTGGCCGAGTACGAAAAGCAGCGCGACGCGCGCCGCCGCGCCGCCATGGAGCTGCGCGCCCGCCGCCGCGTTGCGCTGGGCGATCTGATATCGATGCATTTTGAGAACCGCGAGACGCTGATCTACCAGACCCAGGAAATGATGCGCGCCGAGAGCATGACGAGTGTCAACGCCGTGCTGGAGGAGCTTGAGGTTTACAACGGCCTGATTCCCGGCCCCGGCGAACTTTCAGCCACTCTGTTCATCCAGCTCGACAGCGATGCGGACCTGCGCAAGTGGCTGCCGGTCTTCACAGCGCTCGAGGGCAACCTCTGGCTCAGGATCGGCAGCGACAAGGTTGCGGCGCAGTTTGAACCCGGCCGGACGCGCGAGGACAAGACGGCCAGCGTGCATTACATCCGCTTTGCATTGACGCCGGCCCAGCGGCGCGCCCTCGAGCGCGAGCCCGCAGAATTCGTGTGCACGCTCAAGGAGTACTCCAGGACGGCCCCGGTGGGAGATGTGCTGCGCCGCGAACTTCTGGCGGATCTGGCCGACGTCGCTCCGGGTCAGGCCGGGGCCTGACCGGCGGGCTCACTCCTTTTCCGGCAATCTTTCGACTTTGTAGTCGTGGGCACGCTTGCTCAGCACTCGGGCTTTGAGGATCTTCGAGCCCAGCCGCAACTGGTCCATGACCTCCAGCCCCTCCGAGACGCGGCCGAACACGCAATAGCCCTGATTCAGGTGAAAGGTCGTGGCCGCGTTGAGGCAGAAGTAGAACTGCGATCCGGCGCTGTCCGGGTCGGCGTTGCGCGCCATGCCGATGCTCCCGCGGAAGTGGCTGCGCCCCAGCTCGCGCCTGATGCAATAGCCCGGCCCGCCGTTACCGTTGCCCGTCGGGTCGCCCCCTTGAACCACAAAATGCGGCACGACGCGGTGGAACAGCGTACCGTCGTAGAAGCCTTTCTCGACCAGCGAAATAAAACTGGCGACGGTGTTGGGGCAGTCGTCTTCAAAGAGAGTGAGCACCAGCTTGCCCTTGTCGGTCTCGACCTCGACTTTGGGCAGGTCGGCGGGTTCCTTGGCCCAACGCTCTTTCTCTCCCGCCCAGGTTTCGGCAAGTTCCTTGAGTGCCTTGCCGGTTTTGTCCTGACGCGGCTTGGCCAGATGCTGGGGCACTTCTTTGAACCAATCGTCAAACAATCTGGATGCGTCCGCATACTCTACGCGGCGCGCAATCATCAGTGCGGGCAGCACGCAATAGGTTGCGAATTCGCGCAGGTCTTTCACGCGAGCCAGGCCCATCTCGCCGAGCATTTGCGTCAGGAGATGAAGCTCGGCATCGGCTTGCTCGATCTGGTTCACGCCGGCCAGCGTTGAAGCGCGCAGAACCTTCAGGCGAAAGCCCCGCACGTCGTGCTGCCTGCCTTCAAGCAGCGCAAGCATGCGGCTGTAGCCGCGCTCGGCTTCTTCGTTGCGGCCGGAGATGGCGTAGAGCTGCCAGCACGCGGGGCTTTGCATGGTGCTGCCATCGCCAACGAAGCGTTCAAACAGGCGGTCGGAGTCGGCGGCGAAGAGTTCTTTGAGTTTGTCGGGCTGATCCTCGACGCCAAAGGCGGTGGCGATAAAGCGAATCTCGTTGGCTTGCCGCCCCAGCCAGCCCAATGCCACGTCTTCGCTCGGCGAGGTCTTCTTCCAGTCTTTCGTCGCGGCTTCGACTTCATCGAGGATTTTCAGAGCGCCGGCGTTGTCAAAGCGCGTCAGTGCAACTTCGGCGTCGGCCAGGCGCACGTGCAGCGATTTGGTGAACTGCTCGCGCATGGAAAGCTCCGGCTCGGGGTCCTTTGTCGGCTGTGTTGTCGTGCACGCGCTGAGCAGAAGTAAGCAGAGCAAGAACGCTGTGGCGCGCATGGGAAGCTCCGGGCCAACCGCTGAAAAGAAACCCCGACGCCCGAGGATACCATGGAAAACCGCAATCGCGGGCCCCGCGGTCCGGGCGCGAATGACCAGGTCCAAAGCAGAAGCCCGTCCGTGACCGGACGGGCTCTGAGGCTGACTTGTGGCGGTTACTTCTTCTTGCCCTGGTCGTCGTCTTCGACCTTCTTCTGGCGCTTGCTGGGCGGGCCATCTTTCAGAGCGTCCTGCACGCGTTTGAGGGCCTCGTCGGCCTCCTTCTTGGCCCTGTCCAGCGCCTGCGCCGTGGAGAGCTTCACTTCGGCTTCCTTGACGGGCTGTCCGGGTTTGACCGGCTCGGGCGGTGTGTCGCCTTCGGCGCGGGCGAGTTCGTCCCCCTCGTTCATGATCTTCACCACGCTCACGATGGTGTCATCCTCGGCCACCTTCATCAGGCGCACGCCCATGGTGGCGCGGCCGATTTCGCGCATGCTTTCCTCGGTGATCGTCGTGCGCAGCACCACGCCCTGGCGCGTCATCACCATGATTTCGTCGCCCGAGTAAATGCTCTTGGCCGCCACGACCTCGCCGTTCTTGTCCGAGATCTTCACGTTGATCAACCCCACGCCGCCGCGATGCTGGATGCGGTATTCGTCGTAGGCCGTGCGCTTGCCAAAGCCCTTCTCGCACACCGTGATCAGCGAGGCCTTGCGGTTGACCACGGCCATGGACACGACTTCGTCCTTCTCCTCGAGCTTCATGCCGATCACGCCCGCGGCGTCGCGTCCCATGGGTCGAACCTCGCTCTCGGGGAAGCGAATGGCCATGCCCTTGCGGCTGGCCAGCACGATTTCGTCGGCGCCTCCCGTCTCCATCACGTCGATCAGGCGGTCGCCCTCATTGAGCTTGATGGCCTTGATGCCGGCGTTGCGCACATTGCTGTAGGCCTCAAGCGCCGTGCGTTTGACGGTGCCCTGGCTGGTGGCGAACATCAGGAAGCGGTCTTCCTTGAACTCGCGCACCCGGATGCAGGCGCTGACCTTTTCCACGGTGCTCATGGAAAGCAGGTTCACCAGCGCGCGGCCCTTGGCCTGCTTGCCGAACTCCGGGATGTCGTAGACCTTGAGCCAGAACAGCTTGCCCAGGGTCGTGAACACCAGCAGGTAATCGTGGGTGCTGGCCAGGAAGAAGTGCTCGATGAAGTCGCCTTCCTTGCTCTTGGCGCCTACGCTGCCCGTTCCGCCGCGGTTCTGCCGCCGGTAATCATCCAGCGGCACGCGCTTGATGTAGCCCTCGTAGGAAATTGTCACCACCACCTGCTCGTCAGGAATCAGGTCCGTGATGTCGAATTCGCCCACCTCGCCCTTGATGGCCGTGCGGCGCTCGTCGCCGTGGCGCTTCTTCATTTCTTCGAGGTCGTCCTTGATCATCCTCAGGACGCGGGCCTCGCGGGCCAGGATGTCCTGCAGGTCGCCGATTTCCTTGAGCAGCGCCTCGAACTCTTCCTGCAGCCGCGTGCGCTCCAGACCCGTCAGCTTGCTCAGAGTCATGGCCAAAATCGCGTCGGCCTGGGCGCGCGAGAATCGGTCGGAAACGTCAAGCTCCAGCCCCTTGGGCGAGGGCGGGAACTTCACCTTGAGCGCCATCAGCTTGTCGCGCGCCTCGTCCACATCCTTGGCGCCGCGGATCAGCTTGATGATGGCGTCAATCAGGTCCAGTGCACCCAGCAATCCCGCCACGATGTGGTGGCGCGCCTTGGCCTTGTTCAGCAGCCAGCGCGTGCGGCGCAGAATCACCTGCTTGCGGTGGTCGCGGTAGGCCTCGCACAGTTGTTTGAGGTTGAGCGTCTGCGGCTTGCCCTCAACGATGGCAATATTGATGATGCTGAAACTGCTCTGAAGTTGCGTGTGCTTGTAGAGCTGGTTGAGCACGATGTTCGGGTCCGCGTCGCGCTTGACTTCCACCACCAGCCGGATGTCTTCCTTGCTGTAATCCTTGATGTCGCTCACGCCCGAGATCGCGTCGCTCTTCACGAGATCGGCGATCTTCTCGATCATCGTGGTTTTGTTGATCTGGTAGGGGATCTCCGTGATGACAATCTGGCTCTTGCCGTGGTCGCCCTCCTCAATCTCCGCCTTGCCGCGCACCGTCACGATGCCGCGCCCCGTTTTGTAGGCGTCGGCAATGCCTTTGCGTCCGTGGATCACGCCCCCGGTGGGGAAGTCCGGGCCCTTGATGATTTTCATCAGGGCGTCCACCGTAATCTCCGGGTCGTCAATCAGCGCCGCAATGCCGTCGCAGACCTCGTTCACGTTGTGCGGCGGCATGGAGGTCGCCATGCCCACCGCAATACCGCCCGTGCCGTTGCACAGCAGGTTGGGGAACTTGCCGGGGAATACGCTGGGTTCCTGGCGCGTGCCGTCGTAGTTGTCGATGTAGTCGACGGTGTCCTTCTCCAGGTCCTCCATCATGTCCACGGAGGCGCGGGTGAGGCGGGCTTCCGTGTAACGCATGGCAGCCGGCGGGTCCCCGTCAATGGTGCCGAAGTTGCCCTGGGGATCGACCAGCGGATAGCGCGTGTTGAAACTCTGGGCCATGCGCACGAGCGTGGGGTAGACCACGGCCTCGCCGTGCGGGTGATAGTTGCCCGAAGTATCGCCGGCAATCTTGGCGCACTTGCGGAACTTGCCCGTGGGACCCAGGTTCAGGTCGTTCATCGCCACCAGCACGCGGCGCTGAGAAGGCTTGAGGCCGTCGCGGACGTCGGGCAATGCGCGCGCCACGATCACGCTCATGGCGTACGTCAGGTAGCTCTCGCGCATTTCGTCTGCGATGTTGAGCGGCTGCACGTTGCCGGGGTTGCGCGCCACAGCGCCTTCTTCGGGTTTCTTGGCCATGAACCGTCACTCGATTGGCGCGCCGCAAAGGGCCGCGCGGTTGTCACTTATGGGCGTCTTCAGACTCTCGATTCCGGGGTGCGCAGGGGCGCCGGGGTGCAGCCAAATCCAAAATCCGGATGCCCGGAAAGGGCGGAATGATAGGGGTATTGGCCCCCTCAAACAAGCCTCAAACCCGCTGGAGAATTGCCCTGCGAGCCGCTTGTCACGCCGGTTGGCGGGCAGGATGCGGGCCTGTCGAAAGATTGTTGATAGCTACTTGCCGCCGCCCAACCGTTGCGCCGCAACCTGGGCCTCGCTATGGCCGGCCATGGCCGCGATGCGGTAGCAGTAGGCCGCTTCCCTGCGGTCGGCGGCCATGCCGAACAGGCCGTGTTCGTGGCACAGGCCAAGGCGGTACGTGTTCTCTACGGCCTTGGGGTCGGCCCGCTTGTAAGTGTAGCCGCCTTCATCGGAGGGGCCCGTTTCAGCGTATTGCGGCTCGAACATCAGGTAGGACACCAGATTCACGGTGTCCACTTCATCCGAGAAGCGGTCCTTGATGCGCACAAAGGGCCGGCCTTCGCCCCAGAACGCGACGTCAAAGCCCCGCAGCACGCGCTCCTGGGCGCGGCTTGAGCCGCCTTCGGAGCCCGGGCCTTGGGCGCCGGTTGCGCCGCCGGGAGCGGGCGCGGCGGGCGACTCGCCCATTGCAAACAGCAGGGTTGCCACAACGCAAAGCAGCGAAAGCGCAATGAAGCCGCCCATGCCCCAGACCAGGTACCTTGTGTCCATCGCCCCGCCTCCCGACCCGTCACCTGCCATGGAACACCGCCCAGGAGAGTTGGGTCAGGAAAAATCAGAACACAGGCTGCAGGTAGTTTACCCACAGCCAGCGCATGGCCACGGCCAGGGCGCTGAAGAACAGGCCGCAACCCAGCCACATGGCCGCGGTCCATGCAAGATTGACGCGCCAGCGCCGCCACTGCTCGGGGCTTCCGGCCTTGGGCGGGGCCACCAGTTGAAAGCGCCGCAGCAGCAGGCGCAGGCCAAGGGGAAAGCGCCGATCCAGTCGGTTCATCCAGCCCCTGGCGCGCTCGCTGGACCCAGCCATAAGCGGCATTCCCACAAGCAGGAAGGGAAAGCCAGGCAGGATGGGCAGCAGCACGCCCAGAATGCCGTAGGCGACGAGAAGGCCGCCCAGGACGAAGAAGACCCAGCGGGTGATGGCGTGGCGGCGTGTTCCGGCGGGCGCAAAGAGGTCGCCGAGCTGGTCGGAATCCGGGCTGGGGGCGGTGCGGTTGGCCGGCTCTTGCGCCATGGCACCGTTAACGCATGGCGGCATCGGCCGTGCAAGCTGGTTAAACCAGAGCCGGCGCTTGCGCGCCGGCCTGGTGTCTTTGCTGCGAGGTAATGATTACTCTTCCGGGTGCACAATGACAGCCCGGCGCCACTCCTTGTTCTCGGGCAGCAGGCCCTTCACGAACTGCTTGAGTGCGTTGTTCTGGGTCAGCTTGTAGAGGCCGATCAGGTAGTTGTTGCTGGCCTCGGTGTCCATGGTGGACCAGGCCACCAGGGTGCGCTTGAGGAACTCGAACTTCTCCCGGCAGATGTCGGAGTCGAGGAGCTGCTCAAGCGTCTGGGCGTTCTCGGCGCTGGGGATTTCACGCAGCGCCAGCAGGGCGCGGCGCAGCACCTTGCGGTCGAAATTGACGGCGCCCTTGAGGCGCTCGGCATTCACGGCCCCGCGAATGGCCGGCAGGCCGGCTTCGTCGCGCAGCGCCCCGAGGACGTGCACTGCGTTTTCACGCTGCTGCGAGGTGCGACCGGCATCGTTGATGGCCGCAGCCATGTCCTGGATCACCTGGGCGCGAGGCCTGCTCGAGAGCAAAGAGGCCAGGTGGCCGACGTTATAGTCCGCCGCCTCTTCCCACAGCATGCCCAGCAGCGTCTCGTAGGACGGGTGCACAGAGACCTCGTCGCGAATCAGCAGCAGCATGTAGGCGCGTTCGTGCGTGTTCCTGGCCGAGGTCACGACAGCCTGAGCCACCTTGTGCAGGTCGCCCAGAGTGGCCGTGCCCTTGAACAGCGGGTGCTCATAGAGGCACTTGGCGGCATCACGGGCGGCAGCACTGCCGGAGAGGCTGCACTGGGCCACCAGCTCCTGACGCCAGGCGTTGAGCAGCTCGGCCGGGTACTCGCCTTCGTGGGCCAGGTTCTGGTATTCGAGGCGCTTGCGCAGTTCGTTCTCGATCAGCGGCTGGTAGGGCGCATTGATCTCGATCAGCCGGCGCAGCGCCGTCTCGCACTTGTCGATGCCGTCTTCGTGCATGAACACGCCGCGGCGCTGATGGTACGAGAAGTGGTACTTGCCGTTGATCAGGTTGAAACCCACGATGGCCGGACGTCCCAGCGCGGCATCGGCGGGCGCCTTCTCGAAGGGCTCCAGCGTCACTTCGCCGGAGATGCTGCCCTTGAGGGCGGTGTCGCAGCGGAACACGAGGCGATCACCGCCGGTTGTGCGCTCCAGCGCAACAAACTCGCCGCGGGCCACGTACATCGAGTCGCGAGCGGTGTCGAACAGCGTGAAGCCGGCCTGGCAGGGCGAGGCAAGGAACGCCAGACCCATCAAGGAAGCCAGAGAGAGTAGAACCTTCCGCATGTTTCTTTCCTTATCAGGTGATCAGGTGCCGCGTGGCGGCCATCAGGCCTGCAAGTCCGGGGTCTAGCGGAGACGGCCTTCCGTATCCGTGATCAGCGTGGAGTAGGGGAACAGAATGGCGCAATCCACCACCTGCTTCAACGCGGGGTCCTGCGTCGCGAGGTTGTTCAGGTAGCCGCGCTCGTGAACGGCCTCAACGATCTTGCCCATCTGCTCGGTCTTGGTGCGGTGCGTGGCCAGAGCCACGATGGCGCCCTTGACAGCCTCATCGGAAATGCCGTTGTGGGCGCGGTTGTCGATCAGGTTCTTGAGCTGGGCCTTGAGTTCCTTGCCGGCCCACATGTTGCGGGCGGCGATCAGGGCTTCGCGCAGGGCCGTTTCGTCACCCGCCACGAGGAGGGCGGCGACGCAGTCACAGGCGGCCTGGCGCACTTCAGCGCCCTCGAACCAGTCCTTGGGGTGAATCAGGCCCAGGGCGCGCACCAGCAGCACGCGCTGGGAAGCGTTGGCCGAGGCAAAGGCGCCGACGAACAGGTTGACGGCTTCGCGGCGCTCGATGTTCTCCATGGCCCAGCAGGCGATGGAGGTGGTGGTGAACTGGCTGTCCGACATGATCATGCCCAGCAGCTCGCTCATGGCGCCGTCGGGCTTGTAGCGGCCCACGGCGTGAATCAGCTGCACGCGCTCATCCGTGCCGGGAGTGGCCTCTTTGGCCTTGTCCAGCACGAGCTGCTTGTCTGCCGGGGTCATGACCGCGGCGTAATCCTCCCAGTTCCAGGCGAGTTCGACGCAACAATCCAGGGAGACGCGGCCGCCATCGAGCGTGAGGCCGGCGAGCAGGGCAGGCTTGATGTCGGCAAAGCGGCCGGCGGCCAGGAAACGGCGGGCCATTTCCACGGCGCCCGTGAGGTTGCCGGCATTGTCTTCAGCGGTCACCGCGCCGCGCTCATCGGAGAGCACGATCAGGCGGTTGTCCTGGCTGCGGGGCGAGCAGAAGAAGAGGGCCTCGCCGCCGCGCAGGTCGGCGTCGTA
This sequence comes from Planctomycetota bacterium, assembly GCA_003576915.1. GTDB lineage: Bacteria > Planctomycetota > UBA8742 > UBA2392 > UBA2392 > UBA2392. Next base: position 8,794 of record QEVF01000001.1, on the reverse strand, counting down.
GTGGTCGAACTTGAGCTGCCGCATGGAGACCACGCGCAGCTCGCCGGCGGTCACGTGGGCCGCGCCCTTGAGGGTCTGGCTCACGGTGATGACGGCTTCGCGGCGGATGCCGGACTCGCCATCCTGACGCGCCGGCGTGCCCCTGTTGGGATACATGGCGAAGTCGATGCCGGCCTCGCCAAGCTGGATGTTCTCCACGCGGGCCAGGCGGCCCACGACGATGACCTCGGCCTGGCTGGCCAGGCGCGGAATCGTGGATTGATGCGGAATGTAGGAGACGGCTTCAGCGCTTGCCGAGGCGGCGAAGAGGCCGGCCATCAGGGTCAGGGCGCAGAGAGAAGTCATGGTCTTCATGGGTTGCCTCAGGTAGCTGCGAGTTCCGTGGGTTCGGGGTTTGCCTTGGCCTGTGGACTAGGGAATGTTGGGGTCGCGGCCAGAGCCGGGCAACTGCAACTTGTCCAGGGTGTCCAGGTCCTTCTGCACGAAGGAGTAGGGATAGCCGTTGAGGAAGATGACCTGCTTGGGGTCGGTGATGCTGTTGGCCTCGGCGGAGATCAGCCCCACGGCCTTGGCAATCAGGTTGGCGTGCAGGCAGCCCAGGTGGCGGGCGTACTCGATGACCGCCTCTTCCATGGTGCGGCCGGGGGTGTTGGGCTGAACGACGGGAGCCTTCTTGTAGGCCAGGGCATAGAGGTCGCCGAACACGCCCGTGGGGGCGGGGACGGAGGTGAAGCCGCCGCCCTGCTGCTGCGGGACCGCGCCGAGGTTTTCCACGTTCTCGTTGCCCTGCTTGTTGGGCTGGCCGGCGGTGTCATCAATGGAAATGCCGAGCGACTGGGTGAGCTGGGGCGAGCCGGCGGGCAGCAGTTTGGTCAGCAGCACCAGACCGATTTCGCTGAAGTTGCGGGTGAGGTAGCGGCTCTGGGGCGGGGGGAAGGCGCCGGGGCTGTTGGCCGGGGGCGAGGTGTAGCCGAACATCACGCTCTGGGGCGAAACGTTGGCGGGATACACGGAACGCCGGGTGCTGTAGGTAATCTGCTGGCCGCCCTGCACGGCCACCACCACCTGTTCAACGGGGGCCGTGACAAAGCAGATGTCCAGGCTCTTGGGGGACCAGACCAGCAGGCCGAACTGATCGCGCTCACGAATGCGGGTGCCGTCGGCGTTGCGGCGGAACCACTGGCTCATGAACGAGAGCATCAGCGGATTGGCGAAGTTCACCTCGATGTTGGTGACGGTGGGGCCCTTCACGATCCAGCCGGGAAAGCCGGCCGTCTGCATGGCCTGGATGGTGTCAGCGTACCACACGCCCTGAACGCCGCCCGGGCCGTCGTCGCTGTCGCGCCCCGGATCGATGAACCAGAAGTCATCATAGAAGCCGGTGATGAGCGGGTTCTCCGGCGCGAACGTAAACGGCGTGGCGCCGAACAGAGGGTCAACGCCCACGCTGCCGGTCGAAGAACCGCCGGGAGGGCCGGCGAACTTGCCGTCGCAGCCGGCGCCCACCAGGCTCAGGGAGCCCAAAGTCAGTGTTGCCACCAGGGCGGGAACCAGCTTGAGAAGTCTGCTCATGACTCTTTCCTTGTTGGACCGCGATATCGCGGGGAAATGACTCAACTTTCGGGGCCTTGCGCAGTTCGACGTCTTAGGGGCGACCGGGGCCGGGCAGCGTGCTGAGCGGGCCAGGCGCGGCGAAAGTACCGTTGACGATGTCCTGCATGCGCATCAGGTCTTCCACCACGAACTGGAACTGCTTGCCGGCGGCAATCATCGCCGAGAGGTCGAAGACCACGGCCAGGTTCATGATGTCGTCCTGATTGTTCACCACACCGGGAACCGCAAAGGAGCTGTCCACCAGGCCGATGCCGTAGCCCACAATGTGGCTTGCGATCGTCGCCAGGTAGTAGCAGAAGATGACCGTGTCACCAGGCTGCAGCGTGCTGCTGGGACCCGTGGTCACCTGCAGCCACATGTCAATGAAGCGCTTGGTGTACACGCCGCCACCCGTCGTGATGCCGGAACCGCTGCCGAAGTAATCCGGCACCGGAACCACCGTCATCTGCAGGCGGTTGGTCTCGATGTGCGTGTTCGTGGCCGGGGGTTCATGCCAGCCCGCTGCCAGCAGCCCCGCCGGAGCGCCCACGCCGTTGTACTGGAACTGAATGTAGTTGTTCACCGGCGTCTGAACGCGCGGCACGCTGCGCGCATCATACGTCGCGGGGTCGCCGATCTCCTGCTGCGAGGCATAGGGAGGCGTGAAGCCCAGCGTCTGGGAGGTGGGAGAGACGGCGTTGGCGTCTTCCGTGAACGAAATCGGCATGGAAGAGAAGCCGCGGCCTTCATAGGTGACCGGAGGCTGGCCCGCCGCCGGAGGAGGAAGCGGCGTGGCATCCAGGTTGCGCAGGAACCACTGGTTCTCAAAGGACATGATGTAGGCCATCACGGTGTCCGAAGTCTTGAAGCCCGTGACGCCACCCATGTTGCCCACGCTGCCCGTCTGGAACATGTAAACCCAGTCCGGAATCGGGGCCGGCGTGTTGCAGGTCGGGTTGTCCGTGCAGGGCGCAGACTGCATCATGTGCGTCCAGAGGTCAAAACCCGCCGGACCCTGCTCCGTGAAGCTGGCGCTGGTCAGGGCGATCATGGTGTTCTCGTCCACCACATAGCCGCCGCCCTGGGCCGCAACCTCCGAGGGCAGCACGTAGTGAACCACCGGAATCTTGCGCACCGGGAACTGCTCCACCTGCGCAGCGCCGTTGAATTCAATGCCGCCCGAACAACCGGAAAGGGCGAACATCGTCGTCGCTGCAAGCATCCAGGCAATCCGCTTCATCTTCTTCTCCTCACGCGAGCGACCCTGGGGCCGGCTCTTGGGGTTGGTTTCCTGCTGCGCTTTGCTGCCTGTTCAAGGGAACTGATGTGTGACGACCTGTTTATAGCGCTAATCGTGCCAAACCTTGCAATAGTCGTAAGCGCCTTTGCAGCAAAGGGTTGAGGATATCATCTGGAAGGGGCGTATACAGCAAGCGTGTAATTTGTGCTCAATCGACCCGTCCGCTAGTTCCGCCGATTCCAGCCCCATGACCTCCCCGCAGTCTCCACTAAGCATGGGTCAACAGCCGCGCGAGCGCGGCGGCAACCTGTCGTGGGGGCTTCCCTGGGGTGAGATGATGCTACCCCTTGCCCGCCCGTCGTCAAGCGCCTTGCCGAGTCTTGGGGCTGCCCCTACAATCCGCGCCCCTTACTTTGAGCAGACCATGGCCAGAAAAACTGCCTCCGACTCCGCCCGCACCCTGGAGGGGCACCGCAACGCCGCCGGCATGAAACTGGCCATCGTGGCCTCGCGATTCAACGACTTCCTGGTCGACAAGCTGGTGGAGGGTGCCATGGACGCCGTTGTGCGCCACGGCGGTTCTCTCGAGCACACGACCCTGGCCTGGGTGCCCGGCGCCTTTGAAATTCCGCTCGCCGCCCGCCGCATGGCTGAGAGCAAGAAGTTCGATGCGGTGATTTGTCTGGGGGCTGTGGTTCGCGGATCGACGCCCCACTTCGATTACGTGGCCGGTGAAGCGGCCAAGGGCATTGCCGCGGCCTCCCTGAGCACGGGGGTGCCCGTGATATTCGGTGTGGTCACCACCGACAACCTCGAGCAGGCCATCGAGCGCTGCGGCACCAAGGCCGGCAACAAGGGATTTGATGCGGCGGTGAGCGCCATCGAGATGGTGGACCTGCTGCGCAAAATCTAGCAGGTCGTTGAAGTGCGGCCGGCTCACGCCATACAGGGATTGTTTGCGCATTTCAGGCGCCTGAAACATCCCATGAATCGCAGATCAGGCCGGTTTCGCTTCGGCCTGACCGGGGTGAACAAGCGGCCCGAAGATTTTTTCCACGACCTGCCAGGACCGGTTCTGCCAACGGTTGATAACATGTCCGCCATGACCAAGCAGTCTCCATCGCACACGGCCACCCAGGCTCGCGAGCTGGCGCTCAAGCTGCTCTACCTGCTCGACGCCACCGACGCCAGGACGGTCGAGCGCCAGATGCCGGAACTGCTGGGCTCGGAAACCGACAGCCGCAGCGCCCGCGAAGGCGCCATGGAACTCTATCGTGGCGTGGCGGCGAGCCTGGGCGAAATTGACGGCAAGATTGCCGAGGCGGCCCTCAACTGGCAGCTCTCGCGCATGCCCTACATTGACCGGGCCATCCTGCGCCTTGGCGTGTACGAGCTGCTTTACGCCCATGACGTGCCGCCCAAGGTCAGCATCAACGAGGCCGTGGACCTCGCCAAGCGCTACTCCACAGAGAAGTCCGGCGCCTTCGTCAACGGCGTGCTCGACAAGGTCTTCCAGACCTACTGCCCCGAAAAAGTCTGACCGGTGCTACTTCATCTTCGCCAGCCATTCTGCAAAGCGGGGGTCGTCGTGCAGGCAGGCCAGGTCCGAATCCTGCGCGGCATGGGCGCCGTTCCTGAATCCCAGCTCGAAGGCGCGGCTGAGCCAGACCAACGCCTGATCCTTGAGCGCGGCGGTGCGCCGCTCCAGTTCGACCTGCGGAAGCTCCCGCAGTTCGCGCTCAAGCTCCGCCACGTCTTCATCCCGTTCGCCCAGCACCTTCAATCGGCGCTGCTGCGTGGCTGAAGCGGCCAGGGCCGTGAAGCACCCCAGGTCGTAGCAGACTCCGGCGCGTGTCACGATGCCGCGCTCGTGCATGGCGCGGCCCACGTCTCCGATCTCTGCGAAGTAGCCCTCGGCGCGCAGCGTCTTGATGAGGGCGGCGCCGACGATGGTCGCAGCGCTGAGGGCGCGGGCCCTGTCATCGCCCTCGGGTAGTGAAAGCAGTGCGCGCATCAGAAACTGACGGGCCAGGCGCAGGGGATGCCTGGCGCCGGGGGCCAGCCGCTCCACCTCTCCCAGTTGCGCCGCGCAGCACTCCAGCGCCGCCATGCCCGAAACTTCGCCTGGCCGCGCCGAGAGCGAGCCGCGCTTTTCCAGCAGCACCTCCTCACGCAGGTCGCGCAGGCGCGCGGCTTCGGAGGGCAGTTCGTGGGCGGCGGCGTAGCGACCGGCCAGTGAAGCGGCGTCTTCAAAGCGCTTGAGAGCGCGCAGGGATTGCACATGGCGATACATGAAGTCGCCCTGGGTATGCACGAACTGGACGGCGCGGCCGAAATCGTACTCGGCGCCGATGAGGTCGCGGCGCCTCGCGCGCACCTCCCCGCGTTTGGCGTAACCCCAGCCGTAACGGGGAGCCAGTTCGATGATGCGGGTGGCATCGGCCAGGGCGCCTTCGAGGTCGCCCAGGTGCAGGCGGGCGTCGGCGCGGTTGACCCAGGCTTCCTGGTTGAAGGGGTCGCAGTCCAGTGCGCTGGTGTAGTCGACCACGGCGCGGACATGATCGTGCAGGGCGGAGTGGCAGTTGCCGCGGTTGTTGTACCAGGGCGCGCGATAGGGGTTGAGAGAAAGGGCCTTGTCGTAGAAGGCAATGGCCTCGCGGTGGCGGCCCTGGGTGTAGCGCACCCAGGCGCAGACGGCCCAGCCCGAGGCTTCCTGGGGGTCCACCTCTGTGGCTTTCTGGGCGTACTGCCACATGTCTTCGTTGTTGTTGCGCCCCTGTACAAGCTGGGCCATGCGCACATAGGCCCGCGCCATCTTGGGATTGATGGCCAGCGCGCGGCGAAGATCGGCCATGTCTTTCTCTTCGCTGCCTGAGCCCATCTGGGCGCGGAACAGGTAGGCGTCGGCGTTGTCGGGGTCCAGCTTGATGGCTTCCGTGGCGTCGGCCCAGGCTTCAGCTTCGCGGCGCTTGAAGTAGCGCGACAGTCCCCGCTCCAGGTACTCGCTTGCGCTGCGCGGCTGGCTGGTGGAGGGAGGGTCGGGAATGCGCGCAAACACGCGCCCCACGACGCTCCAGAACAGTGCCCGGGTTTCAAAGCGCTTGCGGGCCCGCAGCACGGGCGCTTCAGCCTTCCAGCTTGCGCTGCGGCACAGCGCCACCGCTGCCTCGATGGCCAGGCGCTCGTCATCCACGGCATTGAGGAATTCGGACAGGGGGCCCACCGTGTTTTCGGGCATCTCCATGTTGGCGAGCACACGGCAGATCAGGGTGATCTCGTCCCGTTCCGGCTGAGTCCAAAGCAGTTGCGATTCGCGCGTCAGCGCCTTCTTGGCCAGGGCGCCCAGGGCCTCCGTCAGCATGTCCACGGTCTGCCGTTCACGCAGCATGGACAGGCGCATCACCAGTTCGTCAAAGTCTGCGCCGGCTGAAAGGCTGGCGGCGCGGTCCGCCCGCACCCGCGCCAGGGTCGCCGAGATCACGTCCGCATGGCGCTTCATCTGGGCTCCGCGGTCGTCGCTGAGGCGTTGCCGCTCCTGCGCGAAACGCTCGTCTACGGACGGTGTCTCATCCAGAATGACCTGGGCCAGGGCGTAGTCTTCACTCAGGCGCGAAAGTGTCGCGGCCATGAGGCGCTCGTCCATGAGGGTCCGGCGCAGCCGGCTCAGCTCTTCGCGGCTCACGAACTCGGGGGACAGCCCGGCCACGGGCTCGGTCAGGAGCCGCAGATACTCCGATCGCGCGGCGCATATCGCCAGCAGCTCGCCCACCAACTGACGGTTCAGCGCGATCTCCGAAGGCGAGACGTCCGAAAGCGAGGCCACGCCGGTGAACTGCCGGATGCGCTGCTGGGCGCCCTCGGCCGCCTTGCCCTGTTCGAGCGCGGCCAGCGTCTTCTCCTGTGCGCGTACCTTGCCCAGGCGTTCGCCCAGCAGGCGCTCGTGTTCGGCGCGCTGGTTTCGCTCCAGTTCCGTACGTTCGCGCTCGGCTTTTTCGGCGCGTGCCAGCGCCTGCCGCGCCTCGTTGCGCTCGTCGAGGATGTTCACAAAGGAAAGAGCGGTCACGCCAATGATGGCCGCCAGCGCCAGCGCCGTGGCCACCGTTGCCACGCGGTTGCGAGCCACGAACTTGCGGGCCTTCTCCCCGCGCGTATAGCGGTAGACTGAAAGAGGCCGCCCTTCCCGGAAAGCGCGCACTTCATCGCCCAGGGCCTGCGCCGAGGGCAACCGGTCGCCTTTGGCCCGTGCCATGGCCCTTGCCACGAGCGCCCGCAGATCTGCCGGCGCGTGGGCAGGCAGGGGCTCGGGGCCCACGTTCTGCACCTTGCCCAGGATCTGGTTCGCGGTCTTGCCTTCATAAGGCGGGCGGCCCGCCACAATTTCATACAGCGTCGCACCCAGCGAATACACGTCGCTCTGCTCATCGACTTCCGAGAGCTCTCCCAGGGCTTGTTCGGGCGGCATGTACGCGGGCGTGCCGATCACACTGCCGTCCAGCGTGCGTGACTCGCTTTCCGTTCCCACCAGCGACGGGCTGAAGTTGGGCGTGTCCTGTTTGGCGCGAGGCGCGGCTTCATCGGCCTGCCCCTTCACCCGCGCCAGACCCCAGTCCAGCACCAGCGTTTCGCCGAAGTCGCCCAGCATGACGTTGGCCGGCTTGATGTCGCGATGGATCACGCCGCGCGAGTGGGCATAGGCCAGGGCGTTGCACACGTCCACGAAGGGCTCGAGCAGCTTGAGCCGCGCGTTGAACCTGGCGGCCTCGCTGAGCTTTGCGTCGTCTGTGATCTGCCTGATGCGCTCGGCGAGCGTCGTGCCGCGGATCAGCTTCATCGTGTAGAAGACGCTGCCATTCTCGCGTGTGCCGATCTCATAGACCGGGATGATATTGGGGTGCTCGAGTTGTCCCGTGACCTTGGCCTCGCGCAGAAAGCGGTCGGCCAGTTCACCCGCGCTGGTCAGGCGCTGAGACAGGGTGGTGCCTTCGTTGTGCGCCAGCAGCTCCTTGAGCGCTACTTCGCGTCCCACAGCGTTGTCCATGGCGATCAGGACCCGGCCCATGCCGCCGCGCGCCAGCTCGCGCCGGACTTCATAACGCTCCGCGCCCTTCTGCACGGCGGCCAGCCGCGCGGAGGCGCGCTTCTTGTCGAGATGGCTGGTGGCGGCTACGGCCAGCAGGGTTTGCTTGACGGCGTCATGACCGGCCAGGCGCGTGGCAGCGTCGCCAAAGCCAAGCGTCTCGGCGGCCTTGGCAGGGTTCTGCGCCAGTTGCTCGATTTCCTGGACCATCTCGGCGCGCGCGCTGGGCGTTGCGCGGGCGAGAATGAGGCTCGAGGCATCGTTGGCCGCGTCCTCCCCTGAGCCCAGGTTGAGCAGGGTCGCGCCCGTGGCTGGCGGGTGGGCCCGCGTGCGCGCCTGCGAAGCGGGTTCCTCGACCTGCTCCAGGATGCCCATGGCTTCATCGGGCGAGAGAAAGCCTCGCTTGACGGCAAGCACGGCGGCCAGCACGGCGCGCTGGCGCTGGTCCGATGGATGAGGATCAGGCACAGCGCCGATTTTACATGTATGGGCTGCAACGTTGGACCTGCAATCCGGCAAGAAGGGCGGCGGGTATCCGCGCGCGGCACCCGCAGGCCGATGAAGCACGGCCTGCTCGCTCCTGCCAGGGACGGCTTGGGGGATTCAAGCGGTTGAAAGGCCTCTGGAGTTGGAAGTCGGGCCCGATTCACTTTGGCCCGACCGGGTTGAACAAGTGGCCGGATGCCGCTCTTTCAACAACCTGCCAGGGCGCCTGGACTGGCACGGACGAATGGACGTGAAGGCAGCCGGGGCGCCTTGCGGCGCCCCGGCTTTGTTGCGTTGAGTCCTGCGTCTGAGCTGCAGCTCAGGCGCGGGCCTTGCGCGAGCGCAAAGCCACGCCCAGGGCCGCCAGCAGGCCGGCCAGCATCAGCCAGGACTGCCCG
>QEVF01000052.1 GCA_003576915.1 Planctomycetota bacterium | reverse complement strand
TGCTGGCCCTGAGCGCGGCGGCCTTCACCCTGGCCCGCCTGCGCCGCGCCTGAACCCGCGCCCCAAAAGCACCCGCACAGAAAAGCGCCCCGCCCTCACCGGCGGGGCTGCTTCTTTGTCCCCGCAGGCTCAGAGCCTGCTACTTGGCCGGAAGGCTGCGCAGGTAGGCAATCACCTGCCAGCGCTGTTCTTCGCTCAGGGTTGTTTCAAAGGCCTGCATGACCGAGCCGGAGATGTTGGCGCCCACGCCGCCCTTGCTCACGCGCCAGAACCAGTAACCGTCGCTCATGGCCTGAAGATCGGCGGCACGCAGGTTGCCCGCCGGCGGGCTCAGGGCCTTGCCCGCGCCGGAGTCGCCGTCAGCCTCTGCGCCGTGACAGGTCACGCACTGGGACTTGTACAGGCCCTCGCCCGCCTTGATGGCGTCGGCATTTCCTGCCAGGGCGTTCTTCTTGTCCTTGAAGTCGGCCGGTGTCTCCGGACGCGCCTTGGCTGTCGGCTGGCCGTTGGCAGGCCTGGAAGCGTTGCCGCCGCACCCCGCCACGAAGAAGGCCCCTGCGCCGGCCAAGGTCAAAGCGAGCAGGGAGAGATTCAGGGCTTTCATGAAGAATCCTTTCGGGTTTGGTTACCAGCTTTCGGGCGTGGAGCGCAGGCCCAGCAGGATATAGCCGATGACCCACAGCACGCCAATCACCCACATGATGATGACCCAGAGCGGCACGCCCAGGTTTCCCACGGCGGGCGCTTCGTAGCTTTCGTCTTGCTTGGCGGGAGCGTCAGACATGTTTCACCTCGTTGAGTTCGATCCCTTCCACCTCGAGCACGCGCAGTTCCGCCTGGTTGCCCTTCCGGAAAGCCCCTCCCTTGAGGTAGGCCAGCGCAAAGAAGGCCATGCCCGAAGAAAACAGGCCCAGGAAGGTGGCCACGAACAGCAGCGTGCGCACCGAGGCCTCATCACAGAACGCGCAGGCCGGCAGCGCGGGCGCCAGCACCAGCGCGCCCAGCATCAGCCCCGTCAGTCTAGCGGTCATGGACGTTCTCCTTGAACATGCTGCGGACATAGGCGGCGAGGTCCTTCTCCTCTTCGGCTGAAAGTCCCATCGTCGGCACCATGCCCGTGCCGGGCCGACCCATGCGCACCACGCCGATCAGATAGTCCGTGTCGTAAAGCCGCGTGCGCAGGTCCTTGGGTGCCGGGCGCATATTGAGCATGGCCTGGGGTACCTCGCCGAACTCGCCATGGCAGCTGGCGCAGCGCTTGGAGTAAATCTCGCGTCCGCGGGCCAGCACGTCAGCGCGATCCACCCTCGCCGCGGCCCGCACCGGCTGCCCCAGGTCCGAAACATATTGGGCCAGCGCCCAGAGCTGCCGCTCGCCCATGTCGTGGTAGCTCGGCATGGCCGAGCCCCTGACGCCCTGATAGAGCACGCGATAGACCTCGCCCCGCGGCAGATAGCGCGTATTCAGGTTGGCCGCCGAGGGCTTCAGGAAGTCCGCGGCGCGGCCCACGCCATCGTGATTCTCGCCGTGGCAACCCACGCAATGATGGGCGTAAAGCTCGGCGCCGCGCTCCTTCAGAAGGTCGCTGGGAACGGGCGAGCCGGTGATGCGGATTTCACGCGGATAGACCTGATCCTCCACCTGCTGCTTGAAGGCCGAACCCAGCGACTGCAGGTAGGCCACGAGGTCTTTGGCCTTCTCGCCCGGCTGGGGCTTGCCGTCTGGGCCGCGGTCAAACAGCCACGGATAGGGCGGCATGACCGAGCGCGGCACCGTTGAGCGCGGGTCAAGGAGGTGGGCGAAGTGCCAGTCATCGGTGCGGCGGCCGGCCTCGCGGGCGAGGTCGGGGCCGATGCGCCGCGTGCCGTAGGTGTTGGGCACGTCGAACATGGCCTCCCAGGCCTCGCTCTTGGGCCCGTAGCGCCAGGGTTCATTGGCCACGGGCCGCACAAATTGCGAGTGGCAGTGCCAGCAGGCCTCGGACATGTAGATCTTGCGCCCGCGTCCCGCCGCGGTGAGTTCTCCGTTCTCATCGTGGTAGGGGTCCTTCATGCCGGGCGGAGCCTCGAGGCCCGAAGAGAGCGTGGTCCAGGGTGCAAGGCCCATGGCCACGAAGGAGAGCAGGAAGCAGCCCACTCCGGCGAACAGCGCCACGAACAGGGGGCGCTCGACTTTGCTGTCAGCGTTAGACATGGGCCGTCGCTCCTTTCTGGCCGCGCGCCATGTTGATCACGAAGATGACCGCGGCCGCCACCAGCAGCACGCCGGACACCGCGCGGGAGACCCAGAAGGGCTGGGCGGCATCCAGCGAATCAACCAGAGGCGCGCCCGAGAGCCAGAAGAAGCCCTGCATCAGGCCCGCCACGGTGTCGGGGATGTAATAGAGGATCCAGAACGAGATGAAGGTCAGCCAGAAGTGCCACTCGGAAAGCGCGCGAGAGAACTGGCGCCCCGAGATTCGGGGCCAGATCCAGTAAATGAACGCATACAGCCACCAGGAGAAGACGCCAAACAGCGCCAGATGGGCGTGGGCCACGATCCAGTCCGTGAAGTGCACCACCTTCTGCACGCTCAGCAGCGAGTGGAAGGGCCCCTGGGTGCAGGTCACGATGTAGTTGAAGATGCCGAACGTCAAAAAGCGCAGGGAGATGTTCGGGGCCAGCTCGCGCCACTGGCCCTTCATCGTGGCAAAGAAGTTGTAGACAACGCTGTAAACCACGAAGATCAGCGCGGCCGTCAGGGGCATGGCCACCACCTGCAGCCACCAGGGCATGGGGCTGAAGAAGAAGTGATGGCTTCCGCCAAGGGGGTAGATCACGGCCAGCGTCCAGAAGCCCAGCAGCGAGAGCTTGTGACTGGCAATGGGCTTCTTCAGGATCACCGGCAGCAGGTAGTAGACAATGGCCACGCCCATGGGCGTGACCCAGAGCCCCACGGCGTTGTGGATCCAGAGTCCCTCCAGCGCCGCGCCGGCGGCGCCTGGCACCACGTGGGCCACTAGCGTGTTGGCCATGACGAAGTTGAGCGCGGTGAAGATGAAGCCGAGGATGATGTACCAGAGAGAGACGTACATCGACTTCACGCTCGAAGTGATGATGGTGCCCACGCTGATGACCAGGGCAATCACGAACGTGAGCGCAAAGAGCAGGTCGGCCCACCAGGGCGCCTCGGCGTACTCGACCTTTTCGGCCTGGCCGCTGACCAACGCAAAGGCCCCCAGCAGCAGCGCGATCTGCACCAGCCAGCCATTGACCCCTGCAAGGGGCCGCCACAGCAGCGAGCGCCCCGTCAGCCTTGGAACGGCGTAGTAGGCAAAGGCAAAAAAGCCGTTGGACAGCCAGCCGAAGATGACGGCGTGGGTGTGGAACATGCGCATGCGGCCATACGTCAGCCATTCGATGCCCGCGCCCAGCTCGGCCGACTCGGGGCCCGTGAGGCGGTAGCCAAGGAACGTTCCGGCCGTCATGCCCACGAGCATCCAGACCAGCGCGGCTATGAGGTGAAAGCGCACGAGGCCGAGGTCTTCCGGGGGGCCGGCAGAGGCGGGGGCAGTCATAGGGTCTCCGCGAGAGTGTCGTGTGAGAACACTGGATATGCGGACCCTAACATCCCTACACGGCGGCGCAACAGAAATTGACTGCTTGTTTGAAATATGAACATGCGGAATATTTCCTGTGAGCGGCGGCACAGATGGGGAAAATTCCGCGGCCGTCGCGCCCCGTCACCGGGGGGACCTCGATGGCGAACGTTCAGCGGCGCTGCAGTTGTCAAAGAACTCCGGATTCTGCCCGTCAGGGCTTACGCGACGTCGGCCGTCGCGCCCCTGACCCCGGTGGCGAATACGGCCTCCG
>QEVF01000015.1 GCA_003576915.1 Planctomycetota bacterium | reverse complement strand
GCGGCCGGGCTGGGCCAGCCACCAGTCCAGCTCACCCGCCTCATACAGTCCCTGGGGGCCAAACCACTGCTCCAGGTGCGGCAAGAACGTCACCCCCACGTCAAACATCAGCACGCAGCCCAGCGTGACGCGGAATGCCGCCGCCGGCTCGGCTTCGAGCCTGGCCAGCCAGAAATCAAGGAATCCGCGCCCAAGTCGCACGCCGCGATTGTTGTTTGGCGCCGCGCCCTTGTCGATTGGCCAGTGTCAGGGCACGCGGGTGAGGCGCAGGTGTCTGGGCCAGGCCGGGTCGTGGCGCTCGTCATACTGCATGACGTGCTCGACACTGTGCAGGATGGGCGGGCCGTCAGGGTCGGGGTGGCGCACGTGGAGCCTGAAAAGGTCCACGCGCAAAAACTCCTCGGCCTCCTGCTCACGGCCCTGGAGGTAGCGGCGCAGATGCCAGCGCACGTAGTTGTAGCGGGCCCAACTGTAGCCCGTGGCGCCCTCAATGACGTTGTTTTCAAGCTTGCGCATGCGCCCGTTGAGAAAATTGACGGGCCAGCCCCAGTAGCGCTCCTCTTCACGCAATGCGGCGCCAAAGAAGTCGCGCCCGGGCGCGAGGCGGGGCAGCTCACCGTGCTGGGGTGACTTGAGCAGGGTGCGCGTGCCGTCGCGCGCGCCGACCGTCGAAAACATGTTCCAGCGCTGCTCGCAACCCAGAGCGCGGCACCAGGCAGCCGCGGCTTTGTGCAAGTCTTCAGAGGCAGAAACCCCCGTGGCTTGGGCCAGCAGGGCACTGCCGCCAACGGGTCGGGCGTTGAATTCGATGAGGCAGGCGACGTGCAGGAAACAGAAGACCAGCACGCCAAGGCCCCCCAGGGCCTTGGCGGCAAGTGAGATGGCGTGAAGGGCGCGCAGAGGCTATTTCCCGCGGTAGTGCTCGATGAGGATCCTGCTGACCTCGGGACGGGTGAATTCCTCGGGCAGAATTTCCCCCTTGCCCAGCATCTCGCGGACCTTGGTTCCGGAGAGCGCCAGGTGAGCTTCCTTGGGCCCGGGGCTGGTCTTGTTGCTGACCATTTCCTTGAGGCCCGTGTGCCAGAACGTGTGCTCGAATTTCAGAGGCTCGATGCCGATTTCCTCGGGCTTGAAGCGGTCGAACATCTTCTGGGCGTCATAGGTGCCGTAGTAGTTGCCGACGCCGGCGTGGTCGCGGCCCACAATGAAGTGCGTGCAGCCGTAATTCTTGCGCATCAGGGCGTGGTGAATGGCCTCGCGCGGGCCGGCGTAACGCATGGCTGCGGGCAGGGTGGAAAGCACCACCCGCTCCTGCGGGTAATATTTCGCCACCAGGGCCTCGTAGCACTTCATACGCACGGGCGCGGGAATGTCGTCGGCCTTGGTCTCCCCCACCAGCGGGTGCAGCAACAGGCCGTCCACGATTTCCAGCGCGCACTTGGTCAGGAATTCGTGCGCCCGATGAATCGGGTTACGGGTCTGGAAGGCCACGATTCGCTTCCAGCCGCGCTCGCGGAACAGTGCGCGTGTCTGCTCGGGCGTGCGGTGGTGGGCCGGGAACTCGGGAGCCCGGGGGTGCAGAAGCTGCACGGGCCCGCCCAGCAGCACGGGCTTGCGCGCGGCGATATAGGCCACGCCGGGGTGCTTGTCCTCCGTAGTGAGGTAGACCTTCTGGGCTTCCTCGCGCCAGTCAAAGCTGAACTTGTCGGTCACGCGCAGCAGTCCTACGACGCGGCCCGCGGCGTCGGCCAGGGCCACGTCGCTGTTGAGCCTGATCTTGTCCGCCGTGGCGGCGTCCGTCGCGAGATTGACGGGGATGGACCACACGAGCCCGTTGGAGAGCCGCATGTCATTGACCACGCTTCTGTGGTCGGCTTCGCTCATGAATCCGTCCAGGGGCGAAAGGGCGCCTACGGCCATGAGCTCGAGGTCGGAATGGGCACGCTCATCCAGCGTCACGCGCGGCAACTCGGCGATGTACTTGGCGCCGGCGGGCGTGCCGTCCATGGAAGAAACGCAGTTCACAAGTCTCCCGCCGTGCGGGGCAATGGCATCATTCATGTTCAGGTTCCCGTGGTCAGGCCCGCCGTTATAGCGGCTGCAATGGCCGTGAGAATAGGCTGTCAGGCTGCTTCGCCGTGCGGGTGCAGGCCGCGCTGTTTGAGCAGTCGCCCCTCGATGCTCTCGAACACGAAGCGGTCCACGCACACGCTGAACAGGCAGACCAGCAGCATTGCCGCCAGTAGCACGGCAATGCGGTCGCCCTCACTCACACCCTGCAGGCGCAAGATGGGCCCGACGCCCGTCAGGCCCGTGACGATCAGTTCCGCGCCCAGCAGGCCGCGCCAGGCAAAGGCCCAGCCCTGTTTCATGCCTGCCACGATGCCCGGCATGGCGCTGGGCAGAAGCACGAAGCGGTAAAGCCTCCAGCCGTTGGCGCCGAGCATGCGGCCGGCGCGCGTGTGCAGTTGCGGCACCTGCGCCAGGGCATCCATGGTGCCGCGCGTGATGCTCATGACGCTGGCCAACACGACGATCACGACCACGGTGGCCTGGCTGGCGCCGAGCCAGATTGACAGCAGGGGAAGCCAGACGATGGCCGGCATGCCGTGCAGCCCCGGCACGATGAGGCCGAAGCTGTCGCGCAGCCATCTCACCCGCCAGAGCGCAATGCCCAGGGGCAGCCCGATACCCAGCGAAACGCCGTAGCCGCCGAGCATGCGCAATAGCGTCCAGAAGAGGGCGACGATGAACGATCCATCCAGCAGGCGCGTGAAGAACTGGGCCAGCACGACACTCAGGGGCGCTACGTTTCCCGTACCCGGCAGGTGCAGGCGCGTGGCCACCTCCCACAGCAGGGCCACGAGCGCAAGGGCCCCCACTGAAACCAGCGCGGATCGGACTCTGGGCGCCATCAGATGTTGAACTCCAGCCCCGGCATCTCCAGGGGCAGTTGGGGCCGGTGCTCGTTCTGCAGCTCGCGGCGCAGCACAATGTTGATTTCGTCCAGGGCCAGGCTGTTGAGTTCGCGGGGCCGGGCGATGTCCACGGCGATTTCGCGCCGCACCCGCCCGGGGTTGGTGCCCATGAGTACGATACGGTCGGCAAGCCGGATGGCTTCCTTGAGCGAATGCGTGACGAAGACAATGGTCTTCTTCGTCTCCATCCAGATGCGCTGAAGCTGTTCGTGCAGCATGTCGCGCGTGGTGGGGTCCAGGGCGGAGAACGGCTCGTCCATCAGCAGCACGTCGCTTTCGAGGGCCAGCGAGCGCGCCAGGGCCACGCGCTGCCTCATGCCGCCTGAAAGCTGGTGCGGGTATTCGCGCTCGTGGCCTGCCATGTTGACCATGGCCAGGTAGTTGCGAGCGACTTTCTTGCGGATCTGGCGCTCGTGGCGGTTGGCCATTTTCAGGCCGAACTCGACGTTGCGCTGCACCGTCAGCCAGGGAAACAGCGCGTGGTCCTGGAACATGACGGCGCGGTCGGGGCCGGGCCCCGCAATGGGCCGGCCCTTGTACAGCACACGACCCTCGCTGGGCTGCATGAAGCCCGCAATCAGGTTCAGGATCGTGCTCTTGCCGCAGCCGCTGGGCCCCACGAGACAGACGAATTCGCCCTTGAAAATGCGCAGGTTCACGGCCTCGAGCGCCACGCGCCCCGGGCCTCCGCCTTCGCCCGCGTACTTCTGGGTCACGCCCGCCAGCTCGATCAGGACGTCGGCCTCGCCGCGCCTGACACTGTGCTCAACCTTGACCTCGGGCACTCCGGCGAGTTCGTGAGCCTCGAGCGTCAACGCCTCCTCGAGGCGCCGCTCGATGCCGGCACTCCGCAACGCTTCCTGACCAGGTTCAGGCTGTGACATGGAGCGGACACGATAGATTCATGGCGGGCACACACAATTGCGGGCGTACAGAACACTCTTATCGTGCTCGCCATGGCTGAACATCTGGATGTCGCCATTCTCGGCGCCGGGTTCTCCGGCACCATGCTCGCTGCGCACCTGTTGCGCAGCGCCACACGGCCGCTTCGCCTGCTTCTGCTTGACCGACGGCCGCAACCCGGGCGCGGCATCGCCTATGGCACTGAGTGCGAGCACCACGTGCTCAATGTGCCGGCAGGCAAGATGAGCGCCTTGGCCGACAATCCAGATCACTTCCTGCGCTGGCTCGAAGCACGCCAGATCGCAGCCGCCGCGGGCGACTTCATGCCGCGCATGCTTTATGGCGAGTACGTTGCGCACAACCTGCGCGAAGCGCTGGGCGCGGTCGTGCCCGGCACCCACTTTGAATTCCTCAACGATGAAGCCGTGGCACTCGAGGACGACCAGCCAGCGTTGCTGCACCTGCGCAGCGGCCGCGTGCTGCGCGCCAAGCAAGCCGTGCTGGCCCTGGGCAACTTTCCGCCCGCCGATCCGCGCATCGAAGACGACAGCTTCTTCCGCAGCGAGCGCTACATTGCCCACGCGTGGTCCAATAACGCCGTAAGCCGCATCGGCAACACAGATCCGCTGATCATGATCGGCAGCGGGTTGACCATGCTGGATCTGGCCGTTGAACTCGACGCGCGCGGCCACCGAGCGCCCATCCAGTGCCTGTCGCGGCACGGACTCAAGCCCCAGCGTCACAGGCCTTACGAGCCGTGGCCCCCGTTCTTGAAGGCCGGCGACGCGACCAGCGCGCGCGACCTGCTGCATCGCGTCCGCGTCGAAGCTGCGCTTGCCATGTCGCAGGGCAAGGACTGGCGCGCGGTGATTGATTCGCTGCGCGCACAAACACCGGGCATCTGGAAGTCGCTCCCGCTCTATGAGAAACGGCGCTTCCTGCGGCACGTGCGCCCGTTCTGGGAGGTCCATCGCCACCGCGTGGCGCCGCACGTCGCTGACGTCATCGACCGCCGCATGGGAGCAGGCTTGCTTGAAATCTTCGGAGGCCGTTTGCGCGCACTGCGGGAAACCCCCACCGGGGCAGAGGCCGTTTACATGCCGCGCCGCGAGTCAAAGTTGCGCTCCTTGCAGGGCGCATTCGTGGTTAACTGCACGGGGCCTGAGGGCGACTTTCGCAAGCTGCGCCATCCGCTGGTGGATTCTCTGCTCGAACACGGCCTGGCTCGCCCTGACCGCCTGGGCATGGGCCTGGATGTGGCCGCGGACGGAGCGCTCATGGACGCCTGGGGAGAAGCCTCTTCCTGGCTCTTCACTCTGGGCCCGCTGCGCAAAGGGGCGCTGTGGGAAACGACCGCCGTGCCCGAGATCCGCGTGCAGGCTGCCGAGCTTGCCCGCCGACTGCTGAGCTCGTGATGTCTAGGCTGCGGGCGCCGCCTCTTCGTATGCGCCAAGCCGCACCAGCGTCTGCAGCAGGTTGCTCAGAAAGCGTAACTGGTCCAGGGGCTGCTCCAGTCCCTTGCGCAACGGCAAGGCCAGGGTGTGCTCATCCAGCACGCGGAACGACTTGCTGGCCAGCGAGAGTCTGCGCGAGGCCTGTGGCGCCGAAAGGGCACGCAACTTCAGGTGCCCCTCGGCCTGAACCACGCTGAGAATGCCCAGCTTGGCCAGACGCGAGCGCACAATGGCCGCCGTCACCATCTGCTCGAACACGCGCGGCGGCTTGCCGAAGCGGTCCGTCAGTTCGCGGGTCAGCGCCTCGGCATGCTCGTGGCTCGAGACGCGGGCCAGCTTGCGGTAAACCTCCAGGCGCTGCCGCGCCGAGGCGATGTAGCTCTCGGGCAGGCTGGCGTCGAGTCCGAGTTCGAGGGAAGTGTCAACGTCAGGCGCCACGGGCTGGTTCTTGAGCTTGCGCACGGCGCGCTCCAGCAGGCGGCAGTAGAGGTCATATCCGATGCTGGCAATGTGGCCGCTCTGCTCGGGGCCCAGCAGGTTGCCCGCGCCGCGCAGTTCCAGGTCGCGCATGGCAATTTTGAAGCCGGCGCCCAGCTCGCTGTGCTTCATGATGGCCTGCAGCCGCTTGGCCGCGATTTCCGGCACCCGGGCATCGTCGGGCAGCAGCAGGTAGCAGTAGGCCTGCTGGTGAAATCGGCCCACGCGGCCGCGCAACTGGTGCAGGTCGGCCAGGCCGTGCAGGTGGGCGTGATCGATGATGATGGTGTTGGCGCTGCGCACGTCAATGCCGCTCTCGATGATGGTCGTGCAGACCAGAACGTCGATCTTGCCCTCCATGAATCGCAGCATCACTTCTTCCAGTTCGCTTTCCGGCATCTGCCCGTGGCCGATTTCAACGCGGGCGTCGGGGCACAGGCGCTGCACACGCTCGGCCACAATCCGGATGTCATAGACGCGGTTGTGCACGAAGTAGACCTGCCCGTCCCGCGCCAGCTCATGGGCGATGGCTTCCTTGATCATCGCGTCATTCCAGCTCGAGAGGCGCGTGATGACCGGATGGCGCTCCAGCGGGGGCGTGGTCAGGCTGGAGATGTCGCGCAGCCCCACCATGGCCGAATGCAGCGTGCGCGGGATAGGCGTGGCCGTAAGGGTGAGCAGGTCCACAGTCTTGCGCAACTGCTTGAGCCGTTCCTTGTGTTCAACGCCAAAGCGCTGCTCTTCGTCGATGATGACCAGGCCGAGTTCCTTGAACTGCACGTCCTGGCTCAGCACACGATGGGTGCCGATTACGATGTCCACCTTGCCCTCGGCCAGACGGGCCACGACGTCGCGCATTTCGCCGTCCGTGCGGAAGCGCGAAAGCAGCTCGATGATGACGGGAAAGCTCTGCATGCGTTCGCGGAAGGTCAGCCAGTGCTGCTGCGCCAGCACCGTGGTGGGCACAAGCACGGCAACCTGCCGCCCCTCCTGCACCATCTTGAACGCCGCGCGCATGGCCAGTTCCGTCTTGCCGTAGCCCACATCGCCGCAGAGCAGGCGGTCCATGGGCCTTGGGCTCATCAAGTCCTGCTTGATCTGGACCGTGACCCGGGCCTGGTCGGGGGTGTCGCGGAAGGGGCAGGCAGCCTCGAACTCGCCCTGCTCGGCGGTGTCGGGCTTGCAGGCGTGCCCGCTGGCCTGGGCGCGCAGGGCCTGCACCTCAAGCAGTGTGGTGGCCAGCTTGAGCACCGACTGCTGGGCGCGGAGCTTCTTTTCGCTCCAGGCTCCGGTGTTGTACTTGCTGAGCCGCGGAGGCTCGCCGCGCGCGCCGATGTACTTCTGCACGACGTCGGCGCTGGCCACGGGCACGTGCAGCATCAGCCCCTCGTCAAACTCCAGGGCCAGGAACTCGCCCTTCTTGCCGTCACGGACGAGAGTTTCCATGCCGCGATAGCGCGCAATGCCGTGGGCCAGATGGACGACATAATCGCCGGGCTCAAGGTCCACGAACTCGTCTGTTATGCCGCTCTCGGCACGGACGCTCTCGGCATCGCCGGGCGCGCGGCGGCGCACCCGCCCCAGCAGCTCATGCAGGCTGAGCAATACCACCTGCTCGCGCACGAACGCCCGACCGCCGCCGATGTCTCCCGGCAGAAGCTCCAGCCGCGGAGACTCCACCACGCCCTGGGCCTTCAAGGTTTCCCGGGCCAGCTTCAGTTCGTGCTCGTTGCCGCAGAACATCGCCACGGCCGCTCCGCCTTCGTTGAGGGCACGCAGCAAGGCCGTCACGCCCCCGTAACCTTCGCCCAGGGCAAGCGGCGTGCTCAGGCCCAGGCTCTCCTGACGACCGGACGAATCCAGAATCACGGTCGAGGGCGCGGCCAGCGCCGCCTGGGCGCGGCGCAGGCGCTGTGCGGCGCCCGGCTCATGGGTGAAGGCCGCCACGGAAGCCAGGCGCTCGTGGCAGCGGGCGGGCTCGGCGCAGATCAGAATCTCGCCGGCATCCAGATAATCCAGCAGACCCGCG
The DNA here is from genome assembly GCA_003576915.1 of Planctomycetota bacterium. Taxonomy (GTDB): domain Bacteria; phylum Planctomycetota; class UBA8742; order UBA2392; family UBA2392; genus UBA2392. Next base: position 96,624 of record QEVF01000015.1, on the reverse strand, counting down.
CCATGGGCGCTGTCTCCCAGGGCGGCCAGTGGAAAAGACGCGGCATCGAGCGTTTCCAGGCTGCGCTGCGTCAGGGGATCGAAGCTGCGCACGCTCTCGATCTCGTCGCCGAACAGCTCGACGCGAAAGGGCGACGGCACGCCGTGGGGAAAAATGTCGATGATGCCGCCGCGCCGCGCAAACTGGCCCGGCTCTTCCACCTGTTCGAGACGGGCATAGCCGGCCTCCGTCAGCCTGGCGAAGAGGGCCTGGGGCTTCAGCGTCTGGCCCGCCACGAGCGAGACATTGCTGCGCGCGATTTCGGCACGGGCAGGCAGAACCTCCAGCAGCGAGGCCGCGGGCGCCAGCAGGCAGACGGCTTGGCTGCGCCGGCCTTCGATGTTGGAAAGCAGGGCCGTCCATGAGGCCGTGCGCTCGGCGCTGGAAGCCTCCAGGGGAGGCGCCAGCAGCACGGCGCTGCGCGGCGCAAGCGCCTCGAGGTCCAGGGCGAGTTCCTCGGCCAGTTCCGGGCCGGGCGTCACACACAGCGTCAGGCCCCTCGCCTTGCGCAGCAGGGCCGCCAGGGCCACGCTGAAGGCGCACCCGGACAAGCCCCCCAGCGCCTGCCCGGGCGTAATCTTTGCAATCAATGTTTCGGCGATGCTCATGGGCCCTGCGCAATAGATAGGCGCGGCGCGAGCCCCACAGGGCCCCGCCGTGTGATTTCTCCAGATCCGCGCGACCCACCGCGCGGGGGCCCCTCCGTCACCGGGCCTATTGAACGTCTATTACGCTCTGGGCCGGGTAATCCGCAAGGGCAATCGAAAGCGGGCGTTCACGCGGCGAACCCTCGGCGTCCGTGAGAAGCAGCAGCGGGGGCCGCTTGAGATCGTCGGGGTTCACGCCGCGCACCAATGCTGTCTCGCCTCCGGAGAGTCGGACCACACTCCCAAGGGGATAGAGCCCCACGCCCATCAGCAGGCTGCGCAGGGCCGCCGCGTCGTAGTGTCCGCGCTGCGACTGGAGGAGCAGGCGGCCCATGGCGTCGGCGGGCGTGCGCGCCTTGCGGAAGGGCCGGGGCTCCACCTGCCCGAGGAAGCTGTCCACGAGCTGAACGAGACTCGAGGCCTCGTGATGGCTGTTGCGCGGCGTGCTGTCCGGATAGCCGCTGCCATCAGGCCGCTCGTGATGCTCGCGGGCCAGGCGCGCCGCGAGGGGATCGAGACCGGCCACGGCGGCCAGCATCTCCTGTCCGAGCGCGCTGTGGCGGCTGAGGGCGTCGCGTTCCTGCTCCGTGAGCGGGCCCCCGTGCAGCACGCAGGCCAGGCGGGGATGCCACATGCCGACATCATAAAGCAGCGCCGCCAGGGCCAGGGCCTCAGCCTGGGGCTCGCTGCGGCCCTGGGCCAAGGCCAGGAACAGCGCCAGGCGGCAGGCGTTGAGCGCGTGCATGGGACGATAGTCGGGCCAGGCCTCGCTGAAACTCCAGCACAACTGCCGCAGGGGATCCTCTGTCAGGTCGCCCCACAGCAACTCCAGCAGCCTGGCCCAGGCCGCGGCGTCGAAGCTCTTCCCGCGAGCCAGGGTGCCCAGAATGCCGCCCGCCAGTCGCGCCGCCGCCGCGCCGGGGGACTGCGCGGCGACATAGGAGGCGGGAAGCAGCGAGGAAGTGGCCATGGCCTAGTCGCGCCAGTCCAGAAGCCTGTGGCAATGGGGGCAGCGCACGAGGTGGGTGCGGGCGCGGACTTCGCTCATCTGCTGCTGCGTCAGCTCCCCAAAGCAGCCGCTGCATCCTCCGGCTCTTGCGGCGGCAAGGGCACTGCCGGGGTTCTGGCGGTTGGCGGCCTCGTACTGCTCCAGCAGGCCCTCCTCCACCTCGAGCGACAAAGCGCCGCGCGCCGACTGATGGCGGGCCGCGACGGCCTGCTGGGCCTCGATCTCGGCCAATGCCGCGCGCTCGACCTGCGCCAGTGCGCCCTGGGCCCCGGCCTCGACGGCCTGCAGGCCCGCCAGGCGCCCCTGCGCCGCCTCGATCTGCTCCAGGCGCTCAAGGCTCCGGGTCTCGAGGTCGTCGGCGAGCCGGCGCTCTTTGTCCAGGGCCGCTGTCACATTCTTGAGCTGCGCCTCGCTGGTGGAACTGCCCATCTGCGCTTCGAGCGTGGCGATGCGCTGCTCAAGGCGCTTGAGTTCGGCTTCGTCGTCGCGCTCGGCGCGTCGCAGGACCTCGAGGTCCGCACGCGCGCGGGCAACGTCCGCCTGGGCGGATGCCAGCCTGGCCCGCGCCTGCTCCATCAACGCGTTCTGACGCGAGATCTCACGCTGCGCGGCGACGACAGGCTCGTCATGGGAGCGCAACTTCCAAAGCAGATCGAGGGACTCGGCAAATGTGGCCATGTTGAAAGACTACCAGAGACCATGGCGTTGGCGACGGCCAAGTGCGTTGGGCGCACCGGGCCGATCCATGAAACGGGGGCATCGGGTCCTGTTTTGAAGCGGGGCCCGTCCTACTCGACGGTATCGACGCCCTCATCTCCGGCCTCGAGGCCCTCGCCTTCGCCCTCGGGGCCGAGGCCCAGATCACCGTCATCGCCGCCGGGCATGAGCGCGGGCAGCACGCCGTCAAGGAAGCCCTCAAGCTTGCGCGAGCGCACGGGATGCTGCAGCTTGCGGATGGCCTTGGCTTCGATCTGGCGCACGCGTTCGCGCGTGACCTTGAAAATGCGGCCCACCTCTTCGAGCGTGTAGGTGTGGCCGTCGCCGATGCCGTAGCGCAGACGGATGATCTCGCGCTCGCGGTAGGTGAGCGTGTTGAGCACCTTGTCGATCTTGTCCTTGAGCATTTCCTGCGAGGCCACGTTGACCGGGCTTTCGGCCGATTCGTCCTCGATGAAATCGCCAAAGAAGCTGTCTTCGGAATCGCCGATGGGGCGATCAAGCGATATGGGGTGCTTGCTGATCTTCAGAACGCGCTTGGCTTCTTCGTAGGAGATTTCGGCCGCCGTGGCGAGTTCCTTCACGCTGGGCTCGCGGCCGGTTTCCTGCATCAGGCGTTTGGCCACGTTGCGCAGCTTGCTCATGGTCTCGATCATGTGCACGGGAATGCGGATGGTGCGCGCCTGATCGGCGATGCTGCGCGTAATGGCCTGGCGGATCCACCAGGTGGCGTAGGTGCTGAACTTGTAGCCGCGGCGGTACTCGTATTTCTCGACGGCTTTCATGAGGCCGGTGTTGCCTTCCTGAATGACGTCAAGGAAGCTCAGGCCGCGGTTGCGGTACTTTTTGGCGATGCTGACCACGAGGCGCAGGTTGCCGCTGAAAAGGCGGCGCTTGGCTTCTTCGTAGGCCTGGTAGCGGCGGCGCATTTCGTCGCTGCGCTGCAGCAGCTCAGCCAGGGGTTCCATGGCGCGGCGCAGCATGGTGGCCAGCTCTTCTTCGAGCTGGTCGACGCGCTTTTTGGCCTCGGGAGACTGGCGCAGGCGCTCAATCTCCTTGCTCAGCCAGTTGGCCTTGCGACCGACGCGGATGATCTCCTCCATCATCGGCTTGATCTTCTTGGTCTGGATGTTGAGTTCTTCAAGCAGGATCACGGCCTTCTTCTGGCGTGAACGCACCCGCTGGTAGGCCTTGACGCGTTCCTCCTTCCCGCCGGGTCCTTTTTCGTGAATCAGCCAGTCCGTCTGGTTGGCAAAGGCAATCTTCTTGAGCGTGGTCAGGTTGTCATTGAGGCGGGCGCTCATCTCCGACTTGGCCATCTCGAACTCGGAGTTGAACTTCATGGTGCGGTCAAAGGCCAGTTCGCCGCGCTCGACTTCGCCGAGAATGCGGATGGACTCGATGAGCGCAATCTGGCTTTCCAGCACGCGCTTCTGGAAGCGCTTGCGCGTGATCTCGATCTTCTTGGCGAGCGCAATTTCCTCGTCGCGGGTGAGCAGGGGAATTTCGCCCATCTGCTGCAGGTAGGTGCGCACGGGGTCGTCGATGCGGCCGTCTTCATCGACCGGGGGCTTGGGCTCGGAGTGGCGGCGGTCCTTCTTGTCCCGCACGCGGTACTCCGGGCTGTCCTCGACGAGTTCGATCTTGAGCTCGTCCAGGCGCATCAGGATCTGATCCAGGCGCTCGGGGCTCACGACGTCGCCCGGCAAGGCCTCGTTCATCTCGTCATAGGTGATATAGCCGCGGTTGCGGCCCAGCTTGATCAAGCCGCGGATCTGCTCATCGACCTCTTCGGTGCTGAGCACACGCGTGGTGGGCAGCAGGTTGGCCGTTTCCGTGGGCACCACCGTGGTGGTGCCGGCGGCCGTCTTCTGGAAGCCGGGCACCGGCTTGACCAGCTTGTTCGTGGTTTCCTTCGAGTCGCGCGACGGCAGATTGGGCAAGGACCGGGTGATCTTTGCCGTGTTGCTGTTGCCGCCGGACACCTTGGTGGTGGGTCGAGCCGTCTTGCCGTTGTCGTTCTTCACTGTCATCTCACTCCGTTTGCGGGCCGCCTATATAGGGCCTGCCCGCCCTTTGCCCAACTGTTAAACGAAAACTGCCCCTGGTGCTTTCACGCCAAACCGGAAATCCGTGTCCCCGGCCTGCCCGATCGCCGGCTCCCCGTGGGCCCCGGACCGGCCCCATGACAAAGCGGCATCCCGCCACGGCGTCGCCGGCTGGCTAGGACCTGCGCCCTGACCGCCTGCCCGCCGACTTGCTCTTGCGCAGGGCCTCGAGGCTGGTGCGGCCCGCGCTTTCACCACGCCCGCCCGCCAGGCGGCGCAGCTCTTCCAGCAGCGACTCACGCTCAGCCTCCTGAACAACGTCCGTCCGCGCCGTGCCCGGGGCCTGCGTCAGCTTCAGGGTCGCCTCCAACTCAGCGCGACCGGATTCACCCAGATGCGCATACAGCGCGCCCGGCACCACGGAGCCGTGCTCGTCAAAGGTGTTCAGCAGGGCCACGTAAAGCTCCCGCAAACCCTCATTGGCCAACACCCCGGGCTCCAGCAACTCGCCGGCGGCCGGCAGGGTCTGCGGCAAATCCATCAGCCGCGCCAGAAGTCGCCGCTCGTAAATCAACCGGGCCCCGCCCGCTCCGGCCACTGCTGCCTTGGGCCCTGGCGCGCTTTCGGCCGCGCGACCCTGAGCCCGCTCATCGCGACGGCGCAACTCCGCCTGCGCGTCCTTGACGGCCAGCGTGACCTGGGACTCGCGAAGCTTGAGCGCCGTTGCCGCGTAGCTGACGTAACGCGAGCGCAGCCGCTCATCCTCGACCCGCGCCAGCAGGCCCGCCAGTTCCTCGAGGGCGCCGGTGACTTCCGCCGGCCGCGCCAGGTTGTAGCGCGAGCGCACCATCTCGAGCTTGAAGTCAAAGGCATCGCGCTGGTTCTTGAGCACCCGTTCAAAGGCCTCGGCGCCCTCGGCTCGCAGCAGATCAAAGGGGTCCATGCCGCCGGGTATGACCGCAACCGTGGCGTCGGCCCCCGCCTCAAGCACAATGTTGAGGCCGCGCTCCGCGCCCGAAATGCCCGCCGCGTCGCCGTCCAGCACCAGGGTGACTCCGCTGCCGTAGCGCCGCAGCAACTGCACCTGCTCAGCGGTCAGGGCCGTGCCCAGGGGCGCGACTGCATTGTCAAAGCCGGCCTCGTGGGCGGCGATGACATCCGTATAGCCCTCCATGATGAGGGCGCGGCCGTCCTGCTTGAGGCGCTGGCTGGCAGCCAGACGATCCAGTGCGTAGAGCAGCCTGCTTTTGGAAAACAGGGGGCCTTCGGGTGAATTGATGTATTTCTGGGCCTTGGCGTTGGGGTCCAGCAGCCGGGCGCCAAAGCCGACGATGCGGCCCTGGCTGTCGCGGATCGGAAAGGTCACGCGCCCGCGGTAGAAGTCGTACCAGCGGCCGGAGTCATTCACGCGCGAAACGCCACTGGCGAGGATGGCCTCATCGTCGCGCACGCGGTCGCGCAGAAGATCCGTCAGCTTGCTCCATTCGTCGGGCGCATAGCCAATGCCCCAGCGCTCAGCCACATCGCCGTCGAGGCCGCGGTCATGCAGGTATTTCTGGGCCGCCGGGGCGCGCTTGAGTTCATGCAGGAAATACCTCTGCGCCAGGTTCATGACCTCAAAGGCCTTGTCACGCAGAGAACGCTCCTGCCGCGAGGGACCGCCGCTTTCGTAGCTGAGGTTGACGCCCGCTCGCAGGGCCAGCTTTTCAACAGCCTCGGGGAAGCTCAACTTCTCGAACTTCATGACGAAGTCGATCACGCTGCCGTGGGCCTTGCAGCCAAAGCAGTAGAACATCTCGCGCCCGGGCGAGACCGAAAAGGAAGCCGTCTTTTCAGTGTGGAAGGGACAGCAGGCCCAGAAGTCCTTGCCGCGCTTTTCGAGCTTGACGTATTGCCCGATGACAGCGACGACATCATTGGCCCTGCGGACCTCCTCGATGCTTTCGCGTGATATGAGTCCCACTATGCGTCCGCCACGGTCAAACAGCGCCTGCGAAGGAACCGGTCCGAAATCGAAGCGAGGAAGTGTAGCACGCCTGTGTCAAGTCGTCAAACACCGGCTGTCAAGGGAGGTCCCGAACCATATGCATAAGATATTGTTTTATAAGCTTTTACATCGCCGTATCAAGTCAAGTTGTGGGGCGGAGTTGTCAAGTGCTTGACGCCCCTATGGTGCTTGCTACCCTGCCTCGCCTTGTATCAAGGCGCCGGGGGTTTGAGAGCCCCAAGGCGCTTCAATCTTGCCCCTATCGTCTAGCTGGCCCAGGACGAAGCCCTCTCAAGGCTTAGACACGGGTTCGAATCCCGTTAGGGGTACCAAACTCAGCAGAGCCGGCGTTTCATGCCCGGCTCTGCTCGTTTTGCGTGACGCTCTCTCCAGCCTATTTGGCTCCGGCCTGCGCCAGCAGATGCTGCAGCACCTCAAGCACGCGCGCTGCGGGCAATGCAAAATTGCGCGTGCGGTCGCTGCGGCCCAGGTTGATGCCGACGGCGTTGCCCTTGAGGTCGATCACCGGCCCGCCCATGTGCCGTGGGGCGATGAGGGCGTCATGCTGGATGACCTTGCCGAAACGGTCACAGCGGGCGTTTACGGGACCCTTGTTCTGGGTGCCCGCACCCGAGGGCGGAGGGGCCTCTTGCTCGGCCAGCTCAATCTCCAGCTCAAGGGCCTTGCCCTCGCGAGAGATCTTGAGTTTCAGCTTGTCTCCGGGCTTGCGCTCGTTAATCGCCGCGGCCAGCTCTTCGGCGCTGTGGGTGGGCTTGTCTCCGGCCTCGAGAATCACGTCCCCCTCCTGCAGGCCGCCCACTTCCGCTGAGCTGCCGTCCACGATCCGCTCGACCTTCACGCCCGGATTGGCGGGGCTTACGCGCGCCACGCCGAGGTCCGGCTTGCCCGTGCCCTTGGGACCCTGTTGAGGCGCGGCACCGCCGCCCCCCGGCAAGTCCTTGCGTGCTCCCAGGGTGACGTTGAGCTGCTCGGGTTTGTTGTCGCGAATCAGCTCCACGCTGATGACGTCGCCGGGCCTCTTTTCCCGCATGAATGCCATGAACACGTCGCGATTGGTCATTTCCTGGCTGTCGATGCGCCTGATGACGTCGCCGACCTTCAGACCGCCCTTTTCTCCCGGGGCCCCGGCCGTCACGGTGGTGAGCCTGATGCCCCCGTCCTTCACGTCTTCTACGCCCACACCGAGCACGGCGTCGTCGGGCAGGGGTCTGGCATTGGCGTCCGAGTCGTAGGGGGGCAAGGCCACAAATCCGTGGGCCAGGACGCTTCCCTTCTCATCAAGGGTAGCCAGCAGCGTGCCGATGGCGGGGAACTCCCCCGCCACGCCCGTGCCTTCGAACCGGACCACTGAAGCCAGGGCGTGGGGAGCCTTGAGCAGCACCAGATCGGTGCGACTGTCCGTGGCCACCGCCTGGGCCTCGAAGCTGTTGCCGCCGCGCCCGAGCAGGACGATTTTTTCCGCGGCGTCAATCTCGCTGGCCTTGGACAAGAGGTAGCCGCGGGCATCCACGGCGGTTGCAAAGGCCACCTGCTTGCCCTTCTGCTTGACGCTGAAGACGGCATCGGCATAGCGGGCGCTGACCTTCTCCCACAGTTTCAGCAGCCCCGGGTCCTGCTTCGATGAACTGGCCGCCCCCGAAGCCTCCGAGGCCGCAAACGTGACCTCAACGGTCTCAACATCCGTGCCGCGCTTGAAGGTCAGAACCACGGGCTTGCGCGCGTCGGAGCAAAACAGCGCGTTGACGAACTCGATGGTGGACTTGACCTTGACGGCATCGACCTTGGTGATCACGTCCCCCACTTTGAGGCCGAGCTTGTAAGCGATGGAGTCTTCGACGATCTCGGTGATCTGGGCGCCGCCCGACGAGAATACCTTGATGCCAAGGGGCGGCAGGCTGAGTTTGAGCGGGCCCGGCTTCTCCTTCTTGCGCGAAACAACGACCTCGGTATCTGCGGGCAGCCCCGTGAGGAGCAACGCATCGCAGTAATCCTGGGGGCCGCTGATGCGCGCCTTGCCGATCTTCTGGATGATGTCGTCCTTGCGGAGGCCCGCGCGGTCAGCGGGCGATCCCGGAATGACGTCCGAGACGCGGATTCCCGCCGACGAACGCACCGCCAGGCCCAGGACCGACTTGACCGAGGCCTTGGCCAGCAGGCTCTCGGCCGCAGCATAATCCTTGCGCTGGCGCAGCCCATCGAGGTCGCTGTCGCGGCGCGTGTGCTCGAGGTCGTCCCAGCCGGCCTCAATGGCCTTGACCAGGAATTCCACGGCCTTCTTCTGCAGCGATTCGGCCTCGGGGCCCTTGGCGCCCACAGCCTGCATGGCGTAGATGCAGGACAGGTTGTAAAGCACGCCGGGGTCGGTGATTTTCTTGCCGGCAAAAGGCTCCACGAGCTTGGCCGCCTCCTTGTAGTTCTTGCGACCGTGAAGCTCCATCGCGCGCCCGTAGGCCTCGCGCTCGGCGTCGGTCAGGCCGTCGCTCTGCACGCCGCGGCCAAAGCGGGGTTGGCCGTTGACGCGGTGCAGCACTTCCTTGTTTTTCATCTGGTCGAGCTGCTTCTTGAACAGCTCCACGGGCGTCACGTTGTTCACACGGGCGTCAAGCCCGTTGATGGACTGATTGATGGCAACCTGCTTTCCCCCGAGGTCCACCACGGGTCCGCCGGAGTCCCCGTGAATGACCGGGGCATCCATGGTGATGAAGCCCTGGCGGTTTTTGGCCAGCAGGACGCGGCCCGCGCGCACCACGCCGTCGCGGTTCTTCTCGATGCCCAGGGGATGGCCCATGGCAATGAGCCACTGGCCGTTCTTGACCTTCTCGCTCTCCCCGAGTTCCAGGAAGGGGACCTTCTTTCCCTTGGTATCGACCTTGATGAGGCCGTAGTCCATGGCCATGTCGCTGCCGTAGACCACGCCTTCGTAGGTTTCACCGTTGTGGCCGATGACGGTGCACTTGACGTCAGGCTTGATTTCACACACGTGCCCCGCCGTCGCCACCCAGCCGTCGGCGGAGATGAAACTTCCGGAGCCCGAGGAATTGCTCATGCGGATGCCCACGACCGCCGGGCGCGTGCGGGCAATCACTTCCTGGACTTTCTTTTCCAGCTTGGCGAGATCCTCCAGCGACCCGACGGCGATCTCCGGCGCCGACTGCGCCGAGGGGGCGTGCAGCGTCAGGCTGAAAAGAACCAATGAAAACAGGGCCAAGGGAAACAGGCGCTTCATGCGTATCTCCGCCGATGGGCTGCTGGACATGTAGTAGAAGATGCTAACCTGACTCTTACGTCTTAACTAACGAACTTCGCTGGCCCGCTGCCCATCGCAACCATGACCACCGTTTACCTCATTCGCCATGCTGAAGCCCTCGCCCGGGAAGCCTGGAGCGAGGACGACCGTGACCGACCCCTGACCGAAAAAGGACAAAAGCAGGCGTTCCAGCTCGCGCAGCACCTGCGCAAGAGCGGCATCGGCGAAGTGCGGACCTCTCCGGCACAGCGCTGCCGCGAGACGGTGGTGCCGCTGGCCACGGCCCTGGGCGTGGAACTGCTCGTGGACAACGACCTTTATGAGGGGGGCGGCGCGTTGAAGCTGCCCGCGGGTGAGGGCGTCTATGCCCTGTGTTCCCACGGCGACAAAATCCCGGCCACCCTGGACGCTCTTGGCATCAAGTGGGAGAAGTGCAAGAAGGGCAGCATCTGGAAGCTGGAGCTGGCGAAGTCAGGCAAGGTGCTCAGGGCCGAATACATCCCGCCCCTGTCGTAGCCGCCATTACCTGCTGAAACGACCTATGGCATAGAGTCCGGGCTGGTCGGCCTTCACGCTCAGCGCCACATCGGGATGGGGGCCTGGTTGGGCCCCCATGAGTTTGATCCAGCCCTCTTTGTCCTTGCGCGCCAGGGCGAGGCTTTCGTCCCGTTCTCCAAAAAAATTGAGCACGAAAGGGTGGCTGAATCGACGGGACGGGTCCTTCAGGGCCACTTCGTAAATGACCAGCGGGGTGAACTCGCCCTGCGAGTAGGGCGCTGCGGGCCGGGTTTCGTTGAACAGAATGTCGTCGGCGCCAAGCACCTCCCGGGCGTCAATCACGAGGTGCGCCGGCCTTGGAGCCTGGGGACGCTGTTTCAGTTCCAGCCACAGCAGGCTGCCCCCCAACAGCACAAAGGCCGCCGCCAGCAACCACGCCAGCGGCTTGAGCGCACGCAGCTCGCCCGCCACAATACCCCTGGGCCCCGCCATGGAGACTCCGTGAGTTACCGCATCAGCGTTCACGGCCGCGTCGCCCGCGTCACCCTGAACGCGGCGCCGTTGAACATCCTGACCGCCGCGCTACAGGATAGCCTGTCGCGCGAAATAGCGGCACTGAACAAGCGCGATGATTTCAACCTGCTGGTCGTCCAAAGCGCCCTGGCGCACTTTTCGGCGGGGGCTGACGTTTCCGAGCACCTCGGGCGCGAGAAGGTCAGCGCCATGCTCAAGGCCGCCCACGGGCTGATTGAGAATCTCCTGGCCTGTCCGGTTCCCACCCTGGCGGCCGTGCGCGGGCATTGTCTTGGGGGCGCGCTGGAACTGGCACTGGCCTGCGACATGTTGCTGGCCGCCGAGGACGCCCAATTGGGCCTGCCGGAAATCCGCCTGGCATGCCTGCCGCCCGCGGCCCTGGTGCTGGCCCCCATGAAATGGCCCGCAGCCCTGTGCGCCGAGCTTTTGACCTCCGGCGCTACGTTGACCGGCGCCGAACTGGCTGCCCGCGCCGGAATTGTGGCAGTGCCGGTTTCGAACTGGACAGACCGGGTCGAAGCGCTCTGCGCACGATATGCTTCATTGTCGAGGGCGGCCTTGTGCGAGGCGACGCGATTGCTGCGTCCCGGCGCGGCTGAGCGCTTCCGCGCCCAGGTCGGCGCCATGGAGAGCGTCTACCTCGAGCGCGTACTGGCAATGGACGACGCGGCAGAAGGTGTCCGGGCCTTCCAGGAGAAACGGGCCCCGGTGTGGAATCACCGGCTGCCGTGAAACTGCGGTGACAGGGCCGAATTTGAGGCTTCAGAGGCGTGTAGGGCGCGGCGGATTCGTTACACTACCTGAGGTCATGTGAAACACGGCCTGCGGAAGCAAGCCACGGATGGCATGCGCGATTCAGACGGCCTGAAGGCCCTTTGAAATGGAGGTCGGGCCAGACTTGCTTGGGACCGACCGGCTTGAATTGGTGGCGGGAAGCCGCTTTTTGAACGAACTGCTGGCGCAAGGGACGTCCGGAGAAATGAACATGCGCGCGAAGATCAGTCTGACTCTGATGGCTTTGGGCCTGCTGGCCCTTTGCGTCGTTCCGGCCCAGGCCAAGATCGACAAGGCCGCCCAGGCTCGCAACTGGGCCGTGTGCGAGCGCCTGCTCAAGGACACGAAGGCCGACGTGCCCAGCCAGCTCGACGCCGTCAAGGCCATGAGCGGACTGCTGGACTACGAACACGCCATCAAGCTGCTGGCTTACTGGCAGGAGTGCGACAAGGCCGGCATTGTCGAGAAGGACGCCAAAGGCAACCCCAAGAAGGGCGACAAGGAGCCCCGCCCCAAGGAAGCCTACAAGATCGCCATGCAGATCCTCACGCTCGTCAAGAACATGGGCGAGCCCGAAGAGGCCCTGAAATTCAAGGCCGACATCACTAACCGCAAGCAGTGGCCTTTGCGCGTGCGCATGGCCATGCTGGACGCTATCGCCGGCAACTCGGACCACGAAGAGAGCATCAAGTACGTGCTCTCGCTGGCGCGGGAAGGCACGGACACGGATATGCGCGTGCTGGCCTTCACCGCCCTGCTGCCCCACACCCAGCGCGAAGGCGTCTTCGACCTGGCCCTGAATTCGCTCAATGACAAGAGCTGGCGCGTGCGCGACGTGGCCATTGACCTCGTGGTGGAGTGCGCCTCCATGGACAAGGACCGGGCCATTTTGGCCCTGATCAACCGCCTGTCTGTGGAAGAGGGCAAGCTGCGGCTGAACCTTTCCAAGGCGCTCAAGAAACTGACCAACCAAGACCTCGGCACCGACGCCGACGCCTGGATTGACTGGTACAAGGAAGCCAAGCGCGCCGAGCAGGGCCTGCCGCCCAAGAAGGGCGGCGACAAGGGCGCCACGCGGGCGCGGCGCATTTTCGGCGCGGACACGTTTTCCGACCGCTACATTTTCGTGATCGACGCCTCGGTCTCCATGACCGAAAAGATTCCGCCCGAAGAGCTGGAACAGCTCAAAAAGACCCTGACCAAGGACCCCAACGACCCCGACAAGCGGCGGCCCCTGGACTGGTCCAAGATCAACTGCAAGCTCGACCTCGCCCGCGAAGAAATGATCCGTTCGCTTGAAGTGCTCGACCCCAAGCAGACCCACTTCACCATCATTTCGTTCGCCGATGACATGGCAACCTGGAGCGACGAGCTCAAGCCCTGCGACAAGGCCAACGTCGAGGACGCTGCCAAGTGGCTGCGCGGCCTCAAAGGCGCGCGCAAAACCAACGTCGGCGGGGCCCTGGACGCCGCCTTCGACCTCAGCGAGCGCCTGGCGGGCATCGACCCCGAAAAACTCAAGAAGAAGGAGAAGGGCGTCGTCACGGGCAAACACCCCGACGAATTCGTCCCCGACACCATCTTCTTCTACAGTGACGGCTACTCCACCACCGGCAAGTGGGGCGGCAGCAGCGACGAACTCAAGAAAATGGCCAATGGTGGTGACGTCGCGGCCATGTATCGCTCCATCATGACCGACTTCCTCAAAGAGGTGGCCGACCGCAACCGCGTCGCGCGCATCACCATCAACACCGTGGGCGTGGGCCGGCAGGACGGCTGGTTCCTCGGCAAACTGGCCAAGGACCACGGCGGCAACTACCTGCCCCTGGCTGTCGTGAAATAGCCCAATTCGCCTACTTCACGCCGTCTTATTCGTTCCATGCCCCTGGGGGTTACACGACAGGCAGCGGCATGCAGCTCAACCAGCGTCAGATTCGCAACATCGCGGCCACCGCCGTCCTGCTCGTGCTGGTGGGGCTGGTGGCGTGGTACTTCGGCCTGTTCGAAGGACAGGGCAGCGACGAAGCCCAGATCCGCCGTGTCACGGATCGCGCCGTGGCGGAGTTCAATGACCACGACTGGGAAGACGCCCTGCGCTACTGCAGGGTGGAGCCCAACACCAGCGAGCGCCGCAGGCAGTGGGTCAACAGCGTGCCGCGGCAGGCTAACGCCATTGTGATTGACTCCGTGCTGCCCCAAGGGCCTCTCATCGTGCCCGCCGGGGCCGAGGAGTACGTCGTCGAGGTTTCCATTGTCGCCCACGGCCAGGTCAGCTTCATCAGCGGCGGCAGGCTGAACGTGCCGCGCGGCAAGATTTTCTACGTGAAGAAGAACGGGGTGTGGCTCATTGACCTTGAACGCACGGCGCCCCAGTTCGGCGTCATGCCGCCGCGCTGACGCGCCGGTTTCCACCGCCTGTTTCGCGCCGGGCGCGGCGCTAGACTTCCGCCATGGCGCAGTTCGAGATCATCGTCGTCGGGGGCGGCCACGCCGGCATCGAAGCCGCGCTGGCCGCGACCCGTATGGGCGCTCGCGTTGCGCTGGTGACCTTCGAGCGCGAGGGCATCGGCCGCATGAGCTGCAACCCGGCCATCGGCGGCGTCGCCAAGGGGCAGATGGTGCGCGAGATTGACGCCCTGGGCGGTGCCATGGGGCAACTCATCGACGCCACGGGCATCCAGTTCCGCATGTTGAACACCAGCAAGGGCGCGGCCGTGGTAAGCCCGCGCGCCCAGGCAGACAAGGCCGCCTACGCCCGGGCCGCGCGCGAGTGGGTTGAAGGCAGCACGGGCATCACGGTGATCGAGGGCGAAGCCGTCGCGCTGATCACGCGCGCCGGGGAGCAAACGACAACGGACACGCCGGCGCCGCGGGCCGCTGTCGCAGGCGTCACCCTGGCCGACGGGCAAGACCTCAACGCCCCCTGCGTGATTCTGACCACCGGCACCTTCCTGGGCGGGTTGATGCACTGTGGCGAAGAGCAGACCGTCGGCGGCCGCGTTGGAGAACGCGCGGCGCTGAGCCTGTCGGGGCAACTGCGCGCCCTGGGCCTGCGCATGGGCCGCCTGAAAACCGGAACGCCGCCGCGCCTTGATGGCGACAGCATCGACTGGTCCGCCACCCAGGAACAGAAGGGCGACGACCCGCCTGTGCCGTTCTCGTTCCTGACCGAGGCCATCTCCCGGCCCCAGTCCAGTTGCTTCATCACGCGCACGACCCCCCGGACCCACGCCCTGATAACGGCGAACCTGCACCGCTCTCCGCTCTATTCGGGCCAAATCCAGGGGCGTGGCCCCCGCTACTGCCCCAGCATCGAGGACAAGATCAAGCGCTTTGCGGACAAGAGCGAGCACAACATCTTCCTGGAGCCGGAGGGCCTGGACACCCGCGAAGTGTACCCCAACGGAATCTCCACCAGCCTGCCGCGCGACGTGCAGGACGCCCTGGTGGCGAGCATCCCGGGCCTGGAGAAGGCGCGCATCGTGCGCTACGGCTATGCCGTGGAATACGACTTCGTCCCCCCCACCCAGGTCTACCCGACCCTGGAGACCAAGGCCGTCCGCGGGCTCTACCTCGCCGGGCAGATCAACGGAACCACGGGCTACGAGGAGGCCGCCGCCCAGGGCCTTATGGCCGGTCTCAATGCCGCGCTGCGGCTCAGGGGCCAGGGCCCCTTCATTCTGACCCGCGATCAGGCCTACATCGGCGTGCTGATCGACGACCTGACCACGCGCGGCACGGAGGAACCCTATCGCATGTTCACCAGCCTCGCCGAGCACCGCCTCAAGCTGCGCACGGACAACGCGGACCGTCGCCTCACGCCGCTGGGCGTGGCCCTGGGCTGTGTGGACGGGCAACGCCGGCGCGTCTTTGAACACAAGGCCCGGGCCATCGAGACGGCGAGGCAGGCCCTCAGCGCTGCGCGTTACCAGGGCCGCAGCCTGTGGGAGCGGCTGCGCTCGCCCGACTTTCCGTGGCACGAGGCCTGCGCCCGGTGCCCGGAGGCTGCGAGTCTTGACGCGTCAAGTGCCGCGACGCTGGAGACGGACGCGCGCTATGCGGGGTACCTGGCGCTGGAAGATCAGGAGGTGGCGCGCATGCGCGACCTTGAGCGCTTTGAGCTGCCTGCGGGCCTGAACTATGCGGTCATCCACGCCCTGCGCAAAGAGGCCCGGGAGAAGCTGGCGCTGGTGCAGCCCCTGGACCTGGGTCAGGCCTCCCGCATTCCGGGCATCGGACCTGGCGACCTGACGGTGCTTCGCGTATATCTTCAGTCTCGCCAATAGTTTACAATTATGATAGTAGTGGACCAAGTTTATCCTGATTGCACTTGAACACCCGGTCATTCTGGATATGTTGGGTCCAGCGCCTCGGGGAATGTGACCCCGAAGGGCGCCACAAGTGCCCCACCCCTCTTAGCCCGGGAGGGGAGTAGTGCGAGAGCCCCGTGATTGCCCCGCGGGGCTCTCAGTGTTTCTTGCATTCCCACCCATCTTCTGCTAGAGGTGTAACTTCTGTCATTGGACAGGCCGTCAAGACAGGGCCTGCCCACGCAAGCCGGGGAAGGCTTGCGCGTTTCGGCGGCTGAAAATCCGCCAGGCATGGCAGTCGGGCCCGATTCACTATGGCTCGACCGGGTTGAAGACGTGGCCGCAGGCCACTTTCCGACGACTGCCGGCACTGCTCATGGCGCGCAAACCCCCTCGCACTGACGTCTCCTTCACGGCCGAGAGCCTGCTGGCCGAGATGCCGACGGTGTCCTACATCTGCGAGAATGACGAGTTCTACACCATGCGCTACATCAGCAGCTCCATTCTGCTGATGCTGGGTTATCGGGCGGACGAGTTCATCGACAACGCCAGCAGTTTCGGCGCCAGTGTGGCCCACCCTGAAGACCTGGAGATCATTGACGCCTTTGCCGAGGCCCTCCTGTCATCACGCCAGACTCTCACGGCGCGCGTGCGGCTCGTACGGCGCGACGGCACCGTCTTTCCCTGCCTCCTGGTCAGCCGCGCCATTTGGCACCCGGGCACGGGCGAGGCCGTGGCGTTCAGCGGCACGGTGGTGGACATCTCCGGCGAGCCGGGCCTGCAGGGCCCCCCGGGCATCCTGACGAATCCAAAGAAGACCGGCTGACACCGAATTGAAAAGTTCGCGGTCGAGCGCCAAAGGGCTTCCAATGCCCTTTCTCACCGAGTATGACTTCTCGCCCAAAGGCTGGTTTGGCGCGGTTTCAGGCGTTGATGGAAAGCGTTTGACACTGCTTGAAACCTCGCATAATTTACAGCTTGAATTTTCTACGGGCTGGTCAATTTTTGAGCGCTTGTTTGGCTCGAGAATCCGGGGCAGGACGGGTGGCCGTGAAAGGGCCCCGTTGGCCCTGTTTGGGCTTTGGCCCAGATGCGGTTCGTGGCAGGGGAAGCGATGGCTAAGAGCATATTGATTGTCTACTCGACGGGCGGCGGCAACACCAAGAACTCGGCGGAAGCCATTGCCGAGGGCGTGAAGCAGGCAGGCGGCAACCTGATCGGCGTCAAGAACGTCACGGAGATCGCCGTCGAGGAACTGACAAAGGCCGACTGCATCCTGATGGGTGAACCCACATGGGGCGACGGCGAGCACTACGACGACTTCCTGCCCTTTGACAAGGCCATGAAGGAGAAGCTGGCCCCCGGCAAGAAGCTTGCCGGGAAGCAGGCCGCGGCCTTCGCCGGCTGCGACCGCGCCTACAGCATCTTCGGCAACGCCGTCGACATGATCGAAGACCGGCTCATGGAGTGCGGCGCCGAAATCATGCAGCAGGGCGTCAAGGTTGAACTCGAACACAACGAGCACTCCCTCAACTTCTGCCGGAAGTGGGGCCATGATTTCGTCAAGCGCATCAACGGCGAAATGCCCAAGCAACCCTACATCCCGCGCATGTCTCACGACGACGCCGACCGCGTCAAGGGCATCGACCCCGCCTCGCGCAAGAAGGGCGCGGCGGCGGCCGGCGCGGCCGCGGGCAACGTGAAGGCGGCCGTGACCAACGCCAAGCAGCCGGGCTCGGTGCGTCCCAAGCCTGAGGCCAAGGCGAACCTGCTGCCCTACAAGGCCACCGTTGCCCCGGCGCGCACTTTTGAAAAGAAGTTCACCGCCGGCGAGATTTCACGCCGCCGCTTTGTGCAGGCCGGCACCTACGGCGGCATCGCGCTGATCTCGGGCGCCGTGGCCGCGTTCTTCTTTCCGGGCGGCTTCCAGGTGGGTTTCACGCGCAACGGCCCCTATTTCAGCATCGGCAGCAAGAACGTGCTGTTCGAGCCGCCGACGCGCTTCAAGATCGGCACCATTGACGAATACATGGTCGGCAAGGTGGACACTCGCTGGCAGACGAAATACCGCATCTGGGTCGTGCGTGAGCCCAGCAAGCTGTATGTGGGCCTGCTGCTTTGCACGCACCTGGGCTGCACGCCGGACTGGAAGGAATCCGAAAACAAGTTCAAGTGTCCCTGCCACGGCTCGGGCTACTACGTCGATGGCGTGAACTTCGAAGGCCCGGCGCCGCGCCCCATGGAGCACTGCGACGTTTCCATTGACCCCTCCGACGGTCAGGTCGTGGTGGACAAGGGCAGGACATACCGCAAGGAAAAGGGCGAGTGGACGCAGGGCGGCCCGCAGGGCGGCGCCTACATCGCGCTTTAGTCAGCCGTGCGGCAGGCCTCGCGTTGCGGAGCAGGCTACATCGCGGGGGCAGGATGCCTGGCACGAACACGAAACGGGATGCACGAGAGAGATCATGAGCCCAGAAGATCAGGCACAGGCAGAAAAGACAAAGTCCCAGGCAGAGGGCGGCACGCCCAAAGTGCGGCGCGGCTTCCTGCCGCCCCTGCCCAAGATCGACCCCAAGGACAACGTCGTCTTCAAGTCGATCATCCGCCACAAGCTCGACCAGAGCCCGCGCAACCGTACGCTCGCCGTCGTGGGCAACGTGTTTCTGCACCTGCACCCGCCCACCATCAACCGCGACGCCGTCCGCTACAATTACACCTGGGGCATGGGCGGCCTGACGTTCTGGCTGTTCATCATCCTCACC
Organism: Planctomycetota bacterium; assembly: GCA_003576915.1. Classification (GTDB taxonomy): domain Bacteria; phylum Planctomycetota; class UBA8742; order UBA2392; family UBA2392; genus UBA2392. The sequence continues at coordinate 78,031 of QEVF01000015.1, read as the reverse complement.
ATCACCGGCGTTTGGCTGATGTTCTACTACCGCCCCACCAAGGCTGACGCTTTCAACGACATCATGTACCTCGCCAACGAGGTGCCCTTTGGCAAGATCCTGCGCAACATGCACCGCTGGGCCGCGCACCTGATGGTGATTTTCGTCTGGATGCACATGCTGCGCGTGTTCATGACCGGCAGCTACAAGCCGCCGCGCGAGTTCAACTGGTGCGTGGGCGTCATCTTGCTCAAGTTTACCCTGCTGCTCTCCTTCACCGGCTACCTCCTGCCCGACGACCAGCTCGGCATGTGGGCCGTCACCGTGGGCACCAACATGGCGCGTGCCACGCCCGTGGTGGGCCACGAAGGCCCCCTGGGTCCCCAGATCGGCGCCACGGCCTTCAACGACGTGCGCTTTGCCCTGCTGGGCGGGTCCATCGTGGACAGCAACGCGTTGCTACGCGCCTACATCTGGCACTGCATCGGCATTCCCATCGTGCTTTCCATCTTCCTGATTGTGCACTTCTGGCGCATCCGCAAGGACGGCAACATCTCCGGCCCGGCGCCCTTCAAACTGCGCACGGACTTGGAGCAGGCCAAGCCCAAGCAGACCATGGTCAAGCTCGTACACGCCGAGAACGCGGAAGTGTACGAAGGAAAATAGAGAAGGTGGTTGGCGGCGGGCGATGAGCGCCCGGCGCCGTCGCAGCCTCCAGCCGCAAACCACGAGACACCAAGCTATGGAACACTTCTGGTTACAGTTCTCCAAGCCGGACAACGTACCGCTCCCCATCCTGATCGTGATGGTGGTGTTCTTCACCTGGCTTTCCTTCCGCCAGGCCTTCCGCAACGACCGCATCATCAAGCGCCTGGAAGCCAACCCGGCCCTGGCCGCCAAGCACCACCGCAAGTGGGAGCCCTACCACAAGAGCTGGGCCAAACGCCTGCACGTTTGGCCCTATCTGCTGCGCATCGAACTGGTGGGCTGCCTGGCGCTGTTCACCTTCCTTCTGATCTGGTCCATATTCCTCAATGCCCCTCTGGAAGAGCCGGCCAACCCGGCCTTCACGCCCAACCCCTCCAAGGCCCCCTGGTACTTCCTGGGCCTGCAGGAACTGCTGGTTTACTTCGATCCCTGGATCGCCGGCGTGGTCTTGCCCGGCATGATCATCTCGGGCCTCATGGCCATTCCCTACGTGGACCTCAACCCCTACGGCAACGGCTACTACACCTGGACCCAGCGCAAGTTCGCCATCACGGTCTTCCAGTTCGGCTGGATCGTGTTGTGGGTGGCGCTGATCATCCTCGGCACCTACATTCGCGGCCCGGGCTGGCAGCTCTTCCTGCCCTGGGAGTACTGGGACCCCCATCGCGTGATCTTTGAAGTGAACGTGGACGCCAGCGAGCTGATTGCCCACTGGCTCAACAAGCCGGAGTGGGCCCTGGCACCCACCACCGGCCCCTACCTTGCCCGGCTGCTCCACCCCGCCACGGTCATCGGCGGCGTGGTCACGTTGGGCATGCTGGGCGTCATCGGCGGCGCCATGATCGGCTTCTTCAAGTGGTACATGCCTGAAATGTGGAAGAAGCTGGGCTTCATCCGCCAGCAGGTCATCCTGGGCCACCTGGTCATCATGGTGCTGGTGGTGGTCAAGATCGTCCTGCGCTTGACGCTCTCCATCAAGTACCTCTGGGTCATTCCGGACCTTTTGAACATCTGACGCGGTTCGAGGTCACCGGCCGTCGGTTTCCGGTGACCACCCAAGGCGCCCGGGCAGTTCCGGGCCCCACAAACCGACGACCCGAGCCCCACGACTGACGACCGAAAAATGACGAACCTCGCCCAGAAGAAGCCCACCGACGACCCGGCTGATCCCATTGTTCAGCAGTCGTTGCTGACGCCGCTGACCATCACCGTCGCCATCATGGTCGCTGCCCTGGCCTACATGTTCTTTGATGAGTTCTACCTGCGGCAGCCCTGGCGCCACGTGTATCAGCCCCGCTACCTCGACGTGGCCCACAATTACTGGGTCGTGAAAGAGCAGGAGGCGGAGCAGCGCGCCGAGCTGGGCGTGCTGTTGACGCGCCGGCTCGAACTGCTGGACCGCAAGTACGCCGGCTCCATCGCCTCCGCCGAAAACGAAGCGGCCGGCATCCTCGATGAGTTCAAGCAGAGCTACCTCGAAGTGGAAGGTCGCGAAGCCTTCGTGGCCTGGGAAAACGAACTGATCACCCGGCTCAAGGCCGTCAACCCGCCCCTGCCCAAGGACCTGCGCAACGACGAAGAAATCCCGGCCCTGGCCAACATCGAGCAGGAGGTCGCGGAAGTCGAAGACGAGCTCAAGGCCCTCGACGCCTCCATCGTGGAAACCCTCGCCCGTCTCTACCTCACCAAAGAATCCAACACCGGAAGCGCCGAGCAGAAAATCGCGGCGGCCCGCGCCGTCATGCCCCAGGTCGAGCGCCTCGCGCTCGACGCGGCAGGACTGCTCAAGAGCGAGGGCGCCTACGAGCGTGACCTCAAGGCCTACCTGCGCCAGGCGGCCCCGATCCAGGGCATCGGCTATCGCATTTCGATCCGTGAGAAGGCCTACACCGACATTGACGGCCTGGTCACGGACCAGACGGGCCTCAAGAACCAGCGCGCCAAATACCTGGCCGACCTCTACCTGTTTGATTCAGGCCGCGACAAGAACATCGTCAACGACCCCGCCTTCCTGTCGCGCGAAGAACGCGTGCTCCGCCGCGCTCCGGCGCAGCTTCAGCTGCGTGAGGAGATCAACGCCCTGACCAACGAGCGCATCGACCTCGAGGCTCCGCGCATCGAGCAGCGCAAGCTGGTGCAGCGCCTTACGGCTGACCTGGACGCCATCCGCAGCCGCATTGCGGGCATCAATTCCACAAAGATCGACATCCAGCAGCGCTTCATCCAGAACCAGGGCGCGAACAACATCGTGGACCGCTGCGAAAGCTGCCACAGCGGGACGGACAAGGCCGGCATGGATCAGGCCGAGCTCTGGCGTGTCTCCGGCGTCTCCGTGGCGGCCGCCTACATCGACAAGAACGCTACGCGCGACTACTTCAAAGGCCTGACGGCCGACGAACTCAAGCGCGTGCGCTTCGAACTTGAGAGCCCGCACTTCGGCAAGGCTTACCCCATCGCCGAGTTCGAGTTTGAGAAGTTTGAACCCTCCAGCGACCCGCTGCCCACCCTGAAGGACCTGGCCGACGCCGCCGGGGCCCACGAGTTCAAGTACAGCGAAGAACCCGACAACGATGGCCTGACGCCTTATGAGCGCCGCTACGGCAAGGGCAAGAAGTTCGACGCCGCCGCCAAGGCCGGCTTTGGCCTCATGGCTCTGGCCCGGGCTGAGGGCTTCCTCAAGGGAGAAATGGGTGAGTTGGGTCAGAGTTTCGACGACCCCGCCGCCATCCTCAATGATGCCAAATTCGTGGAGGCCGTGACCGCCCGCAGGTTCCGCGTGCTGTTCCGCTACCTCTCGCGGGACTTCCGCAGTTATGTGCGCGAGCACCTGCTGATGTTCGCCAGCCACCCGGCCACCCATGGCCTGCTGGACGTCCACAAGCCCAGCGAGTTCGGCTGCACCACCTGCCACGAAGGCAACGGGCGCCACATCCACGGCGTGAACCACGCCCACGGCTACTACAAGCACTCGCTTTGGCAGCTTTTCAAGGACGGCTACTACGAGGCCGGTTGCCAGATGTGCCACAACAAGCAGATCGAGCTCGAAGGCGCGCCCCAGCTACAGGCTGCCCGTGACCAGTTCCTGCGCAACGGCTGCTACGGCTGCCACAAATACGATGGCTTTGAGCCCCAGGCCGACGAGCGTATGCAGGTCGCCAAGGACCTCGGTGACATCCGCGTGCGCGAATCGGCGGTGCTGGCCGCCATCGACAAGCTGCAGCGCCGCTTCCGCGAGGTGGAGGCCGCCTACGCGGCCAACCCGAACAACCGGGCCATTGAGGCCGAGTACAACAGGTTGCCCGGCGATCTCCAGGCCCGACAATTCGAGCTTTATGAAGTCGAACGGCAGATTGCAGCCGCCGAGAACCGATTAGGCGAGCTGAACACCGAATACAAGCACGTCGGCCCCAACCTGGCCCAGCTTGCCGTCAAGCTGGAGGACAAGAGCTGGCTCGCCCGCTGGATCCGCTATCCCAAGGGCTTCAGGCCAAGCACCAAGATGCCCCATTTCTTCTACGGCCCCTTCAGCTACGAGAAGGACGCGGAGACCGGCGAGGCTGTGCTCGACGAGTGGGGCAATCACGTGCTCAACAGCGAGAACGTGGACGCCCTCAAGCTCATCTCGGCCTACGTCTGGCAGGCCGCGCGTTGGGCCAACGAGCGCGGCATCGTCAACACGCCCGGAGGCGGCAACAGTTACGGCGTGAAGGTGGGCGACAAAGAGGCGGAAAGTCGCGGCAAAGACCTGTTCGAGACGCGCGGCTGCATGGGTTGCCACACGGACAAGCCGGACCTCGAGGTTGTGGGCAAAGGCAAGGACGCGGTGCCGAACCCCGTCGGCAAGTACCTGACCCGGGACGGCAAGCCCACCATGGACCCGGCACGGGCAGGCAAGGACAAGAACGGCCTGCTGCTGAAAAATGAACAGGCCTATTCCTGGGCGGCGAACCTTTCCCGCGTGGGTGAGAAAAACAGCGCCGACTATCTGGTGGAATGGATACTCCAGCCCCGAAAGAAGGACCCCCACTCGGTCATGCCGGCCATCTGGTCCCAGGCGGCGGACTTCGATCTCAGCGCCGCCAGCGTGGCGGCCCTGGAAGCCCGTATCAAGGCAGCCTTCGAGAAGGGCGGCGTGGCGGATTATACGCGCACGGACTTCTACCTGCGGCCGGAGACCAGCTTCGCTCCGGCGGGCATCAACCTGACGGGCCCTGAAGTGGCGGCCCTGCGCAAGGATCTGACGGTGTTCAAGGCCATCCAGGAGGCCAAGCTGGTGGTGGCCTACCTCAAGAGCCTCAAGCACCCCGAGAAGGAAGCCCTGGATGCGCCGCAGCACGACATTTTCAAGCGCACGGGCGGCGACAAACCCTACGCCTTCCTGGAAGGCTCCGGCACCATTGTGGAGTCCATCGTTCGCGACATCCCGATCCTGCCCGTTGGCCAGGGCGACGATCCCGAGGCGGGCGAAGCCGGGCCCAGGGAACACGCCCTGGCGGGTTATGCCGAGTTCAAGAAGTGGATGGACGCCCTCTACGACGGGCGCGAAGCGCTGGCGCGGGCCCGCACGGACATGACCCAGGCCCTGAGCCGCGGCGAGGATGTCAGCCGCTTCTCCGCGGAAATCGTCGCGGCCACCCAGAAGATCCGCAACGCGCGGCACAAGCTCGAAGAATCGACCTATGCCGGGTTCGGGCGCAAGTATGTGGCCTACTACGGCTGCGCTTCCTGCCACAACATTCCCGGGCTGGAAGAAGAGGGCAAGATCGGCACCGAGCTGACCTACGAGGGAAGCAAGCTGATCGAGCGCCTTGACTTCGGCCTGATGCACGAGCACCCGCAGCCCGACGACCCCAGGGCAGCGGCGCAATCACCGTTTGCGCCCCTGATGACGCGGGCCCGATTTGAGACGCTGGGCGGCGGCGGCTTTGAACTGCCCGGCGCCTACCGCCGCGACTTCATCCACGACAAGCACGACTACGACACCAAGATTTCCTGGTTCGCCGGCAAGGTCTACAGCCCCCGCCAGTACGACAAGGGCAAGCGCAAGAGCAACTGGTTTGAGCGCCTGCGCATGCCCCTGTTCGAGCTGGACGACGAAGAATCGCGCCTGATCACGATGTTCATCGTGGGCTCGCGCGAAACCAAGCTGCCGACGGAAAAATTCCTCTACAAGCTCAAGGGCGACGCCAAAGTCAACGCGGACGGCTGGTGGTTGATGCGCAAGTACAACTGCGTGGGCTGCCACGACCTTGGGCGGCACGAAGCGACCATTCGGCGCACGGAACGCTTTGGCTCAGGCGACAACCTGAATCTGAACACGCCGCCCAGACTCCATGACGCCGGCCTGCGCCTCAACCCGGCCTGGACGGTGGCCTGGCTGCAGCACCCGCACATGATCCGCCACATGCAGGCCGCCGGCGACGGCACAGGCCTTGATCTGGGGTTGCGCATGCCCAATTTCGGCCTGACGGAGGGCGAGGCGCGCACCATCGTGGCGTTCCTGGCCAATTACGCCAAGGCGCCGCTGGCCTACTCGGCTCCGCCCAGCGTGACCCTCAACGAGCAGAACCAGCAGTTCGGCAAGGCCGTCATGGCCAGCAATGCCTGCAACCAGTGCCACGAGTACCGCGAGGACGTCGACGGTTACCGCGTGCCGGGCGGCAAGGCACCCAATCTTGCCTGGGCCCAGGACCGTGTACGCTATCAATGGGTCCATGGCTGGTTCCTGAATCCGGATCTGATTCAGCCCAAGGCGCGCATGTTTGACTTCTTCAGCGACATGGATCGCCAGGGCAATCGTCTGCCCAGGGGCCAGACCATTTTCTCCACCGATGACTACGCCAAGATCATCAAGCTGGACGCTTCGGGCCGCTGGCCGGCCAACCAGATGCCGGCCGACCCCGCGGCAGTCCTGCGCGATTACCTGCTGTTCCATTACCCGAAGACCCGTGAGGGCCAGCAGGAATTGCAGGACCTGACCAACCGCATTCAGAACGCGAAACCGGGCATCAAGTAACGACGCGGACTGTTAGTCCCTTGCCGGGGGCAAGACAACGAAGCTCGAGATCGAGACCTTCGAAACAACACGGAGAAAGCCATGAAGTCGGACAACAAGCACAACACCAACGAAGAGCGCCGCAAGTTCCTCGGCGCGTCCATGGTGCTCGCCAGCGGCCTGGTGATCACGCCCCTCGCGCTCGCAGGATGCGGCGGCGACAGCGCCGGCAACGGACGCACCGCGCCCAAGGGCGGCAAGTCTTCCGGCAAGCGCCCCCCTGCCGGCGGCGGCGACGGCGGCTCCAGCGACGGCGGTTCCGCCGATCCCGGCGTGTACGAGGTCGTCAACGCCTCGGACCTTTCCAGCAAGCAGACCGTGAAGGTGACCGTGAACTACAAGGGCCCTCACGTTGAGTGGACGGACCCCAGCCTCAAGGCCTCGGGCCTGACCGGCGACGACGGCGCCCGGGCCATGGGCGAGGTCGACGTTGACAAGTATTACCCCCAGCCCAACCCGCTGGGCACGAAGTACGTCGTCAATGAAAAGGTTCTCACGCTCAAGGACGGCGACGCCGTGCGTCTGGCCAACTGCATTGTGGTGCTGGAACCCCGGGGCGTGGCCAAGGTCGCCAAAAACACCCACAGCGCCGTCGAAGTTCAGAACCATTACTTCCGTTTCGAGCCCCGCGTCCACGATGTGGCGGCCAGGGGCCACGTCACCTGGGTCAACGGAGACCCGGTCAACCACGCCATCGCGACTTCGGGCGTTGCCCCCACGGGCAATGGCCCCAACATCTCCAACGGCGGAACCATGGCCGCCAACGGCAAGCTCAACACCGAGGGCCTCGGCTTCATCCGCAAGGGCTACTACTCCGTGAGCTGCTCTCTGCACTCCTGGGAACTGGGCCGCATCATGGTGACGGACCACGCCTACGTCGGCTGGACCAACAAGGACAACAAGGGCGTCGTGGCCCTGGAAAACGTGGCCGACGGCAAGTACGAACTTCAGGTCTGGCACGAGACTTCCAACTCCGCCGTGCTGAAGAAGGAAGTCGAGGTCAAGGCCGGCCAGGTCGAGTTCGCCGTCGACCTCGACAAGATGGCCTGAACCTCAAGGCTGCAAGCGGGTTTCGCGCCCGGCGCGAAACCCGCCCTTCAATTCTGTTCCGCTGACACAGGACGCAAACATGGCAGGGGCTATCGAAGTTCATTCCGGCGCGGCTGCAGGCCACGACGAGAAGCTCTCGGCTTCCGTGCTGGAACCGCTGGTGGACCGCCGCATCATTTACGCGTGGGGTCTTGCCGCGCTGTTCTGGGTCACCTGGGGTCCCTGGGCGGGATTCTTCACGAGCCTGAAGTTCAACTTCCCCTGGCTGCTGGGAGACTGGTTCGCCACGCTGTACGGTCCCATGCGCATCTCGCATACGCAGGGCGTGGCCTATGGCTGGTTTTCGACGGGCTCCATCGCCTTTGCGCACTACATGGTGCCCAAGCTCTGCTCACGGCCTTTGTGGAAGCCGGGTCTTTCCTGGGCCGGCGTGATTCTCTGGAACATCGGCATGGTGCTGGGCATCGGCGGCGTGCACCTGGGCTTCAACCAGGGGCTGGAGTTCGCCGAGATGAACCTGCTGGCCGACGTGTTCATCACGCTGGGCCTCAGCGCCACGCTGACGAACCTGTTCATGACCATTGCCAACCGGCGTGAACCCAAGATTTACGTCAGCCTCTGGTACCTCATGGCCGGCATGACCTGGACCGCCATCAACTATATCGTCGGCAATTTTGTCGCAGCGCTGCCCAACAGCACGGGCGCCAACAGCGCGGCCATGAACGGATTCTTCCTGCACAACGTGGTGGGTCTGTGGGTCACGCCCATGGGCGCTTCCATTGCCTATTACCTGCTGCCTGTTACCACGCGCAACCCGCTGTATTCCCACAAGCTTTCGATGATCGGTTTCTGGGCCCTGGCCTTCTTCTATCCGTTCACAGGCGCCCACCATTACCTGTTCAGCCCTATTCCTGACTGGGTGGAGACTATCGCGATTGTCTCTTCGCTGATGCTGATCGTGCCGGTCTGGACGGTGCTGGCCAACTTCTGGGGCACGCTGAAGGGCCGCTGGGACCTCTTTGCGAACACGGTGGTGGTCAAGTTCCTGGTGCTGGGCGCCGTATACTACCTGACGACCTGCTTCCAGGGGCCCACGCAAGCCCTGCGCGCGCTGCAGCCCGTCATTCACTTCACCGACTACGTCGTGGGCCATGCGCACCTGGCGCTTTTCGGCGTGTTCAGCCTGTGGACCATGGCGGCCTTCTACTACATGATTCCGAAGCTGGCAGGCCGCGAGGTTTACAGCGTCGGTCTGGCGCGGCTGAACTTCTGGCTGACGTTCTTCGGCTTCCTGTTCATGGCCCTGATCCTCTGGATCGCGGGCATCGTTCAGGGCCACATGCTCATCAACAACACGGACTGGCCGGACACGCTTGATGTGCTGGGCTTCTACTGGCACATCCGCACCATCGGCGGCTTCCTGATGGACGTGGGCATGCTGTGCTTTGCCTACAACATCATTGCCACGATGTTCTGGGGCAAGCCTTCGGCCAACCCGAGGTTGGTGTAAGAGGCGCCGCAGGCCTGGGGCTCGCATCGAAGCGCGAATCACGAGCAGCTAAAACATGAAAAAATACATTCTTCTCGCCGGCGTCGGTTTCTACTTCCTCACCTTCATGGCCATCGTGGGCGTGGCGTGGCTGGACGTCGAGACGGACCCTGACTTCCACTTCGTCACCAACGTGATCACTGGCGAGCGCGTCAAGGTGTTTCAGTACGACGAGCTCAGCCGCTTCAAGGAAGCCGAATTCGCCCAGGCGCTTTACTACCCCATGGCCGCAGCCGACCTCCCGCCCGAGAAAGACCGCAAGCCGCTCGAGGACAAGTTTGCCGCGTGGGGCGCCTACCAGGCAGCCCTGCACAACGTTTCGCTCAGCCCTGAAGGCAAGGTGCTGAACACGCCCAGCGTCAAGGGCGGCGAGGAGTTGTACAAGGCGTCCGTCTGCTGGCACTGCCACAGCCAGTTCGTGCGCCCCTTTGACTACGAAAACCGCCGCTGGGGCCCCACGGCACAGATCGGCGAAGCCAGCTGGGAGTCGCCGCACTATTTCGCTACGCGCCGTGTAGGCCCGGACCTGCTGCGCGAAGGCGGCCTGCGGACCGACGACTGGCATTACGCCCACTTTTTCAACCCCAAGTACACGGTGCCTCAGAGCATCATGCCCCCCTTTGGCGGCATTTCGCGCTACTTCGTGCCCCTGACCCAGAGCGACCGCAAGGCCTTCGAGGACGAGATCTACGCCAAATGGGCCGGCGACAAGAAGTACTTCAACGCCAGCGACGCGGCCACGGCCGAAGCCGTGGTGTTTGATTTCCTCAAGGAAACGGGCGACGAATACAAGGACCGCGCCTGGGTTCTGTACAAAGGCCGCAGCGGCGTCGCCGTCGGGGATATCGCGCCGGGCAGCTTTCCCATCGTGCGCGTGACCCATCGTCCCACGCAGGAGATGATTGACCTCGTCGCCTACATCCAGACGCGCGGCACGAACATCGGCACGACTTCGGAACTCGTCTCAAAGTTCGAGGCCTGGAAGAACGACAGCAGCGACGAAGCCCGCGACAAGTTCCTGAAGTACATGCGCAAGAAAGGCTTTGCCTCGGGCAACTGGCGCATCCAGCCCGCCGTCAGCAAGCCCACAGGCGAGCCCGATCACGTTTTTGCTCCAGCCGTGGCCAAGGTGCTGGAAAAGATCGTGGACGGCGCCTCCCTCACGCGCGAGGAACAGGAGTACTGGCTGGAATCCGATGCCGCGCGCTATCGCCTCAAGGCCTGGCGCCAGAGCGTCAAGCGCGGTGCCGACCTCTTCGGCAAGAAGTGCGTGGGTTGCCACGGCGGCCTGGAGGACAACAGCTACGCCAACGAGCGCTACAGCGACTATCTCACCCTCAGCACCGATTTCGAATACCTTGAGCCCAGCAAGCCAGGCAAATTCTCCATGGTAGGCAACGGCTATGGTCCGGCGGCCCGCTGGCTCGTGCCTGAGCCGCGCAACCTGACCCTGAGCGCCACGCTTGAGAAGGACGGCAAGATCCGAAAGGACCTGGGTTACTCAACGGTCTACAAGTACCGCAGCAACGAACGCAGCGACCTGCCCCTGCCGCGCGACCTGTTCCACACACTGCGCAACGGCATGCCGGGTTCGGCCATGCCTGCGTGGCCGTTCATGACGGACTGGGAGATATGGGACCTGGTGAACTTTGTGATGTACCTGGGCAACAACAAGGCCGGGCGCGCGGAGCTGGCCGAGCTGATGAAAGGCGCCCCGCAGGATCAGATTGACGCCGGCATCACCGACTACTACTCGCTCAAGGCCGTGCAGCAGAGCTTTGCCAATCGCGTCGCCATTCCTGCCATTCCCAAGAAGGACGAGGCGGGCAATGACGTAACCATCGCCTATCTCGAAAAGCGCGGCGAGGAGATCTACAAGAAGAAGCGTGACATCGCGACCAAGACCGGTGGCAAGGTGGCCAGCCAGTGCATGGACTGCCACGGCAGTGAGGGCGACGGCTGGGGCGGCAAGCGCGTTGAGATTATCAACCGTATGGGCATTCCGGCGCGCAACTTCTGGGTGGGCCAGTTCAAGCTGGGCAGCAGCGCCGAGGACATCTACCTCACGCTGTATAACGGCATTGCCGGCACCTCCATGAACAAGCAGAACGACGGCTGGACGGATCTCGATGCATGGTCGGTCGTTTACTACGTTCGCAAGATGGCGCGTCTGGGCGTGACGCAGATCGAAGGGAAGTAGCTCCAATCCAAGGGCGGGGCAGGAAGCCCGGGCAAGGGCTTCTTGCCCCGTTTGCATTGAAGGCCCTTCCGGGGAGCGACGCAGGTAGCCAAGTCCCGGGGCGGCAGCACTCAGGACCTGAAGACACGGCCCGATAATCCGCAAACAAACGCGCAAATCGCTCTAGAATGCCGCGCCCATGACGCCGCACCTGACACCCGAAATGAGCTATCTGGCCGTAGCCGGCGCGGGCGCCCTGTTTGGCGTGGGCGGCGCGGCTCACTGCGCGGGCATGTGCGGCGGATTTCCCCTGGCCCTTGCGGCGCTGCCGGGCGGCCTGGGCACCCGCGCCGCTCGCGTAGCCGTTTACAACGGCGGGCGCGGCTTCACGTACGTGTTTTTGGCCTCTCTCGCCGGAGCCCTGGGCCTGCTTTTTGGCCAGGCTCTGAATCCCGGGGCCGCGGCGGCCTGGGTGGCGCGGGGGCTTTCCATTGCGCTTGGGGTGGCGGTCGTGATGGTGGGCCTTTGGCTGCTGGGCTTGCCGCTTCCATTGTGGCGCCGATTTCAATCCGGCTTTCTGGCAGACCTGGTGGTCAGCTTCACGCGCTCCCTGACGCGCAGCCGCAGCCCCTTTGCGCCCCTGGTGCTTGGCCTAGTCAACGGCCTGCTACCCTGCCCGCTCGTGTATGTGATGCTGGCGGCCGCCTTTGTGTCCGCCGCGCGCTTTGAGGGGTTTTGGGCGTCGCTGTCGCTGAGCCTGGGCTTTGCTTTGGGTACCATGCCAATCATGGTCAGCATCGGCACCTTTGGCGCGGCCGTGAGTGCGGGTTCTCGCCGCAACTTGCTGCGGTTTGCCGCCGTGCTGATGGTGATCATGGGGGTCATCACCGTGGCCCGCGGTATCCCCTACTTCGAGCCATACCTGCACTTTGGACACTCCGGACCGGGGCACCATTGATGGGCGACTCCGGCCACAATCTCCACCTCTGCGACCACTGCGGGCTGCCCATTGCTGCCTCCGGCCATCAGGGTCAAGTGGCCGGCGTGTGGCAGCGCTTCTGCTGTTATGGTTGTTATCTCTGCCAGCGCATCATTGGCGAGCGGGGGGAAAGTGGGCTTACAAGCTGGCTGCTGGCACAGCTTGGGCTGTCCTGGTTCTTCTCCATGGACATCATGATGATCTCCGTCGCCCGATATACCGGAGGGTTCGAGGGAGTAGATCCGCGCACGGTGCGCTTCTTCGAGTGGGCTGAGTTCGGGTTGGCGGTGCCCATCGTGGCCATGCTGGGCCTGCCGTACCTCTGGCGCTCGCTCAAGAGCCTGCTGCGCGGAAGCGTAAACGCCGACGTGCTCATCGCCATGGGCGCCCTGGCCAGCTTTGGCTACTCGACCTGGCAGCTGTTCACGCAGGACAAGCCCACGCTCTATTTTGACAGCGGCACGATGATCCTGGTGCTGGTAAACCTGGGCCGCTACCTCGAGGCCGCGGCGCGCCGCAAAACATCCAGCGGCATCCGCGACCTGACAGCCGCCGAGATGGGCCACGCCCGCCTCAAGACGGACCACGGCATCAGGGAAGTTGCGGCTGACTCGCTCCAGGTCAACGACGTGATCGCCGTTGAGCCGGGCGCCATGCTGCCCGCAGACGGCGTGGTGATCCGGGGCCGCTCCAGCATTCCTGAGGCGCTGCTCACCGGCGAAGGTCGGCCCGTGCCCAAAGGCGTGGGTGACAGCGTCCTCGCCGGCACCACCAACGGAGACTCTCCCCTGGAAGTGCGGGTCACGGCCGTAGGACAGGACACCGTGCGCTCGCGTATCGTTCAGCTCACACGTCAGGCCCTCCTGCGCCGTACGCGCTTCGAAAGCGCCGTCGACCACGTTTCGCGCGTGTTCGTGCCCGTGGTCATGCTCCTGGCCGCCGGAACCTGGGGCTGGTGGCACTTCATGGCCGACGACCCCGCCAAGGCTGCCCTGTCGGCCCTGTCCGTGCTTGTGGTGGCCTGTCCCTGTGCGCTGGGCCTGGCCGTTCCCATGGCCAGCGCCGTGGCCCTGGGCCGTGCGGCGCAGCTGGGCGTACTGATTCGAGACGGCAGCGTGCTGGAAAGCCTCGGACGCGTGAAGCACTTCATTTTTGACAAGACGGGGACGTTGACCCAGGGTCAGCCTTCCGTCAGGTCCCTGGAGACCGCAGAAGGAGTCGAGCCCGCGGAATTGCTCAGGACCGCCGCCAGCGCCGAGGCGCCCAGCGAACACTGGCTTGGCAAGGCCATCGTGCGCGAGGCGAAGGTGCGGGGTCTGGCCGTCGCCTTGCCCGCGGAGTTCAAGGCTTTGCCCGGCCAAGGAGTCGAGGCCCTGCTTGACGGGCGCAGCCTTCGGGTGGGCAGCGCGGCCTTTTGCGGCGTGCCCGAGCGAACCCAGGACCCCCTGGACGGCGCCACCGAAATCTGCGTCAGCGATGGAGGTCGGCTGTTGGGGCGGCTCTGGCTCGAAGACGCCCTCAAGCCGGGGGCGCGGCAGGCCGTGCGCGAGCTGACGGACCTGGGGCTTGAGGTCAGGCTGGTCACGGGGGACAGCGAAGCGGCCGGCCAGCGAGTAGCGCGCGAAACGGGCATCTTGAGGGTTCAGGCGCGGCAGCGGCCGCAGGAGAAGCTCGAAATCGTGCAGAACCTGGGCGCGCCGTGGGTGGCCATGACGGGCGACGGCCTCAACGACGGCCCGGCGCTGATGGCCGCCGGCGTGGGCATCACTTTCTCGGACGCGTCGGGACTGGCGCGCCTGGCCGCCGGCATGACGTTGCTTGGCAGCGACCTGACGCGGCTGCCCCTGACGGTACGACTGGCGAGGCGGACCCTGGTCGTCATGTGGCTCAACTTGTTCTGGGCCTTTGGCTATAATGCGGCGGCGGTAGCTTTGGCGGTGATGGGCCGCCTGGCGCCGCAATGGGCGGCGCTGGCGATGCTGATTTCGAGTCTTTTTGTCGTAGGAAACTCGTGGCGTCTGCGCGATTTCGAGCGTAACGTTTCGCCCCAGTTGGAACCTGGGCCCGCGGGCCCGGCACCCACTTTAGAAGCAGGCAGGTGACCCATGGCGGCAATCAATCTTGGCATCAGCACCGTGGTTGCGCTGTTCTTCATTTCGGCGCTGGCCGGTGTAGCTGCCTGGTTCATTTTCGTCTGGGCCATCAAAGACCGCCAATTTGATAACGTGGAAGATGTCGCCCACCGCATCCATGACCTGGATGACGCCTCGGCGACCACGCTTCCCGCCGACCAAGGGAGCAAGGGCTGACCATGAGCCACGCCGCTGCCGCACACTCCGAAACGGAAGTCCAATCGCACGAAGAGCACCTCGAAATCTGGCCGGACGCCGGAATCACGGAAACCGCCAAGCCCGTAGCGTGGTGGCTGCTGCTGCTGTACATCGGCTTCACCGCGGGCCTGTGCATGGCCTACTGGAACCAGTTTGTGGAGCACGAGGCGGGATACCCCAAGTTCGGCGCGGGCTGGCTGCACAAGTCCGAAGAACAGCAGTACCCGGGAAAGATTGACCCCGTCATCCGCACGCAGGCTGAAGCTACCTGGCAAGTGGGCCAGGAGGCCGAACTTGTGTTGCGCGCCGAGGGTGGGCGCGGCGGCCAGGTGTGGACATTGGGCGACGATGACGTCCTGCCCCCCGGCACGGCGTTTGTGGAGTCTGAGGCGGGCGTTGCCATTGCCGGCACCCCCACCAAGCCCGGGGAGTACCGCTTCACGATCTTCTGCCACTCCGGCCAGGGCAAGGGCCAGAAGACGATCACCATTGAAGTCAAAGCGGCGGGGCAGTAGCCGCGGGCACGCGGGGGCTTTCCCGGGGGCGCCGGCATCCGCGCGCCCCCTTTCATTCCAAAGACATGACCAAGCCGCGCATTGACCCTGACGACCTGCCGGAAGCATCCGAGCGCCACGACCCCGCGGCGTCCTACATCGACGTGCGCCCCGACGACGATCTACCAACCGACCCCCTGACCGGGCAACGCGGCCAGGCCGCACCTGAGGCCGAACCCGCAGCGCCGGCGCCCGTCAAATCGACGCGGCCACCCTGGTGGTTGATCGGCTTCACGCTGCTCATTCCCCTGGCCGTGTTCTCAGTCTGGTATCTGAACTGGATTGGGCGGCCGCTATCCGTCGCCACCATCAACGAGTACCTGACCAGCAGCAACGACAAGGACGTTTACCACGCGCTGGTGCAGATTTCGATTCAGGCCCAGAACGCCGCCGAGGAGGCAAGGGGGGCTCAGCTTCGTCTGGAGCAGGGCTACCGGGGCAAGCTCGACAAGTTGAAAGCGGAACTCAGCGGCGATGAGTTCAATCGTGCCCGCAACGAACTCGACGAACAGAGGCGCCAGAGCGCCCGCAACATCGAAGAACAGCACGACAAAATCTACGCCGACCTGGAACTGACCTTTGATGGCGTGCTGGCCTTCTGCGCCAACAGCCAGAGCCGCGCACCGGCACTCGTCGAGGCGGCCTGCGGCGCCCTGGGCGTCATGAACCGCAGCCGACGCTTCCGCGAGCCGGCGCGGCGTGAACTCTCCCGCCTCATGAATCTCGAAAACAAGGTCATCCGCCGCGCCGCCGCCTGCAACCTCGCGAACTTTGGAGACCGCAGCGGCCGCGACATCGTGCTCGAAATGCTCGATGATCCCGATGCCGCGGCGCGCGGCAACGCCGCCATCGCCCTTTCACGTATCGGACTCCAGACCGATGCGCAGCGGCTCAAGCAGCTTTCGGAGAAGGACCCGGACCCGAAGGTTCGCGAGTTTGCCTACATGGGCTATGCCGCGCTGAGCGGCAAGGTGGACTAGCGAAATCACCGCTGGACGACAGCGTCCGCCGGCACTTCTCGCTCCACGCCGGGCTTGGACACTTGCGGCGGGTGCTGGGGCAGGCGCACGAACGTCGCGGCGAGAGCCAGGCCGACAAAGGCACAGGCGCAGGCCGCCGCCAGAAAGTGCCGCGTCACCTTGGTTTCGTGCCAGCCGCCGAACTGAAAGTGATGGTGCAGGGGCGCGCAGCGGAAGATGCGCCTGCCCTTGCTCAGCTTGAAGTAGCCAACCTGCAGCATCACGCTCAAGGCTTCCACGACGAAGACGCCGCCCACGACGGCCAGCAGGAGTTCGAGCCGGGCCAGAACGGCCAGAAGGCCCAGCAACGCTCCAAGGGAGAGACTGCCGGTGTCGCCCATGAACACCTTGGCCGGGTGGCGATTCCAGTAAAGAAATCCGAGCAGCGCGCCCGAAGCGACGCTGCCCAGAAGCGCCGCCTCCAGCGCAAGCGCAGGCGCGCTGCCCAGGGCCGCCAGCAGGCCGGCGCCGCCTGCCAGGGCGTAGAAGGCCACGCTGCCGGTGCCGCCCGCGAGCCCGTCCAGACCGTCCGTCAGGTTGTAGGCATTGCCCGCCCCCACGATCACGAAGGTGCCAAGGGGGACCATCCACCAGCCGATGTCAACGCTGACAAAGGGCAGCACCAGCACGCGCCCGGAGTCGCCCAGCAGCCAGCAGGCGCCGCTCGAGGCCATAGCCGCGATAACCGTCTGGGCGGCCAGCTTGGCCTTGCCGCTGATGCCGTCCTTCCCCCGCTTGGTCAGCTTGCAGTAGTCGTCCACCAGGCCCAGGGCGCCGTTGCCGAGCACCACGAAGGCGGCGAGGCCAAGCGCGCCGAGCACACGCAGGGCATCAAAGCCCAGAAGCACCAGCATGCAGGCGCCCAGGGTTGAGACCAGCAGCCACGCGGGCACCATGAACGCGCCGCCCATGGTCGGCGTGTTCTTCTTGTCGGAATGCAGCATGCGCAGGTAATCACTGGCCTTGCGCTGTTCGCCATCATTGATCTTGCGCTTGACCAGCCAGGGAATCACCAGGCGGCCGGCGCCAACCGTGACAGCGGCAGCGGTCAGCCACAACCCGAGGGCAAGGGCCAGCATCATCAAAGCCGACATCGGGTCGGCAAGCGCGAGCGGAGCAGGGGTCATGGCGCGGTCCATCAAAGAGTGGCGAGGTTATGGGGAAGTTCGTCGCCCACGGGCAATTCCCGCAGCGTGGGACGCATGGCCCTGGCCTGCACCGCCACGGCAAACCTGAGTCTCAGGGCCTGGGTGACGCGATTGAGATTCATGCCATGGCTGCCCTTGAGCAGCACGACATCACCTTCCTGAAGTTCACGCAGAAGTTCGGCGGCGGCGTCGGCGGCGTCCTTGCAGCGCCAGACGGCGCCGCGCCCGGCCTTCTCGAAGTGCTCCTCAAGAGCATCGGCCATCAGGTGGGCGCTGGCACCCACCGTGATCACGAGGTCCGGCGCCAAAGTCGTTGCGAAGGCGCCCACCTCGCGGTGCAGCCGCTCACTGTGTGCCCCCAGTTCGAGCATGTCACCCAGCACTGCCACACGCTGCCCGCGGCAGGGGAAGGCGGCCAGCGTGCGCAGCGCCGCGCACATGCTGGCAGGATTGGCGTTGTAGCTGTCGTCTATCACTCCGATGCCGCCGAACTGCCGGTACTCCAGGCGGTGCGGCGCGGGCTCGACGTCGCGCAGGGCGCTCTGCATCTCCTGCATGGAAACGCCGCACACCCAGCCCGTGGCGATGGCCGCCAGTGCGTTGTTCACATTGTGCCGTCCCAGCAGAGGGAGCTGAAAGGCGTAGCGGTCATTCACGACGAAGTGCGTGCCCTCGCGATCCATGCGGATATCCCCGGCGCGGATCTCACAGCGCTCGTCGGTGCCGTAGCTGACCACGCGGCAGTTGGCGCGCGCCGCGGCGCGAACGCAGCGGACATCATCGAAGTTCACAATGGCGATTCCGTCCATGGGCAGGGCCTCAAGCAGCGCCGCCTCTTCGTCCAGCACCCCTTCGAGGCTTCCCAGGCCTTCAAGATGCTCTTCAGAGATGCTGGTGAGTATCGCGCAACGCGGGCGCGCGATGGCCGCAAGTCGCGCCACCTCGCCCTTCTGGTTGGTGCCCAGCTCGGCCACGACAAAGTCATGGCGCTCGCCCGCGCGCAGAAGCGTCAGGGGCACGCCGACGAGGTTGTTTTCGTTGGCGTGATTCTGAATCGCCGCAAAGCGCCGGGCCAGCACGGCAAAGGTCAGTTCCCTTGTCGTGGTCTTGCCGTTGCTGCCTCCCACGGCGACCACGCAGGCCTTGAGCGCGTTCAGGTTGGCCGCAGCCAGGCGACCCAGCGCCACCAGCGCATCCTCCACCATGATGGTGGGCACGCGCGGCACAAAGCCTTCAGGAAGCCGCTGCGTGACCAGGGCCACGGCACCCCTGGCTTGAGCACTCTCCAGGAAGCTGGCGCCGTCAAAGTTCGGGCCCGTCAGCGCCACGAAGACATCGCCCTGCACGAGCGTGCGGGTGTCCGTGGAGATGCCGCGCGCGATGCTGACAGCAGCGCGCTGACTTTCGGAATTTGCACCGCCTTCGCCGGGCCGCTTGAGCCACTCGCCCCCGACCGCCAGCTTGATTTCCTTGACCGACATCTCGCGCATGGCGCGTCTCCCGGCTATTGAACGGCATTCTCCAGGCGCCCGCTGCGGGCCATGGACCAGTGGCGGGCGATTGCCTGCGCCGCCACTTCACGATCGTCAAAGTGAACAGTGCGATCGCGGAAAATCTGGTAGGTCTCGTGACCCTTGCCCGCGATGAGAACAACATCGGTCGGCGCGGCTTGAGCAATGGCGAGTTCGATGGCTGCCGCGCGATCGGCCAGGGCCTCCACCGGCCGCTTCTGGGGCGGTATGCCCGACAGGATTTCCTCGATGATGGCCTCCGGTTGCTCCGTGCGGGGGTTGTCGCTCGTGACGATGACGCGATTGGCAATGGTGGCCGCGATGGCGCCCATCTTGGGACGTTTGGTGCGGTCACGATCACCCCCGCAGCCAAATACGCAGGTCAGGCGCCGGTCGGAGCAGACCTCGCGCAGCGTTGAAAGCACGTTCTCAAGCGAATCCGGCGTGTGGGCATAGTCGACGAATACAAGGGGGCCGCGCTCACCGCTGACGCGCTCCAGCCTGCCCGGGGCGCCGCCAAAGCGGGCCACAGCGCGCTTGATGCCCTCCAGCGGCAGGTCCAGGGCCAGGGCCATGCCGATGCAGGCCGCGAGGTTCATGGCGTTATAGCGCCCTGTCAGCGGGCTTTCGAAGCGCTCCGCATCTCCCAGCCAGCGGATGGTGAAGCTCATGCCGGACACGGACATGGCGAGGTCGGTCAAGCGGATGTCCGCTTGCTCGCTCATGCCGTAACGCAGGGCCGCCGCCCGCGTGCGCTCGAACATTCGCCGGCCGTAGGCATCATCGATGTTGATCAGGGCCACACCCACCTCGGGGTCGAGGCCTTCAAAGAGGCGCGCCTTGGCAGCGAAGTACTCTTCGAACGACTTGTGATAGTCCAGATGATCGTGGCCGAGGTTCGTGAAGATGGCCCCGGCAAACGAGATACCCGCCGTGCGATCCTGGTCGAGCGCGTGACTGCTTACTTCCATGGCGCAGGCGCCCTGGCCCCGCGCCCTCATCTCCGCCAGCAACGACTGGATTTCCAAGGGGCTGGGCGTGGTCATGGAAGCCGCGCGCTGTTCCCCCGCCACCACGTTTGCAACGGTCCCGATCAGGCCTGAAGAGACGCCGCACTCCTCAAGAATGGCGCGCATGAGAAAGGCCACCGTGGTTTTGCCCTTGGTGCCGGTAACCCCCACCATCTGTAGAGCCCGGGCCGGCTCTCCATTCAGGATGGCCGCCGTCAGTGCCAGGGTGCGGCGCAGATTGGGGCTGACAATCTGCGGAAGATGGACTTCCGGCATCTCCCTGGGCAGCAGCAACGCCTTGGCACCCCCGGCCATGGCGGCCGGAACGTAGGCCGTGCCGTCCTGCCTGGTGCCGGGCACGGCAGCAAAGAGGCAGCCGCGGGTGACCTTGCGGCTGTCCTCGACCAGCGAGCTCACACGGCACTGGCCGGGATTGACGGCCCGGACCTGCGGGTCCAGTGCCTGAAGTCTGCGGAACAGGGCATCAAAGCGCATGGTCAGTCCTTTGCCGGCTTGCGGCTGACTTCAACGAGCCCCTCGCCCAGAGCGGGCAGTTCGGGCTCGGTTTCTGAGACCCCGAGATACTTGAGGGTGCGAAGCGTAATGCGGGACATCGTCGGCGCCGCCACGGTGCCGCCGTAGTGCAGAATGGGGTAACCCCAGCGGTTGAGCACCTTGGCCCGCGCCTCGTTCACCACCACAATGACGGAGATGCGGGGCTGGTCGGCGGGGGCGTATCCCACGAAGCTGCAGATTTTGTCTTCACTGTACTGGCCGTTTTTGACCTTGTGGGCCGTGCCCGTTTTGCCCGCAATCACATACTCGCTGAGTTTGGCGCCCTTGGCGGTGCCCTCGGCGCTGACCACGCGCTTGAGCGTGGAGTTCATCTTCTCCCGGGTCACCTCGGCGCTCAGGCCGCTGTGCCGCAGCAGTTCCGGTTGCCGCTCATAGAGCACTTCTCCGTCCGCGGCAGTCACGCGCTTGACCACGTAGGGCTTGAGCAGATCTCCGCCGTTGGCAATGGCGTTGAAGCTGTTGAGCATCTGCAGCGCCGTAACCTGCACTTCGTAACCCATGCAGATGGAGGGTATGGAACTTCCCTGCCGCCATTGCTCGAGGGGCCTCAAACGACCGGGGCTCTCTCCGAATGGGGTGCCGCCGAGATCAAAGCCGGTGCGGGTGCCAAAGGCGCAGTTGCGCAAGTGCTCATACAGGCGCTCCTGCCCCAGCAGAAGGCCGATGCGGGTCATCTGCGTGTTGCTCGACTTCACCAGGCCGACATCGACCTGGGCGCCCCAGCCGCCGTTGAAAGGCACGAGGCAGTTCTGGGGAATGGGGTGGGTGCCGTCACTGACGGCTTTGCGCCGTCCCGGCACGCTGAGCGTGGGAGTATAGGGCAGAATCGAGTCGGGGTGCAGCAGGCCAAGCTGATAGGCGCCGCACACGATCAAGGGCTTGAACATCGAGCCGGGCTCGAAGGCGTCCGTGATCGCGATGTTGCGGCGGCCTTCCGGATTGGCGCCGGGGTTGTTGGGGTCGAAGTTGGGGAAGTTGGCCATGCCGAGAACGGCGCCGGTGTGAGTCTCCATGACCACAATCGCGACACTCACGGGGTCCCACTTCTCCACGCATGCCTTCAACTCTTCTTCGACAATGGCCTGGATGGCCGCGTTGATGGTCAGTTCCACTGTGGCCCCGTTCGTCGCGGGCTCCACGACATCGGCCACGCCCTGAACGGGTCGGCCAAGTGCGTCCACCGTCGTGACACGCCTGCCGGGCCGGGGCGCCAACATTCCGTCCAGGAGGCGCTCGACGCCTTCCTGGCCCACCTTGTCGGCGCCGACAAAACCGACGATGTGGGGCGCGAAAACACCCAGCGGATACTCGCGCGTCTCGACGGCGCGGAGTTCGACGCCGGGCAACCGCTTATCCTTGATGGCGCGCTTGACGTCCTCGGCGGCTTCCTCAGACAGTTCACGGGCGACGCAGTAGTAGTAGCTGTCGCGACGCCTGAAGAGCTCCAGCGCCAGCTTCCGGGCAAAGGCGTCGTCGCGCCCGATGATGCCCGCAATGCGGCGCGCGAGGTCTTCGCGCTCGGCGGCAGGCACAGCGCGGGGATTGATGACCAGGGAGTTCCCCGAAAAGGTCGTGCGCGCGAGCGCGACTTGGTCGGAGGTGACAATGGCGCCGCGCTCTCCGGGCAGGGTAATGGTCCGCGTACTGCTGCGATTGCGTTGCTCGAGGTAGTCCTCGTGGTGCATGACCTGCAGCGAGTAGAGCCGCCCGGCCAGCCCGGCGAACACCGCGACAACAAAGCCGAGAATCCAAACCGCGACTTTGCGCGGCGATTGGGCGCCGGCGCCGGACGCCATGAACCAGTGGAGCCAATGGCGCATATCTACCCCTGTTTCCTGGCCTGGGCCGGTTTGGCGTCCCGCGACGCGGGCCTGGGAGTCCCCTTGGCGCCGGGCTTTTCGGGCTCTTCCTTGAACTCGGGGGGCACCAGGGGCAGGCCCAGCTCCTGCACTTTCTTCCAGAGGTTGCGCGGGTCTTCGGCCTGGGCCTTCCTGGCGCGCAGGACGCGGATTTCCTCGTCGAGCTTGAGCAGTTCCTTCTCAGCCTTGCCGACGCGGTAGCCGGCGCTGCGGATCTCAAGCCGCTGGGCCACGACAATGGCTGCCAGGCCCACGAAGAAGACCACTGCGATCAGTGAAGTACCCAGGTTCATGGCTCATTCCGATGATGCCGGCTGCGCCGCTCGGCTGACCGTTCGCGGCGCACACCCCAGAGCAGCGCGCGCAGCTTTGCGCTCGAAGCCCGAGGGTTGGCCGCCACTTCCGCTTCATCGGCCGTTACGGGCTTTCGCTTGAGCAAACTTGCCTGCCCCGCATCCTGCCAGGCCGCAAAGCGCTGCTTGACGATGCGATCTTCCAGCGAGTGAAAGCTGATCACGCATACCACGCCGCCGACGTTCAGCCCCTGCGAAACGTCATCCAGCGCGCGGGACAACTCGCCCAGTTCGTCGTTGACGGCAATGCGCAACGCCTGAAAGGTCCGTGTTGCCGGGTCAATGCGCTGATGTCCCCGGGGGTAGGCGCGGCGGCAGATGGCCGCGAGGTCTCCCGTGGTGCTTAGCCGACCGGCGTCACGCTCGAGGCAGATGGCCTTGGCGATGGGCCAGGCCAGGCGCTCTTCGCCGTAGTCGCGCAGCACCCTGGCCACTTCCGGAGGATCGAGCCCCTGGAGAAACTCGCGCGCCGTGAGCCCGCTCTGCCGGTCCATGCGCATGTCCAGCGGTGCATCGGCGCGGAAGCTGAAGCCGCGCTCGCCGGTGTCGAGCTGAAGGCTGGAGACGCCGAGGTCGAGGAGCAGGCCGTCTACGCGCTCATGTCCCATAGCGCGGCAGGCCGCCAGCCAGTTCGAGAACCGGTCGTGGCGGACAGCGGCACGATCTCCAAATCCTCGGAGATGTTGAGCTGCACGCGAAACCGCGGTCTCGTCGCGGTCAAGGCCGAGCAGTCGTGCGCCGGGATGCCGTTCAAGGATTGCCGCGGCGTGTCCGCCCATTCCGACGGTGCCGTCCACGACAATCGCTCCAGCGCGCAGGCCTGCAAACGCATCAAGCACGGCCGCGACAAGGACGGGTAGGTGTTGGGCCATTGACTCACGCGTGCACCGCGATCATGCGGGCGCTCTCGCGCGCCTCGGCCTTGTCCAGCGCGCGAATCAGGCCGGTGACGTGCTCGCTGAAGTCGACGTCGCAAAACAGCTTCTGGACGCGCTTGAGCAGCGACTGACACTTGCGGATTTCCTCGCGGCGCGCCAGCAGTTGCTCGTCGCTGAAGCTGTCCCCGCTGCCGAGCAGCGCCGCCACCGCGGCCAGACCGTTGGGATCGTGCTGCGGAACCTCGTTGACAAAATCCATGTACCGTCCCCCTGAAATCATCCGGGTATCTGAAGGCACGAAGTTTCCGTCGCGCGTCGGCGCGCGGGCTTCGTGCTTGAAGTTGGCTTGCGTTTGCGTGTGACGCCCTTGCACCGGGCGACTGGCGGTCGGACATATCGCGGCCGACGGGCGCGGCTGACTGCTCCGAGCCGAAGCGAAACTTCACCGCCTCGGCTGTTATCGGCTCAGGCCAAAGGGAACTTAACCTGAAACCGCTTTGCTGCCCTGTATCTTTGCTGCTTCGTACAGCTTGGCGATCTGGCCCGGATCAAGATCATCCAGATCCAGCAGCGCGTTGGAGGCCTTGACCTCCTCGGCGCAGTAGAGGAGCAGGCGGTCACCCCGACCACTGACCCGCACTTCCCCCTTCAACTTCGCCCATGTCACGTGTTTGGCAGGAAGCAGAATTCGTCCCTGCTTGTCGCACTCGCACAGCTCCATCATTCCCAGCAGGGACTGCCGCTTGAGCTGCTCGGGTCCCGGCAGACCGGCCTCACCTGTCAGCTCTGCAATCCTTCGCTCGCCACTGACCATGTCGAACACTTCCAGGCAGGGAATCTCGGGCCCCGGCATGACGTAAAGCAGGATCGAACCATCGGGCGACACCGGCAACCTGCCGCGAAACTTGGCCGGCAGGGTGATTCGGTTCTTCGCGTCGATGATGGTTTGCGCTTCACCAATGTAGCGCGACACGCCGACCATGCGTTCCACCCGCAAGGAAAGTAACCCACTTTGCCCCACCTGTCCAATTATCAGACCCACTTTCTTCAAGAATTTTCAGAATTGTGGGCGAATCACCCACTTGCCGTCGCACTACCATTAGGCTGGTAAACAGCCATCAATCACCACATTCTGTAGCGTAAATCAGAACTTACTGACAGGCTGTCCACAGTCCCCATGCCCACTCAAACTGCCGCGCCACGTCAATTTTTGCGCCGAACTTCGGCCCCGGAGCAGGCACAATCACCCACCGGTTGCCACAGAGTCCTGTTCCGAGCTGAAAACCCGCTCCCATGGCCATGATCAAGCACTTCGCAGACCGCCTCCTCGACGCCATCGCGCGCAAGCAGGCGCCCGTGTGCGCGGGCCTGGACCCGCGCCTGGACTGGATTCCGGAGGAGTTCTATGAGCGCGCCTTCGACCAGTACGGCCGCACCCCCGCTGCCGTTCGCTCGGCTGTGCGGCAATTCTGCTGCGAGGTCATTGATCTCGTGGAGCCCCACGTTGCGGCCCTCAAGCCGCAGGCAGCGTTCTTTGAGGCCCTCGGCCCTGAGGGAAGCGCCGACCTCGGCGCCGTGTGCGAGTATGGCCAGAAGAAGGGCCTGCTCATCATTGCCGACGTGAAGCGCGGCGATATCGGCACCACGGCGGAAGCCTACGCGCAGAGCCTGTTTGGCGGCGCCAGGGTCAAGGGCATTGAGTTGCCATCGCTGCACGCCGACGGCGCCACGATCAACCCCTATCTCGGTGGAGATTCCATCGTGCCCTTCGTGGAGCGGGCCACACAGACGGGCGGCGGCCTGTTCATTCTGGCCCGCACCAGCAACACTGGCAGCGCCGAGTTTCAGGAACTGCCCCTGGCCGAGGGTGGCACGCTGGTCGAGCGCGTGGCCGCGCAGATCAACACCTGGGGCGCCCAGAGCATCGGCACGAGCGGCTTCTCTTCCGTGGGCGCGGTGGTCGGCGCGACCCACCTTGATGCCGCGCGGCGCATGCGCGAGCTGATGCCACGGGCGCTGTTTCTGGTGCCTGGCTACGGCGCGCAGGGCGGGGCGCTGGAGACGATCCGGGCCTGCTTCAACGCCGAGGGCCGGGGGGCGATAGTGAACTCGTCGCGCGGGGTGATGCACGCTTACGCTTCGGGCCCCCTGAAGGACTATGGCATGGGCCGGTGGCGCGAGGCCGTGGCCGAAGCGGCCAAGTCTCTTGCGCGGGACATTTCACGGCTGGTGGCCTGAACCGCGCGAGGGCCGGGCCGTTGATAGGTGCAGGGCCAAGCCTTGAACACGACAGGACTTGGGGGCAAACTCTGGGGCCCCCGCGGAGATCTCTGATGCGCAAGTTGATGACGGTGTTTGCCCTTTGCTCGCTGCTGTCGCCCCTGCTGTGGGCGGACACGGTGAGCTACATGGCCGGCAGGGAAGTCCAGACGGACAACGGCGTGATGGTCACGGCCTGGTCCTGGGCCAAGGTTGAGTACAAGACCTCTGACGGCAAGTCGAAGTCCGTGGCGCGCAAGGACCTGGTCAGCGTCAACCGTACCACGGAGCAGGGAAGCCTGAGCGAGACTCTTTCTTCGGCCATCCAGAACATGGCCGCGGATCCCGCCCGCGCGGCCTCCACGCTGGAGAATGAGAGCAAGACGGGCAGCCCTCTGAACAAGGAGCACGCGCTCTTTCTGCTCGCCCAGCTCTACGCCAGCGACGCCAGCGAAAGCACCGCGCGGCAGGCCGCCGACCGCGTGCGGGCCTACGTTGCCGCCTACAAGGACGGCTTCTTCCTCGGCGATGCGTTTCCGTTGCTGGCCCGCATGCAGATCATGGGCAAGGACCTCGATGGCGCCCGCCAGACATACAAGGACATGGCGCGCCTGGGAAATCCCTTCGACAACCGCGGGAGCCAGGCCCTGGGCGAACTGGAGATCGGCGCCGGCCGTTTTGACGCCGCTCTGGCCGCATTCCGTGACGCCGCCAAGTTTGCGGGCAACGACAGGAGCCTGAAGGCCAAGGCCGATTCGTGGTCGGGTCTTGCGCTTGTGGCGCAGAAGAAATACGCCGACGCCCAGGCCATAGTCGAGCCCATCACCAAAGACGAATCCCTCGAAGACAAGAACAGCTTCGATGACGACGCGGCGCTGGCCGTGGCTTATCGAGTGCTCGGCGACTGTCTGTTCGACGGCCGCCAGACCTATGAAGCTGCCTACAACGCTTACATGATGGGCGCCTACTACGCTTGGTGGATCGGCGGCAACAGCGAGGGCTATTGCCTGGCCCAGGCCTGGCGCGCGGCCAAGAACGCCATGGCCTCGGACAGCAAGTTCAAGGAGCGCATGGAAAAGCTGGAAGAGGCGCTCAACGCCGGCTATCCCAACGAGCTGCGTCAGGCCAAGGCCAAAGACGGCAAGTAAGGAGCTTCTGCAAGCCGGCACAGCGGGGCCCGGGTAAAACCGGGCCCCTTTGCCTTGGGATATGGCTTCGGAAACGAATCAGGGCCCCAAGGGGCCCTGAACCTTCGGCACAGGCGTTGGGCACGCACTGACCCGGACCTGGATCGATCAGCGCTGGCTCATGCGCACGACTTCAGTGCTTGACGTCAGCTTGCCGTTTTCAAAGGTCTCGGACTTGACCACCACGCCCTCGGCCGACAGCCAGATCTTGGTTCTGGCGCTGCCCTCAACGACTTCGTAGACGTCGCAGGCATACTCGCCGGCCGTCACCCTCACCTTTTCGCCTCGCGCCAGGGGCTTGGACTTGGCGGGCAGCCACTCTTCGGCCTTGATCACGATGTCTTCCGATTTGGCATCCGCGGCCGACTTACCCTCGGCGTCGCACGGCGTCTGGGTCAGTTTTGCCTCGCGCGATCCGCCTTCAAGCACGGCACGCTTGTAGTAGCTCACAGCCTCGCCCTTCGTCTGCTTGTGCACGCTCACGTTGCCGGAGGTCGCGTAAAAGGCGGGCAAGTTCGCGGCTCTACCGGCGTTCGGGTCGCTGCCCTTGAGCTTTCCAACCTTGTTGTCCTTGTCGCCGAAATTCGCCAGCCAGATGGTAGCCTGGCCGTCCATCATGAACTTCACGAGGCCGCCGCAGGGAACATCCTTGCAGAAGTAGACTTCGTTGCTCAGGTTGCCGTTCATCCAGGAAACGACGTCGCACTTGAGCACAAGGTCGTCCACCTTGATCTCGGCCACCGACCATACCGGGTTGAGGTTCGGCGGCACCTTGCCGCTCAGGGGCTTGATCTTCCACCAGTCCGCGGGCTTCTTCTCCTTGGGGTCCTCGGACTTGCCGTTCATGGTCAGGGCTTCTGACCAGGTGATCACATCGCCCGAAACCTTGACCACTTCGTAACGCCGCTTGATTTCCTTGCCGACCTGGTACTCGGCCCAGTCGCCGACCTTGGCGTCGGCCCAGGTGCTCCAGCCGTCTTTGAACTCCTTGCCGGTGGGCTTGGACTGTGCTTGTGCCTTGTGGACCGCCAGCAGCAGTACCAGCAAGACCAGCAAACCAGAGAGTATCCTGCGCGCCATGGATGCCTTTCGCACGAAATTCCCGCATGGAGATTCTATACCGCCGCCATCACCAAACCAAGCCACACCGAGGCGCAAAGCCTCGCTGCCGGAATTCAGGCAGAAATCAGCGCAGGCGAAGTTCCACGGCATCATGCGCCAACGAAAAATTCTGAGATACCGTCCGCATCTTCAAGGTAGCCCCGCAATGCAGCCAAATGGTCGTCGTGGAGGCGTCGGCCGAGAACTTCTGCCGCAGGCAGTAAAAGCCGCCACTGCCTCGAATGAAGACCAGCTCCTCCACGGGTTCCTCGCCCCGATGGGGACTATCCTTGAGGCCCGACCGCGGGAGCTTGGAGTCGCTGCTGACCAGTTTGTTCATGGCAGAGTCGTAGGTGGTCATGCGCAGCGTGCCCTCGCGCTCCCCCACCGCGACCACTTCCTGCCTCATGTAGTTGACGATGGGCGGCATCTGCTCCATCAGAGTGGCTGCCCGCGCCAACACGAAATTCCCCTTCGTGGCGTAAAACTGCCCCGTGCCGTGCCCCGTGTAAAAACACTCGAGAGTCCTGCGCGTGCCGCCAACCTCGACATCCAGCTCCAGGCCGGGCCAATTGCGAGCATAGTGGGAGACCTTTCCGGCTGCCGTCACGCGCAGGGCGGCCCACTGAATCCCGCCGGCGTTGAACGAGGCATCCTTGATTTCGACGCCCGCCCCAGCCGCCGGTGCCTGCCAGGGCTTGGCCGTCTCAAACTCGATGACTTGCTCACTCTCTTTGGCCCCGGCCAGAATCTGGCCCTGGGCGTCGCTGGCATAGAGCCGCACCCTGGCCCTGGCTTCTCCCGTTTCAGTCACTTCTCCGGCCTCGAATGTGACCTGGCCGTCGGCCCCAGTGATGCGGTGAACCCACTTGCGCCCCGCCAGGCGGTAAAGCGCAAAGGGGTCCGGCTCGGCCAGGCGGAACTCCACCAGCTCGACAATCGTGGCACCGTTCTGCCGCACCTCACTGCGGTGCAGAAGCAGAGCGGGATACCTCAGACTGCGGCTCTCTTCGAGGTTGGAGGCGTCGCCGCGCTTTGTCAGTTTTGAGGCCTTCCAGGACAACCCGGCCGCGCTGAGGTTCAGACGTCTTGCGTCCGCGGGATGCTCAAAGGTCTGCTTCAAAGCCGCGTTGAAAACGACGTCCTCCGTTGCGGGCTCACCCTCGGGCAGGCCGTAGCTGTTCAATCTCTGGCGCTTGAGGCGGCAGCCGTCATCGCGGACATCAGTGACCTCGACGCGCTCAAGGGTCACTGTGGCAGGCTTGCCTCGTTCCCAGTGAACGCTGCGCGTGGTCCAGGCGCGGCCCGAGACACGAAAGAGATTGAAGGCATCAGAGGCCTCTTGGGCGGCGGCGGTCTGGGCCAGCAACGCGATCCCCAGGGCCAGAAAGGCAAAATGGCGCGGCATGGGTACCTCCTTGGGATGAATCAGACTAGCGTGGGCCAAGCTCAGGAACAACTTGGCGAAAAACGAAACCAGCCGCCTTTCGGCGGCTGGCTGAAGAACTCCGGTTCATCAATTACTTGCCTTCAGTGAACTCAACCAGCTCCATCTTGCCGGCGTCACTCTCCATCTTCGCGACCAGACCGAACTTGTCCGAGGTCCAGTTCTTGCTCTTCTTGCCATCGTACTCGCTTTCGATCCAGGTGCAATCGAGGCCGGCAACCTTGTCCTTGCCTTCGCCAAGCTTCTTGTACTTGGGATCTGGCTTGGCCTCGCCGCCTTCGGGCTTCTTGAACTCGACTTCGCTCTCGGTCGGATTGGCGAACTCCTCGTCCTTCTTCATCTTCATCGAAGTCTTGATCTTCGCCTTGTTGCCATCCACCGAGAGGACCTCGGTCTTCTGCCACATCTCCATGCCCATGTTCATGTGCATGACCCAAGTGGCACCCTTCTTATAAAGAGCCTTCCACTGAGCCTCCGGATCGGCCTTGGCAGCCTCACCGCCGCCACACTTGGCGCCGCCGTCGGCCGTGTTGCTGCCGCCGTTGCCGACCGGCTTGTTGCCACCGCAGGCCACCGCGAGAACCGCAACCAGCACGACCAGCATCGAAAGGATCGTCTTCTTCATTTCTGCTTCTCCAGGGTTTGGAATCGAAAAGTTTGTTCAGGGCCGCCGAACGTCGGCAAGCCAAAGCCCTTCAAAGCATAGGTTGTGCCAAAACTTCCCAAGCCCCGCCGAAGCCCACAAACCAATGCGGCACAAGCCCTTGTGACTTGTTGGCCTGCCATGGCCGCGGCGCCGATTTCGCAACGTAACGTTTTGTTCGTGCCACAAAACATTACACGAGGCTCACTCTGGCCCTCTTTCCGCCCCTGGCCCTTTGATCTATTCTTCAGCCATGCCCATCTACGAGTACAAGCACACCAAGAAGAAAGGCGACCTCTGCGACGAAGTCTTTGAGGTTTTCCAACGTGTCAGCGCCGAGCCTCTCACCCACTGCCCCACCTGCGGGCACCCCGTAAGCAAGCAACTCTCTCGTTTCGGCGGCGGCGTTGACAAGCTGGCGCCTTCGCGCCTCAAAGAACTTGGCTTCTCCCGCTGGCATCGGCGCGACAAGGGCACCTACGAGCGCGAGTAGCCCCCAACGCCCGCGTGGTCGCGCCGTTTCAATGCGCGACTGCTTTGCTACACTTTCTCTCCCTGATTTGCCCCTGACTGTTCCCTCATGCGCAAAATCCTCCCGCTGTTGCCACTCTGTTTCCTGATTGCGGCCTGTGGTCCGGAAGATGAAGAAGAGCCGGGCGGCGCCGCCATCAAGGTCACCATCAACTCCCCCACGCCCGAGCCTCTGACTCCCGCCAACGCCGCCATTGAACCGGCCGTAGCCTATGATGGCAGCCGCGTCCACCTGGTTTATGCCCAGTCCAACGGCAGCGGCAGCCACGACGTGGTGTACACGTCAGCCCTGGTGGGCGGCGCTTTCGTGGCGCCGGCCACCCTGCTGGTGAGCGCCACCGACGACAGCCGCAAGCCGCAGTGCGCGTTGGACAGCCTGGGCACGCTGCATGTGGTCTGGGAAGAGGGCAACGCGCCCAACCGCGAGGTGTACTACGCGACGCGCACGTCCGGCGGCACGATCACGACTTCAAACCTCACGAACACGGCGGGCAGCGACGAGAGCAGCCCCCGCATTCACGTGGACTCCAACAACCGGGTGCACGTGGTGTGGGAGAGTGGAGGCAACATCTTCTATCGCCGCAAGATCATCAGCTTCGGCTCGGCCGTTCCGCTGCCCCATGTGACGGGCGGGTCCAACGCCGAAAGCCCCGACGTCTGTACCGACATCAGTGATCGTGTCTACGTGCTTTGGTCAGAGCAGGTTTCCGGGCGCCGCAACCTGCGCCTGCTGCGCAGCGACGACAACGGCTCGAATTTCGGCCAGGTTTCCACGGACGGTCTGGCGGTGCGCGGCAGCGTCAGCATGACCGAACCCAGGGTGAAGGGCGGACTGGACGGCGAAGTGTTTCTTGCATTCATCGGCCAGGACACCGGCGGAGACCGCGGGCTCTACTCCAGTTACACCCGCAACGGCGGAAGTGTGTTCTCGACGCCCAACGGCCTCTATACCAGCAGCACCGGAGGCATCCGGCAGCCGTCCATTGCCGTATTCCGCCGGCCCGACAACAACTACAGTGTGTTCATCGCCGCCAACGACGGCACCCTGCTGGGCGGCAACATTCTGGCCTTTGCCAGCCGCGACAACGCAGAGCGCTTCAAGGGCGGCCCCCATGAGCTGAGCAAGACCTTCTGCCAGGCCAACACCTGCACCTTTCCGGTGCTGGCCCTGGACGCCGACGACTGTGTGGCGGCCTGGATGGGGCAGCCGGGCGCCGGCGGCGTGGTACGCACCTTCACGCAGGTGAACAAATACGAACTGCCGTGAGCGCCCGGGACCGGGAACAACCCGGGGCGCGGCGGCGCCTGCCGGTCCCTGGGCGGGGCCTTGCGCTTATCTCCCGGATTCCTATGCTTTTGCGCTCAATCTTCAGGGCCACCGCCTCGCCTGACCCGCGAGCGATTCAGAATTGGCCCCAGCACGGAGCTTCGCCGGATGCCGACCGCCACGAGTGACTTCCTCGCAGAACTTGTTGAACGCAAGACTCCCGACGTCAAGGCTCTCCTGGAGCTGAGAAATACTCTCTACCAGGACCCCGGCCTGCGCCGGCAGGCCGAGGATGCCCTGGCCTCCTGGACCGCCGCCCGCGAGCGGCAGGGCGTTCTGCTGTATCTGCTGGGGCGCGCCGATCGCGCGCTGGCCATCCTGGAAACGGAGGCCAGCCACGACTTCGCCAAGCACTTCCTCGGCCGCGCCCTGTGCGACGCCGGCTTTTTTGCCCGCGCCGAGAAACTACTCGCGCCGGAGTTCAATCAGTACAAGACGCTGGAAGCGGGACTGCCCCTGTTCCGCTGCCAGCTTGAGCTGGGCCGCCTTGACGACGCCGAAAAGACTCTCAAGGCGCTCAAGAACCCGCAGCACCTGGACATTCTCGCGGCGCGCGGCGAGCTGCTGCTGCGCCGTGGCGAGCTGGCCGCGGCCATTGCAGAGGTGGAGCCCGCCGCCGACCAGAACCCCTCGCACCGCGGCCTGAATTTCGTGCTGGGCCTCATTGCGCAGGCCGCCGGAGACGATGACACGGCCCGCCTGGCCTATGAACGCATCGCTCAGAACGCGCCTGTCCCTGTCGATGTACTGATCAACCTGGGCACGATTTACGAGGACGAAGGCGAGTACGACCTGGCCGTGAAGTGCTACGAGACCATCCTGAAGGAATATCCGCGGCACCCGCGCGCGCGCCTTTACCTGCGTGACGCACAGGCGTCCATGAACATGTTCTACGACGAGGATCGCGAGCGCAAGGAAGACAAGCGCCTGCAGATCCTGCGCACGCCGGTGACGGACTTTGAGCTGTCGGTCCGCTCCCGCAACTGCCTGGCCAAGATGAAGATCGAGACCCTGGGCGACCTGATCCTGAAGACCGAGAGCGAGTTGCTTTCGTACAAGAACTTCGGCGAGACCTCGCTGCAGGAAATCAAGAGCATCCTGGCCTCCAAGGGCCTGCGCCTGGGCATGCGCAAGGAGGACGCGCTGTCCTACATTCCGCCCGAGGACCAGAAGGGCGGCGCTCCGGTTACCCCCGGCGGCGACGACGTGCTCGCGCGCAGCATCGACACGCTGGAACTTTCGGTGCGCTCACGCCGCTGCATGGAG
This sequence comes from Planctomycetota bacterium, assembly GCA_003576915.1. Lineage (GTDB taxonomy): Bacteria > Planctomycetota > UBA8742 > UBA2392 > UBA2392 > UBA2392. The sequence continues at coordinate 44,533 of QEVF01000015.1, read as the reverse complement.
CGCCTCGGCATCAAGACCATCGGCCAGCTTTCCGCCAAAACAGAGCCGGATCTGCTCGGCACGCCGAACTTCGGCCAGACCTCGCTCAACGAGGTCAAGCAGAAGCTGGCGGAACTTGGCCTTTCGTTGTCCGGAGCCTAGCAAGCCGTTGAACCTCGGCCTGCGCACCTCAGGCGGCAGTGGAGCCGCTCGATGGCAGGGACGGGCCGAGTTCACTTCGGCTTCGCCGGGTTCGAGAGGCGGCCGGGTACGGCTTTTCATCGGCGATTCAGGGTCAGGCAGAGCTTGCGGCGTGTCTTGGATTTTGGATTGCGGCTTTTGGACGGGAGCGTGCGCTCCGGGCGTACTCCAAAGTCTGCGGTCTGAAATCCACCGTCATTTCCGGGGGAAATCCCGACGGCCGAATTTGCTAAGGGTGTGTCAGTAAACCGCCGAAACAGTTTTGTCCGGCCTTCGACCGGTAAAACTCTTTCGTAATCTGCTGACCTTGGGGACGCGCTTGACCACCCATGGAGTTGCGATGGAAGAAGCACCGCCCATGACCGAAGGCCTCGACTCCCGCGACAGGGCCACGCTGGGCGTTGTGGACTTCGGCGTGCTGGCCGTACGCAACGGGCTGCTCACCGCCGAGCAGCTCGAAATGTGCCGCTCGCGCCAGCAGGCCAGCGCCAATCTGGGCCAGAATCTTTCCCTGCAGCAGATTGTGCTCAACGAAAAGCTGATGTCCCCCGAGGACATCCGCCGCGTCGAGAAGGCCCACGAGCAGCTCACCCGCGACCGCGAGCGCAAGCAGGACCTCAAGTTCAAGGGCTATGAGATCGTCAGTACCCTGGGCGAGGGCGGTCTGGGAAGCGTGTTCAAGGCGCGCCAGATTTCCATGAACCGGCTGGTCGCATTGAAGGTCCTGCACAAGCAATGGATCAGCGACGACGAGTTCCGCAAGCGCTTCGTGCTTGAGGCGCGTATCGTGGGCAAGCTCTCCCACCAGAACCTGATCCAGGTCTATGACGTCGGCAAGGAAGGCGACTACTACTACTTCTCCATGGAGTACGTGGAGGGCCGCACCGTTGAGGAACTGATCCAGGATTCGCCCAGGCGCCAGATGGAGGTCGGCCGCGCGGTGGAAATCCTCATCCAGGTGGTGCGCGCGATCCGCTACTACAAGGACTTCGACATCGTTCATCGCGACATCAAACCCTCCAATATCATGGTCACTCGCACGGGCCTCGTGAAGCTCGGCGACTTCGGTTTTGTGAAGAGCAAGCTGGACAAGGAACTGGGCTTTGAGGGCATGGTGCTGGGCACGCCCGACTACATTGCGCCCGAACAGGCCATGGGGCGGGACAACGTGGACTACCGCGCCGACATCTACTCCCTGGGCGCAACATTCTACCACATGCTCACGGGCCGCCCCATGTACGACGGCACGCCATCAAGAGTCATGCTCGCACACACGCGCGAGCCGATGCCCGACCCGCGCGGCTACCGGCCCTCTCTGGGCGAGGACGTGATTGCGGTGCTCAAGCGCATGCTGGCCAAAGAGCCCGACCAGCGTTACGCCAATCTCGACAACCTGTTCACGGACCTTGAGGCCCTGCTGGAGCGCAACCGGCCCCGGCAGGTGGCCAAAATCGAGATCGGCAAGAGCAGCGTGCTGCGCGCCCTGAAGATCGAACAGTCCCGTCAGGGAGAGATGCAGAGCCGCGTCAAATCCCTCGAAGACAAACTGGCAGCCGCCACCGCCCAGCGCAACATGGCGCTGGCGGCGGCGGCTTTCATGGCGCTCATGGCGCTGGTGTTCTTCATCCTGATCTTCGCAACCTGACATCGCCGTCAATCCGCGTGCGCATGCAGGCCACTCCAGTGCTGCCAGAAGCCCGGGAAGCTCTTGCTGACGACTTCCGGATGCGCGATGCGCAGCGGCGTGCGAAGTGCGGCAATCGCAAAGCTCATGGCCATGCGGTGATCTTCATAGGTCTTGATGGTGGGCGCCCGCTGCGCAGGGGCGTGCCACATTGCGCCCCGGCCGTCGATCTCCAGCCAGTCTGCGCCCGCTCGCGTGACGATATTCAGCTTCTTCAGCTCCGCCTGCAGGGCCGCTATGCGGTCGGTCTCCTTCACGCGCAGCGTGGAAAGACCCGTCAGGCGCGAAGTGCCGTCGGCGAACGCGCACACCACGGCCAAAGTCTGCGCGCAGTCGGGCATGGCGCCCATGTCAGCTTCGAGGGACCGCAAGGATGTGCCGTGCCCCTCACCCGCGCCGCGCACGCCCAGCCCGTTTGGCAACTCCAGCACTTCGCAGCCCATGCGCTGGAGCAGATCGACGAATCCCACGTCGCCCTGAACGTCTTGACGCGTCAAGCCATCAATCACGCACGTGCTTCCGGTGACCGCGGCGGCGCCCCAGAAATAGCTTGCCGCGGTGGCGTCAGGCGGGCATTCGTAGCGCTGGCACGAGTACGAAGCCGGCTTGACCACGAATTGCCCATAGCCCTCGCGTTCGATGCAGCCATCCGGCATGCCGAAGGCGCGCATCACGTTGAGCGTGATATCGACGTAAGGCTTGCTCACCAGCTCGCCGCGAACTTCAATCGTGACGCCGTCCCCCACCATGGGCGCGACGAGCAACAGCGCCGAAAGAAACTGGCTGGAAACCTCGCCTGAAAGAACGCATTTGCCGCCGCGCAGACTCGCGCCCTCGATCTCCAGCGGCACGCAGCCGGCCGTGCCCCTCTCGGTGATTCTTGCGCCCAGTTGCCGCAGTGCGTGAATCAAGTCCGCCATGGGACGTTGGCGCATTCTGGCATTGCCGTCGAGCACGAAGCGCCCCGGCGTCACGCACAGAAGCGCGCACGCAAACCGCGTGGCGGTTCCGGCCGCGCCCGTGAAGATCGTCGTGACGCTGCCGGGCTTGGGCCGCAGAGGCGGAGTCAACTCCACGTTCGTGCCGCGCCCGCGCACGCTCCAGCCGATGTCGGCCAGCACGTTGAGCATGAGCGCCGTGTCGTCGCCCGGCGAGAGATTCGCAAGCGAGCACGGCCCACCGGCCAAGGCCGCGCAGACCAGGGCGCGATTGGCAAAACTCTTCGAGCCGGGCAGCGACAGCCGCACGTCAAAGGGACGCGATATCGGTGAAAGCGCGAGAGACTTCGCGCGGCCGGCCATCACGCCAGCTCCGCCAGCTTCAGGTAGTTCGCTACGCAAAGGTCGGCCAGTCGCGCACCCTGGGCCTCGGTGATGTCCGGCCCGAAGCTGAAGCGGATGCATCCTTGGGCGTCTTCCCACGAAAGGCCCATGGCGCGCAGCACATGGCTGGGGTCCGTTTCTCCGGGCGCGCAGGCACTGCCCAGCCCCACGCAATAGCCCTGCTCGCCCAGTTCGATGCCCAGCGCCTGACCCTCAATGCCCAGGAACGAGACATTGCTGATGTTGGGCAGGCGCGGCGCGCCCTCGCCGTTGATGCGAACCCGGGCGCCGAGCCTCGCCTTCAAAGTAGCCTCCAGCGCGTCACGGATCCTGGCCACGCGAGGCCAGGCAGTCGTGCGCGCGGCCTCCGCAAGCTCCATGGCCAAAGTCAGGCCCGCCTGGCCGCTGAGGTTCTCCGTGCCCGCGCGGTAGCCCCATTCCTGGGGACCGCCCACAATCTGTGCATCGAGCCGATTGGTCATTTCGTTGTACAGCAGCCCGGTGCCTTTGGGCCCGCCGAACTTCCCGCCCGAGAGACTCAGCAGGTCACAGCCAATCTCGCGCGGCTTCAATTCGACCTTGCCAAAGGCCTGCACGGCATCGCAGTGGAACTTCGCGCCCTTGGCATGGGCGCGTCGCGCCACTTCGTTCACGGGCTGAATCACGCCGGTTTCATTGTTGGCAAACATCACGCTGACCAGGGCGGTGCGCTCATTGATCAGCAGGTCGAGCTGGTCCACATCCACCATGCCCAGAGAATTGACACCGGCATAGCGCACGCAGAACCCCTCCCGCGCCAGCTTCTCCGCGCAGAGCAGCACCGCGTGGTGCTCGATCGACGACACCACCAGTTCATCCCGACGTGCAGGGGACCTGATGCCATCGAAGTCACGACCCTCGCGATTCTGGGGGCGGTACGGCAGCATGCCGCGCAGCGCCAGCACGTCGCTCTCCGTGCCGCCGCTCGTGAAGATCACCTCACGCGGGTCCACGCCCAGCACGGCCGCCGCGCGGCTGTGCAGGCGCTCCATCTCGTGCCGGGCGAGGTAGGCCAGCGGGTGATGCGCGCCGGGGTTGGCGAAATGCGCAAAGGCGTGTGCGCGCATGGCCTCGAACACCTCCGGGCGCGGCGGGCCGCCGGCGGCGTAGTCGCAATAGATGCAGGACTTCTCGGGCATGGGCATGTTCTACAACAGGTCGGCACTGGTTGAAGAGGCGGGATGTCCATGCCGTGCAAAGCGCTCAGCCGACGACGCTATTGTCTCGCGGGCCGGGGCAGGACCACGATGCTTACAGGGTCTGTCGGGCAGGCGGGCACACAAAGGCCGCAGCCCGTGCAGACGCGGCTGTCCACGCGGGGCTGGGTGTCGAGAAAGGAGATTGCGTTGGGCTCCAGCGGACAGGCACGATAGCAACTGGTGCAGGTCTCGCCCTTGTAGCCAATGCAGGTTTCGGACTCGACGACGGCTATGCCGATGCGTATCTGGCCCACGGGCGTTTTCTTCAGCGCGCCCGTCGGACAGACCTCCATGCATTCGCCGCAAAGCGTACAAGGGCCGCGGTTTGGAAAGAGCAAGGGCGTATCCACAGGCGCACCCATGTGGGCCTGAGCCGGTGTGATCACCATTTCGGGGCAGGCGTCGACGCACTTCTTGCAGCGAGAGCAGGTGTCCAGGAAGTCCGGCTCACGCAGCGCGCCCGGAGGGCGAAAGAAGTTCCGCCCGTGCATGTCCAGGTAGCGCGGTCCACCGGGTTCGCCGCCATCGTGGGCATCGAAACCCTCAAACTGCCTGCGCACTTCCTCCATGCGTTTCAACAAACCCGAACCCGGCAGATAGCGCGTCGCAAAATCAGCCGCGCCGCTGGCCATGTCGCGCAGGGCCGCGCGTTTTTCTGGGTTTTCCGGCTTGGCGTTGTCGGGCATGGGCAACTGCGAACTCCGGAACTCGAATGACCAGCAATAGGGCAATTCCCCGGCAAGAGCGCTTCGCAACTCGACATGGTGCGCTACACCCACTCCGGCTCGGCCTTGGCCTTCAATATGCCGGCCTTGCGGCCAAGTTTGAGGAAGAGCTTCACACTCTCCATGCCGCGCTTGCCGATATCGACGGTGTACTCGTTCACGTACATGCCCACGAACTTGCGCGCACGCTCGCGGTCAAGGCCGCGGCCATAGCTGAGGGCGTGATCAAGGGCCTCTTCGCGGTTGTTCAGCGCATACTTGATGCTGGCCGAGAAGCACCTGCTGAACTGGCCGATGACTTCCTTGCCCAAATCGCGGCGGGCGACGTTGCAGCCCAGCGGCAGGGGCAATTCGTGTTTGTTGAACCACCACTCGCCAAGATCGACGACCTTGAAGAGCTTGAGATCGTTGTAAGTGACCTGGCCCTCATGAATGATCACGCCGGCGGGCACCTTGCCCTCGAGTACGGCGTGCTGGACTTTGTCAAAACCCATGGGCACGGGTTTGACCTTCGGGTTGTAAAGCCGCAGCGCGAGCGCGGCGCTCGTCAGTGGGCCGGGAATGGCGACCTCTTTGCCGTCGAGGTCCTGGGGATTCATGGGCTCGCGCGAGACCACGATGGGACCGTAGCGATCGCCCATGGATGCGCCGGCGCGGGTGATCACGTACTTGTCAGCGATGTAGGGGTAGGCGTGGAAGCTGACGGCCGTGACGTCGAGTTCGCCCGTCTTTGCGCGCTGGTTGAGGGTCTCGATGTCGCAGAGTTCGTGCTTGATGGTGAGCCAGCCTGTAGCGATCTTGTGGTTGGTCAAAGCGTGGAACATGAACGCGTCGTCGGCGTCGGGGCTATGCGCAACGGTAATGGTGCGAGGCAGCGGGGACTTGCTCTTGGCCATGTTCGCCTACTGGAAAAGGATGCGGGGATCGTTGCTCTCAATCTGAACGCGAAGCCTCTGCACCAGCAGGGGTGAGCGCACAAACCCGGAACTGTCCGCCGGCAGTTGTGTGTAGGCTCCGTCCTTGGGGCTGGTGTAGATGTGCAGGGCGCCGGACACAGGGTCCATGAGCCAGTATTCCGCGACGCCGATGAAGGCGTAGATATCACGTTTGGGGCCGTGATCAAGCGCCGCCGATTCATCGGAAAGCACTTCGACCACCAGCTTCGGCACGCAGGTCAGAGGTCCCGACCTGTGGGCGCGCAGGTCAGCGGCCGACAGCAGCATCACGTCCGGACACAGGATGCTCTCAGCCTTCTCCAGCAGCAGACCCATGCTCGGAATGGCGCGATAGTCACGGTGCACGTCGCACCAGCGGGAAAGCTCGACGCCCACCCGGCCCAACAGGGCCTGATGGCGGAATTCCGGGCTTGGGCGCAGCACCGGCGTACCCGCCACGAGCTCCCACTGCTGTTCGTCCGGCCAGTCGAACTTCAGAAAATCCGAGGCCTTCATTTTCTGGGGCACGCTTTTCCTTCCCCGCGGGGTCTTCACCCGCGCGGGAGTTCGTGGTGCGTAGGGCGTCGTCAATGCCATGGCGTCTCACTCAAAAGCGCTGCGCCGACCGCCCCCATCTGCTAACGCCGGACGCATTTCTGGTCAATGCTTTACTGGGCCGCCAGCTGGGCAGGCGTCGCATCCGACAGCCGGACTACCTTCAACTTCAGTTTCTCCCAGACCCTGGCCTGCTTGAGCAGGTTCACGACGTCGGGGTCGAGATCGCCCGCCTGGGCCATCTTGTCCAGGATTTCAATGGCACGCTCCAGTGGAATCGCGGGCTTGTAGGGCCGATCACCGGCCGTGAGGCTGTCAAACACGTCGGCGACGGCCATGAGACGGGAACCCAGGGGCGTCTGGGAGGCCGGCACGCCATTGGGGTAGCCCTTGCCGTTCATCTTCTCGTGGTGCTGGCCCGCGATCTCCGGCACACGGGACAGATCGGCCGTCCACGGGATCTGGCGCAGGAACTTCCACGAATCGCTGACGTGGTTCTCGATCTCCCGGCGCTCTTCGTCGTTCAGAGAGCCTCGCCGGGTCGACAGACTGTGCATCTCCGTGTCCAGGAGCAGCGGAAAATCTCCGTTCCTTCCATGGTAACGTTTGGCGTGGATGGCCTTGAGGCGCGCCAGGGCGTCGTCGGTCAGAAAACCCGGCTCGGTGTGCTTCTTGATGAACTCGAGGTCTCCGTCCAGCTCTGCCGTCTGGAGTTGGAGGCGCATACGCAATTCGGCAACCTCGTCCCCCTCGACGGAGGCGCCCTGGCGCAACAGGGCCAGCTCCGCGTCCAGCGCAGCCAGCATGAGCTCACGCCGTATGACCTCGCCCCGGAAGGCAATGGCATCCGACTCCCAGGGGTAGAGTTTCTTGGCCTTGGTCAACACGTGCTCGCGCACGCCGATCTTGCCGAAGTCATGGAGCAGGCAGGCGTAGTGAAGCTCTGTCAGTTCCGAATCGGAAAAATGCTGGTCCTTGAAGGGTCCTTCCCTGGCCTCGTTGACGGCCTGCGCCAGCGCCAGCGTCACACGATCCACCCTGGCGCTGTGCCCGGCCGTGCTGGGGTCGCGTTGCTCGATGGCGCGCATGCTGGCGAACACGAATGATTCAAACAGCTTCTGGATGGCGTCGGCCAGGCGCACATTTTCAATGGCCACGCCGGCCTGACTGGAAAGACTGCTCGCCAGTTCGATGTCCTCGGAGGAAAATGGAACCAGCGTCTTGTGCGACTCCGCGCTCTGGTCAATGCGCCGACTGGGGTCGCGCTTCTTGTTGATGAGCTGCACAACGCCGACCACCTCGTCATAGGTGTTCTTCAGCGGAATCGTCAGCATGGACTGGGTGTGATAGCCGAACTTCTTGTCGATCGTGGCATTGAACCGGTAGGGCACGCCGGGAGGCAGGCGGTAGACATCTTCGATCGAGACGATGTCTCCCGTCAGCGCCGCGTAGCCCGCGATGCTCTCCATATTGGCCGGGAATACGATCTCGTCAAAGGGAATGTGCACGCTGTCGTTCTGCGCTGCCGCGAACCTCAGAGAAAACATCTTGGTCGTAAACTCCGAACGTTTGACGGCCGCGGCCTGGGTCTGGCGCGCGGCATCGCCCGCCCGGCGGCGCGCCCGCGGGGCCCCGCTTCCCGCCTCGATGATGTAGATGGAACCGGCGTCGGCGTCCATGATGTTGCGCGCCTCCGTCAGGATGACTGACAGCAGCGCAGAAAGACTCCGCTCATTGGAAAGCGCCACGCCGATGCGATTGAGGCGGCGCAGCTTGTCGTTTTCGCTGGGACCGTCGCCCTGGTTGAAGGTGCGCCCACGCAGGTAAACCAGCTCGCGCATGCGGCGCAGCAGCGTATCGACCTGAAGCGCGGTAGGCAAAACGTCGAGCTCGTCATCAATGGGAAAGGCGGCGCGGAGTTCCTCGGCCTGCTTTTCTTCTCCGGAGCCGCGCCGCAGCATGACCAGGGCCGCCGCCGAGTTGAGCCGGAGCAGGGCGGGGCCGGCCACTGAAACCAGGCGCGGATCGACGAACATGACCACGGAATCGTTGCCGCCGAACTCCAGAGCCTGGGCGGGTTCGGTGACGACGCGCACCACGTCGCGCTCGGGGCTGAACTTGCGCGACTGCGCAAGCAGGGTCAGCAACCCCTCCCCGAGGACTCTGTCGGCGCTGAAAAGCACGAGGGTGAGCGGCTGCCGCGCGGGTGTTATCGGCAGGCGGGAAGCGAGCTTGGACGTCGGCGACTTCATCGCCCCAGAGTATATCAGCGGGGATGGGCGACGGGCCGCGAACTCCAGCCAAACTTCAGCCGGAGCGTATCGAAGTAGGAGCGGCTGGGGTGAGTCACCAGGGTGATATGGCGCGCGGCACGGGTAATGGTGATTCGATCGCCGCCGGAGATAGTCTCACTGCCCTGGCCGTCCATGGTCAGACGGATGCTGTCACCGGCGTCGACCCAGAGTTCCAGCTTGCCGCCCGCGGGCAGTGTCAGGGGGCGCAGGCTGAGCGTGTGGGGGCAGATGGGGGTGAGCACGATGGCGTCCACCTCCGGGTGCAAAATGGGCCCGCCGGCCGAGAGATTGTGTGCCGTGGAGCCAAGCGGCGTGCTGACCACGACGCCGTCGCCGACGATGGTTGCGATGTCGGCCCCCGAGTAGCGCGCGTGAACCGTGGACATGCGCCCGTCGGGCAGATGCTGGAGCACGACATCGTTGACGGCCAGCCTCTCGCGGACGGCGCCGGCGCAGGATATCTCGGCCTTGAGCATGATGGAGCGGCGGCTGGGCAGGCGCCCGGCCAGGGCGTCGTCCAGGCGCACGAGCAGGTCGGGCAGTTCGAACTCCGCAAGGAAGCCGAACTTCCCGAAGTTCACACCCAGAATGGGCACCTGGTGATCTCCCAGCCTGCGCGCAATGTGCAGGATGGAGCCGTCGCCGCCGAAGTTGAACACCACACGGGGAGGTTGACGTGTCAAGTCCACGCGACCGTCGAGGTCGACGACCACGTCGGAAGCACGCTCCCGCAGCAGGGGCTCAACCTGCGCGATGCCGTGAACCACATCGGCTCGTTTCCCGTCACCGACCAGCAGAATCATGGCAGCGCATCCTCAGCAGGCTGCCGCGAAAGGCCGAAGGGACCGACCTCTCCGGCCGAAGACAGGGTCCAAAACCAGAGCAGTTCGCGGAGCGGGGGCGGGCTCACACCCGCATTTTCCGTCCGGACGACCGCTGCCTCCTATCCGACGCGGACGGCCTTGGCCGGAGCATCGGCATGGGCCTTGTCGGAGCCCAGTCCCAGACGCTGCTCGATGCTCCTGAGTATGCCGGCGGGATGCAGGTTGACGTCCTCCAGCACCTGAACACGCTGGCCGTGATCGACAAACCTGTCGTCGATGGCCAGAATCACCAGCTTGTTGGCGTCCAGCAGGCTTCTGTTGCAGAACTCCAGCACGATGCTGCCAAAGCCGCCGTGGCGGACGTGCTCCTCCACCGTAAATACCACGGGCGCCTTCTCGATGATCGGACCCAGGGCCGCCTCATCCAGCGGCTTGGCAAAGCGCGCGTTCACCAGCGTAAAGCGCTTGCCGTGCCGCTTCTCCAACTGCTCGACCACATCCAGCGCGTGATAGACCATTGAACCATAGGCCAAGATCGCGCCATCGGGCCCCTCGCGCAGGATTTCGCACCTGCCGCGCTCGATGGGCTGGTCCGCCGGCAGCTCCAGCTCCGGGCGGGGCGCCGCTGTACGGGGGAAGCGGACGGCGACGGGTTCGTTGTGCTCGATGCCCCAACGCATCATGCGCTTGAGCTCTGTGCCGTCGCGCGGCGCGCAGAGCACCACGTTGGGCAGCATGCCGAGGTAGGCAATGTCGAACACGCCGTTGTGCGTCGCGCCATCGGGACCGACAAGTCCCGCGCGATCAAGGCACATCAGCACCGGCGTCTTGATCAGGGCGATCTCCTGGAAGAGCTGATCGACGCTGCGCTGCATGAACGTGGAGTAGATGGCGCAGATCGGTTTGTGGCCCGCCAGGCGCAGACCCTGGGCAAAGCCCACTGCGTGCTGCTCGGCCATGCCGACGTCAAACACCCGGTCCGGATACTTGTGGAGCACCTTCTGCAGACCTGTTCCCTGCAACATGGCCGCGGTGATGGCGACGACCTTCTCGTCACGGGCCATGAGTTCGAAGGTCTCATCGATGAAGACGTCAGTGTAGGGCTTGCCCCCGTGGCGCGAGTATTCGCGCGGAAGGTGCGAGGTCACCTTCTGGTGCGTGCCGGCCGCATGGTGCGCATAGAAGTCTTCGTCCTCGTTCTTGAACCCCTTGCCCTTGGTCGTAATCAGGTGCAGCACCACGGGCTTGGGCACGCGCGAGACATTCTCAAGCGCATCAACGATCTCGCGAACATTGTGGCCATCGATGGGGCCGTAGTAGAAGTAGCCCAGCTCTTCAAACAACACGCCCGGATGGGGCGCCGGCATCAGGCCGTGCGCCGCGGCTTTGACGTGATCGAGCACGTCGTGAATCGCCCGCCCGATCGCGCCCCCGCCCTGGTCAAGCGCCTTGAGCATCTTCTTGGCTTCTTTCTTGGCGCCCATGTAGGCCGACGAGGTGCGGAACTTGCTGAAATAACTGGCCAGCGCGCCCGTGGCGGGCCCGATCCCGTGGGCATTGTCATTGAGCACCACCAGGAACTTCAAATCACGCAGGTCGCCTCCGTGATTGAGCGCTTCGAGGGCCTGCCCCTCCTGCAAGGCGCCGTCACCGATAACGGCCACGCTCGTGCGATCGGTTCGGCCGGCCAGCTTGTTCGCAATAGCCATGCCCAGTGCCGTGGACAATGACGTCCCGCCGTGGCCCGTCTTTACCAGGTCAAAGCAGCTCTCCACAGGGTCGGGAAAGCCGGAGAGGCCGTGGTGCTGGCGCAGCTTCATTAGCTTGTCGCGGCGACCCGTGATCACCTTGTGCGGGTAGCACTGGTGGCCCACGTCAAACACCAGCGAGTCGTGGTTGCGGAAGTTGAAGAAGTAGTGAAGCGCAACCGTCAGTTCAACGGCGCCCAGGCCCGAGCCCAGATGGCCACCGGTGGTGCCGCTGACCACTTCGATGATGAACGAACGGATCTCTTTCGAGAGCGTTTCGAGTTCATCAACGGAAAGCTTCTTGAGATCTTCCGGTTCGTTGATGGTCTCTAGCAATTCGTACATAGGTGCTCCGAGGATCGGCCACCTTTGCCCATTCCGATCCTGCCCCCACCGTCAGAAACCCGTGGAAAGGCTGCTCCCCCCAAGGGAAACATCGAATGCTACCTTTCCAGACCCCAAAGGCAACGCGGCCGTATCACCTTGTCGGACTGTGAGTTAGTGCTTCCTAGCCTGGCTCCGTTCATTCCAGGGGCGCAACACCCTTTTGCGCGCAGGCAGCCCTCATCTCCCTCAACGACCCCTCAAGGCGGGCGTCACCCAAGTCACGCAGGATCGCTGCGCCTTCGCCCCAGGCCCTGCGGGCGCCGGCATCTTCCACCTCCAGCAGCAAAACAGCATAGGCGCACAGCGTGGTGCCCTCACTTCTCCTGTCGCGCACTTCACGCAAGATGGCCAGCGATTCTTCAAAGGCATGGCGGGCAGCCTCGAAGTCACCGGCGGCCTGGTGCAGTCGCGCCAGATTGTCCAGGGCGATGCCCTCAAAGCGACGGCTGCCGGTCTCCCGATGAATGGCCAGGGCCTGAAGGCACATCTCCTTGGCATCGGCCAGCCTTCCCTCATCTCGGAGCAGGTCCGACATGTTCGCCAGAGTGATGCCTTCACCACGTCTGTTGCCAATGGCCCGTTGAAGCTCCAGGGCCCGCCGTGAGGTCTTCTCGGCCTGCTCATTGCGATCCGTGATCCAGTAGAGCCCGGCGAGATTGTTCAACAGAGTGGCTTCGTTGTGGCGGTCGCCCAGTGCTGTGAGAATGGCGAGCGCCTCGAGGTAGCGCGCCTCGCACGCGTCGTCTTCGCCCCGGTGCCGGTGTTCAATGCCGATATTGCCAAGCACCGTGGCCTCGCTGCGCCTGTCCCCCACTTCGCGGTAGATTTCCAGCGCGCGGCGATAGCAATCACCGGCAAGCGCGGCACGCCCGGACTGGGTCATGAGAACACCCAGCGCCTCGAGCACCAGGCCCTCGTCGCGGAGCTGACCCCGCGCGCGGACAATCTCAAGGGCCCGATTCAAGGCCTTCTCGGCCTCATCCACCCTGCCCTTCGAACGCAGGCAGGTACCCAGCCTTGCCAGGGCCAAGCCGCGCTCGCGCTCGCGGCCGCATGTTTGAAGCGCGTCCACGGCCTCGCGCAGAAGCCCTTCGGCGGCCGGCTCGCCCACGCGCAGCGCGCACTCTCCGGCGCGCTGGAGTGCCAGAGCCCGCTCGACGCCATCGACGCAATGGGCGTATTCGGTCCATCGTGCAATGGCATCGAGCCGGTTCTCACGCTGGGCGTGTTCGGCGGCACGCCGCAGGTAGAGACGCCGGACCTCGGCCGTGGCGGCGGCGGATGCGCGATCGGCCTCCCCCATGGCCAACCTCAGATGCTCAGCCAGGTCCCGGGCAAAGGGGTCTGTGGCGTGCCGCAGGCAGGGCTCGGCGCCTTCCAGCGGCGGGGGTGCGGGCGCGCGGCCGCCGGCCCAGTCCTCGAGAAGGGTGAAGGCCAGGCCATGCAACCTCGCCCGCTCCGAAGGAAGATGAAGCTGATACGCGGCCTCGCGCAACAGGACGTGGCGGAAGAGGTAGGCGAGCTCTGCGTGCACGCCGGCAGTTTAATGTGTCCGCGCCACAAAGTACTGCGAGATCGTGGTAAGGGCCTGTGGACGGGGCAGATTCGCAATGCGCCTGCAGGCTTTGTCAATGAGTTGCTGTGCGTGCACTTTGGCCATGTCGAGGCCCATGAGTGCCGGGTAAGTCTGCTTGTGGGCCGCCTGGTCCTTGCCGGGCGATTTACCCAGCTGTTCGGCCGTGGCCGTAACGTCCAGGATGTCGTCCACCACCTGAAACGCCAGGCCGATGTCCCGGCCGAAGGAACGCAGGCGCGCCACAGCCGCCTTCGAAGCGCCCCCCACCAGAGCACCGCAGACCACCGCCGCGGCGATCAGCGCCCCCGTCTTGCGGCTGTGGATGTAGACCAGCCGCTCCAGATCAAGGGATTGGCCCTCTCCCTCGAGGTCGGCTTGCTGGCCCCCCACCATCCCGCTGACACCCGCGCCCCGTGCAATCTGCCGCATCACCTCAACGCACACGCGCGGATTGCGGACCTGCTCGCTCACGACCTGAAATGCGTAGGTCAGCATGGCGTCGCCCGCGAGAATGGCCGTCGCCTCGTCAAAGGCTTTGTGGCAGGTGGGCTTGCCGCGCCGCAAGTCGTCGTCGTCCATGGCGGGCAGGTCGTCGTGAATGAGGCTGTAGGTGTGAATCATTTCAAAGGCGCACGCCACGGGCAGCGCGGCGGAGAGCCTGCCGCCGACGGCTTCACAGCCCGCAAGCACCAGCATGGGGCGAAGGCGCTTGCCTCCCGCCCACAGACTGTAGCTCATGGCCTGCAGCAGACGCTTGGGCGCATCGGCGCGCGGCCAGGCAAGGCGCCTGAGTGAACGGTCAATCATGGGGCTGTAGCGCGTTACAAGGCGGTCGAAACTCGCGCTCACGTCTGTAGCCATCGGGGCGGCTCCGTAATGGCAGGGGCGACCTGTAGGTCGCCCCTGGGTGCGTTTGGCTTCCGCGATTGCTTACTCGCTGGGGTTGACGTCCTTGGCGGACTTGGGACGCTTGCCGGCATCGAAATGGGAGCCCTTGGCAACGGTCCCCGGCTTGGTGGTTTCGGCAGGCACGAGCGCGAGCTGCTTGGCGTCGTCGTCATCCCACACCATGGGGCGCACCTCGCGCTCCAGGGCGTAACCGAGCTTGACCGGCTGGCCGTTCTTCTGCGAAACGATGGTGGGGCGCAGGAAGAACAGCAGGTCGGTCTTCTCGGTGCGGATGTTGCGGGTCTTGAACAGGTAGCCCAGCAGCGGAATGTCCTTGAGGAAGGGGATACCGTTTTCCTGGTCGCGTTCACGCTCGCGAATCAGGCCGCCGATCACAAGGGTTTCGCCATCACGGATGAAGACATTGGAATCCGACTCACGGTTGGAGAGGACCGGCGTGTCGTTCTGCTGGATGCTGATGTTGCCGATCTGTTCCTTGATGGTGAACTTGATCTGCAGGCGCATGAGGCCGTCGGCGAGAATGGTGGGCGTGACGTCCAGAATCATCGCGATTTCCTTGAACGAGATGCTCACCTGCGCCACACCGCCGGTCGCCGCCTGGGTCTCGAGGTAAGGCACTTCCTGGCCCACCGTAATCTTGGCCTGCTTCTTGTTGCTGACCATGGCCGTGGGCTGGATCAGTGTCTTCACCTTCCCGTCGTTGGCCAGGGCCTGCAGCGTTACAGATACGCGGTCGCTGGCAAAGGTGCCCAGGAAGGGACCAAATCCCGTGGGCGCGCCAAACATGTTGCCGACGGTCTGGGCTGACGTGCCGCGGCTCGAACCGGTAAAGCGCCCGTTGTCGAGGTTCTGGGCGCCATGCTCCGTGAAGATCTGGAGGCCGTAGCCGATGTAATTGTCCAGCGTGACCTCAACCAGCTTGGCCGTGAGCAGCACCTGCTCGGGCTCGGTATCGATGGCTGAGAAGAAGAGGTCGATGTCCTTGAACTTGGAGCGACGATCGTAGACCACCACGGTGTTCCGGTCCGCGTTGGTCACGACCTTGCCGTCAGCCGACAGAATCGAGTTCAGGCCGAGCTTGAACTCGTTGTCGGTCACGTCACGCAGGGTTGTGTAGCTCTTGACCTGCATGGGGTCGTCCAGGGGCTGCTCGCGCAGGCGCTGGTCGTAACGGGACTTGAGTTCATCCAGGAAGGGGATGATTTCACGTTCCATGCGGGACTTCACGTCCGTCACCAGAATGACGGAGTTTTCGTTGTCGTAAGCGATGCGGCCCGCCGTGGTCAGCAGGTTGCGCACCTGCTGCGACACTTCGGCCAGCTTGGCGCCCATCAGCAGCCAGTTGCGACTGACCAGCTCTTCGTCGGGTTCAGCGGCCGCCGGTCCGGCGCCTTCGGGCTTCTTGGTCTTCACCTCACGATACTTGAACACGTAACCCTTGCTGATGTCCTTGTCGATGAGCAGGTCACCAAGCTGGGCCAGACGCTCGAGAATGTCCTTGGGCTCCGCAGACTGCATGTACATGCTGATCTTGCGGCTCTGGATCATGTCGATCATCTTGTTCAGATCTTCGGGGCTGCCCCGGTATTCGTCCCACTGGTCGCGATTGACCGCGGGAATGAAGACCGGCGTCTTGGTGACGCGAGCCACCTCCATCAGAGCGCCCACCAGGTCCTGCGCCTCGAAAATCACGTTGTAGCGCTCGACGGGGTCGTTGGGGTCGGCGTTCTTGGCCCTTGTGACGTTGGCCTGCGTCGCGGCCGTGTTCACGCGCTTCTTCACGTAAACGAACATGCCGTTCTCGACGTAAGTCAACTCGTTGGACTCGCAGATCGAACGGATGGCGTCCTTGGGCTTGACGTTGCGGTAGATCACCGTGAGCTCTTTGGTGATGTCACCCTCAACGGTGATGTTCAGGCCTGAACGCAGACCAATGTAGTGCATGACCACATGGATGTCCTTCTTGACGAAGTCCACCGTGATCTCTTCCTCGGGGTTGAGCACTTCCCGGGTCTTGGTGCCGTCCTCGACTTCGCCGCTGCCCCCATCCTGCGCGGTCAGAGCCGTCGAGAATGACGCCAGCACCATCAAGATGGCCACAAGCCGGTACCACTGGCTTCCCCCACTCATTCCGTACATGGAACTCTCCGTTTCGTTTTACGCCTCGGTCCTGACCGCGAAGTCAGCCGGCTATCTCTTCTTGTTAATCTGCCCGTACCTGTCGTTCAGAATCATGGGCAGCTTGACGATAGCCCCCGTGTCGCCTTCCACTTCCACAAAGGCTTCCCGGAAATTGTGCACGATGCGGCGCACCTTGAAGTAAGTACCCTCCAACCGGTCCCCTTCGCGGTAATAGCGAGGGTTGTCGTCAAAGAAGCAGGCCCAAACTTCCCGAATTTCCCTCTGCTCGCCCTTGGTCCCATCGCTGTTGGTGATGGTCGTGATGACTTCTTCCTTGCCGGCGATGGAAATACCCTTCACATGCCAGTTCTCGCGCAGCTCCTGAATCTCTTTGGCCGTCTGCTTGAAGGCCACGTCCGGGTTCAGCACGCGCAGCGGATCCTTGGCCTCCGGATCGACTGAAACCTCCCGGTGGTCAGGGATGGTGAGGTCGGGCTTCTTGAGGTCTTCCAGCGGCGCGGGAGCCGCTCCCGGGGCTCCACCAGCGGCGGGCGCCCCTGCAGCGGGTGCCGCACCGGCGGGCGGCTGCTGGGCCGCGGGGTCTGCCACCGGAGGAGGAGGCGGCGGCGCTTCCGAGCCGCGATTGAGCATGAAAATGCCGACGACCGCCGCGACCGCAATCAGCACCACCAGGATAATCAGCTGTTTCTTTTGCTTGTCCATCGCATCCCCCAAGCGGCTCAGGTGCGCTAACGCCCGATCTTGTCCAGGTCACGGCGCATCATGATCCAGAGGTCAAAATTGTAGGTGTGTTTGTCGCCGGCGTTCTTGTCGCCCTCGCCGCGAAGGTCCCCAAACACCACCGTGAACTCCTTCATGCTTTCGACCGAGGCGATGAAAGTGGCAAGGTCCTTCCAACGCCCGTAGCAGGTGACGCTGATCTGCAATGCGCGCAGGCCGCCGGGGAAGTCATCCTTGGTGTCCGACATGCGGATGGCTGATGTATCGCGGCGCAGTTTTGCCTCGGGTGTCATCTCCAGCTTGTTCGCCTCCAGCATGGCCCCGATCTTCTTCACGGCCTCCTGGATGGTCTTGTCGGCGAACTGCTTCTCGAGTTCCCCGAGTTTTGACGCCACTTCCTCGCCCTCTTTCTGAAGGCCCGCCAGATTGGCCTGCCGCGCGAGCTGTATGTCCAGCTCGCTCTTCAGGTTCTTTTCGCGCGTGACCTGTTCCTCGCGCTTGATGGTCTGCGGCTTGTAAAGCAGGAAGAACAGCGCAATGGGAGCCGCGCCGCCGAGCAGCAAGGTCGCGAAAATCGCGATGAGCCCCGCCGTCCAATCTCCCGAAGACTTCGCCTGGTCTGCCATGGCTTCTCCGTACTCGCCCCTACATCATCCGCTTGCGCCGAAAATCCGATGCCGCACTCAGGGAGCCAAACCCGCGGCGCCGCCCGCCGTGCCGGAAATCTCGAACTCATTCCAGCGCCCGGAGTCGCCGCCTCCCTGACTCTGGCCGCTTTCCGAAGCACGGTCCAGCGTCGGCCGGGCCACGCCCACCAGATTCACGAACGCGTCGATGGTATTCATCTTGGCCACGAGGCGGTCGAGCTGCTTTTCAGTCTGAACGTCGCTTTCCTTGATGTTGATGATGCCCTGCGCGGTCAGGCGCCGGGGAGCAAGCACCTTGGGCGTCGCCGGACCCGCGCTCACGGGCGCGTTGGCCGCTGCCGTGATGGGGTTGATCTCGATGCGCGAGTACCAGAACTGCGCGTCGGGCCGTTCCTTGGCGATGATGTTCAGCACCGGCGTGTAGTAGGGACGCTTCGCGAAGAAGTTCACATCCTCTTCCCAGGCCTTGATCAGCTCGTTGCGGCGCTTCTTGATCAGGGGCTCGTTGACATCATTCTCGCCCTTGAGCTGGTTGACGCTGGCCTGGGTGCGATCGTTGCCCGCGATGAGCGTCTTGGTGGCCTGGAACTCCGACCAATAGAGACTCAAGACGAACATTGAGCATAGCGCGGCCAGAAAGCAGATACTTGTGATGGTCAAGAAGATAACGCGCCGGCGCTGCCTTGCCTTCGCCTTATCCTTGATCAGGTTGAGTTCAAACATTGAAGCTCTCCGCGAATTGGTGCAAAGCCCTTACAGCGAGCGCATGGCAAGGCCAAGCGCAACGGCCATCGACGGACCCATCTCGTCCAGAAAGTTCGCCGGGAAGCGCTTGGTCACGGCCGAGACATCCAGCCGCGCGAAGGGATTCCACAGGGCCGCCGGCACGCCAAGCTGGCTTGAGAAGAACTCGTCGATATCCGGGAACTTCGAGGTGCCGCCGCAGAGCTTGACCTTGTCCACGCGGGGAATGATGCGGCGGTTGATGTAGTACTTGAAGGTGTCCTGGATTTCGCTGACCAGGTCTCCCAGGGCGTCGGCCAGCACGGCGCGGTTGGCCGTGACCTTCTGAGCTGCACCCATGGCGTTTTGCGTCTGCCCGGATGCCTCGAAGTCCTCTTCACCGGTCAGCGTTTCGTTGCTGCCGCCGGCGGTGAGGCCCATGGAGGTCTCGTCACCGTCGAGCAGCACATACTCTTCGTTGCCGGACTCCGTACCGCCCGAAGGCGCCTCGAAGGCCTCTTCGCCGCCGCCGCCGAGGTCTTCCAGCGGCGTGTACATGGCTTCCTTCTTGCGCTTCTCGGCCATGGGCAGGTCGAGGCCGTAAATCTCGCTTACCGCGCGCGACAGCATGTCGCCGCCGGTGGCAATATCGCGCACGAAAACGCGGCGCGGACCATGGGTGATGGCGAGATTGGTGAAACGCGCGCCAATGTTGATCAGGGCGACGGTTTCGCGCTCGCCCACGCCCTCAGTCTCGATGTAAGCGTTGGCCAACGCGAGCGTGTCGATGTCCAGCACCACGGGGTCAAAGCCGGCGCTCTTGAGCAGCACGTAGCGCTTGTCCACTTCTTCCTTGTGGACGGCGACGACCAGGCCCTCCATCTGGGCCTTGCCTTCTTCCATCACTTCGTCAAAGAGGACGTAATCCAGAGCGGCCTGGGCGAGGTCGAAGGGAATGATCTGCTCGGCCTCAAAGCGCACGGCCTGTTCGACCTCGGACTTGGGAATGCTGGGAAACTTGAACAGACGCGGCGCCACGCGGGGGCCGGACACTGCAAAAGCGCAAGGCTTGCGCGCAAAGGCGCCGTCCTGCGTGATGCGTTCAAGGGCACGCAGCGGGGCCTCGGCCAGAGCCTGGGGCGACTCCTCCGGGTTGTATTCCGCCCGGCGGATTTCAGCCGTGCCGACGCTTTTGAGCGCGTAGCCCGATCCTGAGGCCTTGACCGCCACGGCCTTGACCGAGGACGTACCAACATCGATGCCAACGGCTAGCGTTGCCATGGGCCTTTCCCGTCAGTGGTGAACAGAATCCTTGCCAGAAATGATGTTGGGAACATAGTGGGGCCTGTCAGTTCCGTCAACAACGATTTGCGCAACAATGATTTACGCCTCGACTTAGAGCCAAACACGCCGTCAGAACATTGCAATGCAAGGGGTCACAAAGGGGTCATAATTCGCACTCAAAGCAATCCGCCCCGTCACATGGACGGGGCGGTTACTTTACACCGACGAATTTTTGTAATCGGCAGCGGGTCAATGAAAGCCCGGTATTGGGGCGCTTGTGCAAGGAGGTCGGGCCGAAGTGAATTCGTCCCGACCTCCATTTCAACGGGCCTTGCAGCGGCCGACTAGAACTCGTAGCTGCGCCAGGTTCCGGGGATGAAGCGCGCACTCACGTTGTACGTGCGCAGGTAGTACGGCGGAGCCGTATCCTGCAGGCGCCAGTCCCAGTCATAGTGGCGCGCTCCGGCGGTGGGCCAGGTGCCGCCGGGGCTGAAGATGTTACCCAGACCCGAGTTGATCAGCGCGTTGCCGCCGTTGCCGCCGCAGAACCAGATCTCGCGCGAGGTGCCGTTGATGATGTTTCCGGGCATGGAGCAGTTGACGGCCGCGAAGTTGCCGTCGATGCAGAACTGGCCGGGCTGGCCCGCAGCGATATTCGAGGTGCCGCCGCCAGCGCCGATGGGGCACTGCTCCGTCGAGGTCAAAGGCGTCCACCATTGCCAGGCCATGTTGATGTCGGTGTTCGAGATGATGCCAAGCATCGAGTTGAATGCCTTGGCCGCGGCGGACTGCTTGTTGTTGGCGTTGCGCAGGCTGGGGTTGGCCAGCAGCGGCTGGTAGCGCAGGCACTGGCGAATCACCGTCATGATGTTGCCGGCGCTGACCACAGTAACGCGATCATTGGGGCCGAGGGTGCCGCCCACCAGCAGCACCTTGCGCTGCTGCCTCGACCAGGGGCTGGTGGAGCCCGTGGTCCAGCCCTGCGTGTAATTGGTGGCCTGGTGCAGGGGCTGAACATAGCGGTTGGACGAACCCACCGGGGCGCCTGCCTGGATGTCCACCGTGTCCGCGAAGCCCTCCTCAACGAAGATCACCGCCTCGGAAGGAATGCTGACAATCTCGTTCGCCACGTCGTAATCGGCGTTGGTCAGCGAGGCGTTCAGAATCGCGCCGTTGGCCGTGTTGATCCAGGCGTTGCTCGTTGAATAAAGGTTGTTGTTTGCGGCCGCTGTGGCCAACCGGCGCACGTAAGTACGGGTAAACGTGCCGTCGCCGTTGAAGTTGATCGCCAGCGTGTTTTCCTTGTACAGCCGGTTCAGCGTCACTGCGCGGGCGCGCGGCACGGTGAAGTTCACCGCCGAAAAGTCGATGGATCGCGGCGCCACGTTGGTGATCGGCGACTGCTTGAAGTTGTAAGCCGCGCCCTCAACGCCGTAACTGGTGACCGTGCCCGAGAGTTCGGTGCGGCCGAAGAACTCGACACCGGTGTAGGTGGGGTCGATGTAGATGTTGTTGCGCGAATAGTGGTTGCCCACGGACTTGTAGTTGACGCCGGGGTTGTAGATGGCGTTGGCGCCGGCAAACACCGAGTAGTCGCTGAACTGAGGAACCTTGGCCTCGTATTCCACGGCCAGGTTGCGGCCCACGGTGGAGACGACTCCGCGAATTCTCACCTTGGGCACCGAGACGCCGCCCGTGGGCATGGCCTGCACCTGCACGCTCAGGCCGTTGATCAGCATGGGACCGTCAATGTTGTTCCAGCCCGCCGTGGGCAAGAGCGTCGACCAGTCATCCTGCACACCGGCAATAAGGGTGAAGCGGCCGCGCTTGGCCTCAATGCCGGCCTCGGCGGCAGCCATCATGCGCACAGCCAGGGCTTTCTGCTGCATCTGCACCTGGTGCACATAGGACACTGAAAGCATGCCCGTGCCGGCCAGGGCCACGGCAATGACAAAGCCCATGGCCACCATCAGCACCGATCCGCGGCGGCGGCGCGTGGCAAGACGCTTGGCGGTTACAGTCATCTTCATGGCGTTCTCCGGATTTTGCTTCAAGAAGGTCAGCGCTTGAGCGCCCGAGTTATGGAATATTACGCAGGGTCACGGTGAACTGGGACTCCGCCGGCTGGTCCACTTCATTGGTGTTGACCACGAAACGGATGCGCCGGTTGGACACGCGAATCACGTCAAAATTCAGAATCTGCGCCTGGCTCCAGCGCACCGCCGTTGCAGGGCGCGGATCACCGGCCAGGCCCGCGGCGCTTTCCTGATTGCCCAGCACCTGCGTCGTGCTGTTCCAGCGCCACATCGTCTGGATGATTTCAAAGGTGCTCGTCGCCGTGTTCCAGCGCTGCAGCTCCACCCAGATTTCCTCGCCGTTGAAAGGCGCGGCAATGGTGCCGCGCCCTGCCACGCCAACGCCGTCGGCGGGGTAGGCCACGATGGCGTCGGTGGTGGGAAAGCGCAGGGCCTGCCCGGCGCGCAGGTTGGTGTGGAGGATGTCGCGGATCATGTCCGCGCGGTTGAAGCTCTCGTTGGCATTGACGCTCTGGCGCTCACCGCGAATCAGCCAGATCAAGGTGCTGCCCATGGCGAGAATGAGCACGGTCACCGCCGCCAACGCCGCCATCAGTTCAATCAGGGAGAAGCCCTTGCGCCTGTTTTTCATGACTTGCCTCTTTGAGGGTGGCCGCTGATGGGACTACTGGGCGATACGGGTTTCAATCGTGACGCTCTTGCCAAAGCCCGGTCCCCATTCCACAAGGAACTGAATGCGGCGATACTCCCAACTGACGCCACCGGCGGTTTCCAGCCAGCGGAAGTCAACATTGCTGGTATAGCCATCGAGGGGGCCACCGCGACGGTTCCACAGGGATGTGGCGGTCACGCGATAGGTCATCCCCTCACGGACTTCGGTGCGGGGATAGGTCACGCGCCTCGGGTCACCGACGGCCCAGGCCGAGTTGTAGCCAAAGGGGATAGTGGCCGTCGTGAACGTGGCGAGAGCGCCGTAACCCTCGGCCTGCCAGGACTCGATCTCGAGCTCGACGATGTTGAAGCCGGCCTGTTCCTGAACTGCCTGGATCTCGAACAGCCGCGCATAGAGGTAATAGCTCGTGCCGGCCATGGCGACGATGGCGATGATCACCGCGGCCACAGCGACCTCTAGAAGCGTGGCGCCAAGGATGCGGCGGCGGCGGGCTGCCCTGACTTGGTGGAGGCGCGTCATATTTCAGGCTCCGGTTCTCTGTTCGTGTGGTGGAATCATACACCACTAGAACGGATTGTCATGTTGAAAATCGAAAAATATTGCGCGTGTAAGAAAGCGTTCGATTTGCGGGGACAAAAAGAAATCGGGCAAGGCTCTCGCCTTGCCCGACCCATCAAGCTGTGCTGATTTAGCGGTTGAACGACGCGCTGCCGCTGACCATGTTGGCCGTGACCGTAAGGTCGTTCGGAGCAGCGGAGTACACACCGGCGCAGGTGCCCGTGAAGGCGCCCGAAGCCAGGGACACCGTGTAGCTGGTGGACGTAAAGTAGGTGCCCGTCAGTTCCTGCGTCGAGATGCCCAGGCCGGCGACAGTGGTGACGCTGGCGTTGGGGGTGCGCTGGTAGACAACGCGGGCGCGGTCCTTGAGGGCGCCGAGAGCCGCGCGGGCCTCGGAGCTGCGGGCTTCTTCCGTGTTGCTCGAAATCAGCGGAATCGCCGCCAGAGCCAGAATGCCCACGATGACCACCACGATCAACAGCTCAATCAGCGTAAAGCCCTTCTTCTTAGCAACCATATGATCCCCTCCCAAGGATGCCCAGCGAACTGGGACTAGAAAAGAAATGCGTCCGAACCTGCCGGCGTCCGAGGGCTCACACGGCCCAACGCCTTAGTATCATGCTATCGACTACTGACTGTCATGAGATTATCACGCGCTGACAGGCCTGTCAAAAAAATCCGGCCGAAATCTTTCACGCTTCGGCCCGTGACGCCCCGGTGCGTTCTATGCACTTGCTCGCGACCGCTCTACCGGGCCGATTCAGGGCAGCCTGCTCCGAAATCTTTCAGGGGCGAACCGTATAGCATCGGCGCAAAGTGCTTTCCACAAAAAACATTGCGCAGAATCTTACGCGCCGTGGCCTTCCACCAGGTCGCTCAGGGCTTCTGCCATCGCATCCATGTCGGCGTAGCGCTCATGAACGCTCTTGGCCATGGCCTTGGAAATGACCAGCGAAAGCTCACGCGGCACTGCCGGATTCAGGTCCATGGCGCTGGGCGGCTCCTCAAACAACACCCGCTTGAGCACGTCATAGTGATTCTCGCCCTCAAAGGGCCGGCGCCCCGTGACCGCCTCATACAGCGTCACTCCCAGACTGTAAATGTCGCTGCGCTCTGTCACTTCCGCACGGCCGCCCTCGATCTGCTCGGGGCTCATGTAAGACGGCGTCCCCAGGCTCAAGCCCGTCGCCGTCAGGGTGGGACTGGCTTTCGTGAACGCCAGGCCGAAGTCCACCACCTTCACCTGGCCTTCCTTCGTCACCATCAGATTCGAAGGCTTGATGTCCCGGTGTATGACACCATGCCGGTGCGCGTAAGCCATGCCGCGCGCGGCATCCCGCACGATCTCGGCGGCGTGATAGGGGGAGAGGTGGCCGCGGTCGTGGATGAGTTCGCGCAGGGAGCGGCCTTCGATGAACTCCATGGCGTAGTAGTAGAAGTCGTCATCCTGGCCGAAGGCCTCAATCTTGACGATGTTCGGATGCGATAGCGATGTGACAGTTTCAATCTCGCGGCGGAAGCGCTCAATCTCCCGGGCGTCCTGCACCATCTGCAGGGGGAGAACTTTCAGGGCCACCACCCGGCCGGACTTCACATGCTCACCCCTGAAGATGATGCCCATGGCGCCCCGGGCAATCTGCTTGAGGTTGCGGTACTCCCCCAACGACTTGGGGTAAAGCTGGGTGTCCACGGCCGGGTTGCGCCCGCTGCCCACCACGGCCTTGGGGCTGATGTCCTCGGCGATGCGGCGCGCCGCCAGTTCCGAAGCGATGATGGCCACCGCCGCGGCCAGGTCACCGGCCAGCAGGCCCTTGCGCGCGGCCGCCGTGGCCATGTCGCGGGCCTCCCCGGTCTCGACGGCGGAAAAGAGCTGCTCGACCTGGGCGGCGTTGAGCAACCCGGTGATGGAGGCCACGTGGCCAAAGAGTCGGTCGTATCGAGATACGGGCATGGCAAGCCTCTTACGTTGCAACGCGGCTTGAGGCCAGCCTGTTCCAACCATCACTTGATGGACCGCGTGGGCCGGCGGGGGCCCTGAGCAACGTCCCCGCGCAGGGGCAGGGACTCTCCGGCCACCAGCGCGGCATAGGTGTCCATCAGCGCCAGGGCCATGCTTTGGGGTGAAAATTCCTGCTCCACGCGCTCGAAGGCGGCGCGGCCCATGCGCAAACGCTCCTGATGGTTTTCGATGAGCAGCATGAAGCGCTGTGCCAGGCCCTCGGCGTCGTCGCGATGGACAAGCAGGCCGTCCACGCCGTCTTCGACCAACTCAAACACGGCGCCTCCCTCGGTGGCGACGACGGGCAGGCCAAAGGCCATGGCGCCCAGCACCATCATGCCCGCCGCGGGCTGTCGCGTGTCCACGTACACGATGTCAAAGGGTCGCCATGCCAGGCTGTAATCGAAGAGGCGGTCCACCATGACCACACGCTGAAGCAGCCCGCGATCCTCGGCCATCTTGCGCACTTCAGAGCGCCGGGGGCCGTCGCCGAGAATCGTGAAGATCGTGTCGTTGCTCTTGGTGCCGATGCGCCCCGCGGCGTCCAGAAAGGCGCCAAAACCGACGGAGTCCTCCAGCGGGCCGAGCATTCCCACAGCGGGCGTCGCCCGCAGGTCCATGACGTGAGCCTCTTCGGGCGCGCGCATGGGCGAGACCGCCAGCCCGATCTGCGTGACGAGCCGGCGCGGCAGCAGGCAATCGTTCACCAGGCGCTCGCGCACGGCCGCGTCGCAGGCGATGTAGCCGTCAAAGTTGGTGTCCTCGACTTTGGGCAATTCGTGGGGCTTGACGCCGTGGATGGTGACACACAGCGAACGCTCAAGGGCGTCAGCCAGGCGCACGCCGGGAAGATCAAGGTCGGGGGACACAGCGTGAAGCACGTCGGGACCGAAGCTCTCCACGGCGGCCCGCAGCTTGCGCCAGCCAAAGAAGCCCAGTCTTTGCCGCGCCGGGGGCAAGGGCACCACCTGAACCGCGAGACCGCTGAGGGAGTGGTTCAAGGGGCCGGGCGGAGCCAGCAACTGCACGGTGTTGCCCATCTCGACCAGGGCCCGCACCAGCGTCAGGGTGTAGAGGGTCAGGCCGTTGAATTCGAGTGCCGGGGCCACCACCGTGACGCGCCAGCGCCGCTCGTCGGCGGCACGCCGCACACGGGCCGTGTCAGGTTTTCCGGGGCGCCCATCGACACGATCAGTCGAACGCGAGCCGGCGCGGGACTCGACACGGGCCGTGTCCCGCCGGCTGGCCGGGCGCGCGTTTCTGTTGCCGAAGGTTCCCTTGGAATCCGAGTTCACGCGGCGGCCGGTTCCTGCTGGAGTGAGGTGGAGCCCTGCTGCAACTTGACGGCAGCGGCGTAATGGCCGTCCAGCGCCATCAGCTCGTCGTGGCTGCCGCTTTCGGCGATACGGCCCTCGTGAAACACGAGGATGCGGTCAGCCTTGCGGATGGTGCTCAGGCGATGGGCCACGACGAACACCGTGCAGCCCGAAACCAGTTCATCGAGGGCACGCTGCACCTCGCGCTCGCTGCGGGTGTCCAGGTTGGACGTGGCTTCATCCAGCAGGAGTATGGGCGCGCGTTTGAGGAAGGCGCGGGCAATGGCCACCCTCTGACGCTGACCTCCGGAAAGGTTGACGCCGCGATCACCCAGAGGAGTGTCGAGGCCCTGGGGCAAAGCCTTGATCTCCTCCCAGATGTGAGCGGCCCTGGCCGCCGCAATGACCTCTTCTTCCGTGGCATCGGGCTTGCCGGTCATGATGTTCTTGCGCACGGTTGTGTTGAACAGGAAGGTCTCCTGCGTCACCATGGCGATGTTGGCCAGCCAGCTGTCCGTGCGGATTTCCCGCAGGTCCGTGCCGTCCACGCGCACGGCGCCCGACACGGGATCGTAGAAGCGCGGAATCAGGTCCATCAGGGTGCTCTTGCCCATGCCGCTTTGGCCCACCAGAGCGATCATCTCGCCGCGCCGGACCTTGAAGCATATGTCCTGAAGCACGGGGCGCTCGGCGACGTACTCGAAGTTGACGTGATCGAACTCGAGTTCGCGGAACTCCCTTGGCGCCTCTTTGGCGTCGGGGCGGTCGGCCAGTTCTGGCTTGCGGTCATAGACCTCGAAAACCTTTTCCAGGCCCGCGGTGGCCTCCTGCAGCTCGTTGATGGAATGGCCAAAACGCCGCGCAGGCTCATAAATCAGGAACGACGCCACCACGAACTGGAGGAACATGCCGATGCCGCCCGCCTCCTCGAACCATTGGGTCGTGAATACCTGGGCCACGCCGAGCAGGGCCGCCGCCAGCACCATGTTGTAGGTGATTTCGATGATGGCGCGGGACGTACCCTTGTAACGGGCGATCTTCCGCTCGCGGGCGAACACTTCCTTGGAAACGCGGTCGTACTCCTGTTCCTGTTCACCCTGTAGACGGAAGGCCTTCACCACACGGATGCCGTCAAGCATCTGGTGGAAGAAGTTGCCTTGTTCCTCCATGCCCTGGAACTTCTTGCGCGTGGCCCGCTTGATCTTGCGCGTGAACAGCATGACCGGCACGACCACGATGGGGCAGATCACCAGGACGATCAGCGTCAGGGCCGGGCTGGTCCAGAGCATGGCCACCAGCAGCGAGAGAATCGTCATCGGGTGCGAGTACAGGTCCTCTATGGCAATCTTCACAAGGGTGCTGGCGCCCGAGAGGTTGTGTGAAATGCGCGACATCAGCGCACCCTTGCGCTCGGCATTGAAGTAGGCCATGGGCTGGCGCAGCAGGCGCTCAATCACGGCCCGCTGCAGGCGAATACGTGTCTGGGCCTGCACGTAGCCCATGTAGTACTGCTTGACGAAGGTGCCCAGGGCCATAAGCAGCGCGCCGCCGGCGAGCAGGCCGGCGAGCGGCGTCGTCTTTTCGAGGATGCGGCGGGCGTCAGACTCTGTCAGGTTGATGGCATCAATGCCCAGATCGACAAAGGGTTTCACCACGGGTATGCGCATGGCAAAACCCGCCGAGTACATGGCGCCGCCCAGCAGAAGAAACACGATCTGAGGCCACTGGGGTTTGAGAAACGGCGCGAGGCGCGCAAGAAAACCCAACGCGCGGCGCACGTTGAACCAGTCCAGCTTCTTCTTTTCTGCTCCGTTCTTGGACATCGGCCCACACACTCTACTTCGGCCGGCCCGCATTTAGCAGGGCCAATGCCTTTTCGGTTACCCGCCAGGCATCCAGTTCCTTCATGCACTTGTCTCCCAGGCCGGGACAGTGCCGCTTCAGGCAGGGCATGAGTTCGCACTCTCCCCTGACGACATGCTCCAACTGACCGTAAGGACCGGTGCGGCGGGGGTCCGTGGGGCCCAGCACGGCCACCACCGGCGTGCCCTGCGCCGCGGCGATGTGCATGGGACCGCTGTCGCAGGTCAGCAACAGCTCGCATTCATCAAGCAAAGCCGCCAGTTCCCGAAGGCCCGTGCGCCCGCAGAGGTCGAGGGGCCTGGCCACCGTGCAGGCGGAGGCCACATGGCGACAGATCTCGGCCATGTCAGGGCTGCCGACAATGAGAGGCCGGCCCGCGCCCTGGCCCGCCAGCGCATCGAGAACACGGGCAAACTGCAGTGGCGGCCAGCGCTTGCTCTCCCAGCGGGCACCCGGACACACCGCGACCAGGCGCGTGCCCGAGAGGCCTTCCCGGCGCAGCAGCTCGCGAATTCGCTCACGCTCCAGGGGACTCACGTCCAGATCTTCGCGCGGGGGCCTGGAGCAGCCCAGGGCCGCCGTGAGGGCATCGTATCGATCACGGGCATGAACCGGACCCGGCGGAGTCTGCACCTGATGGGTGTAGAACATGCGTGAGCCCTCGCGAGCCTGAGCAAAGCCCAGCCGGATCGGGGCGTTGGAGAGCCAGGCAAACATGCCGCTGCGCAGCAGGCCCTGAAGGTCCAGCGCAACGTCAAAGCGCCCCTGGCGCAGGCTTTGAACAAAGGCACGCAGCGCACTGCGCTCACGGAACACCGAGAGCAGCCCCTTGAACCGTGCGCGATCAAAACTCAGGGTTTCGTCCACGCATGACACACCCTGAAGCAATGGCTCAAAAACCCGGTTGACCAGCCAGGTGACGTGAAGGCCCGGCCAGCGCGCCTTCAGCGCCCAGGCGCTCGCCACGCCGTGGCAGACATCACCCAGGGAAGACGGCTTGATGAGCAATAGACGTTTGCCGTTGAGGTCGAGGTCGGGGCTGCCGATCACGTGCGGGCCCCCCGCTCCAGGCGGCTGCGCTCAATGCCCCGCGTCATGACCAGTGTTCTGCCCGTGGGCACCCTGGAAGCCTCCTGTGCCAGCATCTCGCCGTCAAAGCGACTCAGGCGCAGGAGTCTGGCGTAGCTCCAGACCAGTTCCCGGCCGACACGCTCGCCCATCGCCTCAGACAACGCGCGCGCCACGCGCCCCAGACTCGCAATGCCCTGCATGCCCAGGGCGCCGGGCGTGCCTCTGAATAGCAGCCAGGGCGCGCTGAAAACGAACTCGCGGCCGCCCCGGGGGCCCAACGCCACCGACAGCCCGGCCAGCACTTCCCGGGGCTCGCCGGGCAGGAAATAGCAGCCCGCGCGGTGCATGCGAATGAGCGAGCGCGTGAGTTGGTCCAGCAGCTTCCATTCGGGATCTTCCGTGCTGCGAAACGGCACAAGCCCGCCCAGCACCCGGCCCAACACAACCACCGCCGTCGGCAACATCAGACAGGCCAGGGGCCGGGGAGCCTGCACCCCCACCTGGCTCAATTCCAGAAGCCGTCCCCACGAAGACTCCACGCGACGGCTCTGCTGGGCCCTGTCACCGGCTTTCACGTCCAGCCTCGCCGACCACAGGCTGGACTCTCCCAGACGCAGTCCCAGATGTTGATGCAGCACCTGTTCCCAGCTCTGGGGTGGCGTGTCCGAAAGGGGCCCCTCCAACTGCTCGAGATCAAGCCCCTGGGTCTGACGGTTGACCAAGAGCACCGTGCCCTCGCGCTCAACGCGCGCCAGAGCAGCCGAGGCCTCGGAGCAGCGCGCGACCAGCAGGGTGTTGCGCTCAAACTGCCTTGCCAGGGCGCGCTCCTGCACCATGCGCAGCGCGGGCCGCAGTTCGAGACTGTCTCCGGCATCCACCAGGTACTCCCTCAGAAAACGGACAAAGACGGCAGCCGGCCAGCCCACGAACCCCAAAGCAAATTCACCCAGATTCCCCAGCCGTCGGGCCAGGGGCGCCATGGCGTCCGGAGCCTGGTCGGCCACGTCCTGCACGAAGAACTCCAGCCCTTCGGGACGCTGTCTGGCCGCGCGCACGAGAATGCGATCAGCGCCGAGATCCGGCAGCACGACCCCGCCGAGATGCAGTGATGCCACGAAGCGGGCCAGGCCCGAGGTCAGCCGGCGCAGCATCTGGGGGTTGCCGAGCAGTCGCTCCTTTTCGCGCTCCAGATAGGCGGCCAGGGGAACCGTGTTGGGCAGACGCTCCAGCACCAGATAGTTGACCCCCGGGCCGGATCGCCCGGAAAGCAGGGCCACGGGACGCTGGCAGGCGATGTTCCGTTCGCGGCAGGCCTCATGCGCCCTGAACTCCGCACCGGATGCGCAAAAACGCAGGGGCGACAGACGAGCCAGAAACCCGGCCTGAAACGCCTTGACCAGGAACTGCCCCTCCACCGTGAGAATCAGGCAGGAAAGACCGTCCGGCCGCGCCCGCAGAATCTGCACGGTTTCGCCCGCGTTGAGCGCCTCCCGCAGGGCAATGGAAACGCGCAGGGCCTCATCGCCTCCCGCAACAACCCCGCACTCGTGCCTCAGGGGCGCGAGCAGGCCGGGAAGGTTCGTGGCAGCCTCGTTCACGCTTGAAGCTTCCTTGCGAGTTCATGGAGCGAAACCGCAGCGCCACTGTCCCACAGCCAGCCGCGCAGGAGCTTCAATCGCGCTGCACGCCCCTGCGTGGCATGCCACAACTGCTGCTGGGCGGCGCTGAACGTGAACCCTCGCGCCTGCGGCCTGCGCGCCCGCTCCTGCGCCGCCTGTTCCAGCACGGCCAGCAGGCGCGCAGCATTCTCGCTCACGGTCATGAGCGCGCTGGCCGTGGCCACGGCCTTCGGCGCCGGCGGCCTTTCCAGCAGGGTCCGCGCCCGCGCGGCGAATTCGCCGGCATCGGTGCGGTCGCGCAGAATGTATCCGTTGACGCCATCGACCACGTGCTGTCTCGCTCCGTTTTCCTGGCTTGTAAGCACGGGAGTGCCGCAGGCAAGAGCTTCCGTCACGGCGTTGGCGCTGGGATCGTGCATTGTCGGCAGCACAAAGAGGTCCGCCGCGCCATACCAGGCTTCCATGGCACTGCAGGGCTCCCGCCAAATCGCGCGCGAACCCAGGCCTGCAGCCTCGAGCAGTTTCTGGGCTTCACCGGGGTCTCCCTTGCCGACACAGGCAAACGCCAGCGGCATACCGGTGGCTCCGGCCAGGGCCACAAAGCCCCGCGCGGCTTCCGCCAGCCCCTTGCGGCGGAAGTCCATGCCCGAAAAGAGCACCAGCCTGGTGTCACGCCCGATCCCCTGTTGAACGCGCAGAGCCTGACCCTTGCTTCGCGCCTCCAGGTTGAAACGTGCAGGATCGACGCCGTTTGGAATAACCTCAACGCGGTCGGGGTCCACTCCGTACATGTGGACGACCTGCCTCTTGACCATGGCGCTGTTGGCGACATAGCGCGCAAAACGCCCCGGCAGGAACAGCTCCCGTTCCAGCTTGAGTAACTGCGAGTGCCTCGGATTGAACAGCGCGCGCCGCCGCGCACCCAAGTCCGGGTAGCGCATCGACATCCAGGGTCTGTGCAGGCCGTCGCCCAGCCTCAAGACATCGCCCGGCCAGGCCCGAGCAAGACAAAGCACAGCATCTGCGCCCGTGGCGCGGGCCGCCTGGCCTGCGCGGGAGGCAAACCACGCGTGCTTGTACGGCCCCAGCAGACGCGGCCGCGACACAGAGGCGACTTCCATGCCGCGCGCGTCGGACTCGCTGTGTCGGGCGCATACCACCGTAATGCGGTGCCCTAGCGCCAGCCAGGCCCGGGCAAGATTCACCGCGTAGCGCTCGGCGCCGCCTCGCGCTGCGTCAAACTCCGTGCGGACAAGGGCGATGTGCATGCGGGTGAAGTTTATCAGGTTGGCAGGCGCGTCGCTGTGCCGCGTCACTTGCCCTGGGCGGACTTGCCGCCCCTTGGTCGTTGCTCGCCCGTAAGGCTCTCAGCAAAGCGGCGCACGGCGGCCTCCTGTTCCTCCGTTTCGACGCTGCCCGGGCGCGCCTGGCGCACCCGCAAAATGGCCTGCGAGGCGCTCTCCCCCTGGCTGACCAGGTAGCACGCCAGCATGGTTCCGGTGCGGCCGATACCCGCGCCGCAATGCACGCAAATGGCGTGACGCTCGTGCCGGTGAAAGCGCGCATGCTCGATGAAGCGCCGGATATCTTCCTGGCGCGGCGCCGTGAAGTCCGGAACCGGGATATGCAGGCTCTCGATGTTATGCCGCGCCATGGCGTCCTTATCCGGCGCGGACTCCGTGAGGCTGACCACAAGGCCGATGCCCTGTTCAGCCAGCCACTTCCAGAGGCGATCGGCATCATGGCCGGGGCGGGCCATGCCGCCGATTTCACCTTCAATGAGCCAGGAGAATCCGTTCACGACTTCAGGGTATCTAACTCAACCACGGGCGCCACAGCCTTGGTGGGCCCGCTGCGGAAGAAGGCCAGTATCTGCAGGACACACAGGCCAAGCCACACCAGGGCCACGATCCTGAGGACGGCCTGCGCCGTTTCCGAAACGACCTCCGCACCTTCCCAATGAATCAGCCAGGCCGGCAACGCCATGGTGATTACCGCCATGGCGAACTTCGTGGCTATCCTCGGAGCCTCGCGCTGGAAGGTGGCAGCCTGAACGGCGCAGGACGCCAGGCCCGTGGCCAGGGCGCCGGCAGCGGAAGCCGCGATGCTGGCCGTCCAGGCGCCAAAGCCCGTGGCGAACAAGGCCGTTACCAGCGTGAAGAACCAGCCCATGACCGCGGGCGGTATGAACATCATGGCCAGCAGCAGCGAACGACGGGGCCGATAACCTTCCGTAGCTGTGACACAGGCTGCCACGTCGGTCTTCAGAGAACAGGCGCCGCAACTGAACGGCTTGCGCGCGTCCACCTTGGAGATGTCCAGGACGGCGCGGCAGCGGGGGCAGCGCAGGCGCACGTTCACCCGCGCCACCACTGGAGTCAGCGTTTCAGAATCAGCCATGCGGTCTCATTGCTCGCATCGAGGGCCAGCGCCAGAGAGGCCAGACGCCGGGCCTCGGCCGCCTGGTTTTCCTGCAGCATCCGCTGCGCCAGTTGGACCAGCGCCTCAGGATTGTAGGGTTCAAGGCCGGACTTGCCCGAGGTGGACTCGACATCCACCCAGCGCTTGAGCGTCGCCGTGGTCGGGGCGGGAACCAGAGCTACGGCCTGGGCCATGACCTCCGGATGGATCCATTCGCGCTCTGCCGCCTCCAGCGCCAGACTCAGATACTCGGCTGCGCCGCTCGGCTCGCCACGCCGCACTGCCGCCTGTGCGGCCAGCATGCGTGACTCCAGAGCCAACTCCCCGTAAAGCGCAACAAAGGCCGCGGGCTCCAGCAGTTTTTCGCGCGCCGCCAGGTAACGCAACCAGCGCAGGGGTACGGCCCCCAGCGAGGCCCCCTGATCCATGGCGGCGAGTTGAGTGGCCATGCCGTCGGTGACGCCCGGCGACTTCAGCAGGCGCCCCAGTTCGGAACGGGCTTCGACGAGTTTGGACTGGGCGAAGAGCCACGCAATCAGAGCGCCGCGCTCGTCCACGCTGCCGTCCTTGAGCATCGCGCGAACGGCGGAGAAATGCAGCAGGGCGATCTTGACCGTTCTCGTTCCGCCGCCGGACTCCGCCAGCGTGAATTCGCCGCCCTTGATGGCCGTGACCTTGCCGCTGTAGGCCTCAAGGCGGCCGCTTCGCGTTCCGTCGTCTGCCATGGAGGCATGGACCTTGACCTCGAGCTCTCCACCGCGGCGCCGCAGACGATCCAGGGCGTCGGCGATGGCGCGCTCGGCTTTGGCCGCGAGTGCCAGATCGCGCCCGAAATCCTCGATCAGCTTGTCCACGAGCAGGTCACCGCACTCCGACAGCAGAACGGAAACGCCCTGGGCCGCCTTCTCGAAACGGCGGTTGGCGGCTTCCGTCAGCAGCGACTCCAGCCCGGCCAGCGCCCGCCGCGAAGCTTCGCCGCGCTGCTCACCCAGCGCCTTCCGCTGCACAGCCACCTGCTCCTGCGCGCGCTGCCGTCTTGCTTCCAGCAGTTGCCCCAGCCGCGACAGCCGCGCGTTGACCTTCTCCTGTGTCGCCTCCGTGCGCGGAGGGCAGAATTCGACCAGCAGGTCGCGCTCGTCGAGCAACCGGTCAGCCTGGCGCAGTTTGTCGGCGCGCTCAAGCAATCGGGCCAGATCATTGGACTCCTGGGTGATGACCGCCTGCTTGCGCGTTTCAACGCGCTCGACCATGGCCTCGTTTTCGCCGCCGTAGAGATGTTCCAGGAGCTCTGCGGGCACGGACAGCCAGGCCGCCAGGGCGTCCGCCGTTCGGCCCTCATCGAGGGCGCGCCGCGCAGTCTCTTCCGCGGTGCGCAGGGCGACGTCGCGCAGGCCGGCAACCTGGGTTACCAGACCCTCACGCGAGGCCTGGGCCTTGCCCGCCAGCGGCCCCTCGGGAAACCGGTTGAGAAACACCGTCCACGCTTCGTAGGCACGCCGGTACTTCCGGTCAGCCAGGGCCGTTCGCGCCTCGAGCTCCGCCAGGTTGAATGCATCTTCCTCGGCCGTGAAGGCGGGGGGCCGTCCATCGGCGCCGGGGGCGTTGGCGGGTGACTCAAGCGGGGGCCTGGGCCCGGGCGCATTCACCGGGCGATTGGCTGCCACCATGTTGGACGGAGCGGCAGGAGCGTCATCTTCACCCATGCGGCTGTGAATCACGACCGCCAGCACCGCAATGGCGGCCAGTGCCAGCAGCGCCGATACGGCAGCATAGAGCCGCGTGAAATCACGCGGAGGCGATACCTCGGTCGGAGCCGTAGTGGTGAGAAGCCCCGTGGTGGGCGCCCCCACTTCAGCCGTGGACTCATGCACCCGCTTGGGCAGCCGACCCAGGACTTCGCGGAAGTTCTCCGGCCGCTCTTCCGGGTGAAAGGCCATGCAGTCCTGAATCAGAGCGCAAAGAGAGCGGGGCAGGTCGGGACGACGGGACTCCAGCAATTCGGCGCCCTGTTTCTGGCGCAGTTGAATCTGTTGAGAACCCGTAGCGCCGAAGGGCGGCTCACCTGTGGACAGGTGGTACATGGTGGCCCCCCACGAAAAGACGTCCGAGCGCACGTCCGGCGTCATGCGCCGCAGAACCTCCGGCGCGGCATAGGCCGGCGTGCCGAAATTCAACGGGCCCTCGTGGCCTTCGGCAATCAACCGCAGGTCTCCGGCCAGACCGAAGTCTGTGAGTTTGCAGCGGCCCCGGGCGCTGAGAATGAGGTTCTCGGGCTTGATGTCGCGGTGCAGGATGCCCTGTTTGTGCGCGGCATAGAGCGCGTCGGCGCTTTGCCTCGCAACGTTGAGCAGTTCAGTCCCGGCAAGGGGCCCCTTTTCCTTGACCAGGACCCGAAGGTTCACACCTTCCGCGAAGTCCATCACGATGAAGTGAACGCCCTGCTCTTCAAGGATGTCGATCACCTTGATGACATTCTCGTGTTCCACACGGGCCAGACTCTGGGCCTCGGTGCGGAAGCGCTCGATGAGGTCCTGGCGGCCCGCGAGGGCGGGATCGAGCACCTTCAAGGCCACGATGCGATCGATGTAGACGTGACGTGCGCGATAAACCACGCCCATGCCGCCACGCGCCACCCGCGAGAGAATCTCGTAGCTGGCCAGACGCTTGCCGACCATGGGATCGGTTCGCGCGGACGCTCCCGGAGAGGGAGCCGGCTGTGGAACGTTCTCAGGCATAGGGTGCCGCGAACTGCTATACTGCTTTCGTTTAACGCGCGCGCCCACCAAAAGGTCCAAAGGCCGTGACAGAATCACCCAAGCCGGAGTCGAGCCCGCTCGACGACACCGCCATAGCGGCGGCGCTCGGAGCCTCCAGACCCCGAAAGCCCGATCCCGCGCTGCCATCACCCCGTTGGCCCGAAGCTGCCTATTACTACATCCTCACGCTCATTGAAGCTGCAGTGCTGCTGGGCATCTGGGGATTCATGCAGCGCGGCATCAACGAAGTCATCACCCGCGGTCCCGGAGAGCAGGACTCGTTCTGGGTTCACTTCAAGTTCAACCTTTGGTCCACGTGGGATGGATTGCAGGAGCAGTGCCTGTCGCGTCCCTGGCTGGCTGCCGGAATCCTGCTGGGGTCCGCGGCCATCTTTGTGCCGCGCACAGCCCGCGGGCGCAAGCGCATGGCCACGCTGGTCACCGGGCTCGTTGTGGCCTGCTTCGCTACACTGATCGCTCTGCAGTTCATGGAGGACATCAGCATGATGAGCGCGCGATCGGTCTATTGATGCAGAATCTACTGCGCCTTTCCGCCTTCCTGCTCCAGGCTCAAGCCTGGCCGGAGAACTTCATGCCGCCGGAAGAAACCGAGCCTTCGCTCGACTTCGGCGTGCTTGCCTTCTACTTGTTCATTTCAGCGGGCATTTCGTTTCTGTTCGGGTGGTGGGGCAAGCAGAAGGCTGAGGAACACGGGGTCAACCCCTGGGTTGGCTTTGCCGCTGGCTGGTTCCTGCTTTACATCGGAGTGCGCATCATCCCCATCCTGCGCCGTGACCGCATCTTCAACGAGCCTCCGGCACTGCCACCCGTGGCGCAAAATGTCGACGTCAGTCCTCAACCCTTACCCGCCGTCCCGCCGGCGCCGGCCGTGGCGGGGGATGCCTGCCGGGCCTGCGGCGCGCCACGACGCGAGGGCCGCAAAGCCTGCATGAGTTGCGGCACGCCCTATCCCAAATCGTGACAGCCGCCGGGTTCCGGCAAACCGTCAAAGGTTCGCTTGAAGCGGAACTCTGGGCGAATGCCATTGGGCCTAACGGGGTTGAACAGTGGCCGGACGCCAATGGTTCAGCGACCTGCTAGGCGTTCTCCGGCCTTTCCCGCGGCGGCGTGGTTCCGAACCAGCTTGGCTCCGGGGGGTCCACGCCCTCCAGCCACTCCTGCCGGATGCACTCTCCGGCACGAACATCCTTGAGCAGCTTCTTGCCTACGGCCCAGGCGCGGTCATAGGGCCCAATGCCCCCCTGGGGCGGTCCGGGACGAACGGGCACCAGGTCGCCCGGCTCCAGCCGGTGCCCACCCGGCAGGTCCCGCGCCGCGGCAAGCCAGCGGCGCAGTTGCTCGCGCGCGGCGCTTTCCCCCAGCATGGGACGCTTGCGGCCGTCGCCCATGGCCGATTCCACGGCCCGCACGCTTTCCACCAGCGCGCGGAATTCCAAGGGATCCAGGCTGACGCGATGGTCCCTGCCCTCGGCGTCCCGGTTCAAGGTCAACGGCTTCTGGAGGACACAGGCGCCGGCGGCCACCGCCAGGGCGGCGCGCTGCACGTCGCGGGACCTTTCAGAGTAGCCCACGGGCAGGTGCGTCCGCGCCGCCAGCGTTTGAATCGCCCGCAGGTTGGCGTCTTCCGGAACCGGATCCGCCAGGGACAGCGCGTGCAGCAGGGCTAGGCGACTGCCGCCCTGCAGTTCGACGCCGTGAGCGGCCGGCGGCATCCCGCCGCGAAAGGCCGTTTGGAACCAGCCCACGGCGCGGGAGACCTCCGGCATGGTGCTGGCCCCCGTGGAGAGCAGCGTCGCAATTCCCGAACGCGCGCAGGCCTCAATCAGGGGCCGGTTGGTGACTTCGCCCGAGCCCAGCTTGAGCAAGCGGAGCCCAAGCTGGCGCAACTCGGCCAGGCTCTGCTCGTCCCAGACGCCGGCGATGAACTCCAGGCCCTGTTCAACACAGTGGTCGCGAATGCGGGCAAAGGCATCCGGCGAAAGTTCCAGCCCCCGCAATTCCGCAGGGGGAATCAACGAAACCCGCTCGGCCTTGAACACACGGAACTTCACCCCGTCGGCCCCTGCGCGCCGGGCCGCGTCGACCAGGGCGAGCGCGGCGGGGAGCCTGCCCCCGTGGTTGACTCCCGCGTCGGCGATCACGAAACAGGGATAAGAGGGCCCGATGATCGGCATGGCGCAAAGGCTGGCACACCCCACGCCTCTGGGCAAGTACTCACGTAACCGTCAGTCGGTCTGCAACTCGGCCACATCCAGCTCAATGGTGAGTTCGGGCTTTTCTGGTGTGAGCGTGAAATCAACTCCTTTGCTTCCGCCGCCGCCGCGCTTCTTGCCTTGAACAATGACGTAAAGCCAGCGATATGGAACATTCTCAAGGCGGCAGGTGCCGCCGGTAAAGGCCACGGGAACGGAAACAAGCCCACTCTTGGGCTGTCCCAGCGATGCATAATAGGGCTTTGTGGCATCGTAGTTTGTCAATCTGATGACGATGACACCGGCTGCCTTCTTCAGACGAATCTCGCCCAAGTCGTGAACTTCGCCCGGCTTCAATTCAATATCGAACTCCCGGCTTTCATAGCCGTCGGCTTCGGCGGCGATGCGCCTGTTGCCGGCAGGCATGTCGGTAATGGTCGCGTCGCCCCGCTGATTGACCCAGCACTGGCGCCACTTTTTGTTCTCTCGACCATCCCAGCGTCTACTTGTTCGGGCCAAGAACCAATTCGCGTATCGGTCTGGATAACCGTTGAGCATCGACGGCCAGATGGGAGATCCGTTTTCATCCACGATCCGCGCCTTGCAGGAGCAGTAGCGCTCAAGCTTAGGAGTAAACTCGCGGATTTCTCCCGGCTGCAACGGAAACAACTCGCTCTCCCAGGCCATGGTCTCGGTCGTTACGAGTATCCGCAACTTCTCTGACGTCCGCAGGCCCATCTGAACAAAATCACTCCCGCCCTCGCTCTGGCCACCTCCCACAGGCGTTCCTGTCTGTACCATCACAACAATCTGGACGATCACTTTGTTGGGGACTTCGCCAAGCTTGACTCTCACGCCGGCTTCCTCGGCCGTCGCGGGAACGACAATCTCGAACACCCCTTGAATGTCCTCCGTCGGAACCACAACGCGATGCATCCCGCGAAAACCGGCGCGACGACTGCGAGCAACGACTTCCAGTTCACCCCGTTGCGGCACCCGCTCGACGTGAATGTCAGACTGGCTATCCAGTGCAAAGGTCCGAGAACGCTCGAAACCCGTTTGGGACGCATCAAGGTGACGGTAAGCCACGGAGACCTCGCCCTCGAAGGAGGCAAGATCGGCATAGCGAACGACCAGCCTGACGGACTTGGCCGGACACAGAGTAACGACCTCGCTGCGCTTGCCGCTACCCACGAATATGCCCTCTTCATCGTCGGCCAGCCCCGGCGAATGGGCAGATCTGCGCAACGGCATCCATTGACTGCTCGTCAAACGCAACCGCAGAAACGCCGAATCGGGACTCATCGGAGGGCAAAACACGCCCGCCTCATCCGAGGCACCCTCGGCATATTGCGGTGACGCGGAACCATCGGATCGCGGCCGTCTAAGGCGCGCCTGAAAGGCCGCGAAGTCTTCCACCAGATAGAGAAGCGTCACCGACGGAATAGGAGCCCCGGCCGGATCACAGAAGAGCAGTTGAAAGGGACGACCAGCCGGAACTGCAGGCGGTTTCTCCGGCGCAGGCGTGGCTTCGGGTTTATTCGCGGCCGGTGATGTCTTGCCAGGATGGCGCTGTTCACCCGACTCCGCAGTCAACGGCGAACTTCCCGGACCATTGGCAAGCGAGTCGGGCCCTCCAGCCGGGCCACCGAGTTCCCGGCGCGCCCACAGGAAGCACAACACACAGGCCAACAAGGCGACGAGACAAAGCAGGCCTATGACTGAGTTTCGGCGCCGGCTCATGGCTCACCCGCCAAAAGACACAGTGTCCCACGGCACCAGATCATCGTCGTCCTCGAACAGGGCGCAAAAGCCCACCAAAGGCTCGTCTTCCCGAGCGTAACTCCACAAGGGAACCTCGGGCCGGTTCGTGTCAACGTAGCACCATCCACATTCGCGAAAATAAAAGTCCGCGGAGAGGTCGAGGCCCGCGAAGCCGTATACGAAGAACTCATCGCTCAGAGCGACATAATCGATGTCCGGAATCTGGTCCTCATTGACGAATTCAACAATCTTGTGCTCCCACGCGAGCTGAGTTGGTGATCCACCACAATACCTCTCGATCTCACCGCCCGCTGCCACGATGTACTGGGTACCCGCGACGTTGTCGTAGAAATCCAGCCCGGCACCAAT
The DNA here is from genome assembly GCA_003576915.1 of Planctomycetota bacterium. GTDB lineage: Bacteria > Planctomycetota > UBA8742 > UBA2392 > UBA2392 > UBA2392. The sequence continues at coordinate 3,982 of QEVF01000015.1, read as the reverse complement.
CGTCAGCGTACCCTGCATGGCCACGTAAATTTTCGGCGCGTCCCCACTCGGCACATTCGTGATGGTGGCGAGCATGTCGCACCGGTCATAAGCCTCGGCGCTGTTCGAGTCCCATTCCGTACTCTCGGCGGTAAGTTCGCATGCGGTGTTCACCCGGGTGATGCCGTCATCTTGAGACTCGTAAGCTGCCGTGGCACCGTTTCCAATCGCGGCCGCATTACCGGAGTTGTCCACATCATTGGCGCCGCCGCTAGTCGCATACGCGACCAATGAGAATGCCGCCACGATGCCCAAGGCAATGGCCACATGAAGATGCGTCTTCATAGACTTGCTCGATACATTAGACATTAGGCTGCCGAAGTGTCCGATACATCTGCTTGTTGAAATGTACACCACCCCTACCCCGTTCTGCGATGCAATCTCGGAAATTATCCCCTTCGTGGTGACGCGGCCAGTGGCAAGGCGCGCAGCTAGGCCTACTCTCCAAGTTTCGGCGACGACGCCTTTCGAGGCTTGATCACTGTCCAGTCGCCTGACTTCCTTCCCCGGCCGGACAGCCCAGCCTTGACAAGCAGCGACGCTTTCTCATGGTGACGGCCTGATTTCCAAGGGGCACGTCATGAGCGAACAAGTCAAGAACCTGATCAACGGAAAATGGCAGGCACCCGCCGACAAGAAAGCCAGAAAGTACGTCCGCAACGATCCCGGCAACGGCGAAGAGGTGAGCTGGTACCTGATGTCCGGCGTCGAAGACGTCAACGCCGCCGTGGCGGCCGCCAAAGCTGCCTTTCCCGCCTGGCGCGACACCCCTCAGCCCAAGCGCGGCGAGATCATTTACGCCTGCGCCGAGATCGCCAAGAAGCGCAAAGAGGACATTGCGCAACTCATGACGCGCGAAATGGGCAAGCCCATTGCCGAGGCGCGCGGCGACGTGCAGGAGGCGATTGACATGGGCTATTACATCGCCGCCGAAGGCCGCCGCGCCTGGGGCCACCAGATCCCCAGCGAGTTGCCCAACAAGCGCATGTACACCATGCGCCAGCCGCTTGGCGTGTGCGGCTTGATTACGCCCTGGAACTTTCCCGTCGCGATCCCGACCTGGAAGACTTACCCGGCGCTATTGATGGGCAACACGGTGGTGTTCAAGCCCGCCGGTGAAACCAGCCTGCTGGGCCAGAAGTTCGCCGAGATCCTGATTGAAGCAGGCGTGCCGGCGGGCGTGTTCAATATGGTCGTCGGCAGCGGCAGCGTGATCGGCGATGCCCTGGTCAATCATCCGGACATCCGCATGATCAGCTTCACGGGCAGCACGGAAACGGGGCTGGGCATCGCGGCCAAATGCGCGCCGCAGAACAAGCGCGTTTCGCTTGAAATGGGCGGCAAGAACCCTGTCGTCATCATGGACGACGCCGACCTCGAACTGGCGCTTCACGCCGTGCTGTGGTGCGCCTACGGCACGACGGGCCAGCGCTGCACGGCCTGCTCGCGCGTGATTGTTCACGAGAAGGTTCACGACAAGTTCTTGAAAATGCTCGTCGAGGGCGCAAAGAAGCTCAAGGTCGGCCACGGCAGCAAGCCCGACAGCTTCCTGGGCGCAGTGGTGAATGAGAAGCAACTCAAGAGCATTCACGGCTACGTCGAAATCGGCATCAAAGAAGGGGCCAAACTGGAATGCGGCGGCGCGCCGCTCACGAAGGGAGAGCACGCCAAGGGCCATTTCTATCCGCCCACGGTGTTTTCAGGCGTGACGAGCAAGATGCGCATCTTCAAAGAAGAGATCTTTGGCCCCGTGCTGGCGGTGATCAAGGCCAAGAGCTACGAAGACGCCATCGCGCTCGCCAACGACACCGAGTACGGCCTGAGTACCAGCTTCTTCTCCCGCGACGTGAACCTGTGCCACCGAGCCTCGCTCGAACTCGAAAGCGGTCTCTGCTACATCAACGCCGGCACCACCGGCGCCGAAGTAAGCACGCCCTTTGGCGGCTGGAAAAACACCGGCAACGGCCACCGCGAAGGCGGCCCGACGGTGATCGAAGCGTTCTCCGACATCAAAACGGTGATCTGCGATTACAGCGGAAAGGTGCAGCGTGCTCAGATTGACAATAACTAGCGAACTGAGGGCAGTTAAAGCGCACGCACAACACACAACGTCAGCGCAATGACCAGCGAGAAGGCACAAACAATGGGCATTTTCTGCACATTTCCCCATGTGTGCCACGTAACTTTTTGACGCGCGTCCGCCGCAAGGCGATCTTATGCGTCACCATTGGGATACCTATGAATGAGCTGGATATATGCGCGGTTTAGAACCAACGCGACCTCGGCCATTGTCCTCATTTCTCTCGAAAACGACTCGCCAGTAAGCAGCTCTTGGTCAAACAATGCCTCCCCGGTCTCCTCATCGACTTGAATCCTCGGATTTGATCGCAGAATCCCCATCACCTCGCCGCCGGCCTTAAGCTCGACGAAAGCAGAGTGCAGGATACGGTTTCTGTCTCGACGCAATTGATGTAAGACACCAACGACGGATGCAAAGGAGTCCCTGAAGTCTGATTCCAGATCATGCGGTAGGCTGCACTTTGGCAGGGCTTCGGAAAAAAGTTCGTGTACCCTTTCAATGAGTTTCTCGTTGGTAAGGTTTCGAAGGCCGGGCGGTGGCCAATTTGACCGTGCCGGGTCAAGTATCAACCAGCCAATCTCACGAAGCTTGTTCTCAATCCACTGAAACGAGACCGCGAATTCTCCGATGTGCCTGTATACGTTGTCTTCGTAGGTCACTGACAGCCCCCGCGGATGCCTGACAAGCCTGGTTGTGCTGACCGACGCTATTCGCAGTTCGCCTTATTGGGCCAGTTATCCCAACCGAACACGCGGGTTCACCGCGATACAATCAGGGCGTCAATATGCTCACGTCCACTAGCGATCCGTTCGGCCGCAAGACGGCCACTATACTGCGAAGCGTCGGTCCAGTCGACGACAGCCACCGCAGCACAACCCTAGCCTTTTCTGAAAGTGAGCGATCCGCCGCACGCGCGCGGATTGGCACCTCTCGCCTTTTCGGAACTGAAAAGGCCTCAACAAACGCACCCGCCGCCAAGTCAGGTATCGCAGTGAGGTCCTCGCGAAAGCAGTGGTCAAATGCTCCTTCTGTTGAAATGAACGTTAACTGTCCGCGATGATCAGGCCCGTATCGTTCGATACAGTGACAAATCACGTGGCCCGCGTGATTATGCTTCAAAGGATTCGGTGCGATTTCGTCCTGGTCTGTAAGCCATAGGATGTCCTGCCCCTTATCGACGAGGCCAGCAACCAGCAGCGCTCCGAAGGTACCGACGGTCAGCAGGCGGGCGAAAGCAGATTGGTTCCACCCTCGCTCCGCGACTACCAGTTCGGGCAAGAGTTTCATATCTCCGGGATCAGAGAACAGCGTTGGAATGTCCCGACTAACGAGGAAGATCACCAAGTTTCCTTGAAGCGCTGACGCAGCCTGTAGGAACCACGGCAAAGCACCTTTGCGCATGCCATCCCGAAGGCTCTTATAGGACATTCTGCGCCCATCGGGTAGTTTGGCGTGCCGAAGGGCAAGCCGCTGCTCCATCCAGCCCTCGCTGCTGCCGATCTCCGCCACGAGGTAGCCAAACGCACGGTATTCGGCTTCGCGGTGGTCGCCGCCGATATCGCACGCGACTAAGACTTCCGGGCCTTCGCGAACATCCGAAAGCACACCGGATCCCGACCGTTCGTGGTCGGCGATGGCTTCGCTTATTCGATGTCCAAGCCCGAATTGCGGCTGCGCAAGACGATTCCATACAAAACGCGAACTCATTTGGGCTGTCCTTCAAACGGACTCGCCCCCTTTTCTACGGCATGGCTATCGTTCAAACTAGCAGGCTGTTGAAATAGTCGTCGTGTTCTCCCTGGGAAAAACGTAGCACGTGCATCCGACGGAGGGAGCAGCGATGCGCGGGCACAAGAATCGGCA
>QEVF01000051.1 GCA_003576915.1 Planctomycetota bacterium | reverse complement strand
AAACTGGAGAACAAGCACCGCTGGGAAACGCTGCACCGAACCTTCTTCAACCACGCCGGACTGCCATTGTGAGAAACGTTTTCAATTCAGGGGTCAATAGAAGCGTCAGGTTGGCTTGAAGGTGGGATTTTGCAACTCGCGCCACTTGGGGGCTTTGAGGCGGCAGGCCAGTTCCAGCAGCCTTTGCAGCGGCTTCAGGGGAGATTTGCTCTTTCTTCGATTGTGCCTGAAGCAGTGCTCTTCCATGTAATACTGCAGTAACCTCTCGTGCGGCGATTGGTGGAACGTGCCTCTCAGCCACATCTTGAAGTTCGCCACGAACAGGTTCAGCCGCGCCATTCGCGCGCGGGCGCGCTCCCAGTCCTGGCCCGTCACCTCCGGTTTGTGCTTCACATGTGACGCGGCATCGGCCATGAATTCGGTGCCGCCGTCAGTCACGAGCGTGGATCCCCTGGCGACGTTCTTCTTGAGAAACTCGCCCATAGCTTCTGCGCTTTGGTTCTCCAGCAAGCCCATGCGAGCGCGGCCGGGCATGGCGTGCTCGCGGCCCCATTTGTCGGTGTTGCGCTCAACCTCGATCGCCACGGCGACGGGCACTTCGACACCCTTTTCGTATTCGTCCTGCACGTTGAAGAAAATCGTGTCGGCCTCGACCTCGCCCGAGAGCGGCTCGCGCTCGGGGTTGACGGTGACGGCGCGCAGCTTGCGCAGCCAGTTCAGGCCGGTGTTCTCGGAGAAGCCCATCACGCGCGCGATGTGGGCGGCTGAAACACCGGTCTTGTGCACGGCGACTTCAAAGAGCGCGCGAAACCAGTCGCAGAGAAGCTTCTTGGTGTTCTCGAAGATCGTCCCGGTGGTGAGGCTGATCTGCTGCCCGCAGTCGCGGCATTCAAGGAGGCAATGGCGCGATAGGATGCGCCAGGGCGCGGCCACCGAGCCGCAGCGCTCGCAGACAAAGCCATCGGGGTACTTCTGGGAGAAGAGGTACGCCTCGCACTGGGCTGCCGAAGTGAATTCGTCCGGTCCTCCATTTCAAGCGGCTTTCCAGACGCCTGAAGTGCGGAAGCCATCCCCGGCTTGCGTGAGCAGGACGTATTTCAACGACTTGCCAAGCGGCGCGGCACCGACTTGATGAAGCTGACGCGAAGCGGGGAGCGGCTTGAAAGCCGCTCCCCGCTTGCGTGAAAGGTTGGCTCCGCGGGCTGGACTCGAACCAGCAACCTGTCGATTAACAGTCGAATGCTCTACCATTGAGCTACCGCGGAACTGCGAGGCGGGAAAGATAATACCGGCCCGGCCGCCGTCAAGACGGGGGCGGCCTTCCGTGGCGGGCCGCACTTCACCGTGGGCAGGTGTCACGGCAGCCATCGCCTGCTAACATGGGGGTAGTGAGGGTGAACATGGTCCGTCTGCTTGCCGCCACGTTGTTGCTGATCTGTCTCGCGACGCCGCACCTGGCCCAGGACAAACCTGCGCCCAAGATCAAGGCGGCGGATCGTGCGAAGATTCTCGCCACTAAAGACACCCTGCGCAAACTGGCGGGCGACCTCAAGGCCGCCAAGTCTGTCCTGGGTTCCTATCCCGAGCGTCTCGATGAACTGGTCAAGAACCAGCTCATTGAAAAGGTGCCCAAGGACGGCTGGGACCGTGACTTTGTGTATGCGCCCAGCAAGTCGACGGGGTACGAACTCACGAGCCTGGGTGCCGACGGAAAAGCCGGCGGCGAAGGCGGCGACGCCGACATCGTCTGGACGGAGGAAGGGCTCAGGCAGACGCTCAGCGCGGAGGAAGCCCAGGCGCTGGCCGCGCGGCGCGCCGAGCAGCGGCAGCAGGGGTTCAGGGTCATTGCGCTGTTCCGCATGAAAGCTCTGGCGCAGCTTGCGCTGCGTCATCGGCGCGAAAAAAGTGCCTGGCCCGATGGCCTGGAGGATCTCAAGGCTGGGGTGCAGGGCGACCAGCAGAAACTTCTTGCGGCCTGTTTCTCCGATCCCTGGGGAAAGGCCTTCGTGTTCAAGGCGCTGCCCAACGAGAATTTTGCCTTCATTTGCTATGGCTCAGACGGCGCTGAAGGCGGCAGCGGTCATGCCGCTGACTTCACGATCACTGAACGCGAAGTGCGCGACTCGATACGCACCGACGAAGGCGACTGGCGCGGCTTTGGCAGCAACCAGGACTGGCGCGTGGAGGACCTTGCCGCGGCCGTGCGCCAGTACAGGAAGGCGAACAAGAAACTGCCCGACGAGCTTCAGGACCTGACGCGAGGCGCCCAGCGCATCCGGAACGAGATTCCGAAGGATGCCTTTGGCAACGAGTATCTGTACGTCGTGCTGGGTGGCGATGACTTCCACATCATCAGTCTTGGCAGTGACGGCCGCCCCGGCGGTCTGGGAGACGGAGTGGACCGCATTTCGCCCATGCCCGGCCAGGCCATCTACGAGGAAGAGGGCGGCGAGCGCGATCTTGTCCCCGCGCCCAAGCCCGCGCCCGAGAACAGTGAGGAGAACCTGGCCCTGATCACCGTCGCGGAAGCGCAGATGCGCGACATCATGACGCGCGCCAGCGAACAGCAGCGCGAAACCAGGGCCTGGCCCGAGAAGCTTGACGATCTGGCCCCCCGCCTTCCCGGCAAGGTCGTGCCACTGGACCCCTGGGAAAGCCCCTACGAATGGGAACTGACCCGCAATGAGGCCGGCGAAGTCACCGGGGCCCGGGTGATCTGCCGTGGCTGCGACAAGGCCGCCGGCGGCGAGCGCGCGGCTGCGGATTTTGCCATCAATGAACTGGGTGAGCGCGTCGAGCTTGCGCCTGCGCCCAAGTAGACCCGCCGGGGATTACCTCAACTGCACAGGACGTTAAGGCTTGCGTCAAGCCGTCGGGCAAGCCATGAACGCCACTATGTCAACCATGCCGCAGAGCCGTGCCGCCGCGTCCCCGGCCGCGCCATCAGATGCTACGAGGCTGATCTGGATAGCGGCCACGGCACTGCTGGCCGGCGTGGCCAGCACGCTACTGGGCGTGGGGGGCGGCGTGATCATGGTGCCGTTGCTCAGCACGTTTGCCGGTGTTCCGATCAAGCGAGCCGCGTCTTCGTCGCTGGCGGTGATCACGGTGGTGGCGGTAGTGGGGCTGGTGGCCCAGGAGTTCCGCGCGCCGCAGGAGATACTGTATGAAGTGGCGGCCATGCTGGCTGTCACGGCGCTGGTCGGCGCCTATATCGGCCGCTGGCTCAACAGGGTGCTGCCGGAAAGGGTGTTTCGCCTGGCGTTCTCGGCGCTGCTTGTGTTCAGCGCACTGAAGCTGGCGGGGCTGGTGCCCCTGGCGTCCGCGCACATTGAGTTTGGCGTATCGAGCGCACACGGTCTTGCGGTGCTGGCCCTTCTCGGCATCGGCCTGTTTGCGGGCATCACGACTTCGCTGTTCGGCGTGGGTGGGGGCATTGTGGTGGTGCCGGCGCTGGCCATTGCCTTTGACCGTTTCACGGGCGAGGGATTTCGCGCGGCCACGGCCACGAGCCTGGCCATGATTTTACCGGTCAGTGTGTTTGGCACCTGGCTGCACTGGCGCGCCAAGAACATCGAGGGCGCGATCGTGAAGACCATGGCGCCCATTGCGGCGCTGGCCGCGGTGGGAGGGGTGTTCCTCAAGCAGGTGATGCCGGTGCATGCGCTGCAGATGATCTTTGCGGCGTTGATGCTGCTGGCGTCAGTACAGATTGTCTGGCTGGCAATCAAGCGCAAAGACAGCGCGGCATAAGGCGGCGTCCTGCGCGTCGCATGTTTTCTAAAAACAATCTTGGCAGTTTGCCGCTGCTTGGTAACGTCGCGCCCCGTTCGGAGCAGGTGACTGCTCCGCATTTTGGGCCGTGGTGTTGGGAAGCTTGTTGTTATGGGGGGACAAGTTCTCAACCCGGCCCAGACTCTTTGAAACGGGCGCCGCAAGGCGCCCGTTTCACTTGATGCGAGGCGCCGCAAGGCGCCCGTTTCACTTGATGCGAGGCGCCGCAAGGCGCCCGTTTCACTTGATGCGA
>QEVF01000014.1 GCA_003576915.1 Planctomycetota bacterium | reverse complement strand
GAGAAGGCCGACGAACTGCGGGAGAAACTGAGAATGTGGCACTCGAATCAGCGCGACCCGCCCGCGCCGCCGTAACGAGCGGCCGCAACAAGAAAGCTGTTATTCAGCCCCGGCAAGAGGGCCCAAGCGGCCATGTACCCCGCCACCCGAAAACGGCAAGCGTTTTCGGGTTCGCTCCCGTTGTTGACACGCGGGAAGTCAGGGCAGGTGGTTGAGGTCTAAAGCAAACTGGGTAAAATCCGCTTTACGTATCCTTTTATGGCCAATCACCAAGGCACACGATGTTCAACCAGACCTGTGAATACGCGATCCGCGCGGCCATTGCCATCGCAAGGCTCCCCCGCGAAGACTACGTCCTGGCCAAAGACCTCGCCAAGGACCTCGAACTCCCCCAGCACTACCTCTCCAAGATCCTCCAGCAACTGGTGCGGCAGCGGGTATTGGAGTCCACCCGGGGGCGCCTTGGCGGCTTTCGCCTGACGCGCAACGCCGATGACATCCAGCTCGTTGAGATCGTGGCGCCCTTTGACGACCTCAAGAAGAAGGAAGAGTGCATCCTGGGTCAGGCCGTGTGCAGCGACGCCCGGGCCTGCCCCCTGCACGACTTCTGGAAAAGCGTGCGCAACCGCTACCTCGACGAAATCCAGCAGAAGACGCTGGGCGAGTTCGCCCGCTTTGAACAGCAGCGCGAGAAGGCCGCCCGGCGATCCTCCAAGTCCAAGGCCTGAGCCTTGGCGCCCCGCGGCATTTAAAGTGGACCATCTATGTCCACTTCCATCGGGCCCTGGTTCATGCTTCAATGCACCCACGATCCAGGAGACCCGCCATGAGAATGCCCACCACGCCCGCCGAGCTTGAAGCCGCCATCCGTCAGATGCGCGACGAAGTCACCATGCACGGCGCCAAGGAACTGCTGACGCCCTCAGATGTCGATGCCGCGCTCAAGAACCAGAAGGGCACGGCCCTCGTCTTCATCAACAGTGTGTGCGGCTGTGCCGCGCGGGGCGCGCGCCCCGGTTTGAGCGAGGCGTTGAAGGCCGCCAAGGCCAAGCCGCAGAAGCTGTACACGGTGTTTGCCGGGCAGGAGAAGGACGCCACGGCCCAGGTGCGGAGCTACTTCCCGGACATTCCGCCCTCGAGCCCGAGCGCGGCTTTGTTCAAGGACGGCAAGGTGGTGGCCTTTGTTCCCCGCAGCCACATTGAAGGGCGCGGGCCGGACATGGTGGCCGACGAGTTCCGCCAGATCTTCGAGCAGTACTGCGCCTGAGGCGCCAACGGTCAGGACGCACGGGCTTGCCCGTGCGTCCTTCTATTTCCAGCCCGTGAAGGCCTGAAGGAAGCGGCGGCGGGCCTGCGCCGCGCTTTCGCGCAGCCAGGCGTTCACGCGCCGCTCCAGGGCCACACCCGTGAGAATCAGCAGGCCGCTGCCAATCCCGATCCACCAGCCAAAGCCCATCCTCGAGAACGGTATGACCATGGCCAGGGTCACCAGCAGCGCCGCCAGTGCCGCGCTCAGGCTGCCGGCCAGCAGGGCCCGCAACTTGAGCCTGACCGAGGCTGCCAGCAGCAGCGCTGCAGCAACGAACACTGTGGCCACTTCGCGGCCGTGGTCGAGGTCCAGCGAAAGCAGCAGCAGCGGCGCAAAGAAGATGGAAAGCCCCAGCGCCAGCTTCACATTGGGCGGGACTTGCTGCGGCCAGAGCAGGGGCGCGAACTTGGCTTCCACTACACCCACGCCGATGAACGCCAGGGCGGGACCCGCAAGATAAGCCGCCAGGGGCTCCACCCCCAGGCGATGGAGGCCCAGCAGCCAGGCCAGCACGGCAAAGAACAGCGCGGCACCCGAGAACTCGCGGATGCGTGAGAGCCAGGCCGTGGCCGCGAACTGCCCGCCCAGCGTGAGCAGGACCAGCAGCGCCATGCCGGACTCGCCCTCACCCAGCAGGGCCTCGCCGCGCGCCAGCAGAGCCACCGTGACGATGGCCGCCAGCACCGCGCCCGATTGCGCGAGGGGGTTCTCGTCGAGGCGCGGCTTCCACAGCAGGCTGCCCGCGCCCAGGGCCGCGGCCAGTGCCGCCTCCCCCGCCAGCAGTGCTGGGCCCTCAAGCTGGGCGTGCGCCATGCCGAACAAGGCTGCAAGCGCCAGCGCCGCGCAGCCGAGATAGGCCAGGGCGTCCAGTCGCGCCGGCCTCCAGGCCGCCAGCAGTGAAGCCGCAACGGCCGCCAGAGTCAGGGCCGAGGAGTCATGGCCCGCACTGCGCGCCAGCAGAGCCATCATGGCCCCCCCGCAGAGCAGCACCGCAGACACCACGATCAGCGAGAGCCCGTGCTCGATGTAGCCGCGCCGCCTGACCACCACGCCAAAGCCCATGAGCGCGGCCGAAACGGGCGTGAGGGCCAGTCCCAGCCAGCGGTCGTCCACCCCGAAATGGCTGAGCGCCAGAGCAACGGCGGCCCAGCCGAAGAGGGCGGCCGCGACACTCTGGGCGGCGCGCAGGGGCTCTTCGCGGCGCAGGGCCGAGACGAAGGCCCCGGCGGCCAGGCTGGAAGACGAGAGGGCCAGGGCCAAGGCGGGCTTGCCGAGGTCGGCGGGCTCGAAGCGGACATCGACGGCCAGCTTGAGGGCGAACAACCCGGCCAACACCGAGGCGCCTTCGCCCAGGCTGCGCAACGTCCAGCTCCAGAGGGCCGCAGTCTTGCCCGAAAGCGCGGCACCCTGCGCCACAAGGCCGCTGCCCGCCAGGGATGCCATGGCCGCCGCAGCGGCAAAGGCTACGAGCAAGTCGAGGCCCGCGCCCAGGTGGGCGACGGTCACGGCCGCCGCCCCGCCTGAGATGACCGCGGCCAGGGCATGCCAGGGCAGGGGCCGGCGCTGGGACGCGGCCATGGCGGCTAGAGACACCAGGGCCAGCGCGCCCGCGGCTGCTCCCCAGGCTTCGTGGGGCAGGGAGGCCGCAGCCAGCGCCCCCAGGGCTGCCAGCGCGCCGATGGTGGCGCCGCAGGCCTCAAGCGTGAGGCGCCAGGGGCGCGTGAGCGGGGCCAGCAGGATGGCCCCGTGAGCCAGCGCCACGACGGACAAGGCCAGGGCGGCATGGGGCCAGGCAAGCTCGAGTTGCAGCGGCAGGGAGACAGCCAGGGCCGTCAGGGCCAGGCTGGAGCCCGCCACCCAGGCGGGTGTGCGGGTACGCAGGGCGAAGTCCAGGTAGACGGCGGCGGCGCAGCCCAGCGCGAGGTTCACGGGCCAGGCCGGAGCCGGCGCGAGGTTCGCCTGCGCCAGTTCGCCCAGGGCAATGGCCAGACCCAGCGAAACCAGGGCCGCGGCGCCCCACGTCAGGGATATCGCCGCGCGCTGCAGCAGGGGGCGCTGCTCAAGCCGGCCCGGCAGGCCCAGGGCCTGGCTTAGCGCGGCTCCGGCACCCACGACCAGCAGGGCCAGGCTGAAGCCCCGGGGCAGTTGCTCGATGTGCAGAGAGCGCAGGGCGGCCAGGGCTCCCACGGCAATCAGGTAGCCGACAACCGAGGCCAGATCCAGCGAGCGGGTCTGGCGCGCGGCCAGCAGAGCCACCGCCGTGCCGCCCAGGGCGGAGATGGCCACGTAGGGAAGCTCCGGCGTTGAATCGGGCCAGGCGGCCCGCGCCAGAACGTGCAGCAGGACGGGGGCGCCAAAGCCCACGGCCGTCCAGCCCAGCCACAGCCCCAGGGCTTCACGAGACCAGAGAGCGCCCAAAAGCGCGGCCAGGGCCACCAGCACCAGGGCGCCCACCAGGGCTTCAGCAGGCATGGCGAGGGAGTCCACGCCGTGCAACAGCAGCAGGAACAGGCCCAGGGCGCTGACCGGCGCGGCCCAGGCCATGTGCTCGCGGAGGGACCAGACGCCGAACAAGGCCATCAGCAGCGCCGCGCCGGTCAGCAGCGAGCCCCGGGTGTGGACCAGAGCGGGCGTGAGCAGAACCGGGCGCAGCACCTCCAGCCGGGCGTAGTCGGCAAGAAGCAGAAGCGCGGCCACGACCGAAACCGCCAGCGCGACATGGAGCAGGGGCTCGCCAAAGGCCCCGCGCCGCCCGCGCACAAGCAGCCACTCGCAGCCGCTCAGCAGGGCGGCCACAGCCAGCAGGGAGAACGCGCCATTATGCTCGCCGGTGCTGAAGTAGCTCAGCCAGGCCAGCGATGACGCCAGCGCCAGGACGCCCGTGGCGTACATGATGCGGGGCAGGCCGCGCCCGAACGAAAGGGCCGACGCGAACAGGGCCAGCGCCAGGGTGGCCATTCCGACCGACGGCAGGGCCGGCTTGCCGTGGAGGCTCAAGTGGATCAGAACCCAGACCAGCGACACGAAGGCGGCCAGGTGGGCGTTGACCACCAGGGGCAGGCTCAAGACCTGCGCCGCGTCCAGAGGCGCACGAACTGCTTCCTCGCGGCCGCGCTCGTTGAGCAGGCGCCCGCCGACGAGGGCCAGCAGGGACTCGCCGCCGGGCAGGCGCAGGCTCCATTGGCCCTGGGTGCGACGCAGGATGGCAGCACAGGCCCCGACGAAGGCCAAAGGCAGCAGCGCAAACGCGCTGTCACGCAGCACCTCGGGGATGGTGCCGCTCAAGGCCAGAGACTCGAGCAGCAGGGCGCAGGAGGCCGTCAGGGCCAGGCCGCTGAGAAAGGCGAAGACACGCGAGCGCAGCCACAAAGTGACGCCCCCGTACACCAACGCGCAGGCCAGGGCTATGCCGCCCCATTGCAGCAGTGGGCGGTCAAAGGCGGCAAAGCCGAACACGTCGGCCGCAAGGCCGTTGAGCGGCAGGAAGAGGGCGGCCAGCACGTAAAAGGCCCCGGCCGTGCGTTCAAGCTTCAGCCACTTCGAGAAGGCAAGCCCCCCCGCGAAGATGCCCGCCGTGGCGGCCATGAACGCCAGCATCTTGCCCGGGCTGGCCGAGCCATCGTGGGCCGTGAGGATGACCAGCGCGGCAATGGCCAGCCCGCCCACGCCCAGACCCAGCAGCAGCCGCGTCAGGCGCTCGGCGGCGGGCACGGCCTCGACGGGCTCGGGCAGGGCCGGCAAGGACCCGGGAGCGGCCTGTTCGGTGCGGGCTGCCGGCAGCGCTGCTGCGGGCACTTCGGTGAGTTCTTCGGGCGGCAGCGGCGATTGCGGCGGCAGAGGCGGGGCCTCAGGCAGGGCTGGCAGTTCTTCGGTGGATTCGTCGGCGTTGCGAGCGACCGCCGGCTGCGCCAAGGCGGGCCTTGGGACTTGCGCTAGCTCCGCGCGTCGAGCCGGGCGCGGGCTCGGCGCGGGCGCCAGGGAGGCCTGAGCCACGGCGGCATTGAAGCGGCTGAGCAGGTGCACGGGCGATATCTGGCTGGCGCTGTAGGCCAGCGCGGCATGGAGCCCGTCGATGTAGAACTGCCGCATGGACTCGGCGGCCGCGGCGTCCAGCATCTTGCGCTCGGCCAGGAAGTCGGCATCGGCCTGCCCGCGCAGGCAGTGTTCAACCTGCACACGCAGCAGGTCGTCATCGCGAAAGCCGCAATGCAGGCAGCGCTGGAAGTTGAACTCGCGCCGCGCCTGGCAGGCGGGGCACCAGCGGATCTGGAGGGGTACAGGGGCCGCGGCGGGGCGCGTGGCCAGCGTGACCAGCAGGGCCACCAGGAGCACGAGCACAAGCAGCACGAGGATCACTTCCATGGCGGCCTCCCTATATAACGCAAATATATATTGCCGTGATACACCTGTCAAGGGCTCCACGGGGCTTGCATCGCCGCCCCCACCATCGCATCGTTCGATGCAGAATCTTACCGGAGCAGCCCATGTTCAACGCCGCCATGCCGTACCGCCGCATGGGAAACAGCGGCCTGAGGCTCAGTGCACTGGCCCTCGGCGGCTGGACCACCTTTGGCGCCAGCGTCAAGGACGAGAACACCATTGAAAGCATCCTCACCGCCGCTTTCGAGGCCGGGGTCAACTTCTTTGACATCTCCGACATCTACGAAAAAGGCGAAGCCGAGCGCGCCATGGGCCGCGTCTTTGCCAGGCTCCCGCGCCACGAGCTCGTCATCTCCACCAAAGTCTTCTGGCCCATGAGCGACGACGTCAACGACCGGGGCCTCAGCCGCAAGCACATCTTCGAGAGCATTGACAAGTCCCTCGCGCGCATCGGCACCAGCTACGTCGACCTCTATTTCTGCCACCGCCCCGACCCCGAGACGCCCCTTGAGGAAACCTGCCGCGCCATGGACGACCTGATCCATCGCGGCAAGATTCTCTACTGGGGCACCAGTGAGTGGAGCGGAGAGCAGTTGCGCCAGGCCCACGCTCTGTGCGATCGCCTGAACCTTTACCGGCCCGCCGTGGAGCAGCCCCAGCTCAGCCTGCTCAAGCGCCAGCGTTTCCTCGATGACGTCAGCCCCGCTGCCCGCGCCCTGGGCCTGGGGCTGGTGACCTGGAGTCCCCTGGCCAGCGGTCTGCTCAGCGGCAAGTATGACAACGGGCTGCCCCAGGGGGCGCGGCTGTGGCGCAGCGAGAACCTGCGGGCGAGCTACATCAGTGAGGCCAATGTCGCGGCCGTGCGCAAGCTCAAGGTCGTGGCTGACGAAATGGGAGTCACGCGCTCGCAACTGGCCATTGCCTGGGCCATGACGCAGCCGGGCGTGACAAGCGTGATCACGGGCGCCACGAAACTCGACCAGTTGAAGGAAAACCTGGGCGCGCTCAAGGTCAACATGACCGAGGACCTGAAGCGTCGCCTCGAAGCCGCCATTCCGCCGGGGTAGCGCCGACGGCGGCCCGCGGCCGGGAGGGGTTCTCCCGGCCGCGGGCGTGGCGAACAGTCCTCATCGCGCGCTAGACCAGCCTCACCAGCTCTTCCAGCAACTGGCTGGCCGTGGTGATGGTGCGGGCGTTGGCCTGGAAGGCGCGCTGGCTGGTGATCAGTTGGGTGAACTGATCGGCCAGTTCGACGTTGCTCTGCTCCAGAAACCCGCTGCGGACCAGGGCGCGGCCGGCCTGGCCGGGCTCGCCGATCATGGGCTCACCGGAGTTCACCCCCTGCTCGAACAGGTTGCCGCCCAGGCTGTTGAGGCCGTTGGGGTTGGTGAAGCGCGCCAGGGCCAGCTGGGCGAGGCTGCGCACCTGGCCGTTGCTGAACAGGCCCTGGATGACGCCGTCTTCGCGCACGCTGAAGTCCACCAGCGTGCCGGCCGCGTAGCCGTCCTGGGAGGTCATGAACACGTCCGACACGTTGTTGGCGCCCTCGGCCGCGTAGGAGGTCATGCCCGCGAAGTCGAGCGTGAAGTCCACGGGCGTGCGGGCCCCCTGATCGGAAAGCTGCAGCGTGAGCGTCGTGCCGGTGTCGGCGTCCATCAGGCGGCCGTCGGTGTCGAAGCTGAGCGTGCCGCTGCCCACCACCGTGTTGAGCGCGGAGCCGGGCGAGAGCACCTGGTCCTGGCTCGTGGCGATGTAGCGAAAGCGCGGGTCGGCGTTGCTGCGCGCCTCCAGAAAGAACGTGAAGTTCACGTTGTGCGGCATGCCCAGGCTGTCATACACCACGACGGTGGTCGAGAAGCTTTCGCCCGAGGCGCTGGTCAGCTCCGTGAATTCGGCCAGCTTGGTGGTGCCGTGGCTGCCCTTGATGGTCATGGACAGGGCCTGAACGCGGTTGTCAAAGCCCACGTTGCCGGAGATGCGCAGCGTGCCGGCGGGGCTTGACGGGTCAAGGCCGTCCGGCGGGACGTTGGGGTTGACCAGCGAAGCCACGCCGATGTCCACCCCCGCAGCCTCATGAATGAAGAATTGCAGGTTCTCCGAGGCGGCGGGCGCGCGGTCCTTGTCCGGCTGCCACTCAAACGTGATGGCGTTGCGGTCCAGCGTGCCGTCGGCGCGCTGGCCCACGGCCGTGACGCGCGCAATCGTGCCCGCCAGGCTGCCCGTCGTGAAGCGGATCATGTCGCCCACCTGCACGCCCGCGGCCACGAAGTCAATCTCGTCGTCGCGGATCGAGGCCGGCAGCGTGCCGTTGGGCAGGGGCAGGCTGCCCAGCATGAAGCCGTCGGCGCTGGCGCCCGCGCCGGCAAAGGCGCCCACGCCCGCGACATCCTCCTCAAAACTGATGGCGCCGGGGCTGGCCGAGGCAAAAGCCACCAGAAAGCTGCCTGCGTTGAGCGCCGCGCCGCCCGCGCGCATGTCGGTGATGCGCAGGCCGCCGCCCTGCACCGTCACACTCAGCGAGGGGCCCAGCGTCGTGGCCGCGATGGCGTTGGCCAGGTTCTGAGCGGTTTGGGCCGGAGTGGCCCCCAGCGTGACGGCAATGTTGCCGGGCGTCACGCCGCCCTGGCCGTTGAGTTCAAACGTGAAAAAGGAGACGCCGTCGGTCAGCGTGATGGTGTCGCCGTCCGCGGGCGCGGCCGGCCCGCTGCCGAAGCGGATCGAGCCCGTGGTCTGGACCAGGCCCGGCGCGGCGCCCGTATCGATGGTCAGGGGCGAGGCGCCCTCCTGACGCAGGGCCAGGCGCACCTGCACGGGTCCGCCCGCGGGGGCCACGACACTGGCAATCATCTGGGGGGCCAGCGTGTTGTTCAGGTTGAGCGCCGTGGCCAGGTTGGAGGCCGTCTCGGCGTCCGTGGCGCCCACCGCAAAATCCACGCCCGCGACAAACACCTGGCCGCCGATGTTCAACGTCTGGCCCGCGCCAAGGCCGTTGAGCGTGAGCGAGGCATAGCCCTTCTCACCCGATTGTGACAGGGTCTGCACCAACTGGGTGCCGTCTTGCGCGTGCAGGCGGATGCTCGAAAGAGCCTCCTGGCCGGGCGCGCCGCTCCTGAAGATCCCCAGCGCGCCTGTCATCCAGTCGCGCAGTTCGCCCAGGGTGTTGCCGCCGTCGGGGGCGGGCTGCCCCACGGTGAAGGTCCGCGCCACGTTGCGCGAGCCCACCTGGGCGCTGAGGGTGATTTTCGCGTTGACCTCCAGGCCCAGCTCGATGGGCGTGCCCGTGGGCTGGCCGTTGTTGGTGCGCACGATGGCCGAAAGCGGCGTGGTGTTGCCGGCGGGAATCAGAATGCCGCCGACGCGCTCGAACAGGGGCTCGCTCTGCAGCACGGTGCCCATGTCGGCCACGGCGCCCCCGGAGTTGAGGTTGCCGCCAAAGCCCACGTTGGCCGTCTGGCGCGCGATGCGCAACTGGCCGATGGGCAGATTGATTTCCGTGGTGGAACTGCCCGTGGGCGCCAGCACGAAATCGCGGCCGCCGCCGGGCAGGGCGATTTCGAGCTGGGGGTCGAAGTTGGCCATGTAGCCCTGCACGCGCAGGCCGCTGGAAGGCTCGACGAGGTCGCCCATGGCGTTGAGCGAAAACGCGCCGGCGCGCGAGTAGGCCAGGCCGCCCTGCACGTTGCGCAGCACGAAGAAGCCGCTGCCCTCCAGCGCGAGGTCCGTGGCGATGCCCGTGGCCATGCGCGCGCCGTCGCCCCAGTGGCTCTGGATGCCGGCCACCTGCACGCCCAGGCCCACCTGCGCGGGATTGATGCCCCCGGCGTTGCCCGCGGGCCCCTGCCCGTGGCGCAGCGTCTGCGAAATCAGCGTGGCGAAGTCCACCCGCCCGGACTTGAAGCCCACCGTCGTGGCGTTGGCGATGTTGTGGCCGATGACGTCGATGCTGGCCTGCTGGGCTTTCACGCCCGAAATGGCCGAAGTCAGACTGTTGAGAAGCGCCATGTTTGGCTCCTGTCAGGGTTGGGCGGCTGGGGCGCCGTCGCTGGGTTCAGTTCCGGGTTCTTCCGCCGCTTCAGCATCCGCGGGCGGCGCGGCGTTTGGATCCACGATGGTGCTGCCGAAGTCCGCCAGACCCGGCGCCATGACTTCCACCACGCTGTCCAGTCGAACCGGCACTTCGCGCGTCAGGGCCTGGCCCTGCGCATTCTTGACCACATTGCCCGCGGCATCCACCACGGGGATCTGCAGCGTGAGCGTCACCTGGCCCTTCTGGATGGCCACCTTGCCCACGATGCCCTGGATGTCGGCGCCCGCGGCATCCCGGGCGCGCACCACCGTGCCGATGAAGCTGCTGGCAATGGTGAGCTGCTGGAAGTTCAGGGCGCTGACCAGCTTCTCGATGCCGTCGGCGGATTTGGCCGAGCTGCTCAAGGTTTCCATCTGCGTCATCTGGCTGAGCAGTTCGCTGTTCTTCATGGGCTCCAGGGGGTCCTGGTGCTGGAGTTCGGCGATCATCAGCGAGAAGAATTCATTGCGCGACAGTTCCGTGCGGGCACGCGCGGACTGCTTTTGCGCGTCGCTCACGGGCAGCGGATTGAGCAGGGTGGGCGTTGTCTGCATGGCGCGGCCTTTCGTTTACAGGTATCCCTCAACTCGCCCGGCCACCACGCGCGCGGCCATGCGCGCGGGCGCTTCAGCCTCGATCTCGCCCGGGGAGGGGCGCGGCCGGCTGGAGCCGTTCTCGCGCGGAGACTCCTGCCCCGAGTCGGAGGACACATCGAAGCGGCCCAGCGTCAGGCCCTGATCGGCCAGGGCGGCCTGAAGCTCCGGCAGGTGAGTCTGAAGCAGATGGCGTGCCGCGGCGGTCTCCGCCAGGGCGCTTCCGGTCAACACCCCGTCTTCCATGCGCAGCGTCAGCTTCACGCTGCCCAGCGTGGGCGGAGAGAGCAGCAGCCGCGCTTCCGTTTCACCCTCGGTCTGGCGCAGGGCAAACTGGCGCGCGAAGCGCTGGATGACCTCGACCTGTCGCAGGCCAAGATTCTCGGCGCGGACTTCGGCAAAGCGGCGCCCCCTCACCCGGCCCTCGCGGGAAGGCGCGGACGCAGGCACCACGGGCTCCGTCGGCGCTTCCTGGGCCGGCTGTCCCGTCGCGGCGCGGGCCGGGGTCTGGGCCGGGGTCTGCGGCGCGCCGGGCAATGGCGACAGAACCTCGGGCAGGGGTTTGACGCTCGTGGCCTCGGGCGCGGGCTTCTCGAGCCTCGGGCCAAACGCCGTGTCGTCGGATTCCTGCACAGGCGAGGGCAAGTACGACTCCGGCCTGGCCTCGCCCTGGGCGGTGTCTTGCGGTTCGGGCTCAGCTTTCGTGGCGGTGTCCGCCGGACGAACCTCGGGCTCCGAGACGGTCTGGCCGGTTTGAGCCTGCGGCTCTTTGGACACCTCGACCGGCAAAGCAGGCGTCGGGGACTCCTGCGGTGTCCGGGCCGCCGATACAGGCTGGGCAGGCGACGCGGGCTCAGAAGGTTCCAACACTGCGGCGTGGTCCTCCGCCGGGCTCAAGCTGGGCTCAACGAAAGGCTCTTGGGGCGAGGGAGGCACCGCTTCGTCGTAGGCGCCCTCTCCCGCACGCTGCCCGACCACCTCCGTCGGCGCCGCCTCGAGGGGCGCAGCCTCGGGCGCCTTGAGGGGCTGCGGCAGGGATTGCCGCGCCGGGTCGTCCTGCGCCGCGGCCTGAGGCTGGTTCGGGGGCGCGGCTTGCTCGAAGGTACCGGTTCGGGGCTGCGGCGCAACGAGCTCGCCCTCGGGGGGCCACGGCAGTCCGGTCGGGGTCTGGGTCTCCTCGGGCGCGGCCGTGTCCATGGCCGCAGGCGCAGCGCTGGGCCTTGCTTCAGGCGGCAGAGCCTCGTTCTCGGGGTGGTCCGCGGGCGCGGGCGCCAAGGCTGCAGCGGGAAGCGCGGCGGCCTCTTCGGGCATCTCGTCCGGGGACTCCGGGACCTCGTCCCTGTCCTCGGGCCGCGCAGGCCGCTCCGACTGGGAATCAGGCAGGGGCGCCTGGGGCGCCGCCGGTGCCTGGCGCTCTATGGGCACGGACATCTCGCCCAGCAGCGCGCCCAGAAGCCGGTCAAACTTCAGTCCGGCTTCGGTGGCGGCGCGCCGACTGGCAGGGGCCTGCTGGGGCCCCGCAGGGGTGATGCTCGCGGTCATGGTGGTTTCCTTCCCCGCGCGGAAGAAATTTCTTCCGCGTTCAAGGGCCGCTGCCCCAGGGCCTTGAGTTTCAGGCCTTGGCGGGCTGCTGCCGCCTTGCGCAGGTCAGGAAAGCGATTGCCGTGCCAATCAGACGCTGCCGCTGTCGCGGGCAACGCTTTGCGGGTGGAGGTTGGCCCAGAGCAGGCCGGAATCAATGCCCTTGGCCTCCAGAATCAGGTCAGCCACTTCACGCACACAGCCGCGCCCGCCCGCAAAGGCGGACACGAAGTGGGCCTTCTGGCGCAGGAGGGAGTGGCCGTCGGCGGGGGCGACGGCGATGCCGACGGCGGCGAAGGCCTCGAGGTCGTTGACGTCGTCGCCGATGTAGGCGATTTCTTCCGGCGCGACGGAAAACTCCGCCCTCAGCGCGGCCATGGCTTCGCCCTTGCGCTTCTGGCCGGGGCGATAGGCGCTGAGCATGAGCTTCTTGACGCGTGCGCCGACGAGGGCGCTGTCTTCGCTGGTGACCACGGCCACGCGCACCCCCGCGCCCTCCAGCAGGCGCAGCCCCATACCGTCGCGAATGAAGAAGGGCTTGGCCAGCTCGCCCTCAGCCCCGTAAAGCACGGTGGCATCGGTCAGCACGCCGTCCACGTCGGTCGCCAGCAGCTTGATGCGGGCCCATTGGGCCTTGGTGGGCTTCATGATTCGCTTTCAGATGGCGGTGGGTGACCGTTGCCGTTCCTGCCCTCGCGCAGGGCGCGCTCCAGAAAGGGCTTGATGCGCTCCTCGAACATTTCATCGAGGCGCACGGCAATGCGGTTGTCAATGAACAGGGCGAGGTCCGGCGGCAGGTTTTCTTCGAGCGTGCGGGCCTGCGCCGCCTGAGGCGCAGGAGCCGCCACGGCGGGCAGGGGCTCGGGAGCGGCAGGGGCTTGGGCAGGCGCAGCCGCGGCCGGCTCAAAGGGATCGGGCGAGACAGGCACGGGCGCGGCAGCCGCGGATGTTTCGGGCGCGGGCCGCTTGCGGCGGGGCTGGGTTTTGAGTTTGACCTCGACGGGAGGCCTTGCGTCGTCCTGGTAGTCGTCGTCAAAGAGCGATTTGGGGTTGAACACCCCGGCCTCCTTCATGCCTTCGCGAAAGCCCGTGAACATCTCGCGGGCAAACTCGCGCGCGCCGCCGGAAGCGAACAAGCGCAGCTTTTCCTCGAGGTCCACGGCGAGGCCGCCCGCCAGAGACTCGACATCGACCTTCTCGCCCCGGGCCTGGGCCTCGCGCGCCAGCCTTTCGGCGCGGCGCAGGGCGGCGGCGCGCCACAGGCGGCCCAGCCACACGCCGCCCTCGACCAGAAAGAACACGGGCAGGCCCGCGATGATCATGTCGATGGGGCTGCCGCTGGGCGAAATCACGGCGCCGATCAACACCGCAGCCAGCAGCGTGTAGCGGCGCTTGCGCGCGAAGAAATCCGGCTTGAGCAGGCCAAAGCGGATCAGGGGGGCCACCAGCAGCGGCAACTGGAAAATCAGGCCCAGGCCGAAGGTCAGGGCGAACACCAGGTCCAGGAACTCGCGCAGGGTGAACAACTGCTGCACGTCCAGCTCCTCGACGTTGAAGCTCATCAGGAACGGAATGCTGATGGGCAGCAGGATGTAGCGGCCAAACGCCGCGCCCGCGAAGAAGAGCAGGAAAATGGACGGAATGGCAAACAGGAAGAACTGCCTCTCGTTGCGGTAAAGGCCGGGGGCGACAAAGCGCCAGGCCTGGAACATGGCAAAGGGATAGGTCAGCACAATGGCGGCATAGACGGCCACGCGCATGGTCGTGGAGAAGGTCTCCATGGTGCCGATCACGCTGAACTTGATCTGTTCGGTCACCTCGCGCCCGTTCACATGGTGGGTGACGACCGCGATTTCCTTGATGTAGTTGACGATGTGCGTGGCGCCCCACGCAAACACGGCGCTGAACGCCACGAAGAAGAACAGGGCCGTGTAAATCAGCCGCCGCCTCAACTCGTTGAGGTGGCTGGCAAAGGGCATGGGCTGTTCGTCAGCCATGAACCGGCTTTATACCCCGGCTCCACCACGACGGAAACGGGGTCAGCTTGCCCGCGTCACAGCCCCCCCCGGACCTTCAGGCCTGCTGGGCCAGCTCGCCGCGCGTCATGAACTCGGTCATGCGCGGCAGGGGCGGATCAAAGAAGTCGGTGGAAATGGCGTCGCAGATGTCGGCCGTGGCCTGCACGATGCGCGTACACTGCCTGTGGATGCCCGCGTCCACGGCCACGATCTTGCGGATCGTCGCCTGCTCCAGCTCCCGGTGCAGGGCGCCAAGCGCCGCCGCCGAGCGCTCGCCCATGGGGTTGCCCTGGCCGCGCACACGGTTCATGAAGTTGACGGCGCGGCTGACGCAGTAAAGCACGGAGCGGGGAAAGTCGGGTTCGAGCATGAGGAAAGCGGCAATGGCGGTGCCCGTGAGCTGGGCCGAGGCCTGCTTGAAGAAGCTTTCGTAGCCGGAACAGGAACGCAGCAGGGCCAGCCACTGGGCGCTTTCCGCCAGGGATTCGCGCTCGGCGCTGGTGGGCCCCAGGGCATGATACTTGACGTCAAGCACGCGGGCCGTCTGGTTGGCGCGTTCGAGCAGCATGCCCAGGCGCATGAAGTTGAAGGGCTCGTTGTGCATCACGGTGTTGTGGGTCAGGCCGTGGAACAGGGCGCACTGCTCCTTGACGCGCGAGTAGAAATCGTGCCGGTCGCGCGTGAAGCGGCGGCGGCCCGCTTCGCCCAGCCAGAGCCAGAACGAATTGAGCGCCTCCCACATTTCGAGGCTGATGGTCTCGCGGATGCTGCGCGCGTTCTCGCGCGCCCAGCGCAGCGAGGACAAAATGGAAACCGGGTTCTGCTCGTCGAACACCATGTAGTCCTGCACGCGCTCGGCCTTGTCGGCTTCCGCCGCGCTGAACCGCTCGAGAAAGCGCGGCTCCTCGCCGGCCACAATCAGCACCGGGCGCCAGCGTTCCTGGTCGCGCAGGTTCGCGTCCAGCACCAGCAGCAGGTTGACATCCAGGAGACGGGCAACGTTTTCGAGACGTTCCATGTAGCGGAACATCCAGAAGCAGGATTCGGCGACGCGGCTGATCATGGGGAAATCCGCAGGGTTGGCTTACGATGATCCGTGTACACTTTCAGGCCTGCCCCATCACCCAGGTGTCCTTGCTGCCGCCTCCCTGGCTGGAGTTGACCACATAGCTGCCCTCCACCAGCGCCACGCGCGTCAGGCCCCCCGGCAGAGCCCAGGTCGTCTTGCCCGTCACGATATAGGGCCGCAGGTCCACGCGCCGTGGGCCCACGCCCTTGTCCACCCAGGTGGGGCAGGTGCTCAATTCAACGCGGGGCTGGGCAATGTAGCCGCGCGGGTTCTTGGCGATGCGTTCGGCGAATTCGTCCAGCTGTTTCCTGCCGGCCTGGGGCCCCATGAGCATGCCGTAGCCGCCGCTTTCATCCACGGCCTTGACCACCATCTTCTGCAGGTTGGCCAGCACGTGCGCGCAGTCCTTTTCGCGCGCGCAGATGAAGGTCTCGACCTGGGCCAGCAGGGGCTCTTCGCTCAGGTAGAAGCGGATCATGTCATGCACGTAGGGATAGACGGCCTTGTCGTCGGCCACGCCGTTTCCGATGGCGTTGGCCAAAGCCACGTTGCCCCGGGCATAGGCGCCCATGATGCCGGGCACGCCCAGCATGGAATCCTCGCGGAAGACCTTGGGGTCCATGAACTGGTCATCCACGCGGCGGTAAATCACGTCCACGCGCTGCGGGCCCTGGGTGGTCTTGACGAAAACCTTGTCCTGCCACACGAACAGGTCCTGGCCCTGCACGAGTTCGCAGCCCATGCGCCGCGCCAGAAAGCTGTGCTCAAAGTAGGCGGAGTTGAAGGGGCCCGGCGTGAGAATGACCATGCGCGGGTTGTCGCGCGGAGCCACGCCGGCGAGAGCCTCGCGCAGGCGCATGGGATACTCGTCCACGCTGCGCACGCTGGCCTCGGCGAAGATCCGGGGGAAGACCCGCTTCATCACGCGGCGGTTCTCCAGCACGTAGGAAACACCCGAGGGGGTGCGGATGTTGTCTTCCAGCACGCAGAACGAGCCGTCCGGCCGGCGGATCAGGTCAATGCCCGCGACATGGATATAGACACCCCCGGGCGGCTTGATGCCCTGGACCTGCCGCAGGTAACCCCTGCTGCCCTCCACCAGCGCCCGGGGAATCACGTTCTCGCGCAGGATGCGCTGCTCGCCGTAAACGTCAGCCAGAAAGAGATTCAGGGCGCGGATGCGCTGCTCCAGCCCGCGCTCCAGCTTCGCCCACTCCGCGGCGGCCACGGGCCGCGGGATCAGGTCAAAGGGGAAGATCTTCTCCACGCCGCGGTTGTCGGAGTACACCGAAAAGGTGATGCCGCCCTTGAGAAACGCGGCATCGGCGAGTTTCTGGCGGGCGCGGAACTCGCCCGTGCCCATGGAGTCGATGATTTCGACAATCTTGCAGAATTCGGCGCGGGGCGTTCCATCGGCCGAGAACAGCTCGTCGTAGGTGCCTTCCTGCGGCCTGTAGGCCTTGAAGACGCGGCGGGTGGTGCGGCGCGCCGACTTGCGGCGCGCGTTGACTTCACTCTCGGCCACGGGAGCTCCAATGTCGTGCTTGGGTGTACCTGCGGGAGATTGTAGCCTTGCCCGCCCGTAACGGCAGGTGTCAGGTTTCAGGTTTTGCGTTGCGGGCCGGCATGGCGCCGGAACGTCGGCAACCCGGGGCCCGCAATTCATGCGTATCCGAATCAAGCACGACACGCGATATCATTACGGTCAGAAGACAGCCCTGGGACCGCAGATTGTGCGCCTGCGCCCCGCCGAGCACGCCCGGGCCAAGCTGCTGTCCTACAACCTCGATATCACCCCGGCCTGCGAGGTGCGCTGGCAGTATGACCCCTGGGGCAACCACATCGCCCGCCTGACTTTCGCCAGGGGCGTCGAGCCGGAGGAGTTCCGGCTGGTGGTCGATGCCGCCTTTGACATCCGGCCCGTCAATCCCTTCAACTTCTTCATTGACGACCGCTGCCACGAACTGCCCTTTGGCTACCCCGACGGTCTGGAACAGGAGCTGGCCCCGTTTTTGCAGCACGACAAGCCCTCGGCCGCCCTGGAAGCCTTTGTCGGGCAGGTGCCCTTCAGGGGCTACCCGACGGACTACCTCGTGGCCCTCAACACCCTGGTGGCCCGCAGTGTCCGCTACATCATCCGCAACGAGCCCGGCATCCAGACCAGCGACGAAACCCTGACCCTGAGGAGCGGCTCCTGCCGCGACAGCGCCGTGCTGCTCGTGGATTGCCTGCGGGCCCGGGGCCTGGCCGCGCGCTTTGTGAGCGGCTATCTGGTGCAACTGGCCGACGAGGGCAACATCCCCGACCTGGCCCGGGGCGTCAGCCGCGACGTGGTCGATCTTCATGCCTGGGCCGAGGTCTATATTCCCGGCGCGGGCTGGATCGGGCTGGATGGCACCTCCGGCCTGCTCTGCGGCGAGGGGCATATCCCTTTGGCCTGCACGGTCAACCCCGAGCTGGCATCGCCGGTTACCGGCACAGCCAGCCGGCCGGCCCAAAGCTTCTCCTTTGACATGCAGGTGGAGCGCCTGGGCCACGAGCCCCGCCCCCGCGTGCCCTACACCGAAGAGCAATGGCAGGCCCTGTGCGAGGCGGGCCGCCAGGCGGACAACCTGCTGGCCGCGGGCGGCCTGCGCCTGACCATGGGCGGCGAACCCACCTGGACATCGCGCGAACACCCGGACCTGCCCGAGTGGAACAACGAAGCCCTGGGTCCCACCAAGTGGCGCCAGGGCCTGCGCCTTGCCCGCGAGCTGCGCCGCCGCTTTGGCACGGGCGTACTGGCCATGCAGCACATGGGCAAGCTCTACCCCGGCGAAAGCCTGCCGCGCTGGGTGCTGCGTCTGCTCTGGCGCCGCGACTCCACGCCTGTGTGGCAGGACGGCAGCCTGCTGGAGCTTTCAGACCAGCAGCCGGGCACGGGCACGCGGCTGAGCAGCGAAGACGAAGTGGCGCTGGCGCGCCGCTTTGGTCAGGAGCTGGTGAAGATACTGGGCCTGCGCGAGAACCTGATTCCCGGCTATGAGGACCCCTGGGTTTTCCTCACGCGCGAGGAAAACCTGCCCACGGACATCGACCCCCTCAAGCATGACCTCAAGGCCCCTGAAGAGCGCCGCCAGCTCACCAAGGCCCTGGAGCGCGGCCTCAACAGCATTGTGGGTTTTGCCCTGCCCCTGCGGCGCCACCTGGGCCAGTGGCAGACGTCGGACTGGACCTTCCGCCGCCGGCATTGCTTCCTGATTCCCGGCGACAGCCCCATGGGCCTGCGCCTGCCGCTGGACCGCATCCAGGGCCAGCCGCCCGAGGATTTTGAAGCCGACGTCACCTTGCCCCAGCCGCCACTGCCAGACCCGCGGCAGGGTCGCCTGCAGCGCGAAGCGGGCGAGGCCGCGGCCGCGGGCGGCCAGACCGCGGGCGGCCACGTGCTGCGCACGGCACTGTGCATCGAGCCCCGCGAGGGCGCACTCAACGTGTTTTTGCCCCCCATGGTCAGCGCCGAGGATTTCCTGGCGCTGGTCGCCGCCGTCGAGCAGGCAGCGCAGAACC
Source organism: Planctomycetota bacterium (assembly GCA_003576915.1). GTDB lineage: Bacteria > Planctomycetota > UBA8742 > UBA2392 > UBA2392 > UBA2392. Next base: position 139,283 of record QEVF01000014.1, on the reverse strand, counting down.
TCCGACAGCCCCTGCGCCTCGAGGGCTACCCGCCGCCGCGCGACCCGCGCCTGCAGGAGTGCCTGGTCACGCCCGATCCCGGCGTCATTGAGGTCAACCTGCCCGTCAGCGAGCGCTTTGACGAATACGTCCAGTGGATGGAGACCATCAACGACGCGGCCAACCACGCGGGCCTCTGCACCGAGAAGTACCAGTTGGACGGGCGCGAAGTCGGAAGCGGCGGCGGCAACCACCTGACCCTGGGCGGGCCCACCGCGGCGCAGAGCCCCTTCCTCAAGCGGCCCGACCTGCTGGCGAGCTGGCTGCGCTATGCCCAGAACCACCCCAGCCTGAGCTATCTGTTCACGGGCATGTTCGTGGGGCCGACATCCCAGGCGCCGCGCCTTGATGAGGCGCGCATGGACTCGCTTTATGAACTCGAGATCGCCCTCAACCGCCTGACCGACAAAGCCGGCTACGGCGCGCCCTGGTTCACAGACCGCCTGCTGCGCAACCTGCTGACCGACCTCGCGGGCAACACCCACCGCGCGGAGTTCTCCATCGACAAGCTCTACAGCCCAGACGGCCCCCACGGCCGCCAGGGCCTGCTGGAGTTCCGCGCCTTCGAGATGCCGCCCCACGAGCGCATGGCCGCGGCCCAGATGCTGCTGGTGCGCGCCCTGACGGCTCGCTTCGCCCAGGCCCCCTATGAGCAGCCCCTGGTGCGCTGGGGCAGCCGCCTGCACGACCAGTTCATGCTGCCCTATTACCTGTGGCGCGACTTTGAAGACGTCACCCGCGACCTGCGCAGCCAGGGCCTGGCGCTGGACGCCCAGTGGTTCCGCCCCTTCCTGGATTACCGCTTCCCGGTCATGGGCCTGCACAGCCTCGACGACATCAGCGTTGAGGTGCGCCTGGCCCTTGAGCCCTGGATCGTGCTGGGCGAGCAGCCCACGGGCGCGACCGTTTCGCGCTACGTTGATTCCAGCGTCGAGCGCCTGCAGATCCGCGTCGATGGCCTGACCGAGGGCCGGCACGTCGTGGCCGTCAATGGCTGGCACCTGCCCCTGCGCTCCACGGGCAAGGCCGGCGAAGGCGTCGCCGGCGTGCGTTTCCGCGCCTGGCAGCCGCCCCACTGCCTGCAGCCCCACATCGGCGTTCATCACCCGCTGCGCTTTGACATCATCGATACCTGGGGCCAGCGCTCCCTGGGTGCCGTGACCTATCACGTCTGGCACCCCGAAGGGCGCGCCTTCGACAAACCGCCCCTGACCGCCTTTGAGGCTGCCGCGCGCCGCGCCCAGCGCTTCACGACCCAGGGCCACCAGCCCTTCCCCGCCGTTTCGCGGCCCACGGAGGTTCATGGCGAGCAACCCTGGTCGCTGGATTTGCGGCGCTTTGACCTTGGCCGCCGCGTCTGAGACATGTCCGACCTGGAACAGGCCATTGCCGACCACGACGCCCGCCTGCGCGCGGCCGGCCTGGACATCTGGATCGGCGGCGAGCCCACCTTCACGGATCGCTGGTCCTTCGACCCCGCCTGGAATTTCGCCGCCCTCGGCGCCGACAAGGAAGAGCGCGCCCGCCGCATGTTGGCCTGGCGCGCGCGGCGCTACCCCGGCTGCCTGATCCTCCGCACCCTGGGCCGCCAATACCCCGGCGAGGATGTTCCGCGCTGGAGCTACGGCCTCTATCGCCGACGCGACGGCTTCGGGCTCTGGCAGGGCCCCCCGGACCCCCTTCAGCTCGAGGCTTCGCCGGCGCCGCAAAGTGCCGCCTCGCCCGGACTCCTGCTCGATGACCTGGGGCGCCGGCTCCAGGCCCCAGGCCGCGCGACCCTGCGCTTTGCAGCGCGTGAAAGCGAACGCCTGCTCTTCGGCAGCGCCGCGAGGCCCCTGCCCGCCGATGACCGCCTGCAGCGCCCATCCTGGCATGGGCGCAAGCTGCCCGAGGAAGGCGCCCGGGACGACCTCGCGGCGGAGGGCTGGTGTCTGCTCGCGGCCTCCCTCGATCAGGGGCAGGTGCGGCTGGAGCTGCCCGAGTTCCCCGATGTGCCCTCGTTCCTGGCCTTCCTGGCGGAACTGGCCCCGGCCGCCGCCGGCCTGCCGGCCCTGGTGCTGGCCGGCTTTGCGCCGCCCGTCGATGAACAGGTGGCCTTTGCGACCTACACCCCCGACCCCGCGGTGGTCGAGAACAACATGGCCCCGGCCCCCGACCTGGCCACGTTTCTTGCCTGGAACCGCGAACTTTATGACGCCGCCGACACCTGCGGCCTGCATCCCTTCCGCCTGCTCTTCAACGGCCTGGTGGGCGACTCCGGCGGCGGCGGCCACCTGACCCTGGGCGGGCCCACGCCAAGCCAGAGCCCCTTTGTGCTGCACCCCCAGGTGCTGCCGCAGTTGATTCGCTACTTCAACCGCCACCCCTGCCTGAGCTATCTGTTTGCCGTCGATGCCGTGGGCTCGTCGAGCCAGTCTCCCCGCGCCGACGAAGGGGTGCGCGAGAGCTTCGAGGAGCTCATGACCTCGCTGCTCCTGCTCTCGCGCATCGAACGCCCGAGCCCCGAAACCCTTCACGCCGCGCTCGCCCCCTTCATGGCCGACCGCACGGGAAACGCCCACCGCGCCGAACTGAACATGGAGAAGTTCTGGAATGCCTGGCTGCCCGGGCGCGGCAAGCTCGGCGTCATCGAATTCCGCGCGCTGCGCATGGCCCGCAGCCCCGAACGCGGCGCCGCCCTGGGGGCCCTGCTGCGCGCCATCGTGGCCATGCTGGCCAGACGCACGGCCCAGGGCCCCCTGCGCGACTGGACACTCGTTGACTGGGGCGCCGAACTGCACGACCGCTTTGCCCTGCCCTTCTTCCTCAGGCGCGACCTGGGCGACGTGCTGGCCAGCCTCGAGAGCGAGGGCTTCGGCCTCGGCGCGCCCCTGACCCGCCTGCTGCTCGATGACAGCGACCGTGAAATCGCCTGCTTCGAACTGGGCCCCTGTTCCCTGCGCCTGAGCCGCGCCGTCGAGTTCTGGCCCCTCATCGGCGACGCCGCTTCGCAGGAGAGCCGGGGCGCCCGGCTGATGGACAGCAGCTCGCAGCGCGTGGAACTTGTCCTCCGCGCCCATTCGGGGCGCACGGCGGAACTGGGCCACTGGGAGATGGCGCTGGGGGCCTACGGCTTCACACCCTCGCACGCCGCCGATGACCGCGGCGAGGCCCTGGTGACCGCGCTGCGCTATCGCGCGTTTGTGCCGCAGGTGGGCCTCCACCCCACGGTAGGCGCGCAGTCCCCCCTGAAGCTGAAGCTGCTCGACCTCACCCGCCGCCGCGCCTTTGAACTGGAGCTGCATGAGTGGCGCCAGGACGGCCTGGCCTATGATGGCCTGCCGCGCGACGAAGCCGAGGCGGCCCAAAGGCGCGCCGGGCGCGTGAAACTTTCGCCGCTGGAGTTTCCGCCGGGCGGCTTTTCGCCGCCTCCGCAGGGCGCGCTCAGCCCCTGGTGCCTGGACCTGCGCCGGCTGTGAGCGCCATTCGCAATTGACGGCGCGCGGGCTACAATCGCCGCACCTCTCCGGGGCACGACATGGCGGGCACGCGCGACGACATCGAGGACCTGACCGGCACCATGCTGGGCCAGTGCCGCCTGCTTGAACGCATCGGCATGGGCGGCATGGGCCACGTCTACCGCGCCAAACACCAGGGCCTGGACAAGGACGTCGCCGTCAAGGTGCTGCCGCGCGAGCTGTGCAACAACTCCGTGATGAAGGAGCGCTTCCTCAATGAGGCGCGCACGGCAGGCCAGCTCGAACACCCCAACATCATGCCCGTCTACGCCGTGGACGAGCAGCAGGGCCAGCCCTACATCGTCATGCAGCTCATTGACGGCGTGCCGGTGTCCAGGCTCGTGGGCCGCCAGGGCGTGGACCCCCTGCTGGCCGTCAAGATTGCCGCCCAGGTGGCCCGCGGCCTGGCCTTTGCCCACCGCCACAACACGGTGCACCGCGACATCAAGCCCGACAACCTGATGATCACCAGCAACGGCCGCGTGAAGATTACCGATTTCGGCGTGGCGGCCGCGCTCGGCAGCGTGCTCTCCGGCGGGCACTCCGGCAGCCCGCCCTACATGAGTCCCGAGCAGTGCCGCGGCGAGCAGGTGGATGGCCGCAGCGACATCTACTCCCTGGGCGTCACGCTTTACCTGCTGCTGACCGGGCGCCGCCCCTTCCTCGGCGAGACGCCCCAGGCTCTGATTCTCATGCACCAGCAGGACGACTACCCGCGGCTGACGCACCTGCGCCCCGGACTGCCCCTTGAGCTTGAGCGCATCACCAACCAGATGCTGGCCAAAAAACCCGAGGCCCGCTACCAGAACGCCGAGGAACTGGCCGAAGACCTCGAGGCCGCGGGCGAGGCCCTGCGCAACCTCAGGCGCCGCACCGTCAGCGTCAAACGCTCCGACCAGAGCAGCATCTACCGCCTCGCCCAGAAGGCCGAGGAGGCCGCCAGCGAGGAGTTCAACCGCCACGAAACCGTCGAACTCGCCATCCTCAGCATCACCACGCAGGCCGACGCCGCCACCGGAGATGCCCAGCGCGCCATGCGCCTGGCACGCTACGACGAGGCCCTCAAGCAGATTGATCGCGCCCTGAAAATCAAGCCCGACGACCCCCGCACGCTGCTGCTGCGCGGCCACATTCACCGCAAACAGCGCAAGCTCAAGGAGGCTCTCGACGATTACCGCCGCGCCGTGGAGATCAACCCCGACGACCCCCGCGCCCGCAGCTTCCTCGGCGGCCTGCAGCGCATGATGGGCGACCTCGGCGGCGCCAAGGAAAACATCATGCACGCCCTCAAGCTCGACGCCATGAACGTCGAAGCGCGCATCGCCCTGGGCAAGATCTACGAGAAGGGCCGCGCCCTCACCAGCGCCAAGCGCGAATACGAAAAGGCCATCGAACTCGTGCCCGCCGACGAGCGCGGCTATGTGGCCCTGGCCGTGCTGCTGATTGAGAACCCCTCGTTGAAGGACAAGCACGACCGGCAGGAGCCCCTGGACCGCGCCAAAGAGTTGCTCGAGAAAGCGCTGGAGCTGAACCCGAGCTTTGCGGAGTCGGCCTACTGGCTGGCGGTGCTGACGTCGCCCACCGACACGCGCCGGGGCATGGACTACCTTGAGCGCGCGGTCAAGAACGGCTTCAAGGACCGCAAGCGCCTCAAACACAAGGCCTTTGCCGCGCTGGAGGCCTTTCCGTCGTTCAAGAACCTGCTCAAGGTCTTCGGCGGCAGTTGACGCCGGGGCGCGGGCGCGTTGCGGCTTTTGCCCCGGCTCCCGGCTGCGCCAAGGGTCCGGGACCTGCGCGGGCAGGCCCTCTACGCGCCGTCTCGGTTCGGAGCGACGGGGTTGGTGGCCCGCTCCCACCATTGCGTGAGGGGCCAGACCAGCGCAAAACACAGCGCCACGCAGACAAAACCCACGACGACATCCGTGGCATAGTGATAGCCGAAGTAGATCGTGGCCACGGTCAGTCCCGCCACCAGGGGCAGATAGGCCCAGCCCACGCGCCGGTGCATGATCAGGGCGACCAGCAGGCAGGTGATGCTCGTGGCCACATGCCCCGACGGAAAGGCATCCCAGCGGATGATCTCCTGCCGGTCAAGAAACACGGAGAATTCGTTGGCCCAGAACCAGCCGCCCTCTTCGGGCAGCCAGGCGCTCCAGCTTCCCTCAAACCGGGGACCCGTGGCCGGCACCAGAATGTAAAGCACGTAGGTGATGAGCAGGCTGCCGATGGCCATGGAGGCTGCCAGGCGCACCCGCTGCCAGTTGCCGCGGATGACCTGGGGCAGGGCCGCCACGAAGGGGCAGATGTAGTAGCCGATGTAGCAGTAGAACAGAGCAAACGAAAGGCCGGGGGCGTGGAACTGGCGAATCCATGCCGGCAGGTACACCCCGAATAGGGAGATGTCGAGCTGCTTGAGGGCAAGGTCAAAGTATGTGGCGGCGCGGTCGTAGTTCTGGGCGGGGTCAAAGGCCGGGTGCGACTCCACGCCGGGAACTCCCGAAACGACGGCCATGAACGACCCCAGGCCCTGAAACAGCGTAGGAGCCAGCAGCGTCGGCGAGAACGTGTAGAGCAGGTTGGCCAGGCGCAGCCAGTGGGGCGCGGGGCGGCCCTGCGCATAGTAGTCGCGCTGAAACACGATGGCAAAGCGCTGAAGCACCAGGTAGATGCCGAAGAAGAGGGCCAGCTCGCCGACCAGCGTCTGGTGAGATGTCAGGGCCCAGCCAAAGCGGGGCGACGTTTCATACAGCCTCAGGGAAGGCCAGAACCAGGACACCAGCGCCCAGAGCAGCAGCGACCCCGTGAACCCAAGATAGAACAGGTCCAGCACCATGAACTGGCGCCGCAGCGTCCACAGCAGCGATGCCTGGCCTGACGCCTCGCCGCGCACCACCGGTACTGCCCGATCTAGGGTCGCGGCGCGGCCTGACATCATTCTTCCGGAGTCTGACCGCTCTTGACCCACTGGGCCGCACGGTCTTTGAAGGGCTTGAGCTGCGAACCAAGCATGGAGATAACCCCGGCTATGACACCGGCATCATCCAGCAATCCCGCGATGGGGATGGTGTCCGGCACAACGTCAGCCGGGCTGATGAAGTAGAGCAGGGCGGCAATGGCCGCGCCCTTGGCCACAAAGCTGACGGCAGGATCCGTGATGAAGTAATAAAGCGCGACGGCGTCCTTGCCGAAGGGGACCTTGCCCGCAAAGGCCTTCATCTTGCTCCAGAATCTGGACTTGGCCTGGTTGAGGTCTTCGACGGTGGCTTCACGTTCAACGCTGGCGGCGGGCATGGCGGGCTCCCTGGGTTGGCTGTCACTCATGATTGCAAACCCAAGGGGCCCAATTGCGGGCAGAAAGGATAACGTTCCCGCCCTGCCTTGTTAATCACTTTGGCCCGGTCCTGACAGGCTGCCGCCCAGGGCATTAGAGCAGGGCGGCCAGGGATGCGGCATCGGTCACGGGCGCCTTGCAGGCGAAATGCTCACACAGGTAGGCCGCCGGTTTGCCTCCCACAGGGCCTTGGGCCTTGAGAGCCGGAATGACCCGCTCGATGTCCTCGCCATCATGGAGCGCCAGCACGGCGCGCGGCAGGAAGCGCCGCTGCACCGTCGCGAGCAAGGCCTGGGTGCCCTCGTCGTGGCGCGGCCCGGCGATGACGATTTCCTGCATGGGCTCCATCAGGAGCTGGGCGGCCATGAGGGCATAGGGGTGGCTCTCGGGACGGGAGTTGATTTCACCGGCAAAGGCTTCCAGCGTCTGGCGGGCGAGGGACACCAGGGACTCATCCTGGGTGAGGCGGCCGACGCGAACCAGGGCCAGGCAGGCCGCGGCGTTTCCGCTGGGAATGGCGCCGTCATAAAAGCTGCGCGAGGGCGCAATGAGCCGCTCGGGGTCGTCCTTGCCCTGGGTGTGGAAGACTTTCTCCTTCTCGTCGCGGAACAGACGGACCATCTCGCGGCAAAGGCGCAGCGCCAGTTCCAGGCGAGCGGGCTCGAAGTCGGCCTGATACAGCTCCAGCAGGCCTTGGGCCAGAAAGGCGTAATCCTCGAGAAATCCCGGGATGCCGGCCTGGCCCTTGCGGCAGCGATGCAGCAGGCGGCCGTCGCGCATCAGGGTGGTGGACGCAAAGTCAGCCGCTTTCTGCGCCGCTTCAATCCAGCCGGGTTCCCCCAGGGCCGCCCCGGCGCGCGCGGCCGCGCCGATCATCAGACCGTTCCAGTCCGTGAGGACCTTGTCATCCAGCAGGGGGCGCACCCGCTTTGAACGCAGGGCGAGAAGTTTGCGGCGCAGGGGCGCCAGCCGCGCCTGGGCGTCCGGTGCGGGCAGGCCGGCGTGCCAGGGGAGGTGCAGGATGTTGGCGCCGCTCTGCTGGTGGGTGGCTTCGTCACGGAAGTTGCCGCCTTCGCGGCAGCCATAAGTGCGGGCAAAGAAGGCTCCGTCGTCTTCGCCCAGGGCATCGACCAGTTCCTGCCAGGTCCAGACGTAGAATTTGCCCTCTTCGCCTTCACTGTCGGCGTCTTCGGCGCTGTAGAAGCCGCCGGCTTCGTCGCGCAGATCGCGCAGCACGTAGTCCATGATGTCGCGGCAGGCATCGGCGTAGAGGGGCTTTCCGGTCAACTGGAAGAGCTCGCGGTAGAAATCGAGCAGCAGGGCCTGGTCATAGAGCATCTTCTCGAAATGGGGCAAAAGCCACTCGCGGTCGGTCGAGTAGCGGTGAAAGCCGCCGCCGAGGTGGTCGTGGAGGCCGCCCTGCCACATGGCCTGGGCCGTGTGCTCGGCCATGGCCAGGTGATCCTGGCCGGGCAGGCGCAGCAGCAGGCTGACGGCGTGGGAGCGTGGGAACTTGGGGGCGCGGCCAAAGCCGCCCAGCTCGGAGTCATAGAGGGCCCGCATGGTCTCGCCAAAGCGCTTGAGGGCGCCCGGTTCGAGGGTGCCCGGGTTCTCGGGCAAGCCTTGAGCATTGAGCCACTGGGTGACGCTTTGCGCCTGCTCCAGCAGGCGCTCGCGTTCCTGCTTCCAGAGTTTGCCCAGTTCCCTCAGCAGGGTGGGAAAGCCGGCGCGGCCATAGCGGTTTTCCGGGGGCAGATAGGTGGCGGCGAAGACGGGGCGCTGGTCGGGCGTGAGGAAGAGGCTCATGGGCCAGCCTCCGTGGCCTCCCGTGAAGGCCTGCACCACGCTCATGTAGATGTTGTCGATGTCCGGGCGCTCTTCGCGGTCAACTTTCACGCTGATGAAACTCTCGTTCAGCAGCCTGGCCGTGGCTTCATTCTCGAAGCTTTCCCGCTCCATGACGTGGCACCAGTGGCAGGTCGCGTAGCCGATGCTCAGAAAGACGAGCTTGTCCTCGTCGCGGGCGCGCGCGAAGGCCTCGGGGCCCCAGGGATACCAGTCCACGGGGTTGTGGGCGTGCTGGAGGAGGTAGGGGCTCTGTTCGCGGGCGAGGCGGTTGGCGCGTTTGGCGTTCATGTCCATCCTGAAAGGTCAGGTGTAAAGCCCCTGCTGCCCGATGTAATCAATGACGGCGTCCGGCACGAGATAACGGATGCTCTTGCCCGCAAGCAACCTCTCGCGCATTTCGCTGGAAGAAATCTGCAGCAGCGGCGTCTTGACGCAGAGGTCCCTCACGCGCCGGGCGGCCTCGTCGCCGAAGGCGGCGCGCAGCGTGTCAAACACTTCCCAGCCAAAGCCGGGGCGCAGCACGGGAATGATATCCGCCAGACGCAGGAGTTCGGCACCTTCGCGCCAACTGGGAAGATCGGCGAGCATGTCTCCGCCCACGATGAAGGCGGGCCGCCGGATGCCCTGTGCAATCAGCTCCCGCGCGGTGTCGATGGTGTAGCTTTTGCCGCCGCGCTTGAGTTCGCGATCGTCGACATCAAGGCCCGGATTGCCGGCTACGGCCAGCCTGGCCATGGCCATCCGGTGGGTGCCGTCGATGGCCTGCTTGCCCCGCGCGTGAGGCGGCTCGGCAGACACCAGCAGGTGAACGCGCTCAAGGCCCCGGGCCTCGCGCACCCGTTCAGCGAGCACCAGGTGGCCGATGTGCGGGGGGCTGAAGCTGCCGCCAAACCAGGCCTCACTCATGACGTGCCTTCGGGGCCCGCCACGGCGGGAGCCTTGGCAAAGCGCGCGGCGTACTCCGGGTCCAGATCAACCACGACGGCAGTGCCGTAGGCCAGGACTTCCGTCACGCCAGGCCCCACCTCATTGGCGTCATAGCGCATACCGATGATGGCATTGGCTCCGGCCGCCGAGGCGTGCTGCCGCATCAGGTCGAAGGCCTCCTGCCGGGCCTGCTCACAGAGTTCCGTATAGATGGTGATGTTGCCGCCGAAAAAGGTCTGGATGCCGGCGGCAAAGTTGCCGACGGCGCTGCGGGACCGGACCACAATGCCGCGCACAACACCTCGATGGGCAACGATGCGGTAGCCCTGCAATTCGAAGGCGGTGGTAATGAATCCAAGGTCAACCATGGGGGCAGGAGCGCTCATGGAGCCAAGGGTTCATTGGCGGGCGCGAGTTGTCAACGCCAAGCCCGGGTCCCCCGCGGGGTGCCGTTCAGGGTGCAAAGGGGGCCGGATTTTCCCAACGACAAGGGCGCTGCGGCGTTTTATCACCCTGCACACACAGGATTTACCCAGAACACGCCCGGCGTGTGGAGAACCGCGATGCGCAAAGCCCTGTTTCTCGTCATGCTGCCGCTGCTGGCTTCGACACTGGCCGCGCAGCAGCCGGCCGGGTCCAGCCTGTTTCTGAGGGGCGAGACGAAGGACATCCAGATTGAGGAGATGATCCGCTGGACGGCGGAGTACCAGAAGCTCAAGTTCCTCTATCAGCCGGCGCAGGTGAAGGGCACGGTCACCATTGTGGGGCCCAGCGAAGGTTTTGAGATCCCCAGCACGGCGTTCTTCTCCGTCCTGCAGACCTTCCTCAAGCAGTTCAGGCTGATTCTCAGCCCCTTCGGGCAGGACACGGCTCAATCCGTCCGCTTCTACGAAATCATCCAGGCGACGGAGGCCATTACCCAGACCGACAAAGTCATCTTCATGGATGACATCTCCAAGTGGACGGACACCACGGCCGACTTCGTCACCATGGTCGTCAACCTCAAGTACGCCGACGCCAACGCCGTGCGCGCCGCGTTGCAGAACCTCATGGCGCGGCAGGGCGGCAGCGTAAACCCCATTCAGGGCGTCAACGCGCTGATTCTTGCGGACTACAGCTACAACATCCGGCGCCTGGCCCAGATCATTTCGCTGATGGACCAGCCCCCCCGCTCGCCGCGCCTCGAGGTCATCAACATTGACAATATCGACGCTGAAGAGCTGGTGCAGAGCCTGAACAACCTGCTGACCCAGCGCCGCACGCTGCAGGCCGGCCGTCAGCAGCGCCCCGGCTCCACCGACGATGAAACTCTGGTAAGTGTCGAAGTCGCGCCCTACGTCAACGCCATCATGGTGACCGGCTTTGACTCGGGCATCGAGCTGGTGCGCGAGCTGGTCGCCAAGCTGGACATCAAGATTCCCGGCGCGGCGACCACGGGCCGCATCCATTACTATCCCTGCAAGAACGTGAAGGCCGAAGACCTGGCCTCGACGCTCACGGAGCTGCTGGGCGTAGGGGTGCCCCTGGCAACGCAGCCCGGCGGCGTGCAGCCCATCCCCGGCGCCACCACGGCCAACAACCCCAACGCGCCGACGATTGTCAGCGACATCAACACCAACAGCCTGCTGGTGATTGCCACACCCAGCGACTATGTCGAGATCCGCAAGATCATCGAGAAGCTGGATGTGCGGCGGCCGCAGGTGCAGATCGAGGCGGCCATCCTTGAGGTCCGCAACGACGACGACTTCCAGTTCGGCGTTGAAATCGCGACCGTGGACGGCTTTGCCAACGCCAGCAAGGAGCCCCGCGCCAGCTTCGGCACCAGCTTCGGCTTCAGCGAGATCGTGGACAGCTCGGGCGTTCCCATCGGCACGGGCGGCGGCATTCCCGCCGGCCGCAACCCGATTTTCGGCACGGGCGGCCTCTTCACCCTGACCAAGGGCAGCGGCTTTGACATTCCCCTGCTGGTGCGTTTCCTCAAGACCCAGGCCGACACCAACATTCTTTCCCAGCCCAGCCTGACCGTGAACGACAACAGCTCGGGCACCATCGAAATCAACACCGAGATCCAGCTTGTGCAGTTGAACAACCTGGGTACAGGCTCGGGCACCACCACCACCGCCGGCGACTTCGTGGAAGCGGGCATCACCCTCACCGTGACACCCCAGATCAGCCAGGATGATTACGTGACGCTCGAGATCGACCTGGACATCTCGGCTTTCGTGGGCGAGGCGCCCAACAGCGGCGTGGCCCCGCCGCGCTCACGCCGCCGCATCACCACGCTGGTAACGGTGCCCAACGGCAACACCATCGTGATTGGCGGCCTGAAGAGCGCCGAGAGCAGCAAGAGCGTCAGCAAGATTCCCCTGCTGGGCGACATCCCCCTGATCGGCGAACTGTTCAAGAGCCAGCGCACCGTGCAGCGCGAGACCAACCTGTATATCTTTGTGCGACCCCGCATCCTGCGCGACGCCAACTTCAACGACATGCGCGAACTCAGCCGTGAGGCCCTGCAGGACGCCAAGAAGGGCATGCTGGACGTGCCCGCCAACCGCGAGTTCATCGACAACGCTCTCAAGGACTACGAGAAGCGCAAGAACGTGCCCCCGGGAACGCCTTCGCGCAGCTTCGACTATCGCGGCATCGAGAAGGACAAGTAGGCCGCGCCGCCCAGGAACTCACAGAGCCGGTCATGCCGGCTCTGTGTTCCTTTTGCCGTCCAACGCCGGAGAGGGTCAGGCCTCCAGGGCAAAGCAGGGCATGTAGCCGTCCGTGGCGCCCATGCCGTGCGCTTCACGGCTCACGGCAATGAAGCCCACTTCGTAGGGCTGGGGGAAGTCCGCCACCTCGAGGTCGATGGCCTTCTGGGGGTGCAGGCCCTGGGCCATGCGGGTGTAAACCCGGAAGGCCCCCATACGCTTGATGCAGAGTTCGCCGTGGCCCGTGGCGCAGACCGCCCCGTGCTCGCCGGCGTAAACCCCGGCGCCGTAAATGGGCGTGTCGCCGATGCGGCCCGGCAACATCATGCTCGTGCCGCCGGTGCTGCAGCTCACGGCAAAGGTTCCATCCGCGGCACGGGCCACGGCGCCGATCGTTCCGTGGAACTGGATATTCTTCCAGCCCTGCTCATAGGGCCGAAGCCGCCCGCTGGCCAGCCGCTCTCGCGCCGCCTTCCAGCGCTTGAGGGCCTTCTCGGTCACCATGCTGGCCTCGGCAAAGCCCTGCTGGCGGGCAAAGCGGGTGGCCCCCTCGCCGCAGAGCATGACGTGGGGCGTGGTCAGCAGGGCGCGGGCCACGAGAACCGGGTTCTTCGTGGCACGCAGGCAGGCCACGGCGGCAAAGCGGCCGTCACTGGTGGCGACGCTGGCATCCAGCTCAAGGGAGCCGTCCAGCCTGAGGTTGGCGCCGGTGCCCGCGTTGAAGCGCGGGTCATCCTCCAGCACCATGGCCGCGGCAATCACGGCCTCCAGGGCCACGTCAGACCCGGAACTCTTCAGCCAGGGCGTTCCGGCCTCGCATGCCTGGGCGCAGGCTTTGACGGCTTCGGCGCGTGCGCCTTCGCTTTCCGGGGCGTCTGGAGTGGGGCGGCCGGCGCCGCCGTGGGTCAGGATGACGGGTTTCATGCAGGGTCTCGATGAGGCCGCGACGGGCAGGGCCGGAACGGGGCGCCGCGATGCTACTTGTCGCGCTTGCCCTTGACCATCAGGCCCAGCACCAGACCCATGGCCGAAAAAGAAATGCCGAACGGGATCAGCCGCCCCTTCCAGTCGTCCTTGTTGTACCAGGCGTCGTCGGCCAGATTCTCCAGGGGCGTATCGATGTCGAGGTTGGGAATGGCCGCATAGTGGCCGCCGAAGGTTTCCGGAAACACGTCCAATGCGCCCACGCTCTTGCCGACGGTGTGCACCCCCGTCGCCTGGCCTACCAGTTCAGCGAAGACCCAGGGCATCACCCACACAAACAGGGCCGACAGCGCCACACCGAAGATCAGCCCTCGAACGGGCGGCGGCCCCCACTGCGTTTTCGCCACGCTGCCCCCATAGGCCCAGGAGGCCCCAAAACCAACGGCCAACGCCAGGGGGATGCCCGCAATGTAGGGCATCTTGCGCACGAACCAGACCCCCAGCCAGCCGCAGAAGTTGACATCCATCAGCGCCAGCAGCACGACGGCGCTGAGCGAAGCTATGAGGCCCGCAATCAGGTGCATTCTGGTCTGTTCGTTCATGCCAGGCTCCCGCGACGATGCCTGATTGTCACTGCGGCGGCGGCGCAAGTCAAAGGCCCCCTGCGGGGTTTGAACTCCCGCCCTGAGGCGCTGAATCCATCCATTTCGCCGCCTGCTATACTCGGGCCATGGGCATGCGCGACCACGAGAAGGCCGAAACCCCGGGCAACGGCCGCCACGTCTACATCGCCGACCTCGAGCCGGGGAAGCTGCGCGGCATCTATCTGGTCACGGAGTGCCGCAACCTCACCGCGCGCAACGGCAAACCCTACCTGGCCCTGACGTTGAAGGACAACTCCGGCGCCATCTCGGCCAAACGCTGGGACGCGGCAGAAGAAGACGTTCAGGTGGCGCGGCCGGGCGCCTACATCGAACTTTCAGGCAGTGTCGAGCTGTACAAGGACACGCCCCAGATTGTGATTGAGCACCTGCGCGTGGCGCCGGCCGAGGCCGTCAACCCCGAGCACTTCGAGGCACCCCCCGCCTTTGACCCCGAGCAGCTCCTGGCCGAAGTCACGGCCATTTTGAGGGGGCTTGGGGACGAGCATTACCGCCTGGTGGCCGAAGCCTACCTCAACGACGAGGCGTTCATGGCCCGTTTTGGCGTGGGGCCTGCCGCGCGCATGATGCACCACCCCTACAAGTTCGGCCTGCTTGAGCATGTGCACAGCGTGATGAAACTGGGCGAGATGCTCTGTGATCACTATGGCTGGTGCGACCGCTCGCTCGTGCTGCTGGGCCTTTTCCTGCACGACTCGGGCAAGGTCGTCGAGCTGATAGGTGAAAACGTGCCCGGCTACTCAGTCGAGGGCGAACTGTTGGGTCACATCACGATCGGCATCAACCTGCTGGACCGCAAACTGCAGGAGCTGGGTGAACAGGTGCCGCACGCCAAGGGAGTGCTGCTCAAGCACATCATCTTGAGCCATCACGAAAACGCGGAGTTCGGCAGCCCCAAGCCTCCCATGCTGGCCGAGGCGCAGATTGTGCACGCCATCGAGGCGCTGGACGCCAAGATGAACGCGTTTTTGCGCGAGAAAGACCTGCCTGCCGAGCAGCAGGACGCCACGGGGACGCTGCGCTACAGCAAGCTGCTCAAGCGCCGCATCTACGCCCCGCCGGCCTGAGGTCCGTCAGGCTGGAAGCTCCACGTTGCTTCTGGCCCGGATTTCGTAGCGGTACTTCAGTTCTTTGGTGCCGTGCGGCTCCAGGGTCATCAGCCGCTTCATCATGCCGTCTTTGTCGGCGGCCCACTCGCGGGGCTCGGCTTGGCGCACTTCCAGCCCCTCAATTTCGCTCACGGGCACGCGCTCGATGATTTCCAGGCTCTTCGCCTGGTCGCCCAGATTGCTCAGGTAAAGCGTCACCTCGCGGGTGACTGTCTGGCTGCCGGTCAGCATGGTGCTTTCGCGCTTTTCTTCCAGGCTGCGACGGCAGCGCACGCCGTCCTCGGGACCAAAACCCAGCTCGAAGTTTTCGCCCTGCCCCACGAAATCAAGACGGGAGCGTCCCACCAGAGAGGGGCCGCGGGCCACCTGCACGGGGCCGGCCAGCAGCGGAACCTTGCCGCGATTGACGCAGCGTGCCCGCAGGTGGGCCACGGGGGCCCGTTCCGCCATCAGCACCCGTGAAACCTCGGCCTCCAGCTCCACTTTGGCAATCTCCACCCGCAAAGGCCGCCCCGTGCCTGGCAGGCGCACTTTGTCGCGGGCGGAAAACTCAAGCGGCTCGCCGCCGTCATCCACACCCGGCATGTCAAAGGCCTGGGGGGCGCGGGCCACGGCGATGGTCTGTTCCCGCATCTCGACCACCACCTTCTTCTTCTCCTCCGGCGTCTTCTTGCGCTTGGTCAACACGTCGTCGGAGAGCAGGGGCGGGCTGCCGGCCTGGGCGGGGCGCGCCGTCGAAAACGACGCCTCGACTTGATCCCAGTCTTCGCCCGTGCGCTGCCACACCGTGGCAAAGGTCTGGAGGGTGACCTTGCCCGTGTTTCTGGCCGCGTCAAAATCGAGCCGGGCCAGATGCTCCGGCCGCCACAGGGCCGCCGCGGTGCGGTAGGTGACCGTGACCTCGATGTCGGCGCCCGGGGCGCCCTCAAGCAGCACCTCGATGCCCGCCTCCAGCCGCGGGGGCTGGGCGCCGAGCGAGTCCCGCCTGTGCTGCAACTCGACCTGCTCGGCCTCCAGCTTCCCGATTTCGAGCTGCACCTGGATCCAGTGGGCGAGCTCGTCTTTCTCGGCGGCCATGAGATCGTTGTAGGCGGTCGTCCAGCTCTCAAGCGGCGCTTCAGCCGAAAAACGCGGGATGCGCGCAATCCCCGCTGTCCAGCTCTCAAACAGCTCCCCCTGGTAGCGCAGGCGCTTCTCGTGGCGCGAAACCACCTGGCGCAGGGTTTCAAGCCGCGACTCCAGCCTGGCCGCCTCGGCCTCGACCTTCTCAATCTCAGCGCGGGCCAGCTCCCGGGCGCGAATCATGCGCCGGTGCACACGCGCGGCCAGAACCCGCGCCCCCTTGGCGCCCGACTGAACGCTCCGATCATCCACCAGCGGCGTCACGCCCGACACCCGCACCCACTGGCGCTCTTCTGTGAGGCGCACCTGCGCCTGACGTGTGACCTCCGCTCGATCCTCAAAGAACCTCACATGGCGCGGCAGCGAGGCAAAGACAGGCGTGGGGTTACTCACGGCGATTGCCTCCCGTCAGTTCGCTGCCCGAGGGCAGCACGATGCTGTATTCCATCAGCAGTGAGGCCTTGCTTGACGCCTTGACCGCCAGGCGGAACAGCTTGCCGCCCCTGACGGGGGCGCCGCGCGACTTCTGGTCGTAGTCTTCGGGCTTGGGTTCCGCCCGCGTCAGACTTACGGAGATGTCCTTGTCGGCCGTCACGGGCAGGCGTTCGATGACCTCGACGCTCACGTCCGCGCCCAGGGAGCTGGTCACGTCCACGCTGACCTGATGCTGCACGGCCGTGTTGCCGCCGAGCATGCCGCGGCTTTCTTCGCTCGCCCTGACGTTGCGTGCCACGCGCAGCCGCTCTTCCACGCCCAGGCCGACGCGGAATCGGCCCCCCCGGTCCACGCCGTCGATGGCCGTGGTCGTCAACAGCAGGCCTTCCACGAACACATCCACAGGTCCCGGAAGCAGCGGGGCCTGCAGGGGGTTGGCCAGCTCCACCTCGCGGTAAACGCGGTCGTCCTCTGCGGCCACGCACACAAAGCGCATGGAGCAGGACGTCTCGCGCGCGGCCAGAAACACGCGCTGCGCGACACCGCCGGAGGGAATCTCCACTTTGCCCTCGGCGACGTACTGGTGGTCAAAGAGTCCCCGTGTTTCCCGCACATCACGCGCCGCGCTCGTCGCGGGCCCGTGAAGTTCGGCCTGGTCGGCTGAGGCCCCGTCCGTCGTCGGGGTCAGGCGACCCCGGCCCGCGCGCCGGGTGAAATCGCCCAGGGTCAGGGCGTCGAAATCCAGCCACTGCTCCGACGTTTCAGGAGGCGGCGGTGGGGCCGGAGGCTCCATGGGCGCCACGCCGCCGACCGGGGCGCCGCCGCCCGGCGCGCCGCGCATAGTCATGGGCGCCGCGGCCACGGGCGAGAAGTTGGCGGCCTGCATGGGCATTTCCGCCACCTTGGAGGCCAGCATGTCCGCCTGGGGCGCAGGCTCTTCTGCGTCGTAGTCCGCCCCTTCGTATTCGTCCTTCAGCAACTTCTGGCGCTCATGGATGTCGCCTTTCTTGGCCGGCGCCGAACGCGGCGGCGGCTTGGGCGACAGGGCCCCGTCGGACAGGGCCCCGGCGAAGGCGGCATCAAAGCCCGCGAACATGCTCTCGAGCCCCTCCGGCGGAAGTCGGTAGCCCTTGCGTCTGGCTGGCTGCGCACGCCCCAGACGCAGGGAAGGCAGCTCAGGCAATCGGATGTCCTGAATCATGTCCGCCGTACACAGGCTCACCAGCACGCCGGACCAGTCTTCCTGCGTATTCTGCGACACGAAGGCCTCCAGGCCGAACTCCGCACGCCGGCCCTGGTCGAAGATGCGCGCGGAGTAGGCCGGCCACCAGCGCGCGGCCATGACGGCGTAGCTCACCTCCAGGGAGCGGAGGTGGGCAGGGCCCGCGCACAGCGCGATATCCACCACGCGCCGGGGCTGCCCCTGCTCCATGGGAGTGTCCCGGGCTTCGAGCGCTTCGATGGCCCCCTCGACCTCGGCGCGCCTGCGGTTCAGCTCTGACAGTTCCTGGTCCAGCTTGCAGGTCAGATCATGAATGAGGGCGCTGACCGCCAGTGCGTCGGCCATGCGTCCGGCCACGTTGGTGTCTGACTTCCTGTTCAGGATGGCCTGGGTCAGGGCCAGTTCCGCCAGGTGGTCGCGCCGGTGGCTCGCGCGCTCCAAAGCGACGTCCAGGCGCTGCTCCTCCGCACGCAAAGCACCCAGTTCATCAGCGCGGCTTGGCCCCGGCGCGGGCTGCGGCCAATGGATGCGCGAGGAAAGACCCGCAATGCCGCGCTCGCCATCGACCAGCGTGCGCAGGCTTCCCGCCTGGGCCTGCGCGGGAAGGGTCAGGGTCAGCGTGCAGGGCTCGGCCGGCAGGACGGGCGGCAACTCGACGCGGCGGGTAACGATGGCGCCTCGCGCATAAACAGTCACGCGTGTGATGGCGCTTGTGCAGGCGAAGGTTTCAGGCATGGGCGCACTATACTCAGATTCGGGCCGATGTCGGAGCCTCGGGCAGGTTCAAAGGTTCGCAAAATCGGCGACCGTCAGGGAGTCAAGGCGGGCACAGGCCGGGGTGATCGGTTTCGATGACGTCCACGCCCCAGCGCGCCAGGCGCACATAGTCGGCCTGGCGGTTCACCGTCCAGGCGCCGGCCCGCAGTCCCAGTTGGTGAAGGCGCTCCACGCGCTGGCGGGTCAACTGCCGAAAGTCCACGGCCAGGCCCTGCAGCCCCAGGCGGCAGGCGGCCTCGAGCGCCCAAAGCCAGCGGCTTTCATTCTCGGGGCTGACCACGAGCTGGACGTGCAGGCGCGGCCGGCATTGACGCAGAGCGGCGCAGATTCTCACGGAAAACGAGCAGGCCCAGGCCCCGGCCCTGGCCAGAAGGGGGGCGCAGGTGCGGACCAGCGCGAGGTCGCGCCGCGGCGTGGTTTGCTTGAGCTCGACAAGGGGGCGAAAGCCCCGGCCGGCCAGCTTCAGGGCGTCCTGCAGCCTGAGCAGGCGCTGGCCGGAAAACCGGGGCGCAAACCAGCCGCCGACGTCCAGCTCCCTAAGCTCGCGCCAGGGCAAACTGTCCACACGGCGATTGAGGCCGGCAAGCCGCTTGAGGTTGCGGTCGTGGGTCACGACGGGGACGCCGTCGAGGCTCAGATGAACGTCGCACTCAAAGCCGTCGGCGCCCATGGTCCGGGCGAGCGCAAAGGCGGCGGCCGTGTTCTCCGGCGCCAGTGTGCTGGCGCCGCGGTGGGCAAGAATGATCGGAGCCATGGGCGGAGTCTAGCAGGGCGCCTTGGGGCGGGCGCAAACCGATGAAGTGGACCTTTTTTGTCGGGTGGCATGTTATCGTTTCGCTCCCCAACCGCAGGAACACCCATGGCATCCACTGAAATCATCATTCGCGGCGCCAACGAGCACAACCTCAAGGGCGTCAGCGTGACCTTGCCGCGCGACAAACTCGTCGTGGTTACCGGGCTCTCCGGCAGCGGCAAAAGCTCGCTGGCCTTCGACACCATCTATGCCGAGGGCCAGAGACGCTACGTCGAGTCCCTGAGCGCCTATGCGCGCCAGTTCCTGGGCCAGATGCAGAAACCCGATGTCGATCATATCGAGGGCCTGCCGCCCACCATCGCCATCGAGCAGCGCCAGGCGGGCCACAACCCGCGCTCGACTGTCGCAACCACCACCGAAATCTACGACTACCTGCGCCTGCTGTTTGCCCGCGTGGGCGTGCCTCACTGCCCCCAATGCGGGCGCGAGGTGGGGCGCCAGAGCGCTGAGCAGATGGTGGACACGGTGATGACCTGGCCCGAAGGCAGCAAGCTGGTGCTGATGGCGCCCCTGATCCGCGGTCGCAAGGGCGAACACCGCGACGCCTTCGCCGCCATCATGCGCGAGGGCTTTGTGCGGGCCCGCGTGGACGGCCGCCTCACCGAAGTCAGCGCCAAGAGCAGCGCCGGCGACAAGAACGTCAAGCACGACGTGGAAGTGGTCATCGACCGCATCGTGCTCAAGCCGGAGGTGCGTTCGCGCCTCAATGAGGGCGTGGAGACCGCGCTGAAGCTGGGCAACGGCATCTGCATCGTGGCGCGGCAGGAGGGCGAGAGCCTGCACGACACGGTGTTCAGCGCGCGGATGTTCTGCCCCGACCACCCCGAAGAGCCCATGGGTGAGCTCGAGCCTCGCCTGTTTTCGTTCAACTCTCCCTGGGGCGCCTGCCAGACCTGCCACGGCCTGGGCACCAACACGGAAATCTCCGTGGACCTGGCCGTACCCGACGGCCGCAAGACCCTGGCGGAGAACGCCATTGCGGCCTGGTCCCACGGGCCCGAAACCGGCTGGTACCGGCGCGCCCTGGAGCGCCTGGGCAAGCGGGCGGGCTTTGCCATGAACACGCCCTGGAACAAGCTCGAACCCCGCGTGCGCGAACTCATCCTCAAGGGCGAGCCCGGCAACGACGGCCGCTGGCACTGGCACGGGGGCAAGTTTCCCGGCGTGCTCAACGACCTCCAGTACCGCTTTGAGCACAGCGAGAGCGAGAGCGTCAAGAACTGGATCATGCGCTTCATGCACGAAAGCGAGTGCCCGGCCTGCAAGGGTTCGCGCCTCAACGCCTTTGCCACGGCGGTCACCGTGGGCGGGAGAAGCGTGCGCGAAGTGACGGCCATGAACGTGTTTGCCGCCCGGGACTGGCTGGAGAACCTCAAGCTTTCCAGGGAAGGCGCCCTGATCGCCAAGGCCGTGCTGCGCGAGATCCGCGCACGCCTGGGCTTCATGCTGGACGTCGGCATCGGCTACCTGACGCTGGATCGCAAGAGCGGCACGCTCTCCGGCGGCGAGGCCCAGCGCATCCGCCTTGCCACGCAGGTCGGCAGCGGGCTCGTGGGCGTGGCCTACGTGCTGGACGAGCCCAGCATCGGGCTGCACCAGCGCGACAACGACAAACTGCTCAACACGCTCAAGCACCTGCGGGACATCGGCAACACCGTGGTCGTGGTGGAACACGACGAAGACACGATCCGCGCGGCGGACTATGTGGTGGATCTCGGCCCAGGCGCCGGCCTGGAGGGCGGCAAGGTGTGCTTCGCGGGCCCGCCCTCGGAGCTGATCTCCGCGTCAACCCTGACCGGCGAATACCTTTCCGGCCGCCGACGCATTGACCCGCCGGCACAGACCCGTCCCCTGAGCAAGGACAAGGCCCTGATCGTCCGCGGGGCGCGTGAGAACAACCTCAAGAATCTGGATGTGGCCATCCCCCTGGGCGGCATGGTCTGCGTGACGGGGGTGAGCGGAAGCGGCAAGAGCACGCTGGTGACCGACATCCTCGCCCGCGCCCTGGCCAAGCACATGCATGGCGCGGCTGCAGAGCCGGGAAAACACAAGAGTATTGAGGGCCTCGACCAGATCGACAAGGTCATCGAGATTGACCAGTCTCCCATCGGCCGCACGCCCCGCAGCAACCCCGCGACCTACACCAACGTGTTCGGCCTCATTCGCGACCTCTTCGCCAAGACGAACGAGGCCAAGCAACGGGGCTATCAGCCCGGGCGCTTCTCGTTCAACGTTTCCGGCGGCCGCTGCGAGGCCTGCGAAGGGCAGGGCGTCAAGCTGATCGAGATGCACTTTCTGCCGGACATCCATGTCGTGTGCGAGGCCTGCAACGGCACGCGCTACAACCGCGAGACGCTGGAGGTGAAGTACCGGGGCAAGAGCATCGCCGACGTGCTGGAGTTGCCGATATCCGAGGCCGCCGGCTTCTTTGAGAACCACGCCCAGATCCACAAGATCGTCAAGACGCTGCTGGACGTCGGCCTGGGATACGTCAAGCTCGGACAGGCCAGCACCACGCTCTCCGGCGGCGAAGCCCAGCGCGTAAAGCTCGCAGCCGAGCTGGCCCGCCCCGACACGGGCCACACGTTCTACATTCTCGACGAACCCACCACGGGCCTGCACTTCCATGACGTGGCGCGGCTGATCGAGGTGCTGCAGCGGCTGGTAGGCAAGGGCAACACGGCGCTGGTCATTGAGCACAACCTCGACGTCATCAAGTGCGCCGACTGGATCATTGACCTCGGGCCCGAGGGCGGCGACGAAGGCGGCCGGCTCATGGCTGAGGGCCCGCCCGCAGCCGTGGCCCGGGTCGAAGCCAGCTACACGGGCCAGTACCTCAAGCGCTACTTTGCAGCCGGTCCAAGGAAGAAGGTCAAAGCCTCCCGACGCGAGAAGGTCGTGGCCTGACGGTCAGGCAGCGCGTCAGCGCACTGTAACGGAGCCGAGATTCAGGACCCCGTAGGCGGGAAGGTCAATCACGTAGCTCTTGTCCGGCTTCTGGAGGTCGCGCGACGAGATCCACAGGTGCAGGTACACCTGGCCGTAGGGCGCCCCCGTGAGCCGGCAGCGACCGTCAGCGCCGCCGAGCTGAATGCGCGGACGCTCAGACTCACCGATCTCGCCCGCGGGCGAAAATGTCACCAGAAACTCTACGCCCGGCACGGGGGCGAAGGCCCCGTCTATGCACATGAACTCCAGCGTGGATGCCGCGCGCAGCAGGGCCGCCAGGTTGATCTCGCCGTCGAGGCTGAGGGTGAACTGGGAAACCGGAGGCTCCACGGCGAGGAGGCTGTCGGTGCCGCCGCCCATGTTCACGGTGTAGCTGCCGGCGGGCAGCGTGAAGTTGGCGACGTCGGTCTGGGCATTGGCGGGAATCTCCCGCACGTAGAACGACTTCATGGCCCCCGAGCCCATGGGCAGAAGGGCCACGCTGTAGGTCATGCGCGTACCTTCAGGCGGCGCAGCCCCCGCATCGCGCGAGGTGCGGACCGTGACGCGCCCCAACTCGATGTTGAAGGTCAGTTTCTGCGACTCGCCCAGGCCCACCTGCCGCACGAAGGCGGCATCAAGGCCCTCAGCCTCCGCCACCAGAAACCAGGTGCCGGGCTGAATGGCAGCGAATTCGGCGGTGCCGCCTTCAATGCGCGTCGCGCCGGTGTAGGTGGCGGCGTCCAGAGACTGGCGCAGGTTGCAGCGCCGCAGCTTCACGGCCGCGCCGTCGGAGCGGGTAAAGCTGACGTCCAGGCGGACGGGATCGCGGGGGATGAGGCCGGCGCCGGGGTCCGGCGCATCCTTGGGCAACAGCTTGAGGACGACATCCTGCCGCTGCTCTTCGTTGTCCTTGCCGGTGACTTCCATTTCGGCCCGATAGCGCTTGCCCTCGCGCGCCTGACTGAATATGAAGCGCTCGCGCATGCCCACGCGTAAAGGCACGGTCAGCACGCCGGTTTCGGGCGGGATCACGTAGGCCATTGAACTGCTGTTGACGGCGCCAAGCTCAATGGTTGCTGCGCCGTAGCGGTTGAAGCGCCCCTCCGTCGTTCCGTCGTGGGTTCCACGCTCGGCGCGCTGCACAATGACCTGTTCGGGCTTGCCTCCGTCTTCGAACTCAAAGGCGAAGTGAACCCTGGTATAGCGGGACGCCGAAATCCGGAACTGGACCTGCACTTCCTGGATGCCCCCGATCAGACGGACTTCCTCACTGACTTCAGCGAATCCCGGCGTGGCGCAGGTCACTCGATATTGGCCGGGAAACAGTCCATCAAACCGATACTCGGCGCCGGCGCTGCCCGTGCGCGGCCGGTTGGTCATGGGCTGCCAGCCCAGACCCTCGGCCTGGATTTCGAGACGCAGTGTTGCCTGATTGACGCTGTAGTCTTCGCCGGTCTTTACGCTGACCAGAATAGCCCCCTGGGGAACAGGCAGGGTGATCTGGCTCTGGAGGTCGTGCTTGGGCCCCTCCTTGAGCACCTTGGGCCGCGACCACACGGCGCCGCTGACTTCGCCGCGGTCCCGCGGCGTGGGCGACTTGCCGGGACCCGTCCCCGGCTGGCCCGTGGCGGAACCCTGGGCCGGCTTGGCGCCTTCCCGGGCTTCGGGACTCAGGTCACCGGGGGAACGCTCGCGTCGGTCCTGCCGCGCCTGGCCAACCTTGACCCCCTCTGTTTTGGGGGCGCTTTCGAAGGTGGTTTCGCCGCCGGCGGGAACAGGGCGCGGCGAGGGACCCATGAGTCCGAACACGACGCCAAGCAGCAGCGCCGCAAGCAGGGATGCGCAGGCGATGGCGGGGAAAGAGGTGAACTTGTCGGACCAGTTCATCGGGGCTCTTGGCATGGGGCGCGAGGCCACCTGGCAGGTCGTTGAAACAGCGGCGTCCCGCCACTGTCTCAACCCGATCGAAACGAAGTGAATCGTTCCGAGCTCCACTTCAGGGGGCTTTTCAGCCGCCTGAACTGCGCCAGCCATTCTTGGCTGCGTGAGCCGGCCGTATCTCAACGGCCTGCCGGAGCCTATTGTAACGAGCCAGGGGCGCTGCCGTCTAACCTGGACTGCGCTTATCCAATTTAGCGGTGTCAGAATTGTTCAAAGGTTCTATGCTGGCTGGTGGAAATGGGGGGCAACCGCTCGGCAACTATCAGCGGAGCCCGCAATGTACGGAACCGTCGAAGCCATGAGCCAGAAATACACGGGCGACCTGCGCGAGATCACGCAATACCGTGCGGGCAACGTCGAAATCAACATCGCCAAGCACAGCGGGTACTGCTGGGGTGTGCAGCGCGCCTATGACCAGACGGTGGCCACGGCCAAGACGACTGAAGGCCCGGTTTACACCTATGGCCCGTTGATCCACAACCCGCAGACCATCGAAGAGCTGCGCAACCATTACGGCGTCAACTACATCCAGGGCCCTGAAGACGTGGACCAGGGCACCGTGGTCGTTCGCACTCACGGCGTACCGCCGGAGATTCAGGACCTGCTGCGCGCCAAGGGCGTAAACGTCATTGACGCCACCTGTCCCTATGTGCGGGTGACTCAGAACTACGCGGCCCTGCTGCTCAAGCAGAAGTATCACGTCGTGATCATCGGCGACCCCAAGCACGCGGAGGTGATTTCGATTCTCGCCTACGCCAAGGGCGAAGGCACGGTGATCCACAGCCTCGAAGACATCGACAAGATCCCGCACAACAAACGGCGTCTGGGCGTGGTCGTGCAGAGCACGCTGATTCTCGAGAAAGTGAACAAGATCGTGAATGCGCTGCTGGCGCGGGCCCAGGAAGTGCGGGTGTTCAACACCATCTGCTACGTGACCACGGAGCGGCAGGAAGACGCCGAGCACATCGCGCAGACCAACGACCACGTACTGGTCATCGGCGGCAAGGAAAGCAGCAACACCAAGAAACTCGCCATCGTGGCCGAGACCCACGGCGCGCGGGCCATGCTGATCGAGAGCGAGTCCGACATCGACTTCAGCAAGCTGGCCAACGCCAAGAAAATCGGCATCCTGGCAGGGGCCAGCACGCCCAACTGGCTGATTGACAAGTGCAAGGACCGCCTCGTCGAGCACTTCTCGGCAGCGCCCGTGGGCGCCTGAACGCGACATGGAGGCGGACCGGGGCATGACTTGTCATGCCCCTTTTCGTTGGACAACGCCAAACTTCTGGAACTGCCATGGCGGAAGTGAAGATCGGGCTGGTCACGGTTTCCGACCGCGCCAGCCAGGGCATCTATGAAGACAAGGGCGGGCCGGCCATGCTGGCCGAGATGTCGCGCATCCTCCGCACGGCCTTTGTGCCCGTACAACGCGTGATCGCCGACGAACAGCCCCACATCGAAACCACGCTCCGGGAACTGGCCGATGTCGAGCACTGCTGCCTGATCCTCACCACGGGCGGCACCGGGCCCGCCCGCCGCGACGTCACCCCAGAGGCCACGGCCGCGGTCTGTGAGCGCATCCTGGACGGCTTTGGCGAACAGATGCGCGCCGTCAGCCTCAAGGTCGTGCCTACGGCGATTTTGTCACGCCAGATCGCCGGCACGCGCGGCAAGGCCCTGATCATCAACCTGCCCGGCAACCCGCCCGCAATCAAGGATTGCCTTGAGGCCGTGATGCCTGCCGTTCCCTACTGCATTGACCTGATGGAGGGGCCCTGGCTGGACTTCAGGGAAGACTGCGGCCTCAAGGCCTTCAGGCCCAAACACGCCAAAAAGCCCGGGGCCTAGCGCTTCAACGCCGGGCTCTCTGGAATCAACGAATCGGCCGTTGCCAAGCCAGGCCGCAAGACGCCACCCGGACCCGGCGGCCGGCGTCAACGGTGGGCGGGGTTTCCTGTGCGGCGCAGGTTGGCGCGAAATGTGGTCCATGCCGCGCCTTTGCCGCCGAGCGTGATGGCGAAGGCCATGCCGTAGTTGTTCTTGCCGTCGAGTTCGCTGGTGCCAAGGCCGATCACGCCGAAGTATTCCAGCAGGCCGTCGCCGTCGAAGTCGCCCACGATGGGCGCCGAGCTGAGGCTCTCCCACCGGCTGCCCTTGAAGCGGGCGTTGTATTCGAAGCTCGGCGCGCCCGTTCTGGCATCCAGCGCGCGCACCAGGTGGCCGTCGTTGAAGAGTACGTCGAGGTCGCCGTCGCCGTCGGCGTCGCACAGCACCGCTCCGCGGTCGAGCGACTTGTTCATGGCCTGCTTCCACTTCAGGGCGCCGTCTGTGGTGCTGACGGCGTAAATGGTACCGCCGCCGAACACCAGTTCCTCGGTGCCGTCGGCGTCGAGATCGGCCACGAGGGTCGCGCCGAACAGGTAGTCCTTGAACTTCTGATGCCACACCTGCTCGCCCTTGAGGTTGATGGCGTAAACATCGCCCTGACAGGTGACGGCGAAAAGGGTGTCGGCGGCCTTGTTCACGGCCACGCCGTGATACATGCCCATGTCGCGTTCGCCGCCGTCCGTCTGGAAGGTCCACAAAGGCTCGCCGGTTTTGCCCTCAAAGGCGTGAATGCAGTGATCGCCGCGCCAGCTCGTGGTCACGACGTCGAGGATCTTGTCCCCGTTGAGGTCGAGCAGGACGGGTTCGCTCTGCACGCAGCCGGGATATTCGCGCTGCCAGATCAGCTTCTGGTCGGCGGCGCTGTAGCAGCATACGCGGCCGTTCTTGCCGCCGCCGCGCCCGCCCCACATGGTGCCGACGACGATCTCGAGCTTTCCGTCGCCGTCGAGGTCGGCCACGGCGCAGGGGCTGTCGGTGCCGCTTGGCAGCTTGAGGGTCCACTTGAGCTTGCCGTCATGGGCCAGGCAGTAGAGCAAGCCCGAGGCCGAATCCGCGCTCAGGCTTTCCAGTTTGCCGTCGCCGTCGAGGTCGATGCAGGTGGTTGACGCGTCAAGGGGGCCGCCGTCGCTGGCATGGCGCCAGCGCACCTTGCCTGTCGCGGCGTCCACGCAATAGACGTTCTGGTCGTTGAAGTAGCTGCCGAACGCCAGTTCGAGCTTCCCGTCGCCGTCCAGGTCGGCAAGGCTGCCGCTGCCCTTGAGGTCGCTGGTCATGTCCAGCTTCCAGAGCAACTGGCCGGCCTTGCGCGGACCGGCGGCCGCAGGCGCGACGGCTTTCTTGAGTTCGGCCAGCTCGTCCTGCATTTTCTTGAGTTCTTCTTCCAGCTTTTTGACCCGCTCTTCCAGGTCGCGCACACGGCGCGCGGGGTCGGGGTTGTCCTGCGCCCGCACCAGCGTGCACAGCACAAGCAGCAGGGGTAAGGCGGCGAGCAATCGCATACTGTTCTCCCGTCAGGCGGGGCCGACCCGCGCTAAAGCTGCGTGAGGCCCTGGGTGTCGATGTCCGGGGTCATGGGCGTGGCATCCATGCCGTGGCGGCTGAAGGCCTCCGCCATGGCGTTGGCTACCGGCTTCATGTCGCCCTCGCCCAGGGCAATCATGGTGCCGCCCGCGCCGGAGATGGTCACACCATAGGCCCCGGCTTCCATGGCGGCCTTGGCGATGTCGTCGTAGCCCACGATCATGCCCTTGCGGTGCGGCACATGGAGGCGGTCTTCAAAACCGGCGCGGATGGCCTCTTTGTTGCCCAGGCGCAAGCCATAGAGCAGGGTCAGCAGGGCGCGCTGGTTGCTGACGGCATCGGTGCGCTTGAGACTCTCGGGCAGCCAGCGGCGCGTGGCGTCGGTGCTGACCTTGAGCGTCTCCTTGGGCACCGCCAGGGCCACACGCAACCCCTCGCTGAACTTGATGTTCGAAGCACGGGTTTCGCGCCCGAACAGCAGGGCCGCCTGCAGGCCGCCAAACGTGGCGGCCGCCGCGTTGTCGGCGTGGCCTTCAATCTCCACGGCTGTGGCAAAGGCGGCCTGGCGTTCGAGCTTGCCGGTGCGGAACACCTCGGCCATGGCCGCGCCGGCCACGACGGCCGCCGCCGAAGAGCCCAGGCCCTGCCCCACGGGAATCTCGGAATGCATTTCGATGACCAGCTTCTCGGGCAGATAGTACTCGGGGCCGCCCGTAAGCACGGCCTTGGTAAAGGCCACAGCCACAAGATTGGGGCGGCCTTCGTCGTCTTCGAGGGTCGCCACGCTGCCCGTGTATTTGCAGTGGGGCAGCACGCAGCGGCGCCACCAGTCCAGGGGGCTGTCAAAGTCGCGCAGCTTGACCTTCTTGTCGTCCCAGTTGGCCTTGGCGTTCAGCCGGATGTTCAGGGCCAGGGCCAGGCAGTCAAACCCGGGGCCCAGATTGGCGCTCGAGGCTGGCACCGAAATATGCGCGCTGTTCGTGCTCGACGATGTCACGGTAGTTGTCCTTGTCCAGTCGGATAAAGGCCGGTTCCTCCAGCACTCCGTCCACGCGCCGCAGCGTGGCCATCAGGTGACTGAGGCGCGATTCCTTCACGACGTCCGTAATCAGCCCCAGGTAGTCACCCTCACCGTCACTGATGTAAGCCTTCGACAGCACTTTGACATTCTGTGTCTCAAGAAACGACACTACACCGTCCACGATACCGCTGGAAAGTATCTTCAACCTCAAAAAGTAGCAGTAGGCCAGGTGCTTCGTCGGCGCTTGGGCCAGAGGCGCGGCGGGCGCCTTCACAAACCCGGGCAGGGCCGCGCCGCGACCTCCGCGGGCGAACTTGACGATGTCGTTCAGCACGGCGCTGGCGGTGGGAAGCTGGCCGGCGCCCTTGCCCATGAAGGTCAGCTCCTTGAAGGCCGGACCCTCGAGGATGATGGCGTTGAATTCGCTGTCCACGTCGGCCAGCAGTTCGCCGCGATGGATCAGGGCGGGATGGACGCTGCAATTGAGCTTGCCGTCCACCACGCGCGCCCCGGCAATGAGTTTGACGCGGTGGTTGAGCGCCTGGGACAGCAGCATGTCGGCGCGGGTCACGCGCGAAATGCCCTCTGTGTGAATCTGCTCCGGCGGCACATACTGCCCAAAGGCCTTGAACACCAGCAGCGTGAGCTTTTCAGCGGCGTCGATGCCGTCCACGTCCAGGCTGGGGTCGGCTTCGGTGAAGCCCTTGGCCGTGGCGTCGGCCAAAGCCTCGGCGAACGAAAAGCCCGTGCGCTCCATCAGCGTGAGGATGTAGTTGGTCGTGCCGTTGACCACGCCCTTGACCAGCGTGATCTCCTCACAGGCCAGGGAACGATCCAGGGCCTCGATGATGGGAATGTGGGCCGCGCAGGCCGCCTCGAAGCCCAACGCCGCGCCGCTGCCCGCCGCGGCCTCGAGATAGCGCGAAAGGCCGCGCGCCAGCGCCGCCTTGTTCGCGCTCACAACCGGAATCCCCCGCGACAGGGCGGCCAGGCCGGCCTCCATGGCGACTTCCCGCCCGCCCATGACTTCGACCAGCAGGTCGATGTCCGGGTCTTTGGCCACGGCCAGGGGATCCTGGCAGACCCTGACGCCGTGCAGGTCCACCTCGCGGTGCTTGCCGAGGTGCTTCACGGCGACTTGCGTGAGTTTCAGGTCAAAGCCGTTGCGCTGAAAGTCCGGCTGGTGCTTCTTCAGCAGTTTGACCACGCCCTGGCCGACGACGCCGCAGCCGAGCATGCCGATTCTGATCGTGCGCATGAGAAATCCGTGAGTGAGCCGCGGACGCGAGGGAGCGGCATTGTACGCGCAGAGCGCGTTCCACCGGTGCCACGGCAGCAAGGGCCCAAGAGACCGCCGCCGACGCAAACCCGGTCAGCCGCCGGCGATGGCCGGCACGATGGACAGGGAGTCCCCGTCCTTCAGCGGCGTTTCCAGGTTGGCCAGGAAGCGGATGTCTTCGTCGTTGAGGTACACGTTGACAAAGCGCCTCACGTTGCCCTGTTCATCGCAGATGCGCGCCTTGACGCCGCTGTGCTTTGCCTCAAGCGCGGCAAGGGCCTCGCCCACGGTGGCAGCGGAAACCTGAACTTCAGCCGCGCCGCTGGTGAGGTTGCGCAGCGGCGTGGGAATGCGGATGGTACTGCCCATGACAGCTTCTCCTGGTCAAGTCGCGCGTGTGGTCTCAACAGCGCACGGCACGCTGCCGTGTCGCTGTACCCTGTCGCGGGGCGACGAGTGTAACTTGCAATCGGGCAGCTTGAAGGGGCAGCCGGGGCTTGGCCTTGGCCGGCATCAGCGCGGGGTGAAGTTCATGGTCTGGGCCATGTACTGCTGGTTGCCGCCGCGCTGCACGAAGGGCAGCCACTCCAGGTCGCGCTCGGCGATCTGGGCCTGTTTCTTCTTGAGCGACTCGAGGATGGACATGGCCAGCGAGGCGTTGCGCTCGGCCTCGATGTTCTGGCCCACGCTGGACTGGCTGGCCGAAAGCGCACCCAGCAGCGAGAAGTGCAGCGAGGTCTGGCCCTGGCCCTGGCCTTCCAGCAGGTCCACGGCCTCATTGAGCACCTGCACGGCACGGGCGAACTCCAGGGCCTTGGTCAGGGCCAGGCCGTAGCTGGAAAGCACGGTCAGAAGCAGGCGCTTGCTGCCCGTGGGCCGCGCCTGCTTCTCGGCCTCCTCAAAGCTGGGCAGGGAGGCCTTGCAGTCGCCCTGGGCGGCGATGGCGTTGCCCTTGTTGGTCAGGGCGCGGGCCAGCATGGCGCCGTCTTTGAGTTCACGGGCCACGGCCTCGGCCTGGGTGGCGGCTTCAAGGGCCCCCGCAAAATCGTTGAGGTCCAGCAGGCAGCCCGAGCGGTTGCCCAGAAATGTCGCGCGCCAGGCCTTCTTGCCCAGTTCCGCCGAGACGCTTTCAGCCTCCGTGAAGCTCTTGAGCGCCTCCGCGAACTGGCCGCGCTGGCGCAGCACGTTGGCGCGGTTGCCCACATTGCGCGCCACGCTTGCGCGGTCGCCCAGTTCCTGGGCGAGGTCCACGGCCTCGTTGAAGCCGCGCAGGGCTTCCTCGGGCTCGTTGCGGTAGTAGTGCAGGCTGGCCTTGCTGCCCACCACGCCCGCCAGGGAGAGACGGCATCCGGCCTCGCGCAGCAGGCTCTCAGCGACGCGGTAGTTTTCGATGGCCCGGGCGAACTCGCCCAACTCCACCTGGGCCGTGGCGCGGGAACTGGCCAGCAGCCCCTGGCGCCGCCGGTCACCCAGTTGGGCGACCAGCGCCTCGGCCCGGTCATAGCTCTCCAGGGCCTCCTTGAACTGGCCGCGCATGTTGCGCAGGCCGCCCTGGGCCATCAGCGCGTCGAAGCGAAGCTGAGGCCTGCCGATCTTCTCGGCCAGCAGGGTGGCCTCGCCGTCAAATTTGAGGGCCAGATCGTAAAGGCCCAAATCGCTGCAGGCACGCGCCAGAGCCCAGGTCAGGCGCAGTCGAAGCTCGGCCCAGGGGGGCGTGTCGCGGCTGCCGTCGCCCATGGCGGCCAGGGCCTTCTGCAGGCGGGGCAGGCGCTGGGCGTTGGGGCCGCGCATGCGCAGCAGGTCGGCGATGGCCACCGTGGCGCGCACACCCAGCTCCACGCGCTCGGGCTCGGGGGCCTGTTCGGCGCCGCCCTTGGCCTTTTCGTCGCGCAAGGCCCAGTCCTGGATGGCAAACAGGTTTTCGCGTTCGAGCTCCAGGCGCTGGAGGGCCTCGGCAGCGTCGCGGGTGTCGATGCGCTCGTTCCAGCCCTCGGCGTACTTGACATAGAAGTCGGCAAAGCGCCGCGTCAGCGCGCGGCGCTTGTCCGCCGGGGCCGACTTGGCCCAGGCCTGGGAGGCGAACTCCCGCAGGGCCACGTACAGCGAGAAACGGGGCCCGAAGTCCGTCTGGCGCACTCGGCAGAAACTCTTTTCGCGCAGGCTCTGGATGGCATCCATGACCAGGGGCGCGTCGGCAAACTCGCCCAGATCAATGACCGATTCCGCTGCGTCCAGAAAGAAGCCCTCGTGGAAGATCCAGGCCTGCTGAAAGGCCGCCTTCTCCCAGTCACTGAGCAGTTCGTAGGACCAGTCAATGGCGCCTTCCAGCGTCTGCTGCCGCGCCGGCAGGTCCTGGCGCGTGCTGCGCAGCAGCGAAAAACGCTGCTTGAGCTTGGGCAGCATCTGCTCAGGCGTCAGGATGGCGCAGCGCGCCGCCGCCAGCTCAATGGCCAGGGGCATGCCGTCGAGCTCGGCGCAGATGCGCGCCACGGCCTCACTGTTGGCCGCCGTGAGTTCAAAGCGCGAGTTGGCCTGGCGCGCGCGCTCGACAAACAGCTTGACCGCATCGTACTGGAGCAGGGCCTGCGGCGTGCCCCCCGCCGCCGGTGAGGGCAGGGGCCCCAGCACAAACTCACGTTCGCCCTCCAGGCCCAGCAGAGCGCGGCTGGTCACCAGAAAGCGCACGTGGGGCGCGCGCTGTCGCCAGAGGCCGATGGTCTTCTTGGCGTACTTGACGACCTGCTCGAAGTTGTCGAGCACGAGCAGCAGGGGCTTGCGCTGCTCCAGCACGCTGGCCACCACCTGCTCCGGCGCCTCCTGCCCCGCCACGGGCACGCCAAAGGCCTGAAGCACCGTGTGCCCGATGCCCTCGGCGCTGGTGGCCTCGCTCAAATCGGCAAACCAGGCGCCTCCGGGGAAACGGTCCACGAAATCGTAGCCGAGCTGCTGCGAAATGCGCGTTTTGCCCGTGCCGCCGGGGCCCGTGATGGTGACGAGCCTGAGCTTGTCGTCGCGCAGCAGGCCGGAGAGGTCCTTGAGTTCGCGCTCGCGGCCCACGAAGCTGGTGGCGGGCGCGGCCAGGTTGGTCTGGGCCACGGCGGGCTTGACGAGGCGGATCAGCACGCTGTCGTCGGCCTTCTGGTTGTAGCGCAGCACCAGCAGGGTGAGGTCGTCTTCCTGGGGTGCCTGCCCGCGGAACGCGGCCACCTCGGCCTCCAGCCTCTCGGCCACTTCCCGGGCCGTGGCCTGGCTCAGGCGCTTGAGGGATTCGGACAGGCGCTGCTCGGTGAATTCCTCGCGCGCGGCGTTGGCCGTTTCACTCACGCCATCGGTATACAGCAGCATGACGTCGCCGGGCTCGACCTGGAGCGTCTCCTCGGCCAGGGAGCGCTGGAACATGTCGTGGGCCGCCATGCCCAGCACCATGCCGCCCGGCGCGCTCTGCTTCAGGGCCTGGCTGTGGCCGTTGGCCACGAACATGGGGCAGTGGCCCGCGCGCGCACAGGTCAGCGTCTGCTCCTTGAGGTCGAGAATGGCGAAGAACAGGCTCACGAACGTGCCCTGCGGCATCTCCGGCTTGATGGAGTTGTTCACCGCAACCAGGGTTTCCTTGGGCGACATGGCACCCTGACCGTGGATCTGCAGGGCCTTCTTGGCTGCGGCCATGATCAGCGCGGCTTCCACGCCGTGGCCGGAAACGTCGCCGATCACGATGCCCAGGCGATAACGCCCCACGACAAAGAGGTCGTAGAAGTCGCCGCCCACGTGCTCACAGGGCTTGTATACCGCGGCAATTTCGAGGCCGGGAATCTCGGGCAGCCTGGGCAGCATGGAAAGCTGCGCCTTGCGCGAGCGCTCGATGGAGACGGCGTCTGGGCTTTTGACGGTGTCGGACATGTCGGGGCAACGATTGTATAGGAGACCCGCCGGGTCCGAAAGCCGCGACTTCGCCCGCCGCACGGCTGTTTTCGCCCGCGCCATGCGTTGGGCCTCCCGGAAAACGTAACGCGACCAGTGGTTTATGGGAGGCGAATGTATGGCCGACCCATGGGTCGCCCCTGCGGTGCACCTGGCCAGGGGCGCAGCATGCTGCGCCCCTACACTCATTGATTGCGAACCACCAGGGTGATTACTTGGCCATAAGCGTCAGCAATTCGGCGCGAGCGGCGTCAATCTCAAGTTGCCGTTCGTGGATGTGCGTGCTGGCTGCTTGAAAAGTGGCCGACATCCCCAAACCCCACTGATCAGCCGTTCGCACTGTGTAGGGCGGCGATTGTCCTTGAAGTTCCGATACTTGTGCCGCGTAGGTACGCAAACCGGTTGCCACGCCTTCGCGGCAGCGTATGCCGCGTGTAAACTCGTTCTGGCCATCGCGATAATCAAATGGTGAGTCCTCAATGTCCGGCCTTGCCCATGCGAACCAGGCTTCGCTGGGCCACTCCCAAGCCCCGCTTGAGAACAGAATCATGCACGCCATCTCGCCGTTTGCGGCGACCGGGAGAAGTGACTCGCAGTCCATGTTGAGCGACGTGAGTTCTTTCAACTGCGCCGCGGCAATCCGTCCGTCTTTGATCCATTGCAGAGCCAGGTTCAGTACCGCTGAAAACCCCGATGCCCGAGTGTTGAGCTGATACTCGTACAGCGGCTGGCGCATGAGCGAATAAAGCCGCGCCATAGTCAACAGTTGCCGCGCTGCAGAATCGCCGTTCCCAAGCAACGCGTGGCCGTTAGCACGCGCGAGCATGAACCAAATGATCCGGAAGTGGACTTCCGCCCAGGACAGCGAATCGCCGCCGAGAAGGTCTCCACAGGTATCGCCATCGTGAATGACCTGCGCGATGACATCGCAATGCGAAGTCTTTTCCAGCTCGGCAGACCATGCTTCCGTCGCCGCCAGAAACAGGCGCGTCTTCTCCGCGTCAGGTGGATCGTCCCTCAAGCGGGGCCACTCATTCATGGCCAGTACCTGTGACACGCCCTTTGGGGTGAATTCCTCGGCATCATCGGCCGCCTCGAACGTTCCCGGCCCGATGTGGCCCGCGTTCTCGACGGCTTCCGCGACCTTCTTCAGGCGCTCGTAACCGTTGGTTCCCTTGACACGGCTTTGGGTGAACTGAGCCGGGGTCATGCCATTGAGCACGTTGTTGCGCGCAAATTCAACGGCATCCCGGAGTTCAGCGCGGGAGCTGGACTTCTGTGATTGACGCCAAGCCTCCAGGCCCAGCAGCGCCATCCACACCAAGGCCAAGGGAGTCGCCCAGCACGCGACTTGACGCCGACGATGTTGACCCACCGTACCCATGGCCTCGGTCAGACATGGTCAGTCCAAGGCCTCCAGTCTTGGTGTGCTACAAACCCGCACTGCAGTGGGAGCGGCAGGACGGTCTGCTAGCGGCCGAAGTCGCGGCGGCTGAACAGGGCTTCGAACTCAAAGCCCGCCTTGGTCAAGGCTTCCTGGGCGCCTTCCATGCGGTCCACGAGGGCCATGATTTTCACGATGTTGGGCTTGTACTGCGTGCGCAGACCCTCAATGGCCTTCAGGGCGCTGCCGCCGGAGGTCACCACATCCTCCACCACCACCACCCGCGCGCCGTCGGCCAGGGCCGGGCCTTCCACCCAGCGCTGCATGCCGTGCCCCTTGGGCTCCTTGCGGATCAGAAATCCACTCAGAGGTGCGCCCTGCCGCGCGCTTTCCATGATGATGCCCGCCACCACGGGGTCAGCGCCCATGGTGGGCCCGCCCACGGCCACCACGTTCAAGGCCTTGATGCGCTCGTAAAAGAGGCGCGACATCAGCTCCAGGCCGCGGCCCGAGAGGGTCGTGAGGCGGCCATCGATGTAAAAGTCGCTCATC
This sequence comes from Planctomycetota bacterium, assembly GCA_003576915.1. GTDB lineage: Bacteria > Planctomycetota > UBA8742 > UBA2392 > UBA2392 > UBA2392. The sequence continues at coordinate 103,443 of QEVF01000014.1, read as the reverse complement.
TTGCCGCTGGCCAGCTTCACGGGCCCTTCGGCGATGGTCCTGCCGATCAGTTGCTTGAGTTCTTCGCGCGCGGCTGTGAGGTCAGGCATGTCTGCACCGTTTCGGGGGCGCTGAGGGCGGGGCGATGGCCCCCCGCAGCAGGGGTGGCCTTATAGCGAAATCCCAGGCGATGTGCTAACGGGCCTCTGAAAGATCCCCGCGCCGGCGGATCTCGGTCACGTCGGCGGCGAGCTGGGCCTTGAGGGCGTCCAATCCTGAAAAGCGACGCTCCTCGCGCAGTTTGAAAAGGAACTCCACCTCGATCTCCCTCCCATAGAGGTCGCCGGAGAAGTCCAGCAAGTGAACCTCAAGCAGGGGCAGGCGGCGCATGGGGTCCACGGTGGGGCGGGTGCCGATGTTGGCAGCACCCAGCCACTGCCTCCCGTCGAGGTACACGCGCACGCCATAAACGCCCAGGGGAGGCGAGGCCAGGCCCAGCAGCGATATGTTGGCTGTGGGAAAACCCAGGGTGCGGCCCCGCTGGTCGCCGTGGATCACCTGGCCCACGATGCTGTAGGCGCGCCCCAGCATCTTGCGCGCCCAGAGAAAATCACCGTTCTGCACATGCTGGCGGATGGCGCTGGAGCTCATGGCCTGGCCGGACACTTCCACGCGCTCGGCCTCGCGCACCTCCACGCCGATGGCACGGCCGATCTCGCGCAGCACCTCAAAGCTGCCCTCGCCGTCCTTGCCGATGCGATTGTTGAACCCGACCAGCATGGCACGCGCGTTGAGCCGGCCCCGGACATACTGCTCCATGAACTCGCGGGCCGAGACCTTCTGCAGTTTCTCATCAAAGTGCAGCAGCAGCACGGCATCCACGCCGGCCTTGAGCAGCAGGCGCCGCTTGTGTTCGGGTGTGGTCAGGGCGGGCATGGGCTTTCCGGTCATGAACTCGCGCGGATGCACCGAGAATGTCACCACCACGCAGGGCGCGCTCTCGCGCCGCGCCCATTCCACCAGCTCGGCCACCAGGTACTGGTGGCCGAGGTGCAGACCATCAAAGCTGCCCACGGTGACGAGTGGCCGCGCGCCCGCAATTTCCGCGCCCTGACTCGTGAACTCCTCGAATGATCGGAAGGTGTTCATCCGGCGGTCAGCGGCGGCCCTTGCCGAACTCCTCGCCCTTGTAGCCCTCGCCGGCGCCGCCGCGCGGCAAGGCCCAGCGCGAATAGCGCAGCACCCACTCCTGGGCGTCGTTGAAGCGGCGGTAGCGGGTCTTGTCGGCCTCGCTGGGATTGACGATGTACTGCTCGCGCGGACGCATCAGGTAGCTGCAATCCACTTTGCCGTCACGGATGATCTCCACGGCGATCATGCGGTCGGCGCGGCTGTCGGCCTTGACCTTTTTGACGGGGTCGCTGTTGCCGATGTTCACGGCCATGTTGCGCTCGAAGAACCGGACCTTGTCCTGAAGGATGACCAGCAGGTCGTGGGCGTCAGCGTTGGAGAGGTAGAACTCCTCGCGGGCCAGGCGAGAATCGGGCATGCCGCGGTAGAGCGAATGGGTGCGGTTGATCAGGGTGATGCGCACTTCCTTCTGGTCTTCGTTGTGTTCCACGCCCGAGGCGCCTCGCGCTCCGGGCTTGACGTAATAGAAAATGCGCACGTCGCCGATGTTCCGGTCGGCCCACTCGATGGTCTCCGTGTCCGACGACGGGTCTGCGGCGCGCGGCCCGTCGCCGGGCTCGGATGTCGATGAGCAGGCGCCGCAAAGCAGCGCGGGAAAGATCAGCACCAGCAGGAAGCGACAGTGCATGGCAGGCTCAAACCGGGGCAACCAGGGAGAGCCAGTGTGGCTTCAAAGCCCTCCGTGCGCAACCCGGGGAGCAGGCAGGCGACCGGCAGAGCCAGCCCCAAAGAGCTGTCCTGCCGGTCGCCAGCGCCTGATCGACGAGTGCCCTGCCGCGTCTAGGGCCGGTCGTAGCAGCCGCTTTCGAGGGAACCTGCGCGCGTGGCGCCGGTGATGTCGTTGGTCACCGCGTGGGTGGCGTTGCCCGCGCCAATGATGGCACAGCCGGCCACGGGCAGGGCGTTTCGCGACGTGGCATTCCAGGTCACGTTCGTGAAGTCGGCCAGGGGGTTGGCCGTGTTGCCGGTGGCCACGGTTGCGCCCGCCGGCACACTGACCAGGGCGCCCGCAATCACGTTGCCCACACAGGTGACGCCCGTGTTGCCCGTCGCGAAACGAATCGCGTCGCTGCTCTGGCTGTAGCAGACATTGTTCGCAAACACCATGTTCGAGGCGCCCTGCCAGGCGCTGAGGTTCACGGCGCGACCGGAGTTGACGAACGTGTTGTGGATGACCTGGAGGTTCGTCGGGTTGCCCTGGTGGTACTGGCTGGCAAAGGCGCTGCCCGTGGCGTTGATGACCAGGTTGTTGCGCACAATGCACTCGCCCTGAATCTGCATGGCGTTGTCGCCGGAGTTGTAGCAGGTGTTGCGTTCGACGATGTTCTGCGCCTGACCCGCCGTGCCATAGACGAGAATGCAGGGGTATTTGCAGTCATGGACCAGGTTTTCGGCTATCAGGTTGCCCCAGGAACCCTGCTTGAGTTCGATGCCGTCGCCCTGCGTGACGGAGGCCTTGTTGGTGTGGTGGACGTGATTCAGCGCGATGATGCTCTGGCTCATGATGACGGCGCCGTTGTTGGCGCCGAGATACATACCCTCACCCGTGCCGTCGGTGTCATAGATCTCGTTGCGGGTGATGTGCATGAAGCTGGTGTTGTTCGTATTGGTGGAGATGCCCGCGTCGCCCGTGCCGTGGACCTTGTTGCGGTCAAACCAGATGTTCTGGCAGTCATAAAAGCGTATGCCATGGCTGCCGCCCGTGAATTCGATGTTGCGGATGGCCAGGTAGCGCACAGGGCTGCCAGAGCCCACGTTGAGGATGTTCTGGCTCGTACCGCTGTGGTTGATGACCACGGTGGCGCCAGCAGCGGCCTCGATCCAGATGGGCGCCGTCGCGTTGCCGCTGCACGTGAGATTGTAGAAATTGGTCTTGGTGTACGTTCCCGCGCCGATCACCAGCTTCTGACCGGGCGTCAGCGCGTTCATGGCCGCGGCCAGGGCCGCCCAGTTCTGCTCGGAGGTCTGGCCCGAGTTATAGGTGAACTGAATGGTCGAGGCCGGCGTGCTGCCGCCCCAGGCCGGGTCATACTGCGAGCCGCTGGAATTCACCGCCAGCGGCAGCACCTTGGTGTCAGTCTGCGCGGGCGTGCCGCTGTCGGTCACCATGAACGTGATGTTGCTGCTGCCGCTTGCGCCGGGCGTACCGGAAATCGAACCCGTCGACTGGGTCAGGCTCAAGCCGGCATGCAACGCGCCCGCCGTGATGCTCCAGGTGTAGGGCGTCGTGCCGCCGGTCGCCGTAAGTGTGGCCGAATAGGCGCTGCCCTGGGTGCCCGCGGGCAGGCTTGACGTCGTGATGCTCAGGGTCCCGCCGGCAGGCGCCACCGTAATGCTCAGGGCACGGGTTGCCACGGCGGCCGTGGGCGCGCTGTCGGTGCACTGCACGGTGAAACTGCTGGTGCCCAGCACGGAGGGCGTGCCGCTGATCAAGCCCGTTGACGTGTCAAGGGTCATCCCGCCGGGCAGGCTGCCGGAGGTTACCTGCCAGGTGTAGGGCTGGGTGCCTCCGGAGGCCCCCAGCAACTGCGAATAGGCGGCGCTGACCATGGCGCCGGGCAGGCCTGTCGTTGTGATGGACAAGGCGCCGGGCAGACCCAGAGAGCCCGAAGATCCGCCGTCACAGGCGGCAAGCATAAGAGCCACAACGGCCAGCATTGCGTATTTCATAGTTCCCCCTTGGCGCGGCTCGCGGCCGCGGCAGTCAGGCGCTGCGCGCCCGGCGCCGGCAGGCCGCCGGCGCCTGAAGTCATTACTCCTGCGGCCCAAGCCGCACGAACTCGACCCAGTCAATTTCCAGAAGGGCGTCTTTGTCGCCCTCGACGTAGAGCTTGAAGTTCCTCAGCAGCGTCGGGGCCGCCAGCCGCGCCTGGGGCTGGTCGCGCAGCCTGAGATCGCTGAATTTCACGGTGATTTCGACCCATTCGCCCGCCTTGGGCGTGAGATGTATCAGCCAGGGCTGCTCGCGGCCGCCCTGCTCAAACAGTTCAAGCTGCAGGCGCTGAGCCCTCACGGCGCGCACCCGCATCTTCACAGCCATGCGCGGCAGCACCGCCAGCGTCGGGTTGTAGCGGAAGGCTACCGCCTGGCCGTGGCCCGCAGCGACGGCTTGGCCGTTGCCCAGCGTCCCGCCGTAAAGGCCGCCCAGGGGCTCCTGATCGAAGTCCTCGCGCAGCAGGGTGCGGGCGGGCACATCGTCGAGCATGCGGCTTTGCGCCAGCGGCTTGGCCGCGCCGAGGCCGCGGGACGTCAGGCGCTTCATGCGGCCGGCCTCTACGTTGCCCGCGGGGGTGCTGACTTCGCCCTCCAGGCAGGCGATTTCCAGCGCACCCTGCGCGGGGGAAAAGAGCGCCGCTCCGTCCTTCAGCTCGGCAAATAGTTTCTGGCAGACCACCGTGACAGGTTGGCTGCAGCCACGATTATCGATGTAAAGCTCGTCCTTGAGGATGGATGATTCGAGCCTCGTAGCGTCGCCCGTCAGCACGACTTCGCCGCCGATGCGCAGGAGTCCGCCTGAGGTCAGGGCAAGGTCCACGTAGCCGCGCACCTGAAGTTGCACACCGGACTTCAGTTCGCCCCCGTCGTGCTCGCTCCAGGCTTCATCCTCGCCATAGCGAAGCTTGAGCCTGGGTTTGCCCATCACGGTGGCGATGACGGCGGGCTTCGGCGGCGGGGAAGCCTTGGGCGGGGCGGTTTCCTCGGGCTGCCGGGGCCTCTCAACCTCCCCCTCGGGGCTGGGCCTTTGGGGTGTGGCATGCCCGGGCTCCTCCGACTCCGGGCCCTTGGCCGCATGGCCGGGCCCGGGCGGAGTTTCCTCAGGTTGTTCGCGGTGCGCTTTCGGTGCCGGGGACGGGGCGGCCCCGTCGCGGGCGCCCGGCACGGGGGCGGGTGCGGCGTCTTCGTGGGGCCATGGTGACGGCGCGGGGGCCTGGCCGGGCGACGTCTGGCCGGCGCTGCGATGGGCGCTGTCGCCCTGCGGACGCGCCACCAGATCGCGGATAAAGTCGATGTTCGCCAGCACCGTCACCACCAGCAGCGCGGCCAGGGCCGTGATGGCGATAGGCAGCAGGCGCAGGGGGCGTCGGGGCAAAACTGCCAGTTTGCCCGTCACGCGCGGGGCCCTTGCAGCCGAGAGGATTCGGGCGCGCAGGTCCGGCGGGCCGTTCTTGCGCGCCGCTTCCTCGATGAACTGGTCCAGCAGGCGGTCCTGGCTTTCGTTCATGTCTGGCTCCGCCTTTCCATGCACTCGCGCAGCAGTTCCTTGACGCGGCGCAGCAATGTTTTGAAACCCTCTTCCTTCATGTGCATCAGTTGCGCGGCCTGCTGACGCGAATGTCCGTCGCGATAGAACAAGTCCACGGCCTGGCGCGCCCGACCGTCGAGCCTGCCCATGCAGTCCGTCAGGGCGTCCACCTGAGAGTCGCCGCCGTCGTCGCGGGCGAACTGGGCGAAGTCGTGCTCGGCTTGCTCCAGGTCGATGACCGCCGGGCGACGGCCGCGCGCCCGGATGAACATCAGAAAGCGGTTTTTGGCCACGCAGCGCAGGTAGGCCGCCGTGGCCTGCGGCGTCTGCTGCTCAAAGGGTTTGCGCCAGACCTCAAGAAAGGTCTCCTGGGTCAGGTCGTCCGCTTCGGACTCGCCGGCGCCCAGAAAACGCAGGTAGCGCCAGACCCCGCGCTGGTGGGCCTCCACGAGCCTTTCCAGCTCGAGTTTTGGTTCTGCGGCCATGAGCATGACAGCCTAGGAGTGCCGCCCGAGGCCAAAAAGGGGTCAGGATTTTTTGGGCGGGGCGCGCCTTCACGCGGCGAAGTCGCGCAAACGCACGGGCTGGCGCTTGGCACCCCAGGTTCCGGGCTTCCTGTTGAACACGCCCGCGCAGGGGGTCTGGCACCTGTTGCAGCGTCCCTGGGCATCCAGGTTCCAGGCCGTGATCTCGTACCAGTCGCGGCCAATCAGCTTCTGCTGGCAGTGGTGGCAATAGGTGCTGCCACCCGCTTCATCGTGCACATTGCCCGTGAACACGTAACGCAGGCCATGTTTCAGCGCTATCTCGCGGGCGCGCGTGAGCGTGCTTGCCGGCGTGGGCGGCTTGTCCGTCATCTTGAAATCAGGGTGAAAGGCCGTGAAGTGCAGGGGCACGTCAGGCCCCAGATTGTCGGCATACCACCGGCACAGCTTCTCGATTTCCTGCGTGCTGTCGTTGGTGTCGGGGATCAGCAGCGTCGTGACCTCAAACCACACGCTCGTTTCTTTCTTCAGGTAAACGAGCGTGTCAAGCACAGGCTGCAACTCGCCGATGCACACCCTTTTGTAGAACTCCTCCGTGAAGCCCTTGAGGTCGACGTTGGCCGCGTCCATGTATCGGTAAAATTCGCGGCGCGGCTCGTCGCACATGTAGCCCGCTGTCACGGCCACGGTCTTGATGTCCAGCTTGTGGCACTCCCTGGCGATGTCGATGGCGTATTCATGGAAAATCACAGGGTCGTTGTACGTGAACGCCACACTCGAGCAGCCCAGCTTCTTGGCCGCGCGCGCCACGAGTTCGGGCGAGGCCTGGTCGGCCAGGGTGTCGATTTCGCGGCTCTTGGAAATGTCCCAGTTCTGGCAGAAGCGGCAGCCCAGGTTGCAGCCCGCGGTGCCGAAGCTGAGGATGCTCGTGCCGGGCAGATAATGGTTGAGCGGCTTCTTCTCGATGGGATCGATGCAGAAGCCCGAGCTGCGACCGTAGGTGGTAAGGACGATCTGGTCATTGAGATTCTGGCGCACGAAGCAGAAGCCGCGCTGGCCTTCGGCGAGCTTGCAGTAGCGCGGGCACAGGTCGCACTGGGCGCGGCCGTCGGGCAACTTGTGCCAGTACTTCGTGGCAACAATGGAGGCATCTGCACCCATGGCCCTATTCTACAAGCCAGGGGGGCAAAAGGGGCTTACACGCGGGCGGCCAGCGCGCTTTCAGCCATAGCGTAGAAGCGGGCAAAGAGGTGCAGGGAGTCGTGGGGGCCGGGGCTGGCCTCAGGGTGATACTGCACGCCGAATACGGGAAGCACTTTGTGGCGGATACCGCTGACGGTGTTGTCGTTGATGTTCAGGTGCGTGACCTCGACGTCTTCGGGCAGGCTCTGGGGGTCGGTGGCAAAGCCGTGGTTCTGGCTGGTGATTTCAACGCGGCCGGTGGCCAGCTCCTTGACGGGGTGATTGGCTGCGTGATGGCCGAACTTGAGTTTATAGGTCTTGCCGCCCATGGCCCAGGTGAGCAACTGGTGCCCGAGGCAGATGCCGAAAACCGGCAGCTTGCGCGCGATAAGCCCCTTCACGACGGAGATTTCGTGGGGCAGCGCGGCGGGATCTCCGGGCCCGTTGGAAAGGAAGGCAGCCTGGGGATTCCAGGCCAGAATCTCCTCCAGTTTGGCCCGGGCAGGGAACACCCGCACCTCAAAGCCCGCCTGCACGAGGCAGCGAAGTATGTTGGCCTTGGCGCCGTAGTCGATGGCGGCGCAACGGATGCGCGGGCCCTCGCGCCGGGGCAAGTTGAGCTTGTCGGCAAACTCGCTCTCAAAGCCCGCCGTGAAGTCGTAGGCACGGGCGCAGGACACTTCCTTGACGAGGTCCTGGCCTTCCATTTCCGGGCTTTGCAGCACTTCGTCGAGCAGTTTCTCGGCGTTGGACTCCGGGGCAATCACGCCGCGCATGGCGCCGTGGGTACGCAGGTGCAGGGTGAGCGCGCGGGTGTCCAGGCCGTCAATGGCGGGCACGCCCATGGCCTCTAGAAAGTCGTTGAGGGAACGCTCGCTGCGGAAATTGCTGGTGACGCCGGATAGCTCGCGAATCACAAAGCCGCTGAGCCAGAGTTTCTCGCACTCGTTGTCTTCGGAGTTGATGCCGTAGTTGCCGATCTGGGCGGCCGTCATCACGACAATCTGGCCCGCGTAGCTGGGGTCGCTCAGGACTTCCTGATAGCCCGTCAGGGCCGTGTTGAAAACGACCTCGCCAAAGCCCTTCCTCGAAGCGCCGAACAAACGGCCCTTGAATGCCCTTCCATCTTCCAGCAGCAGCACTCCGGCCTGGCGTTTACGCATGGCGCTCCAGTGGGTTGTTTCCGGCGCGCAGTGTAACGAGGGCCGGCTCCCGGGCAACGCTGTGGAAATCGCTTCAGCTGCCGACACTGGCAGGCTGATGAAGAAGTGGCATCCGGCCACTTTTTCAGCCCGGTCGGGCCAAAGTGCATCTGGCCCGACCTTCATTTCAAGCGGCTTTTCAGCCGCTTGAAATGCGCAAGCCCTCCATGGCTTGCGTCCGCAGGCCGTATTTCAGCGGCCTGCCAGGCCCCTGACACTCCGAACTTGCCTCGGGGCACAAACGGGGTAGGATTACGCCATACTTTGCCGGACAGAGTATGCCGACCGTACCCCGTCACATCGCCATCATCATGGATGGAAACGGCCGCTGGGCCCAATCCCGCGGCATGATGCGCATTCGCGGCCATGAGGCCGGGGTGGACTCCGTTCGCGTCATCACTGAAGAGTGCGCAAGGCTCAAGGTCGGGCAACTCACCGTTTACGCATTTTCCGCCGAGAACTGGAAGCGTCCCCGCCTTGAGATCGAATTGCTGATGCAGTTGCTCAAGCGCTTTCTGGTGGCCGAGCGCGACACGCTGATGAACAACGACGTGCGCCTCACCGCCATTGGCCGCCTTGACGCCCTGCCCAAGTATGTGCTGCGCGAATACGAACTCACGCGCAAGCTGACGGAGAACAACAAGGGCACCAACCTCTGCCTGGCACTGAACTACGGCGGGCGCAACGAAATCGTGGATGCCATGCAGGCCCTGGCGCGCGAAGTGGCCCAGGGACGCCTCAAACCCGAACAGGTGGACGAAGCCCTGATCCAGGCCCGCCTCTACCAACCCAACATGCCCGAGCCGGACCTTGTCATCCGCACCGGCGGCGAGCTGCGCATCTCCAATTTCCTGCTCTGGCAGATCAGCTACAGCGAACTCTACGTAACCGAAACGCTCTGGCCGGACTTCCGCGCCGAGCACCTGCACGCCGCCATCACCAACTTCAACGCCCGCGAGCGCCGCTTCGGCGGCCTGGTCGATCGCCTCAAACCCGCCAACGCCGGCTAGCACCGCAACGCTGGAAGGGACTCAAGCGTTGAAGCGTTGCTTGCCGGTGTCGTTTCCAGAGTTCATCCTGCTGGAGATGACGTGCCCTCCGGCGACGATATGGTTGCGTTGCGCGGCGAGCCGGATGCGTTCCTGAGTCACTTCGACGACTGTTTCAAGCCGCGCCCACAGGAGGCCACCTGCGCCTGTGTCGGCGGGCAGGCCAGCGGTCCGGATCGCGGGAGCGTAAAGGCCGCGGCGCGGCTGGACTTCCCAGCGCGAATGGCGGCAAGGATGAAAAGAACGAGGGTGGACGGCACCAAAATGGCTGCAGGAATCGCGAACACCCAGAACTCGGCCGGCACGGAAGCAGGGTTGTCGACCCAATTCTCCGGCAACTTGTCCCGGTACGCCCACGTGGCGACGGCAGGTGCAATCGCGACGGATTTGACAAGCTGAAACACAGTCATGGAGCGTCGGGCCAGAGCTTCAGCCGCACGCGCCCTATTTCGGACAGAGCCGTGACCTTTGCTTCATCAGGTATGGTGAAATCATAGCGCGCCCGATTTCCTCCGCGAACTCCCAAACTGCCGGCGATGGCACGTAAGCGCCCGCGCAAGTCGGCATGACGGGGTCAGCGGGTGCGGGTGAACACCTGGAGTTGCGGGCGCTCCCGTTCCAGGGCCTCTACGTCGGCGGCGGAAAGATGCCGCGCGTCGTAGAGCACCAGGGTGCGCAGTTTCTTGAGTGCCGCCAGTTTCCGGACACCGCCGGCGCTCACGTTGTCGCAGGGACCCAGTTCAAGCCATTCGAGGTGGCCGGCCCGGGCGATCTGCTCCAGAGCGGCGTCGCTGAGGCTCACGGCCCCCAACAGCGTGAGCCCCGCCAGCTTGGGCATTTCGCTCAGGCGTGTCAGGCCCTTGGGTGTAAGGCCGGGGGTATCGACAACTTCGACCACGCGCAGGCGGGGCAGGGGCGCGAGCAGTGCCAGGTGATCATCGCCAAAGAAATCCTGGCGCTCGCAGGCGAAGGTCAGGTGGGTGTCGGGCAGCATGTTGACGAGCCCCCGTGGCAGGCCGCGGTCGTGGGTGTTGGGCACGTCGCCGCGGGCGCGGAAGCGGCCGGGCAGGGCCGATTGCGGCGGAAGATCCATGGCTTCTTCGCGGTCGTTGTCGTGGTCGTCGGGCCAGGCATTCACGCCCACGAAGCCGCATGCCGCGCCGAAGAGGGCGAGGACGAAGAGGAGCAGGCAGGGCGCGTGCTTGAGTTCCATGGTTGCATTCTTTACTTCAAACCGTGATTATCGGCCAATCTGAACACGAGGCAACCCATGGCCAACGAAAAGCTGGAAGCCGCCATCAACGACTACTACCAGGGCAATGCCAAGGCCGCCGAGGTGGTGCTGAGACAGATGAGCCCCAACCCCGACCGGGTGGAAATGCCGGGCAATCTCTCGCCGCTGGATGAGGCCGTGTGGCACGAGATCGCGGGCAACCTGGCCCTCGATGGCGGCGACGCGACAAGCGCCGTGCGGCACTTCGAGAAAATGATCGAGCGCGAGCAGGCCGGCGGCGGAGACAAGAACGGGCTGGCCAACTCGTATTGCCGGCTGGGCGAGGCGCAGGCGGCGGCGGGCCAGCTCCAGAATGCGGTGATCAGCTTCAACAAGGCCGTTGACCTGAAGGAAGAGGTCCAGGCGCCGCCGGCTGCGCGGGTGAACCTGTTCTTCCGTTACGGCGAGGCCCTGTTGCTGGGCGACAAGCATGAAGACGCGGCGGAGTGGTTCCGCAAGGCCCTGGCGCTGGCGGAAGCGGCCAACAGCGATGATGAGGTCAAGGCGCACCTGTGGTTCCATCTGGGGCGGGCGCTCAAGCCGCTGGCGGCGCAGCTTGACGGTTCGCTGAAGTTTCAGGAGGCCGTGGCGGGGGTGCAGCAGGCGCAGACGGGGAAGTCGCAGACAGCAGACCCCGCGCTGAAGAAGCGCCTGGCCGACTGGAACGCGGAAGGCGAAAAGGCCTTCAACAACGCCCTCAAGTTCGCGGAGAAGGCGGGCATGCCGCTTGCGAAACGGGTGCAGATGCAGCGCGGCCTGGCCGAGATGCTCTATGTCGCGGGCAAGCCCATGCCCAGCGTGATGGCGCGGCGCAAGGCCATCAAGATGGCGGAGGACGCCCACGAAGATCCGCTGGTGGTGTCGCACCTGCAGCACGGGCTGGGGGAATCGCTCTCGCAACTCAACCAGCATGAGGAGGCGATCAAGGCCTTTCAGGCCTCGGTCAAGGGCAAGGAGAAGGGCAAGGCCGACGCGCACATTCTGGCCAAAAGCTGGTTTGGCCTGGGGGAGGCCTGCGCCGTGGCCGGCCGCAAGAAGGAAGCCGAGGAGGCTTTCCGCAAGGCCGTGGAGTTCGAGGAGAAGAGCGAAGTCAAGGATGACGGCAAGGCCGACCGCCTGAGCAAGTACCATCACGCCCTGGGCACGTTCCTGGATTCCATCGGCAAGAAGGAAGAGGCCAGGAAGTATCTGGAGAAGGCCGAGGGTTAGAGCTTCTTCGCAGTTGGTCCGCAGGCTCTCGCTCGCAGCGAACATCGCGGTTCCCGCCAAGCGCTGCGCGCATTGCGGGTTCGCTCCCTACGGTCGCCGTTGGTCTCGCCGCACCTGGCTCCTGCCGGCCTTTCGGCTCGGCTGCCTTGCCCGGCTCGTTTTGCGCCCGGCGTTGGCCCTGCGGACCAACTCAAAAAGAGCTCCAGGCCGATGTCCGGATGCTTTTCTTTGCACGACCGGTCGGGGGAAAATCGAAACCGGGGCGGCCTGTAGGCCGCCCCGGCGCAATGCCCGGCCTACTCAGCTTCGACAAAACCCGCCAATTCCTCCAGGGTCTTGCCCGCGCCGTCGAGCCGCCGGTAAACGACCTCAACGCCGTCCATGACAATGTAGACCACGGACCCCCCGGACTCAGCAAAGGGATCCGGAGTGGAGTAGGCCTCAAAGCGCTCTCCGCCGATCTCCACGGGCCCTTCCCTTCGAACCGGCTGGCGCATGTGCCCTGCCTGCGCACTGAACTGATACTCGCTGAATTGCCCGCGCACATCCCACCCCTTGGTGGAGCTGTCGGCGTTTTCGTTGCAGCCGCGCGCCCTCATGTGGCACTGGCCGTTGGCCCGCCCCACGACTTCCACCACGGCGTACCGGTCATCGCCGGTCTTGAGCCTCGCCATCCACGTACAACGGGTCAGGTGGTCGACCTTTTCCCCGCCCTGCGGCAGTGAGTAAAGCAGCTTGAGGCCCGCCTTGACTTCACGGGGCGAGAGGCCGTCCTTGGCGCGATTTTCCAGCGGCGCGGCAGGTTTGTAGTTCCGGGGCGCATCAGGGCGGTCAACAAAGCGCAGGAGCGTCTTGCGGAATCCCGGGGAGGTTCCCGACTGCCTGGCAATGACCTCGACACCGTCCACGACAATGACGGTGATGCTCAAACCCGGGGCCGGATCCAGGGTGAAGGCTTCGAACTTCTCATCGCCGATGTCCATCACGCTGCGCTCGCATTTTGCTTTGACGGCCTTGGCCTGAGCGGACGCGTAATCTACCGGGTAGCTGTGCTCTCCTCCTCGACGATGGTCCGAGTCCCCATCGGCGTAGCAGGAAAGGGTGCGCCAGCGAATCTGCTTGGACTTGATCTCCATGAAGTCGTAACGCTCATACTCCTGCGTCGGGCGCGGCGTTCCGGCGGGGCCGGGCTTGTCTTCCCGCTCTTCCAGGAAGAGCAGGGACGTACCAAGTCCCAGCTTGCGCCTGGACAGCCCGGGTTGAGAGCGAACGCCCGTCTTTCGGTCCTCCCTGGATTCCTTTCCGGCTTCGCCGCCCGGAGGTTCCACGGCCGCCTCGTCAGACACCCACTCTTCCGAAGCACTGCCGCCAACGTGGGGGCCTCCTTCGTCCTCCGTGTTTTTGCAGGTCGCCACTTCGCTGACCCACCAACCGTTGACCAGGTGAGTGATGCAAAGGCCCTCGGCTCGCCTGGCGTTGAGCATGGCGAAGAATTCCGAGAACTCGAGGCACTGGTCCTTGCTGGTGTCGGCCTTTGCAAATTCCTCGGCCGTCAGTTCGCGCGGAAAGCGCGGCGCGAGCTCACTCAGGGAAAGCTTCCTGTCACGGTTTGCGTCCATGCGCTTGAGAAGGTCAGGCCAGGAATCCTCCCACCGCGCCTTGAACAGCGTGTCCTCATCGGCTTCGTTCATGGCAGGAGCCTGCCCGCCCGACTGGGCCGTCAGAAAGGCCTCCAATTCTTCACGTGAAAGCGAGAGGTTGTCATTCACGTCGGCCGCGAGAAAGTCCGCCGGCGCCAGAACATCCGGAGTAGCCTTTTCCAGTACGGCCCGACGCGCGGCATCCTGGGCCTGGTGTAACTCCCGCTCCAGTTTCCTGGCGCGGCTGAAACATTCCTTGAATTCGATCTTGCCGTTCCTGTCAGCGTCGTTGGCCTTGATCAGCGCGGCCGCGCGAGTGGCGGGCTTTGCCTCGGCTTTCTGGGCCTGGGCCGCCCAGACGAACAACGACAGCAGCACAAGTGCTGTTCCTGCGCGAGTCCACATGTTGTGTAGGTCCGTTGGGCGCGGGGAGCGCCAGGCATCGGGGAAGATGCGACGGAAGGAATTTATCCCGCGCCGCCGCAACCCGCAAGCGCCACCGGGAGCCGGCCCGCGCGCCACGCCGCAAGCTGTCGCTGCTTCAATACTTGTAAAAACCCTCGCCGCTCTTTTTGCCCAGCTTTCCAGCCTTGACCATGTCGCGCATGAGCTGAGGCGCCCTGAATACCTCGCTCTTCAGTTCACCGTGCAGGTAGTCGGCGATGTTCAAGCGCACGTCCAGACCTACCAGATCTGTGAGTTTCAAGGGCCCCATGGGGTGGGCGTAACCCAGCTCCAGTGCCTTGTCGATGTCGGCGGCGCTGGCAACTCCCTGCTCCACCATGCGGATGGCCTCGAGGCCCAGACATACTCCGAGGCGGCTGGTGGCAAAGCCCGGGAAGTCCTTCACCACGATGCAATCCTTGCCGAGCCGGGCGCCGACCTCCTGCACGGCGGCCAGGGTGGCCGCGCTGGTCTGGCCCGTCACGACGAGCTCCAGCAGCTTCATGATATGCACGGGATTGAAGAAGTGCATGCCCACGAAACGGTCGCCCCGCCGGGTGGAAGAGGCGATTTTCGCGATGCTCAGGCTCGATGTGTTGCTGGCAAACACCGTGTCAGGGCCGCAAAGTCCATCCAGTTCCCTGAAGAGCCCCTGCTTGAGTTCGAGCTTCTCCGGGATGGCCTCAATCACCAGCTGCACGCCCTCGGCCGCATCCGGCACGGCGATCGTGCCGCGCAGATTGCCCAGCGCGGCTTGACGCTGCTCGGCCGTGACCTTGCCCTTTTCGACGCCCTTGTCGAGGTTGCCCCGGATGCTTGCCAGTCCTTTGTCGACGAACTCCTGCTTGATGTCGTAGAGCGCGACTTTGAAGCCGGACTGGGCGGCCACCTGGGCGATGCCGTGGCCCATGGTGCCTGCGCCGAAAACTGCGATGTGGGATATCATGGAATGGCGAACGCTGATTGCCGGGTTCTGAAGGAAGGCCCGCGCTTTGAATTCAGAACCCGGAATCCAGAGCGGCCGCCCGACGCTGCTACTTCTTTTTCTTCTGAAGAAAGTCCGTCATCCGCTTCATCTTGTCATCGCTCTCGAACAGCAGTGCCTGGGCGGTGCTTTCGAAGGCGAGCCCGCTGTCGAGGCTCATGCGCGCGCTCTGGTTCAGCGCCGCCTTGGCCATGCGAACTGCCAGGGGGCCCTTCTTGAGTATGGTCAGTGCCATCTTGCGTGACGCGCCCATGAGTTCGCTGTCGGGCACCACCCTGTTGACGAGCCCGATGCGCAGGGCCTCCTGCGCATCAATGATGGCGCCGGTCAGCACCAGTTCCTTGGCGCGGCCCAGCCCCACGATGCGCGGCAGGCGCTGCGTGCCGCCGGCAGCGGGAATGATGCCGAGGTTGACCTCGGGCTGGCCGAACTGGGCGGTCTCGGAGGCAATGCGCATGTCGCAGGCAAGGGTGAGTTCGCAACCTCCGCCCAGGGCGTAGCCGCGAATGGCGGCGATGACGGGGGCGGCAAAACCCTCGATGCGGGCAAAGAGCGCGCTGTTGATGGCCGCGAGCGACTCCAAAGCCCTGCGTTCTCGCAGTTCGGCGATGTCTGCGCCGGCCGCAAAATCGGGGCCCTCGCCGGTCAGAATCACGCAGCCCGCATCGCCGCCGTCGCGCAGGTCATCAAAGGCCCGGGTCAATTCCGCCACCATGGCCCTGTTGATGGCGTTCTTGACGTCCGGCCGCTTGAGCGAAACGACGACAAGACGCGGGTCTTCCGTGTCGCGCAATACCGAGATGAGTTGATATGCCATGGTGGTCCGCCCCCTGCCGTTGAAGTTTCAAGCACCTGCCCGCGCGCCCGTCAATTGCCAACTCGCGGGCACGCCATGACCGAAGTCCGCGTCAGGACTGGTAGCGGTTTTCGACCTCGACGCCCAGGTCTTCAATGTACTTGCCCAGCACGTAGTGGTGCGGCGCGGGCAGGAGGTTCAAATCATCCCCGTGATAGAGCTCGACGTGCTTGAGCATGTCGCGCGAGGTTCGGAAAACGAGCTGCACGAAGTAGGTTCGCTCGCGGGTGCCGATGGCAAAGCCCGGCGGCACCGAGCCGTCAGGCAGGGCTTCCGGCACAAAGTAGCTGCCGTGCACAAAACCGGGGTTGAAGCTCGCGGCCTTGATGTATTTCTTCAGGGCGGCCTCCGTGACCGCACCGGGCCGCGCCTCGAATTTGATGATCTGGCAGTACATGATCATGCCTCGCGCTGCGTGCCGCTTGCCCAGATCCGGATTCCCGTCGCGCTCGAAAACCTCTCAACGGGATCAAGAGCCCGACCCTTACCACTGTGTCGCGTCCAGCACGACTTTGCCAAAGGCACGGCGCGACTCCACATAACTGTGGGCCTCGCGAATGTCGCGGATGGCAAACACACGATCGACGACGGGACGCACCTTGCCTGATGTCAGCAGCTTCCAGACCTCGATCTGATCAGCCTTGGGGCCCATGGTGGAGCCAATGAGGCTGATGCGCTTGAAGAAAAGGGCGCGCAGGTTCAGCCTGACCTCGCCGCCCGTCGTGCTGCCGCAGGTGACGTATCGGCCGCCCCACCTGATCAGCTTCATGTCGCCATCAAACGTATCGGGGCCCACATGATCGAATATCACGTCCACACCGGCCTTGGACGTGAGCTTCTTGACCTCTTCCACCCAGTCCTGGCGGTAGTTGACGAGAAAGTCCGCCCCCAGCTTGCGGGCTTTCTCCAGCTTTTCCTCACTGCCGGCCGTGGCAATGACTGTCGCGCCCAGCAATTTGGCAAGCTGGATGCCCGCGCTCGTGACGCCGGACCCCGCCGCGTGCATGAGCACCAGGTCGTTGGCCTTGACGCCGGCCTTCTTGAGCATGGTCCAGGCGGTCAGGAACACCAGGGGGCAGGCCGCGGCATCGCTGTAGCTCATGGATGGCGGCAGTCGCATGAGGTTGCGCGCCGGAGCGTCCATGAACTCGGCGCAACCTCCGTTGCGCGTCTCGCCGAAAATGCCGTAGTCGCGGGAAAGCTGGTCCTGGCCGCTGAGGGATTGCTCGGTCAATGGATCGGCAAATCCCGGCATGACGGCCACGCGATCGCCCACCTTGAACCCCGTGGCGAGCGGGCCGGCCTCGACGATGTCGCCCGCTACGTCCGTACCCGGAATCATCGGCAGGGGGAACTTGTGGCCGGGGACTCCCTTGCGCACCCACAGATCCAGGTGGTTGATGCCCGCAGCCTTTACCGCCACCAGCACCTCGTCGGGCTTGATGCGAGGCTTCTCAGCCTCTTCAAACAGCAGCTTTTCCACGCCGCCGTGTTCACGGACTATGACTGCCTTCATGGTTCAATTCCTGCATGGCCCAGGGCGAACAGCCCGCGCCCTCACTGGGCCGCTTCGCGGATATCCGGCAGCGTGCGGAACTTGCCCTCGTGATCCATGCCGTAGCCCACGAGAAACACATCGCGCTCGAGGTCAAAGGCAATGTAGTCCGCGGTGAATTCGACTTTGCGGCGCGCCTTCTTGTCCACGGCCACGGCGTAGCGCAGGGAGTTTGGACCCTGGGCCCGGATCGCCTGGTCCAGCGTGGACAAAGTCGTTCCGGTGTCGACCAAATCTTCGATGACGAGTACGTCATAGCCACTGCATGGGGGAAGCTGGCCCCGGAAAACGGGCTCGCCCCCCGAGCGCGCGCCGACATAACTCGTAAGCCGCACGAAATCGAGCTCAGGATCCAGAGGCGCAATTCGGCGTATCAGGTCAGCGGCAAAGAAAAAGCCGCCCCGCAGAACCACCAAACAGAGGAGCCTCTTGCCTTTGTAGTCCTTGAGAATCTGCGCCGCCATGGCATCGAGGCGTTGGGCGATCTGCGCCTGGGTGTACAGCACCTTCTTCGGAGGTTTGGGAGCCATGGGGTTGGTTTATCAAAGGCGCGGGCGGTATTGAATGCCGCGCCCGCCGCGAAGGCAAACTGCCCTCGGGTTCAAGGTGCCGGAAATCGGGCAGTGCCTGCCGGAGATTATGCACCTAAGTGGCTGAAAAATAATGAGTTATGCGGAACCTTCTGGGCCGGGATAGCATCCCATTGGCAAGCAGCAGGGTTGCTGCGCGGGAGCCGAAAGCCAGCCAGGGGAGAAAGTCATGTTCAAGCCAGTCGCAGTTCTAGCAGCAGTTGCCGTGCTCGGCCTGGGGGCCGGGCAACTCGATGCGCAGGTCTCCGTGCGCGTCAACAAGGACAACAAAGGCAAGTCCGTCGAAGTGAAGGTGGGAGAATCGGGACGCGGCAAGAGTCAGGGCCGTGACGAGGGCCGCCGCGACCACGGCCGCTCAGACGACCAACGGGACCGCGGTATCGGGCAGGAGCGCGTGTGGGTGGTGGATTACGAGATGGTGGAGGAGCGCTACTTCCAGCTGGGCCACTGGACGACCGTGGAAAAGCAGGTCTGGGTGCCGGACCAGCACGTCAAGACCATCGAACGGGTGTGGGTGCCGGAGAAGCACGTCAAGGTGATTGAGCGTGTGTGGATTCCCGGGCGCACGGAGATGGTGGAGGAAACCGTGTACGTCGCGGGCCAGCATGTGACCAGGCGGGTGGCGCGCCGTGACTGCCATGGAAGGATCTACTACACCAACGAGTGCGTGTGGGTTCCTGCGCACTACGAGAAGAAGATGGTCGAGAAGTGCATCCCCGGCCGCTACGAAGACCGTGAGGTGTGCAAGGTGGTGCCGGGTCACTACGTGGACAAGGAGGTCTGCAAGGTCATCCCCGGACACTACAAGACGGTGTGTGAGAAGGTCTTCGTCGAGGGTTGCTACAAGACCCGCATGGTCAAGCGGGAGTGCGGCGGACACTGGGAGGTCAAGAAGCCCGATCCCTGCAAGCCCTGCCAGCCTTGCAAGAACTAGCCGCCCGTCCCCCCGCGGCGCGGCACCAGGCGCGGAGAGCCAGCTCTCCGCGCCTGTGCATTTCTATGAGATCGAACCTTCGGAGCGAATCAGGGACTGCGAACGCTCAATGGCGCGGCAGAAAGCGCCAATGCCATAGCCACGCTCGATCACGATGAATGGTACGCCCGAAGCCTTGCAGGCCGCCTTGGCGCAATCCTGGAGGGAGTGGCTGGAGAAGCGAGCCAGGTAGAAAACCATGTCGTAACGGCCGTTTCGGATGCGCTGATCCAATGTGTGCGTATTGGCCGCCTCGGTACGTTCGTTCTCGATCCAATCCAGGCTGGACAGGCCAAAGAACTTCTGAAGCTGCTCGCGGCGGTTTTCCCGGCAGGAAGCGCCCACGATGGCAGCGTGTTTCCCTTCCAGGAACCCCCGCCACTGGTCGAAGGCCTTTGTGTTGGGTTGCACCAAGGGGCGCTCGACCCCGGGGATGACTTCCACGGCTTCAAATGAGCCGCTGTCTTTGGCCTTGGGATTGAGCTTCTTGCGCAGCCACCGGAACTCGCCTCCGGTCTCGAACAACTCGGCAAAGGGGCGCAAGGCAGCAATCAATTGGCTCTCCGTCTGGTTCGGTGACAGGCGATGGAAGTCCCTGACCGCTTCCCGCACGTCTTCCTGCCAGTAGCTGTCCTGCGCATCCGCGGGAGCCTCAAGCAGTTCAGCCAGGTCCCCTCGGGCAAGGGCAGCATGCCTGGCGGTCTCATCGTCTGCCTGCTGGCGCCGCTTTTGAGCAAGCTGCTGTTGTGCCGCCTTCTCCTCGCTGGCCCTGCGACGGTCAAGCAACTCCTGGAACTCTGCCTCGCAACTCTCCAGAAAGCTGGCCCACTTCCGACGCTTGTTCTGATTGAGGGATTCAACAAAAATCCTCGCCGGGTTCAGATGCTTCTTTGCCAGCATGGTCAGGCCGCCGAACATGCAGTGAAGCCGGTCGCCCAATCGCGTGTTTTGTCCGCGCAGCAGCGGTTGCTCCTCCTGCAGCAGGCGCCCCCGGGCACCCAGCAGCTCGATTCGCAACTTGAGCTCCTCGTGGTCCATTTCCGGCGCGGCTGCGCTCAGCATTTCCATTTGGCTGAACAGTTCATCGACCCGGGCACGTTCCTCCTCGGTGATGCCCCGCCGAACGTTCCCGGTTGTCGGCAGACCCTCGCCCTGTTCAGGCGCCTGGGTGCCGGACCCTGTGGCCGGGAAGTCCTCCACGCGGCCTCCGGGCCGGCCTGGACCCGCGTCGCAGGGACCCGGCGCGGGCGCATCGGCAACAGGCGCGGGCGCATCAGCGACCTGCGCGGGCGCATCGGCAACAGGGGTCGGATGGTCTGGCGGCACGCTGACACTTGTCAGCCGCCCGGAAAGGCGACGTGACTCCTGACGTACCATTTCAGCAAGTTCGAGCGCCTGCTGAGCTTCGTGATGCAGTCCCAGCGCCTTCAATCGTGCGCTCTGCTGCATCAGGGGACGCTCGAACTCCTCCATGACGGCAAGACGCCTGGCGCTCAGCTCCTGCTCGACTTGCCGGGCCCGCTGCTCCCATTGCTCGAGTTGGCCGATCAGGTAGGTGCGCAGCGCTTCAGGGGATTGTGGAAGCTCAAAGTCAGTCATGATTGAATCCATGGCTTGTCTGAAACCGAGGTGAATTATGCCCACGCGCTACTGGCTGATGAAGTGCGAACCCTCTGCCTATTCCATCGATGATCTCGAGCGCGACGGCACCGCGAGCTGGGAAGGCGTTCGCAACTATCAGGCACGCAACTTCATGCGCGATGATATGAAGGTCGGCGACGGCGTTCTGTTCTACGCCAGCAATGGCGACCCGGCCGGCGTGACGGGCCTGGCTGAAGTCTGCCGCGAGGCCTATCCCGACCACTTCGCTTTCAGGAAGGGACATGAATACTTCGACCCCAAAAGCAGGAAGGAAAACCCCACCTGGTTCATGGTCGACGTCCGCTTTGTCGAGCGGTTCCGAAAGCCCGTGACGCTCGCAGACCTGAAGGCCGCCCGCGGACTCGAGAAAATGGCCGTCCTCCAGAAGGGCTCGCGCCTCTCCGTGCAGCCTGTGCGCCCCGACGAATGGGAAATCGTGGTCAGCCTGGGACGACGCGGTTAGCCGGTTCGCGACCGCAAAGCACTTCGATCACGGCCTGGGCGCACATCAGGCCCATGCGCTGCCGCGTCTCGACCGTAGCGCTGCCGATATGCGGCAGCAGCGTCACATTGCCAAGTTCCGCCAGGCCCGGCGCCAGCGCAGGCTCGTGCTCAAACACATCCAGCCCCGCCCCCGCAATGCGCCCGGCCTTGAGGGCCTTCACCAGCGCCGCCTCATCCACCACGGGGCCTCGCGCTGTATTGATGAGAAATGCCTCTTTCTTCATGCGCGCCAGCCGCCGCTCATCGATCAGGTGCCTCGTTTGTGGCGTCAGCGGGCAATGCAACGAGACAAAGTCGCTCTGTTCCAGCAGGCTGTCCAGTTCCACGCGCTCGGCCTGGGCCTGGGCCTCAAATTCGGGATGCTCGCTTCGCGACGCATACAGCACCCGGCAGTCAAAGCCGTGCCTCATGGTGCGAGCGACGCGCAGTCCGATGCGCCCCGCCCCCACAATCCCTACGGTCTTGCCGTATACGCCCTGGCCCAGATGAAACAGCGGCGCCCAGCCGCGGAAACCCCCCTGACGTGTCAACACATCGCCCTCGATAAACCGCCTCGCACAGGCCAGCATCAACCCCACGGCCACCTCGGCCGTGGCGTCCGTCAGCACCTCGGGCGTGTTGGCAACCACGATGCCGCGCTCGCGCGCCGCCGCGAGATCGATGTTGTTGGTGCCCACGGCGTAGGTGGCGATCACACGCAGGCGAGGCAAGGAATCGATCAGGGCGCGGCTTATGTCGTCAGCGAGGGTGCAGATCAGGCCCTGAGCACCTGCGGCCATGCTCGCAATCTCGGCTGGAGTAAGGTTGGCGTCACGGGGATTGACTGCAACGTTCAGCCCTGGAAGGGCCGAAGTCAGCAACCGGATGGCCGCCTCCGGGATGGCGCGCGTGATGAAGACATCGGGTGGGCTCAGCATGGCGGCATCATAGCCATGCCCGGTTCAGGCGCGATGCTGCAACACCTGCTTGAGGGCCTGTGCAAGCGCCGAGGCTCCGCCTTCAGCCGAGACATAGAAGAATCCGGGGCGTTGTTCGCCATGTCCGAGCACGATCACGGGCAGATTGAGCGCGAAGTAACGCAGGTAATCGGCCATGGCAGAGGCCGAGAAACCGTTGAGCCGCGCATCGACGATCAACATCTGAAATCGCTCACGATCGAGGCGCTGCAGGGCTTCGTCAAAGGACTCGCTGAAGTCGAGGTCCATGCCGGCATCGCGCGTGGCTTCGGCCACGGCGCGGCGGTTGGCGCGGTCAGTGACGGCCGCCAGCACGCGCACGCCGTCCTGAAACACCGAGAGGCGACCCTGACTGGTGCCCTTGCGCGCCGTCTCGCCGCTGAGCACCGAGCTCAGCGTGCCCAGAAGATCTCTGGCCTTGAACGGCTTGACCATATAGGCCGCGGCCCCGCTCAGGTAGGCCTCGAACTCGTCCTCGATCGTGTCCAGAGCAGTCAGGAAGACGATGGGGATGTCCGCGGTCGCCGGCGCAGACTTGATGTTCCGGCCCAGGGTGAATCCGTCCTGCCCCGGCATCATCACGTCGCAGACAATCACGTCAAAGCGGCCGCGCTGCAGGGCATCGAGGGCCGCCTGGGGTGAGTTGGCAATCTCCACGCTGTAGCTGTTGCGCTGCAGAAGAGCGCGAATGATCTCAGTGACTGCGCGATTGTCGTCAATCAGCAGAACATTTGGCATGGGCACCCCCTCCGCAACTCGTTCAGGCTAGCACGAATCCTGCAAACATCAAATACATAAAAGCCCGATCGCGCCATATCCAAAAAAAGGGCCCTCCCGTGGGAGGGCCCCGGCCTGGATGCCATGAGCGCTACTCAGTCTTCGGGGCAGGGGCAGCCGCGCCGTCACCGCTGTCGGTGCCGGAGCCACTGGCGAGGCTCTCACCGGAGAACTTGCGGATGACATCCTGTCCGGACCAGACAATGTGCTTGGGGCCGGTGCCGACGGCCACCGGGATGGGTTTGTTCTGGGCGTTGGGGGCGCTGAGATCCACACGGTAAACGGAAGTCTGGATATCACCCGCGTTGTTCTTTCCCTTGAGGTGCATGGTGTAACCCATGTTGCCCCAGAAGGTGCTCAAAACGTCGTCAGCGCGCACCATGCCAATGGCGGGGAAAGTGCAGAGACCGAAGAGGAACAGGATAAACGTTACGCCGGTGAGCACCTTCCAGACGATGGTTTCGTTGGGAACGATCTCGACGTACTTGATCTGCTCCTGGATCTGGACGGGGCCGGGCATGCCCATGGGCGGGCCGGACATGCGCGAAGGCGGAGGCGCCATCTGCGCCGGAGCCTCCTGGGCTTCGTCCAGCTCGTCAAGCTGATCGACGGGCTCGGTCTGGAGACCGAGGTCCTCGTTCTCCTTCAGGTCAAGGTTGCCCGTCTCGATCTTCTGCGTCGCGTCAGCGTCCTGACCTTCACCAAAGTCAAGGCCGCCAAGTTCATCGGTTTCGTCGAAGACCAGCTCTTCGGTGAGCGTCGCGTCCTGGTCCTCCCCGCCGCCGACATCTCCCAGTTCCACGGTGGGAACACTGGTGGCGCCGGTGTCCTCGAAGTCCTTGTCGCCGGAGAGATTGCCGAGGTCGAGCAGCGTTTCGTCCGTCTCTTCTTCGACGACCTGCAGGCCCTCGCCCCCCACCTGAGTCTCGCCCAGGTCCACCTGCTGCTCGCCGACGTCCGCCTGGCGCGTCGAAGCCAGGTTCTGCACGTCTTCAGCGCGGAACTTCATGCGGTCTTCGTCGCGGAACGCCCGAATCTGGCCTTCGCTGACTAGCCTCTTCAACTCGTCTTCGTCCATGTCGAGTTCTTTGAGGACTTCATCGAACGAGCGATACTTGGTCATTGCTCTGGCTCCAAACCACTGGGTTCCACGTGCAGCGGCGCCGCTGACTCCCGCCAGCAACCGCAAGCGCCCAACCGCTGTTGGAACTTCTTATCCCCACAGAATATGCACAGCAAGCCTCGGTGCAAGCCCTCTTCCCGACCGGTGATGCCGATGTGACAGGGCCAACAAGCTTACGTGGCCCCAAAGTCACAGGGGCGCAGCCTGGCTGCGCCCCCGCCCCTCCACTCATCTTCCCGCGCCGGCCGCTACTTCTTCTCGACGATCTTCTTGATCTCGAAGGGGCGCAGCTTTTCCGGGCTGTTGCCAAGCTGCTGGTGGTTCACCCACTCCAGCTTGAGGTCGTAGGTCACCGTACGGGCCGCCACGAAGAACAGCTCCGCCTTGCCGTCGCCGCCCTTGGCACGAAGCTGATAGCAGGCCATCTGCAGCGTTTCGGGGTTCGTGGCATCGTCCAGCGGGTTCTTCATCTTGGCCATCACCACGATGTAGTCGTTGTTCTGGTCAATGCGAACCGGCGTCACGGTCCACTCCGGCCCCTGGTCCGACGCGGCATGGACCGTCTGGGCCGATCCCGCGAACGTGTTGTATGCGTACACCCCGCCAATGACCGACAGCATCAGGGCGCAGCAGGCCAGCAGCGAGACAGCAACAATGGGTAGAACTTTCTTGTCCATGATTTTTCTCCAGGCGGGTTCAATCCGCCAACTGGGGTAAGCCACCGGCTGCGGGGGAGAGGGGAGTCTAAATCAAGGCCCCCCGCCATATCAACTAGTAGTACTCCACCCCCCTTTGCTTACACGTGCAAAAGAACTGGCATGCCGATGCTCCGTTCACCGCTGTGACAGCACCTGCCGCGCAGCCTCCTCGCCCGCCCGGCGCGGTTGTGAAATGTGGCCGCGAACCAGGGCGCGGCGCTCGGAACTGCCGTCCTCGGCAAAGAGGGCGCCCTCGAGCAGAACCTCACTTCCCTCGGGCACCCGGGCGAGCGCGCCGACAGGCGCCGTGCACCCCGCACCCAGCGCATGCAGAAACGCGCGCTCGGCCTCCACGGCGGCAAAGGTTCCCGCGTCATGGAGCGGCGCCAGAAGCTCACGCAGCTCCTTGTCGTCCTGGCGTATCTCGACGCCCAGACACCCCTGACTGACGGCCGGCAGCCACAGGCGTGAGGGGAGAATGAAGACCCCAAAGCGCTCCAGCAGCCCCGGGTCGGCGCCCATCAGACCCAGGCGCTTGAGGCCCGCCAGCGCCAATAGGGTGGCATCGGCCTTGCCCTCCTCGAGTTTGCGCAGCCTCGTTTCAACGTTGCCGCGGAACTCAATGACTTTGAGATCCTTGCGGCGGGCCAAAAGCTGGGCGCGCCGCCGCAGGCTGGAACTTCCCACGGTCGCCCCGGGCGGCAGAAGTTTGAAGGGGTCCTCCGTCAGCTCGTTGGCCGGCTGCTTTTGGCGCAGGATCAGGACGTCCTGCACGTCCTCGCGCGGCGGCGTGCAGCCCAGGGCCAAGCCCGGAGGCAGTTGCGTCGGCAGGTCCTTGAGTGAATGGACCGCGAAATCGGCCCGCCCTTCCAGCAGGGCGTCTTCCAGTTCCCTGGTGAAGGCCCCCTTGCCGCCGATGGCCTGCAGGGACTGGCCCAGTTTCACATCGCCGCTGGTCCTGATTTCCACCAGCTCGACCCGAAGACCGGCGTGCAGCCGCTCAAGCTGCGCGGCCACCCAACGCGACTGCGTCAGCGCAAGGGCCGAGCCGCGGGAAGCCAGCCGCAGGGTATTGGATCGCTGTGCCATATGCTTTGGCCACACTTACGAACAACGGATGGCGCCTGTCGTATGGAGCGCGCGGACGCCGTTGAATGCGAAGATCGTTATCTGCCGCCGCGGCTAGTAGCTGTCGAGCCCTTCGGCCAGGTCCTCGATCAGGTCGTCGGGGTGCTCGATGCCTACGCTGAGGCGGATGAGTCCGTCGTCCAGGCCGATTTTCTTTCTCATGTCAGCCGGGATGCTCGCATGGGTCATGCTGGCCGGGTGCTCCAGCAGGCTTTCCACGCCGCCCAGGCTCTCGCCCAGCGTCCACACTTTGCGCCCGCTGACCACTTTCACGCCGTCGGCCACGCTGCCCTTGATCTCGAAGCTGATCATCGCGCCGAATCGCTTCATCTGCTTGCGGGCTATGTCGTGGTTGCGGTGCTGTGCCAGGGCCGGATAGTAGATGCTCTTGACCTTGGGGTGTTCGGTCAGGAACGTGACGACTTTCTCCGCGTTGTCGCAGGCCCGTTCCATGCGCACGGCCAGCGTCTTGATGCCGCGATGAACCAGGTAGCAATCGAGAGAGCCCGGCACGGCGCCGCTGGCATTCTGGTTGAAAGCGATCTTCTGCGCGAGTTCATCGCTCCTGGTGATCAGCGCCCCCAGCACAACATCGCTGTGGCCGCCCAGGTACTTGGTGGCGCTGTGCAGCACGATATCCGCCCCCAGTTCCAGGGGATTCTGCAGATAGGGCGTCGCGAACGTGTTGTCCACCACCGTGATGGCCCCGCGCCTTCGCGCCACAGAGGCCGCGGCCGCGATGTCCGTGATCTTGAGCAGGGGGTTGGAGGGCGTTTCGATGAACAGCATTCGGGTCTTGGGCGTGAAGGCGGCCTCAATGCTGCCCGCGCGCGTGGTGTCCACGAACGTGAACTCGAGGCCGAAGCGCCGGTAGGTCTTGTCGAAGATGCGGAAAGTCCCGCCATAGACGTCGTCGGCCACCACCACGTGATCGCCGGCGCCGAGCAGCTTCATCACGGTGTCCGTCGCGCCCAGACCGCTGGAATAGGCAAAGGCGCGGGTGCCGTTTTCGATGCTCGCCAGAACGCCCTCAAGCGCGGCCCGGGTCGGATTGCCGCTGCGCGCATACTCGTAGCCCTGGTGCTTGCCGGGCGCGAGTTGGGCGTAGGTGCTGCTCATGTTCAGCGGCGGGTTGACCGCGCCGAAGTTCTTGGAGGGGTCGTAGCCGTCGTGGATGGCCCTGGTATCAAAGTGCATGCGTGCTCTCGCCTCAGAGTATCGCCGGCACTTTAGCGAAGTCCGTTGTCCGAGGTCAGAGGTCAGCCGTGAAAAGCGAAGCACGCTGCGGTTTCCATGAACCTCCTTCTCCGCCGGCAAAAAGTGGGCCCGGCGCCGCTGGTCAGGGGGCGCCGGGTGGGTGTGGGGATGATTGAGGTGTTTCAGATTGCGCCTGCCCTGCGCCGGGCAAACGCTCTCGCGCTGGCCCCGGTAGGTAATAGTTTACGGGCCTGACCGCCCGCCTCGAATCACTCCGAGCCAAGGGCCGCGGCCGAGCAGCCTCCATACGTTCCGAGGGACCGCAGCCCGAAATTGTCGGCGGAAACTCCGCGTCAGGAATGTTGTCGGCTGAATCGAGCACCGTGCTTGAACGAAAAGCGGTAAACCACGGAGCAGAGGGAGTTCACGGAGAACTGCTAGACTGCCGGCTGATTGGAACGGGAGCTGACATGGATCACGCCGCAGAGATCATCGAGCTTCGCAAGACCGTTGACCGGTTGGAGAAAGAGATCAATCGTCTGGATGAACGCAAGTTTCCTGTGCGCGGCTGGCTCGGCTACGTGCAGGGGGCAGCGCTTGGAATCGCTTTCTTTGGTACGTTTGGGGTTGCGGCCAACTACTTTGCCCCCGACTTTGGATTGCGTCCGCCTTTTCACGGGAGTTTCGGTTCGGTCGAAGCTCATACCGTCCGCATTGAGGATTACGACGAGCCAGAGAATCGCGGATACATCGCGATCGACGCAACCGGCCCCAAGATCTCCCTGAGGGCGCTGAAAGACAAGTCAGTGGATGTTGACTCACGGAAATTGCGCCTTGAAGACGGCGTGGATTCGGTAGGGTTGGACTCACGAGTACTCCGCATGGAGAGCGAGCGAGGTACGCTGATCCTTGAACTCAACGAAAAGGGCGAGCCTGTAATCAGGTCCATCCCAAGGCAGAAGTAGCGCCGCGACATCCCTGTACTCCGTGGCAATAGCCGTTCGCGCCGTTGACGCGCCTTGGCACGCTGCTATCTTCTTTGCCCCGCTCGAAAGAGCGTTTCGCCCGCGCAAGGCGCGGTTCGCGGCGGCCGAAAGCCGCGACATCCCGGACGTGCGTACGGTCCGCGATGGCAAGTCGGAATTGCCCGATGGGCAACTGAGGAGACCGATGGGTCGTTACACTGGCGCAAAGCACCGCATCTCGCGCCGCTTTGCCGAAAACATCTGGGGTTACAAGAAGACGCCGCTGGCCACCCGCCCCTACAAACCCGGCCAGCACGGCCGTGACGGCCGCAAAAAGAAGCTCTCCACCTACGGTGAGGGCCTCAACGAGAAGCAGAAACTGAAGTTCTTCTACCAGCTTCGCGAGCGCAGCTTCCGCCGCCTGTTTGACAAGGCCATGGCCATGCCGGGCAACACGGGCGACAACCTGATGCAACTGCTTGAGCGCCGCCTCGACAACGTTGTTTACCGCCTGGGCTTTGCCCCCACGCCCCGCGCCGCGCGCCAACTGGTGGCTCACGGCCACATCAGCGTCAACGGCCGCAAGGTGGATCGCGCCAGCTACACGGTGGACATCGGCGACAAGGTCGCCGTACGCGAGAAGAGCCGCCAGCACCTTCAGGTGCAGGAAGCTGTTGCCCAGAAGCCGCAGGTCGTCAGCTATCTTCAGGCCAACCCGGAGAAGCTGGAGGGCGAGCTGCTTCAGATTCCCAAGCGCGACGACATTCCCATGGTCGTCAACGAGCGCGCCGTTGTCGAATTCCTCGGCCGCTAATCTGCAGTCACAACATCACTCGGGACGGGCAAAAGCCCGTCCCGCGTGATTTCATGGGCAGGCGCTGCGGAGCCCGCCGGCCGGACACCGGCGCACCAGAAAGGGCATCTTTGCCGTCTTTTGGTAAGCTGGGGCTGTTACGGGCCACTTGCTCCTGCAGCCCCAGACGTTCCCCTTGAGAACGCATGGCGGACGTGTCCAAACTTGATGACACTGAACTGGTCAAGCGCTGCCTGACCGGAGACCGGTCGCTTTTTGAAGAGGTCGTGCGCCGCTACCAGAACAACATTTACGGACTTTGCCTGCGCAAGGTCGCTGACCTCGGTCAGGCACAGGACATCGTCCAGGAGACCTTTGTCGTCGGCTACGAGAACCTGGCGCGGCTGAAGGACCCCTCACGCCTCAAGCCCTGGCTCATGGGCATCGCCGGCAACCTGATTCGAGACTATTACAAACGCCGCAAGCTTGCGGGCCTCCCGGAAGGCCATGATGTCGAAGTCATCGGCCTCGACCCCCTGGAGTCCATTGAGCAGCGCGAGCGCCACGAGCTGCTGTACCGCGCCATCGCGCGCCTCTCCGAGCGCTACAAGGCCGTGCTGATCAAGCGCTATCTGGAGGAGGCCGAGTACCCTGAGATCGCCGCCGAACTGGGGCTTTCGGTGGGCGCCGTGGAAGTCTGTATGCATCGGGCGCGCAAGGCACTGGCGGCCGCCATGAAGGAACTGACACCGGACTTCTGACCGCCCCGTAAGGCGGCGGGGGTTTTTGACACTATCTGTAAGCCACGCAGGGCGGAAAATGGGCCGCGAGCATCTCGACATTCTGATGAACCGGGTCATTGACGGGGTGGCATCTCCCGCCGAGCGCGAGGAGCTTGCCCGTGCCCTCGATGCGGACCCCACCCTGCGCGCCGAGTTTGATGAACTCAAGGCGGCCCACAGCTCGACCCTGCTGCTCTTTGAGCGTCTGTCGCTGCCCGGCGAGTTCACGGGCCGCGTGATGCGCCGGGTTCAGCCTGACCACGTTCCCACGGATGCCGACCTCACGGCGATCATCGAAAGCGGCGACCTGCCCAAGGCCAGCGAGCCGACGCCCTCCCCGGCTCGCAGCCTTCTGCGCTCCCAGATGATCTGGCGGCGCAAGGCCAACCTCGCCGCAGTGCTTTCCAGCGTGGGCGCCTTCTCGGCCGCCGCCGCGCTGCTGTTGGCCATCGGCATGCTGACGGGCATCATCGGCCCCAACCGCACGCCGCCGCAGGCGCCTGTAGCGGGCAAGGCGGATTCGCCCAAGCCGGCGGCCCGTGTGGAACCCGCTCCGCAGCCCGCCGTGCGCGAGCCCGCGCCCCCCGCCGAGGTGCAGCCGCCCCCTGAGCCTCAACCTCGTGACGCCAGGCCCGGGCACGAAGAGGACGAAGACGACCGCGAAGTTCCGCCGCCGGCCCCGGAGCAACCTCAAGGCGAGGTCCGGCGCGAAACTGAAACTCCCGCGCGCGAGCAGGAGGACCCTTCAAGTGAATTGCCGGGCACCGCTCCCGGACCCAGTGTTGAAACGCCCGAGGAACCCGTTCAGCCCCCCACTCCCAGCGAGACCCCGCGCACAACGAATGAGCCCGGCAAGAGCGGTCCCACCGTCGAAGAGCCCGAGCGGCGGACCGGAGGCGGCACGGTCGAGCCCCGTGAGCAGCCCCTCTGGGGCCGGCTGGTCTCCATCAGTTCGGGCAACCTCAGTCTCGTCGATGAAGCCGGCAAAGCCGTCAGGATTTCGGATGGCACGGAATTGCGTGTGGGCCAGCGCCTTCAGACCAACGTCAATGGCCTGAGCGTCCTTAGCCTTTCTCTGGGCGGTTATGTCGCGGCCGGCCGCAAGACCACATTCGTCCTGACCCGCAACGGCATCACCCTGGAAGAGGGTGAACTGGCCGTCGACTTTGACGGCACCCGCGGCCAGCAGCTTCAAGTCGCCTTTGACGCCTATACCCTGGCGCTGACGCGCGGCACGCTGCTGCTCGAAAAGAAAACCCGCCGCAAAATGGCGATTGCCCAGTCCGCCGGTGTTGCGGCCCTGCGTCACGGCGAAAACAGTCTCGCGCTTGAAGGCAGCCTCGAGGTGGACGTGGAGTATGGCAAGATGCCGTCCTCCGCACGCGCCCGTGCCGTGATCCTGCCGGACTGGTGCGGCAACGCCCGTGCCGAGATTTCGCTGTCACGCGTGGAAAAGCTGCTGGCCGAGCGGAAGTTTTCCAGCAGCGTGGATCGCCGCCTTCGCTCGGTGATTGCCACCCTGAGCAAGGCGCCCGTTTCCACGGAGCTGCTGGTGGCCTTCCTGCGCCGCGTCCTGGAAGAGCCGGCCTTCAGTGTGCCTGACCTCGTCTCGATGCTTGAATCCATCGTCGAGGCCCTCAATTCCATGCCCGAGCTTTCGGCCAACGCCGCCCTGCAGCTTGCCGCCGAGTCCCTTTGCGAGTGCAAGAGCCTCTCGGACTGGGCCAGGCGCTTTGATCTGGTGCGCGCCAACTGGCTCAAGCGCGAAGCCAAGGAAGTCCGCAAGCCCGAGCACAAGGTCGAAGGCAAAGGCGACTCCGGGGATGTCAAGGATGCCACGCCCGGCGCCGACGAAAAGCGCGGCAAGGACCAGGCCGGCAACCAGGGCAAGTAGCGTTGGCCCCGCCTGCCGGGCAAGACGTCTCCCCCCTCCGCATGTGTTGATGTTCGCTTGCGCAAAGGACTGCCCGGGCTGCGGTGCTAGACTGCCGCCATGGGCGAACCCTATTCCAGCGAGGCGCTGGCCGAAAAGTACCTGACGGCCGTGGACCAGTTCTGTGAAGCCGCTCTTTCAGTGCCTCCGGACCGCCTGGACTTCCGTACGGGCCCAGACGCCTGGAGTTCGCGCGAGATTGCCTTCCACGCCGCCGAAGTGGACCAGAACCTGGGCGTTCGCCTGCGCCGGCTCCTGACGGAGGATCACCCGGTGCTGGCCGGCGTCAACCTGAGAGGCTGGGTGGATGCCTTGCGGCCGGCCCAGCTTGACGTGGCCCTGGCCATTGACTCGCTGCGAGCTTCCAGCGCCATCAACGTGGCTTTGATTGAGACGCTCGAACCTGCAGACCTGCGCCGCATGGGCCGCCACAGCGAAGGTCACGACGTCAGCGTGCAGGGCCTCTGTCTGTACATGGCCCTGCACCTGGAGAGCCATGTGCGACAACTGGCCCGCGTCAGGACGGCCTGGCAGCGCCAGGACCTGCACGGCACGGCCTGAGGGCCACCTGACCCTGATTACGCCAAACGTTACCCCTGCGATATCTGCGCCTGGGCCGGGTTGACGTACTCTTTGCGCACACACCAGGTGTTGGCCAGGGAGTCATGCCAGGTGCGCTTCTGGGGATGAAAGCCCGCCCAGATGTAGCCGAGCATCAGGCCGCAACTTGACAGGATGGTGGCGAAGTAGCGCCCTGTGGCCTGGCCAAACCCCGGATACATGCCGTGCTGGTCGACGACGCGCACTCCGACGGCGAGCTTGCCCAGCGTCGCACCCTTCTTGCTGTGCATGAGGGCGAAGTACATCCAGTAGGACAGTATCCAAACCACGTTCACGATCATGGAAACGGAGAGTTCGGCCGATGCCTGGGCCGCCGTCGGCGTACTCCCGAGGGATGCCTGGGCAATCGCCGGCAGTCCGAAGGCAAGTCGCAAAGCAACCTGGAGCACCTGCAGCGGAATGCCGAGAATCAAGCCATCCATGAACGAAGCTGCAAATCGGATCCAGAACCCGCCAAAGCACTCCGTCGGCAGGTACGGAGGCGGCGTGTAGCCGTAGGCCCCCGGCATGCCCTGCGCCGAACCAAAGGGCTGGGTGTACTGGCCGTAAGTCTGTGGGGCAAAGCCCCCCTGCTGGGGATAGGCCCCCTGGGGATGGCCCTGCTGGGGATAACCCTGCTGGGGATAGCCCTGCTGGGGATGGCCCTGACCGTAGCCCGCGTTGCCCTGATTGTAGTCCTGTCCGAATCCTGGCCCGCCCATAAATCCTCGCTCAAGGAGAAGTCGCCGCAAAGACCACGAACAGCACGAAGTAGAAGACAAACAGGAACCCCAAGAGACACATATGAACCAGAGACACCCAATAGGCCACCTTGGTCAACTGCTCGCCTGAAGGATCCATGATGCCCTGGCGCATTTCCTGAAGGTCTGTGCGCGCCAGGAAGAACGCGATGATGCCGCACACAAAGCAGAGCGCAAAGCTGCAGCCCGCGAGCACCAACAGCGCCACGGCGCGGTGGGGCTTCGTCCAGCCCGTCGCCCCGCCGAAGGGCTGGGTGTACTGGGTGCCGTAACCGGGCGGAAAACCCTGGGCCTGGCCAGGATAGCCCATGGGATAGGGCTGCGCGTCTCCGTAGCCGGGAAGGGGGGCCTGATATTGGGGACTGGCGACCTGATAGGGCCCGGCAGGGGCATGGTAGGTCGGCTGTGCCGGCTGCCCCCATGGCCGAGACGCAGACTGCGGGGCGGGCACCCGGCGCGTCTGCTCCCAGGGGGGACGGTCGCTTGAACCTGAGCCGCTCATCTTCCA
The DNA here is from genome assembly GCA_003576915.1 of Planctomycetota bacterium. Taxonomy (GTDB): domain Bacteria; phylum Planctomycetota; class UBA8742; order UBA2392; family UBA2392; genus UBA2392. The sequence continues at coordinate 70,221 of QEVF01000014.1, read as the reverse complement.
GTACCTCGAACTGAGGCAGTATAGCCGCGCATTTGGGACGGGGTTGCAGCAAAACTGGAGCGCCTGCGCATAAGGGCAGGCGAGGAGACGCGGGCGGCTACTTCTTGACGTGAGCCTGGAGTTTCTCGCAGGCGCGCATCCAGCTCAGGGTCTGCTCAAGTTCTTCGCGGCGGGCGACGTCGGTCGTTTCGGCCAGTTGCTTGATCACGGCCTCGATGTCGGCGGCCTTGACCCACTGGGACTCTTCAACGGCAACGGCCTTCTCACTGAGGATGACGACGTGATTGTCGGCCACTTCGAGGAAGCCGGATTGCACGGCAAAGCGCATGGTTTCGCCGCCGGACTGGATGCGCACCTCGCCCGTGCCCAGGCGGGTCAGCATGGGGGCGTGGCCCGGCTTGATGCCCAGCTCGCCGTCCCAGGCGCGGGCCGTCACGGCCGTAGCCTTGCCCGAATAGAGGGGCTTTTCCGGAGAAATCACGTCAACAATCATCTCAGCCATGGCCGTTCAACTCGTTTCGCTCAGGGGCGCAGGATGCGACCCTGCCCATCCGTTGCGCTGTCGTTCGTCAGGATCAGAATGCCGTCGATGATGGACCAGACATAGCCAATACAGATGAAGCTGGTGAGCAATCGGGCTATGCCGGTGCCTATGTGACCGGCGTAGATGCGACCGATACCCCCAAGCCCGATGATCAGGGGCAGGAACTGCAGGCCGCCGGCAATCATCTTCTGCTTGTCGGAATAAGGAATGCCGGTCTTCGGATCGACGCCATAGGGGGCGTTGGGATCTGCCATCTGCGCCTGCTGTGGAGGGTATCCACCCGCCATGGGGGCTCCTTAGTTGGGCCGCAGCGGGCGCCCCTGGGCGTCCGTCTGGTTGTCGCCGACGAGCAGCATGATGCCGTCGATCAAGGGCCAAATCGCCCCGAAGCCGCAAGTCAGCCAGACCACGGCAATCTGCGCGATCGCCAGGCCGGTATGACCTGTGTAGAAGCGGCCGACGGCAAAGCCGCCCAGCAGCAACTGCAGCAAGCCGGCAATCATCTTCTGCTTGTCCGAGTAGGGCAGGCCCGTTTTGGGGTCATAGCCGTAGGGAGCGTTCGGGTCAGCCATCATGGGCTGTGGCTGCGCGTAGCCCTGGGGCTGGCCGTAGCCCTGAGGTTGCTGCTGAGGAGGATATCCACCTGCCATAGTAGTCTCCGGCGTTGAGCAAAGTCGTGCCATTATGCACACGCCGCATGGGCGCTGCACGCTCAAACTAGCCCTGCATCTTCTTCGCCGCCTCCATCACTTCTTCGATGCCGCCCTTCATGTAGAAGGCCTGCTCCGGCAGCGCGTCATACTTGCCGCTGACCACTTCCTCAAAGGACCTGACGGTGTCGTCAAGCTTGACGTAGCGGCCTTCCACGCCGGTGAACTGCTGGGCCACGAAGAACGGCTGGCTGAGGAACTTCTCGATGCGGCGGGCGCGGTTGACGATGATCTTGTCGGCGTCGCTCAGTTCGTCCATGCCCAGAATCGCGATGATGTCCTGCAGGCTCTTGTAGCGCTGCAGAATGCCCTGCACATCGCGGGCCACCTTGTAGTGCTTCTCGCCCACGATCAAGGGGTCGAGCACGCGGCTGGTCGAGCCAAGCGGGTCCACCGCGGGGTAGATGCCCTTTTCAGAAATCTTGCGGTCCAGCACGGTCTTGGCGTCCAGGTGGGCAAAGGCCGTGGCGGGTGCGGGGTCCGTCAGGTCGTCTGCCGGAACGTAAATGGCCTGCACGGAGGTGATCGAGCCGCGATCGGTTGAGGTAATGCGCTCCTGCAACGCGCCCATTTCCGTGGCCAGCGTGGGCTGGTAACCCACGGCGCTGGGCATGCGGCCCAGCAGGGCCGACACTTCCGAGCCCGCCTGCGTGAAGCGGAAGATGTTGTCCACGAACATCAGCACGTCGGTGCCGTAGGTATCACGGAAGTACTCGGCCATGGTCAGGCCGGAAAGCGCCACGCGCAGACGCGCGCCCGGCGGCTCGTTCATCTGGCCGTAGCAGAGCACGGCCTGATCGAGCACGGTTTTGTTGCTGCCGTCGGGCTTCTTGCCGATGATGGCTTCCTTCATTTCAAGCCAGAGGTCGTTTCCCTCGCGCGTGCGTTCACCCACGCCGCAGAACACCGAATAGCCGCTGTGCACGCGGGCAATGTTGTTGATCAGCTCCATGATCACGACGGTCTTGCCCACGCCGGCGCCGCCGAACAGGCCTACCTTGCCGCCTTTGGCATAGGGCTCCAGCAGGTCAATGACCTTGATGCCCGTCTCGAACACCTGGGTCTTGGTGCCCAGCGATTCATAGCGCGGCGGCTTCTGGTGGATGGAGCGGCGTTCTTTCGTGGCCGGCGTCGGGCGCCCGTCCACGGCGTCGCCCAGAAGATTGAAGATGCGTCCCAGGCACTCATCGCCCACGGGCACGGAAATCGGAGCGCCCGTGTTCTCGACGGGCATGCCGCGCGTGAGGCCGTCGGTGCTGCTCATGGCCACGGCGCGGATCTGGTTGCGGCCGAGGTGCTGCTGGACCTCAAGGGTGATGTTGATCTTCTTGGCCTCGTCCCGGATCTTGAGGGCGGAGTAGATCTCGGGCGCCTGCTCCTGGGGAAACTCGATGTCAACGACAGGTCCGATGACCTGCACAATCTTGCCGGCGACGGGCATGGGTATCCTTTAATCGATGTTCAAACGGCCAATAGCGGCGCGCGATACTAGCGAGCCGGGGAAGCGTTGCAAGCGCGATGGTAGGCGGGAAAGCTGCAATGTTTGCCACCCCGGCCAGCCATGGCCGGGCACGGGCGATGCCCGCTATGCCAACAACCAGGCCGCGACGAAAATCGCGCCGAACACGACGCTGATGACTCCGTTGACCGTGAAGAATGCCACGTTTACACGCGAGAGGTCGTCGGGCTTCACGAGCGTGTGCTGATAGATGATGCCGAAGAACATCACAAACGGTGCGGCCCATACAAACTTGGCCAATTGCGTGTAAGTACCTATTCCCTGACCAAAGGCGACAAACGCCGGTGTCATCAGTGAAGCGACGAAAAAGAAGAAGAACCCGTAACTGGCTTGGTGCATCATCATCGCAACCCTAAGGGCCCACTTTCTGCCCAAGAAGGCCGGAATGGAATGCAGCTTATTGGCTCGGTCGAACTCATCATCTTGCAGCGCATAGATCACGTCAAAACCTGCAACCCAGAACATGACCGCCGCGCCGAGTAACCATGGCGATAGCTCCGCCACGGCGCTCCATCCAATTCCTTCGCGGTTAACCCACTCGCCAGGCAAATTCATATGGTTGAAGATCGTGTGCGTCCCTTCGGAGTCCGACAAGCTCCGCACAGCGACCCAAGCACCGATCGGCGCAAGCCCCAGCGACGCACCCAGGACAAGGTGGCAAAGCGCCGTGAACCGCTTGGTGAACGGATACAACAGCATCAGCGCCACGGGAATGGGGCTCAGAGCCAGAACGACTTCGCCCAGGAACCAGCACGCGCCGAAGTAAAGCGCGGCCGAGCCCGCGGCAAAGGCCCCGGCCGCGCGCAGCGACAGCTTTCCGGCGGGAATCTCGCGCTGAGCCGTGCGCGGATTGAGCGCGTCAATCTTGCGGTCAAGGATGCGATTGACCGCCATGGCAAAGCTGCGCGCACCAACCATGCAGCACAAGATCAGCAGCAGCACAATCCACGAATACGGCACGTAGAGCGGCGCCTCAACTGCGCGGCCGCCCTGCACAGGGCCGTGCCACTCACCGGTTAAGCGTGTTGGCACAGCATAAGCCGCCACCATGCCCGCTATCGCAAACGGCAATGCGAACACCGTGTGCGAGAGTTTCACGAAGCTGGCGTAAGTGCGAACGGTCGAAAGCATTGGCCGCAAAATAACAGTAGACGCCGCAGCGGAACAGAAGCCCGGGGGCCACGGGCCGTCAGACCGCGCTCAGGATGTAGGCCCCGTGCAAGCCCGTCACGCTGGCTGCATCGTGCAGGATGCGGCGCGGCGGCCCAATCCCCGTCACAAGATCCTGGCGCTGCCGGCCCCCGGCCAGGGGCGCAAACACCTGCCCCTGCAGCATGAGCACGTTCACCACGGCCTGGAGCGCGCCGGCACTGGGGAAGTTTCCGAAGTTGCCGCGATAGGAAAGCTCCGGCACCGCCAGACGCTCTGCCAGGACGCCGCTGCGCGCGTGCTCCAGGGGAGCCGACCTTCGGCTGCCCGCCCGGCACGACGTGGCCAGATCGACGCCCCCAAGGTTCAGGTCGTCCAGAATCTCGCGGCCGGTGTCGTGGCGTGAGACCCGGGCCTGTTCCACGCGGGCCAGAGCTCGGCGAGGTCCCCCCTCGCGCTCAAGCAGCAGCACGGCGCCGCCATCGCCGGGGATGGCGCGGCCTTCGCCGCTCCAGGGATCGCAGCCCGCGGAAGGGCCGTTCTCAACGTATCGGAAATGGGAGGCAAACTCGTGCAGCAGACCCGTCAACTCGTCGGCGCCCCCGACCAGGATGGCGTCGGCGCGGCCGCTCTCCAGCAGGCCCAGGGCGGAGGCAAGGGCCGCCTCGAACGACACGTCGCGCTGGGAAAGCGTCAGATTGGCGCCCGTGGCCCCGATGTCCAGGGCAACCTGACTGGCCAGAATGCCGTGCACGCTGCTCATGAACGCCAGAGGGCTCGCGTGCCGCTGCCCGTTCTTGAGCCAGCTGTCGATGAACTCCTGGGTGGTGCCGATGGCCCCGTAAGCCGTGCCGAAAACCACGCCAAGCCTTGACGCGTCAACATCGCCCCGTTCGGGCTGCAGGCCTGCCATGTTCAGGGCCTGCCGCGCGCTCACGGCCGCCATGCGTATCAGCCGGTCCATGCGCCGGAGCTTGCGGGGATCGATCAGGCCTTTGGCGTCGGGCGCCACGGCGCGATAGGCAGGGGCGATGGCCTTTGTTCCGCCCATGCGCTCGAATTCGTGCATGGCGCAGGCGTTGACCCCCTGCTGCAGAGCTGCCTTGAACGCCTCGACGCCGCTGCCCAGCGCGCTGACGACCCCCATGCCCGTCACGACCGCGCTCATGGCCGGTCTCCCGCGCTGAAAACAAGTGCCGCGTTGTTGCCGCCAAAACCAAAACTGTTGGAAAGCACGTGCTGCAGTTGCGGCGCGGGTCTCGCCTGCAAGACGAGGTCCAGGGAGTCATCTTGCGCCGTGCGCAGTCCCAGATTGGGCCAAAGACGCCGGCGCTGCAAAGCCAGCACGCAGAGCACGGCCTTGATCGCGCCTGAGGCCGCCAGAGTATGGCCAAAGTAGCGCTTGGTCGAGCTTACGGGCACCGCGCGCGGGCCAAACACACGAGTGATGGCCAGGGCTTCCACTTTGTCATTGTCCAGCGTTCCCGTGCCGTGCGCACTGACAAATCCGATGTCGGAGGGCGCAAGCCCGGCATCAGCCAGGGCCTGGTTCATGGCGGCCTGGGCCCCCAGTCCCTCGGGGTGCGGCGCCGTGAGATGATGCGCGTCGCAGGAGTGGCCATAGCCCGTCAGCCAGGCCAGCACAGGGGCACGGCGCGCACGGGCGTGGGCCTCTGATTCCAGCACCAGCAGCCCTGCGCCCTCCCCCACGCACATGCCCTTGCGCGCGGCATCAAAGGGCCGTGGCCCCTCGGGACTCATCACTCCCAGACCCGCAAAACCCAGAAAGGCAATCCGCGAAAGGCTGTCCGCGCCTCCCGCCAGCATGACCTCTGCCTGTCCGCACGCAATGCGGTTCGCCGCAAGCCCCAGCGCGTTGGCCCCTGACGAGCAGGCCGTCATCAACGAGGCCATGGGCCCGCCCATGCCGAATTCGCGCGCGATGGCATCTCCTGAATTGGCGCCGTCGTGCACAAAGAGGCGGTCCAGGTGTGAGGGGCTGGCGCGACCATGGCTCGCGGCCTGTGCCGCACAGTCGAGGTAGTAGCTCTCGCTGGAAAGCGTGCCGCATACGCTCTGGCCCAGGTAGACGCCTGCGCCGCGGCGCGCCGCTTCCGGCAGGGCGGCCATCTGCAGGGCCTCGGCGGCGGCCACCAGGGCCAGCAGGTCGCTGCGTGAGAGGCGGCCTGCCTCGCGGGCCGAAAGGGGACGCACCAGCTCCGCGAAGTCAGACGGCAGGTCTCCGCGATACTGTCCGACGGGGTACTCGCGCGACAGCTCGCTGTCGAAGAGTGTGAGGTCGCCCAGACCGCTGCGCTCCTGATCCAAGGCGGCTTCAAGGGCTGAAACGTGAGCTCCGACGGCGCCCACGAAGCCGAGCCCCGTGATTGCGATTCTTGGGCTGGCCATGATTACTTCTTACGGTTTTCGCTCACGAACCTGGCGAGCGAACTGAGGCTGGCAAAGGCCGTCTTGCCCACGTCCGACGAGCCAATCTTGGCGCCGTAGGTCGTCTCCATGAGCATGACCAGTTCCAGGGCGTCCACGGAATCCAGGCCAAGGCCCTCGCCGAAAAGGGGGGCGTTGGCGTCCACCGTGGCGGGGTCAACATCCTCCAGATTGAGGTGGCTGATGATCAGGTTTTTCAGTTCATCCACTAGCGCTTGCACAGACTAGCCCTCTGGTTGGAACCCCCTTTCTGTTATGCCGCGCGCGACTTGGCCTTGCAAGCCTTCCGATGAACTGCCAAGGTTGGGAAGCAGGAAACGTTTGAACCTCAATCAACCGGGGGAAGTCCACTTGCATCGCACAGCACTCATCACCGGCGCGTCCAGGGGAATTGGCCGGGCCATCGCCCTGCAGCTTGCCAGGGACGGATTTGATATCTGGGCCAACTACGCCACGGGCCGGGAGGCCGCGGAGTCCCTCTGCCGCGAGATTGAGTCGATGGGGCGAAAGGCCAGGGCGCTTGGGTTCTCGGTGCGCGACGGCCAGACCGTCAGGGCCGCGCTGGAACCCCTGATTGAACAAGATGGAGTACCCCACGTCATTGTCAGCAACGCGGGCGTGACCAAAGACGGCCTGATGGCCATGATGAGCGACGACGAGTGGTCCAGCGTGATCGAAACCAACCTCACCGGTTTCTTCAACGTCACGCGCGCTTGCCTCCGCGAAATGCTGCGCAAGCGTGCGGGCCGAATCATCGCCATTTCAAGCCTCAGCGGCGAAGCCGGCAACGCGGGCCAGGTCAACTACTCCGCCAGCAAGGCCGGCCTCATCGGCGCATGCAAGGCCCTGGCCAAGGAAGTCGCCAAGCGCAACATTACCGTCAATGTCGTGGCGCCGGGTTTCATCGAGACTGACATGGTCAAGGACCTGCCCAGGGACGAACTGGCCAGACAGGTTCCATTGCAGCGCTTTGGCAAACCAGAGGAAGTCGCCGCCGCCGTAAGCTTCCTGGCCGGAGATTCCGCGGCCTACATCACGGGCCACGTCTTGAGCGTCAACGGCGGCATGTACATGTAAGAGCCCCATGTCTCTATGGACTGCCATCTACGAGCAGGTACGTTCGCGCCGGTGGCTGCTGCCGCTGGTGCTGGCCATGACGGCAGGCCTTTCAGCGCTGGGAGCGCTGAAGCTTCGGTTCACTGAAGACGTCTTTGAGCTGTTGCCCCAGAACGACCCCACCGTCGTCGAAGGGCGCCTGGCCCTGGCCCGCTTCAGGGCCCTGGAGCGCATCGTCATTGACGTCGAAGCCCATGACACGGCCGCCGTCGTGGCAGGCATTGACCAGCTTGCCGCGCAACTGGCCCGGACTCCGGGCATTTCCAAAGTGACTTCAAGGCTCAGTGACGACGCCCTCGTCGATATCGCCCAGGCCTACGAAGGAAAAATCCCCCTGCTCTTCGACGAGGCCATGGAGGCCGACGTCGAGCGCCGTACCACCTCGGCCGAGTTCACCCGCCGCCTCCAGGAGTTCGTGGATAGCGCCGAAGGCAAAGGCGGCATCCAGGCCACCACGGCCCAGTTCCGGCGCGACCCCTTCGCCTTTCAGGAACTCATGCTTCGGCGCTTTGACCGCCTGAACTCCGGCTTTGAGGCGCGGCTGGTGCGCGGCCACCTGATCAGCCATGATGGCCGCCACGGGCTGCTCATCGCCGAGGCCTCCGTGCCGGCCTCCAACACGCGCGAAGGCCGCCGACTTATGGCCGAGATCGATGGGCTGATCTCCCGCCTGCCTGACGGCACCAGGGCGCGCGTCATCGGCGGGCATCGCAGCGCGGCCGATAACGCCGACGTCATTGAGTCCGACATCAAGCTGACGGTGGCGACCAGCGTCTTGGGCGTGCTGGCGGTTTTTCTGCTGGCGTTTCGCAGTCTGTGGCCCTTCGCCGCGACTCTGTGCGCGGTCGGCCTGGGCTTTGGCGTAGCCATGGGAGCCCAGGGGGCGACGGTGGGCACGCTCTCGGCGATCACCGCGGGCTTCGGCGCGGCGCTGCTTGGCATTGCCGTCGACTACACCATCCATCTGGCCACGGCGGTCTCCGCCGCGCCGGCGGGCAGCGCGGCCGATCGCGTCCGGCACGCCCTGGCCCATGTAGCCTGGCCCAACGGTATGGCCATGATCACCACGGCGCTGGCTTTGAGCACGCTCTGGGCCTCCCGATTTGCCGGCATCTCGCAACTGGCTGAGATTGCCGTCGTCGGCGTGTTGTTCGCCTTCCTGTTCGCCATGCTGTTGGGACCCGTCCTGCTGGCCCCCTTTGCTCGCCGCCCCGCCCGGTCCAACCCGCTTGAAGCCGGCGTGCGGCTGGCCGTGCGGTCGCGTCGGCGCTGGCCGCGCCTGCCTCTGGTCGCTTGCGCCCTCGCCACGCCCCTGCTGGCCCTGGGCCTGATGCACCTGAGCATCGACGGCGACGTGACCCACCTCGACGGCAAGAGCCAATCCACCCGCGAGGCCGAGGAAGTGGTCGCCGCCACCTATGGCGGAGCAACCTTGCGGCGCACCCTGATCGTCAGCAGCGGCCCCGACCTGGAAACCGCTCTGCTGGCCAACGACAACGTGGCGCGCGGCTTGAGGGCCGTGAGCGCTGCGCGCTTTGAGAGCCTGGCCTGGGTGTTGCCGGCGCGGCAGACCCAGCAGGCCAACCTGGCGCGCTGGCGGGCCTACTGGACAGTGGAGCGCATCGAGACCCTGAAGCAGCGTATGGCGGGCGTCCGTGTGGTGCGGCACACCGATCAGGGGGAGCGCCCCGTGAGCTTCACGCGCGAGCGCGTGGAGACGTACTTCGCGGAGTTTTTCGCCACCCTGACGCCTCAGGGTGAGCTGCCGCATCTTGACGCGTCGAGTTTGCGCGGGCGTCCGCTGTGGGACCTGATGCGGAACTTCGTGGCCGAGTCTGACGGCCAGGTCAGCGTGGCGACCCTGGCCATGCTCAGTGACCCCTCCGAAAGTGAGCCCGGCTCCCCTGCGGCCGTAACGCTGGAGGGCCGCCGCCTGGCGGAACTGAAGGCTCACGCCCCCGCGGCCCTGGCCCTCAATCGCACGCTGTTCGCCTCACACATCGTTCAACTGGTGCGGGCCGACCTCTTTCTGCTCGGGGGCCTGTCGCTGCTTCTCGTCATCGTCGTCCTCTGGCTCAGCTTCGGCAGCGTGGCAGACGTCCTGACGGCCCTCATTCCCGTGGGCGGCGCCATGGCGTGGACGCTGGGACTCATGGGATGGCTGGGCATTTCCTTCAACATCATCAACACCCTGGTCACGGTTCTGATTGCTGGTCTGGGCATCGATTACGGCATCTTCGTCGTTCAGACCTACCGCGACAGTTCAAGCGCCCAAGACGCCAACAGCCGCGTCATCAAGGCTGCCACGGGCATTTCGGCGGCCGCGCTGACCACGCTGTTTGGCTTTGGCAGCCTGGCTCTGGCCGCCCACCCCGCCCTGTTTTCGGTGGGCATTACCACGACCCTGGGGGTGCTCAGCGCCCTGCTGCTCTCGGTCGTCGTGGTGCCCGGTGTGATGGAAAGGCGTCTGTTTTCCGCGGGGTCTGACCATGTTTAGCCGCCGCGCCATAATCGCTTTGGGCCTGGCCTTCGCGGCCCTCAGCCTGGGCGCCTGTGCCCAGCCTGAACCCTATCGCCGCCTCGAACCCCGCGGGCCCGCCACGGAAGTTCCCCTGGCCCGCCTGGTTGAGGCTTACAACAACCGCTGGCCGGCCCAGTTCAAAAGCAGCCAGACCGTGACGCTGGACTTCGGCCCGGTCACACGCACTTTCAGCGCCCTTCTGATTGTCCAGCGGCCGGGGCGCTTTCGCCTTCAGGGCATGACCGAGCAGGGGCTCAAGATCTTTGATCTCGCGCGCGATGAAACCGGCGACCACGTCATCTTCAAGGGCGACGAAATGAGCGACCAGGCCGTGGCGCAGATCTCCCGCGACATCCAGCGCGTATTCCTTGATGGCTTCAAAGGGGTGCCCAGTGCCTCGACGCGGAACTCCTGCCATCGGCTTGAGGGCAACACGCCCCGCTTCACCCTGCGCGCCAATTTGGCCGCCCTGAATCAGGACCTGCTGCTGGACCGCGCCGAGCTGCATGATGAAGCCGGGCGCCTTTACGCACTCGATAACTATGAGTGGACGGCCGACGGGTTGAGATATCCTCAGGTCATCGTGCTGCATGACAGCGGCAGGCAATCCGGCTCTTACCCTTACAAGCTGACCCTCAGGATCAATGAACTGGTCCAACGCCCGGCCCCCTGGCCCGAGCGGACTTTCCGGCCCGAGCGCTGAGCCCACGGCAGGCAACTATGAATCTGAATCGCACCCTCGATCAAGCTACGGTGAAGTTTGACGCCGCCCCTCAGGGGGTTCGGGCCACACTTTGTTTTGCGGGAAGCGAGTTCTTCTTCGAGGGCCACTTTCCCGACGACCCCATCGTGCCCGCAGTCGTACAGATTGACATCGCCCTGCGCCTGGCCGGCCGCGCCCTGGGAAGGACCCTTGCCCTGCGCGAAGTCACCCGCGCCGTCTTCAAGCAGCCTGTGGGCCCCGGCCAGGAACTGAACTTTGACATTGAGCTGAGGCCCGCCGAGCAGGACCTGACACGCATCAAGTGTGGCATATCGTCCAAGGGGAACTCCATTGCGGAGTTTGCCCTCAGGGCTTCTTGATTTTTCTTCGAACAAGGGGCCCCCGGGCCGCGTAATAGTAGGCAGGCGCCCCTGACGGGCGCGTGCATGTGTCACACCGAGGGGTCAGTCATGATGGACGTGCTTCGTCGTAAGTCTCTGGCGCATAAGCTCTTGGTATGCTGCCTGGCCCTCTTTGCCTTGGCGCTGATGGTCCGTGCGCCGCTGACCGCGCAGGACAAATCCAAGGATGACCCCACGGAAGCCAGCGACAAGGAGAAGCTGGAAAAGCTGGCCGCCAAGCAGAAGGCGATCCGGCAGCAGTTGACCGGCCTGCGCGACAGGCTGGAGAAACTTCTGACGGAGATGTCCGCCAGTGAAGACCTCAACGAGCAACGCCGGGTGCCGCAACTGCAGGCCACGCTCAAGCGCCTGGGCGAAATGGGGCTTGAGACGGACATGGAGAAGCTGGACGAAGAAATCCGCAACGGCAACGTCCGTACCGCGATGGCCTTGGGCGACACGATTCAGAAAAAGATCGACGAGCTTATCGACCTGCTGGAGAACGGCCCGCGGGTGGGCGAAGACGAGCGCATCAACGACCTCAACGACCGCATCAAGGCGCTCGAAGACATGCGCAAGGAGCAGGAGGACATCCGCAAGGAGACGGCGGACCTGCGCAACAACGAAAACGCCCAGCGCATGCAGGATCTTGAGCGCAAGACTCGCGAAGCGCGCGAGAAGCAGGAAGAACTGCGCAAGCAGACCAACGACCTTGAGAAGCGCCGCGAATCCATCGACAAGCAGATCCAGGACCTCAAGGCCCTCAAGGAGCAGCAGGAACGGGCCAAGGAACGCCTCGAGAAGCGCCGCGAGGAAGAGCAGAAAGCCGCCAGCGACCAGACCAAGAAGCTGGAAGAGGCCCTTGAGAAGCTCGAGAAACTGGAGAAAGAGGCTCGCGACGCCAAGCAGCGCGACGAGAACATGGCCGCGCTGGACAACGTGATGAAGGACCTCGAACGCCTGCAGAAGGACGAGCAGGCGGTGCGCAACCGCACGGCAGAAGCGGCGCAGAAGCCCGAACAGAAAGCGCTGGACGCCATCACGAAGGCGGAGGAAGAGCAGGGCGAGGCCTACCGCGCAACGCGCAGTACCAACGCCGAGCGCCAGGGCGCCAAGACGCCCTTGCCCAAGGAGCGCCTTGAGACGTTGAAGAACGAGCAGCAGCAAGCCAGAGAGGCCATCAAAGAGGCCAAGGACGCGCTGGAAAAGGCGCCCCAGTCCGCCCAGGCCCGCAAGGCCGCCGAGGCCCTCAAGAACGCCGAGGAAAAGTCAGCGGAGGCGCAGAAGGCGCTGGAAAACGGAGACTCTGACGCCGCCGAGAAGGCCCAGGCCGAGTCCTCCAAGTCGCTCAAGGAGGCCGCTGAGGCCCTGCGGCCGGAGGCTCTCGAGAACAAAGACGTCAAGGCCGCCAGCGAAGGACAGTCCAACGCCCAGGAAAACGCCGAAAAGCTCGAAAAGGCCATGAAGAACCTGGCCGACGAAATCGCCCGCCAGCGCGAACAGCAGGGAGCTGCCAACAAGGGCGAAGCCAACGAAGCTGACGCCGCCGTCGAAAAGCTGGAAGAGGCCCAGCGTGCCATGGAGCGGGCCTCTGAGGCCCTTTCCAAGGCGCAGACGGAAAACGCCCAGGCCGAGATGGGCAAGGCCCTGGAATCCCTCCGGCAGGCTTCCGAGTCGCTCAAGAAGACGGAGGGCACCAACGCCGAAGGCAAGCCGGACTACAAGTCGGCCGCGGAGCGCCAGAAGGAACTCGCCCGGGACCTCAACAAGCTGGCTGAGGAAATGAAGGACATGCCCGAGGCCAAGACGGACGGCGAAGGCATCAGGCAGGCCGTGGACAAGACACGCGAAGCCGTGAAGCCCTTCCGCAACGAAGAGGACTCTCGCCTGCGCAACACCGCCCGCCAGCTCGATGAGAGCCTGGAGAAACTCCAGAAGGAAATGGAAGGCGGCAATCAGCCCGGCGCCGAAACCATGCGCGACGCCGCCGACCGCGCCCGCGCATTCCAGAAGCAGGCGGAAGCCGCCGGCAATCCCCAGTCCAAGGAGGCGGCTCGTACCGCAGAAGACCTGGCCCGTCGCCTCGAAGAAGCCGCCGACGCCAAGGAAGGTACCCGCCAGGCGCAGGAAGGCATGAAGAACGCCGCGGAGAAGTCCGGCGAGGCCTCGCGCGCCATGGAGCAGGAAAAGGGCAGCGAAGGCGTGCGCAGCGAGCAGGATGCCATTGACCAGATTGCCCGCGCCAAAGACGGCCTCAAGCGCCGCATCGAAGCCGAGCGCGGCGCGCGCGGCATGGAGTCCGCGGCTCAGGAGCAGAAGGACATGTCGTCCCGGGCGTCGGAGGCCGGCGAACAGATGGAGAACGCGGCCAAGAACTCCCAGAGCCCCGAATCGAAGGAGCGAAACGCCGGCGCAGCCAAGGACGCCAGGGATGCGGCCGAGGCCATGAAGAAGGCCGGCGAGGCGATGCAGAAGGCGGCCGAAGCCTCGCGCAATCCCCAGGGCAGCCCCCAGGGCGAGAACCAGCCCTCCGAGGCGCAGCAGCAGATGGGCGAGGCCTCCAAGCAGCAGTCCGAGGCTTCCAGGAAGCTGGACGAGGCCATGCGGAAGCTTGAGCAGGAGCGCAAGTCCGTCGAGGGCCAGCAGGCGGAGGCCGCCAAGAAACTGGCCGAGAATCAGGAGAACCTGGAGAAGCAGGCCAAGGACATCCGCGAAGCCGTGGAAAAGGGTGCCAAGGACAGCGCGGCCAATCCCCAGCTTTCTGAAGCCGAAAAGCAGGCTCGTGACGACCTGAAGCAGGCTGAAGAGGAGATGAAGAAGGCTGCTGAGAACCTCAAGAGCGGCGACCTCAAGCAGGCGCAGGAGAAGCAGGCCGAGGCTGCCAAGAAACTCGATGACGCCATCGAGAAGATGCAGCAGGCCCAGAACGAGTCCATCACGCCTGAGAACCGCCGCAAGTTCGAAGAACTCGAGGAGCGCCAGAAGAAGCTCGAAGAGAAGATGGATGAGTTCAACAAAGACCCCAAGAACGCTGAAAATCCCGCTGCGCAGCAGGCGGCCCAGGCTGCCCAGCGCGAGATGAAGAAGGCCAAGGAGAAGCTTGGCAAGCAGAACTCCAGTGACGCCGAACAGGACCAGAAAAAGGCCGAGGAAGAACTCCAAAAGGCCCAGAAAGCTCTGGAAGAGCAGAAGAACCAGTACGTTAGCCAGCAACAGGAACAGTTGCTGGTCAGCATCGAGGAAAGCCTCAAGGCCATGCGCGAGAAGCAGGTGGCCGTGAACAGCTCCACTCAGGAGGTGGACCTCGACAAGCGTCAGCAGGGACGCTGGACGGCCGCCCTGCGCCGCCGCGCCAAGAAGGTCTATGAAGACCAGGATGAGGTGCGCTCGGTCTGCGACGAGGCAGTCGAGGCCCTGAAGAAGGGCAACTACGGCGGCTTCACCCGCAACATGGAACTGATCCAGCGCCTGCTGCTGGGCATTCTGGGCAATCTGGAAGGCCGCGAACCCGACACCGGCGAGGGCACCCAGCTCGACCAGCAGGAGGTGATCGAGAAGATCGACCGCATGCTCAAGGCCGTCGAGAACGAGCGCAAGCGCCTGGCCGAGAACCGCAACAAGAAGAAGCAGGATCAGCAGCAGCAACCCCAGGGTCAGCCCGCACCGGAGCCCCTTGTTTCCAAGATCGCGGAGATGGAGCTGGTGCTTGAGGAGCAGAAAGCATTGGGCGAAAAGATCCGCAATCTGGGCGAGCGCGCCAAGGAATACAACCGCGATGACCTACCCGATTACTTCCGCAAGCTCTACGAGCGCTACAGTGCCGAGCAGGCGGCCCTCAAGAAAATCTGGGACGATCTTCGCAAGGGCATTCCCGGCGGAGAAGAAGGCCGCTGATATCCGCAAAGGGCCGGAACCGGCACGGGTGTCAGGGCGTTCCAGAAGGTAGAATGAGTTATCCGGAGAGAACCATGAAGCGCATACTCCTCGCCATTGCCTTTGCCTCCATGCTGGGCGCCCCTCTGGCTGCGCAGGAACAGCCGCCGGAGGGTGAGAAGTCCACGGAGGAAATGCTCAAGGAGCTTCACAAGCTCATGAAAGAAGCCTCCAAGGAGATGGAGGAGGCCGAGCGTGAACTGGCCAAGGCGTCGCTGCCCAGCGGCAAGGCTGACGTGCTGGCCGAGCGCATCAAGGCCTTGCGCGAGAAGATGGCCAAAGGCGAGATTGATGAAGTGCCCGAAGGCCTGCGCGAGTACCTGCGCAACCACCCTGAAGAGGCCGCCGAGGCTACCGGCAAGAGTGCCGACGAAATCAAGAAGATCGCCGAAAGCCAGGACGCCCTCAAGGAACTGCTCAAGAAGTCCCCTGAACTTCTCAAGAAACTGGCCCAGAGCGAAGAGGCCATGGAGAAGGTCCTCAAGAGCCAGCAGGAAGCCGAGCGCAAGCTGGCCGAGACCCTCAAGAAGCAGCGCGAAGCAACCGAGAAGGCCGGCGAGAAGGTCGACGAGTCCATCAATATCGCCCAGCAGCTGCGCCAGCAGGGCCAGGGAAAGGGCGAAAAGCCGGAAAACAACGACCAGAAGACCAAGGACCCCAAAGACAAGGGCGACCCCCAGAACCAGCCCGGCCAGGGCAAGAACGCCGAGAAGGAGTATCAGCCCGGCGAAGGCAAGGTTCCGCCGGACGAAACCAAGGACGACTACACCAAGCGCGAAGGTGACGGCTTTGCCGCCGACAAGAAGAAGAAGGAAATGGGCGACGGCAGCTCCAGCAGCGAAAGCGGGGGTGAACCCTCCAAGTACCGCGGCATGTGGGAGAAGTTCAACCGCGAGATCCAGAAGAAAGGCAAGGAAGCGCCGCGCGCGGACGGCGACAAGCCCAAGTAGCCAACCCCGCAACATCCCCGGGCGGCTCCCTCTGCGGAGCCGCCCGTGCTTTTGCTTGCATAGCCGCGCCTGGTCGCCACACTGCGTCCATGGAATACGTTGTCGTGCCCCTCGTGGCCCTGGCGGCCTCGGCCCTGACGTTGTTCTCCGGCTTTGGCCTGGGCACCATTCTGATGCCGGCCTTCGCACTCTTCTTTCCTGTCGACGTTGCCGTGGCGCTCACGGCCGTGGTCCATCTGCTCAATAACCTGTTCAAACTGGCGCTGCTCGGACGCCAGGCCCATGGCCCCGTCGTGCTGCGCTTTGGGGTGCCGGCGCTGCTGGCGGCCTTCGCCGGCGCCTGGCTGCTGGTTTCATTGGCCCACGTGCAACCCCTTGCCAGTTACGAACTGGCGGGGCGCCAATGCCAGATCAGCCCCGTGAAGCTGGTGCTGGCGTTTGTCATCGGCATCTTCGCAATCCTCGAGGTCCTGCCGGCCTTCTCGCGCTGGAGCGTCGATCGGAAGTTCCTCCCCCTGGGAGGTCTGATTTCGGGCTTTCTGGGCGGACTTTCAGGCCATCAGGGCGCCCTTCGCAGCGCCTTTCTGCTGCGCTGCGGGCTGCAGAAGGAGGCCTTCATCGCCAGTGGCGTGGTCATTGCCTGCCTCGTGGACTTTGCCCGACTTGGCGTTTATGGAGCAACCTTCGCCTGGGCTGATCTCGAACAGAATGCGGCCCTGCTGCTGGCGGCCATCATCGCCGCCTTTCTCGGTGCCTTTGGCGGCGCCAAACTGATGAAGAAGGTGACGCTGCGCTTTGTCCAGCTTCTGGTCAGCGCCATGCTCGTGGTCATCTCGCTGGCGCTGGGCGCGGGCCTGATTTGAGTTTTCCGTGGCGTGCCGGGCGCCCGGGGCAGACAATCGTCGGCCATGCAGCGCCGATACCTTCAACTTCACGCCAGCGGCGAACTGACGCGCCGCCGCCAAGCGCTCTATGCAAAGCTTGCGGCCTGCGACACCTGCCCGCGCGCCTGCGGCGTCAATCGCTTCCAAAAGGGAAATGGCTTCTGCCGTTCGACCCAGCTCGCACGCGTCGCCCAGGCCAAACCTCACTTCGGCGAAGAGCCCTGCATTACAGGCACCCAAGGCTCCGGCACGGTGTTCTTCACCAACTGCACCGGCCGCTGCGCCTTCTGCCAGAACTGGGAGATCAGCCAGCAGGGCGTGGGCGAAGACTGGACGCCCCAACGCCTCGCTGAGGCCTTCCTCGACCTTCAGGCCCAGGGCTGCCACAACATCAACCTCGTCACGCCCACGCATTACGTCGCACCCGTGGTTCACGCGCTGGAACTCGCCATCCCGCGCGGCTTCCACCTGCCCTTCGTCTACAACACCAATGGCTATGACAGCGTGGAAACCCTGCGCCTGCTGGACGGTATCATTGACGTCTACCTGCCTGACCTGAAGTACGGAGACGACCATGCCGGCCTGCGCTACAGCGCCTTCGGCAGGCTTGACCCCGCCACCAAAGCCATCCGGGCGGGTTACTTCAGCGCGGCCAGCCGCGCCATCGCTGAGATGTACCGGCAGGTGGGCGCTATCGCGACGGACGACGCCAGAATCGCCTGGCGGGGCGTGCTGGTGCGGCATCTGATCATGCCCAACAACGTGGCGAAAACGCGGCGGGTTCTGGAGGAGTTGGCGGCCATTTCACCGCATATGGCGGTCAGTCTCATGGCGCAGTACTTTCCGACCAATCGGGCCGGCCGCTTTGCGGAGATTGCGCGCGGCATCACCAGAGAAGAGTACCAGGAGGCGGTGGCCTGGCTCGAAGAACTCGGCCTGAGCGCGGGCTATGTGCAGGAATTCAGCGAGGACTTCGGCAGCGGCAAGGACTTCTGCGTGCCGGACTGGCGCGACCCGAAGTGGGCCACACCGGCGGCAATTTCCTAGGCGGCTTGTTCCTGCTATGCTCCCGCCGCGCGCTTTGCGATAATCCCACCGAGCGAGCGGGGCTGAGCATGAAGGTGAAATTCTGGGGAGTTCGCGGAAGCCTGCCCACACCGGGGCCCAAGACCGCCCGTTACGGCGGCAACACCACCTGCCTCCAGGTGCTGCGCGAATCAGGCCCCCTCATTGTGCTGGATGCCGGCACGGGCGTGCGCGAACTGTCCGACCACCTGATGAAGTCCGTCAAGCCCCCCTATGACATCCGCATGCTGGTTACCCACACGCACTGGGACCACATCCACGGCTTTCCGTTCTTCGTGCCGATTTACGTGCCCGGCTCGCAGATTGAGGTCTACGGCATCGGCCCCCTCCATCACGGCAAGAGTTTTGAACGCGTGATGCGTGACCAGATGACCTACAGCTACTTCCCCGTCGAGAACACCATGCTCGACGACACGGTGAAGTACTTCGACTTCAACGATCTCTTCAAGCACCGCGAAGGCGGCGTCGAGGGGCACTTCAAACTGACGCCCGAAGTCACCGTCCACCTCAAGATCACCAATCACCCGGTGTTCTGCCTGGCCTACAAGCTTGAAGCCGACGGCAAGAAGTTCATCTTCACCGGCGACCACGAACCCTACTACGACACCAACAGTCCCGGCGGCGAAAGTACGGACACCGAAGCCCGCGCCCTCGTTGAACTCATGAACGACCGCTTCATCGAATTCTGCGAGGGCGTCGATCTGCTGGTGATCGACACCACGTACACCGAGGCCGAGTACAACGGGCAGCCGGGCAAGCCTCACACCTCCAAGCGCGGCTGGGGCCACAGCACCTTCGAGTACAACATCGGGCTGGCCAAGCGGGCCAAGGTCAAAAAGCTTGCCCTGACCCACCACGATCCCACCCGAACCGACGACGATCTCGACCGTTTGATGGAGAAGTACGCCGCGCTGGCCAAGCGCGAGATTCCCGGCGTCGAGGTGTTCGCCACTCGCGAAGGCATGGTGGTGGACGTCTGACCCCTCCAAGGGGAGTCGGCGCTTCACGGCTGCCTTCGTGTTCACCCGGACGGGACCATGCCGGCGCTCTCAACCACCCATGCCGCTGCCTCACCCCGGCCCTCCAGGGGCTGCTCAAGGCTGCCGGACGCATGGCCCTGACCTTGCCGCTGACTCAGGCCCTGCTGGCCGTGGCGGTACTCAACGCGGAATACTGGCAGGCCCTGCTGGGTCTGGAAGGCCTGCTGATCGGAGCATTGGCTGCCAATCAGCTTGCGCAGCGTGACATGCAGTACCGCTTGCTGGGCCTGGGCATTGCTTGGGTCAACGGCATCGCCCTGTCGATCATCGGACTGTTTCTCGGCAGCCACCTGTTCTGGGTCACCGGTCTGTGCGGCCTCGCGCCCATCACCTGGCTGGTGCTATCGCCCACCACAAAGCGCAGCGTGATCCTGGCCTGGGCGGCCTATGCGCTTGTCATGGCGTTGATGTTTGGCGCTGCGGGTTTTGCGCGCTACTGCGCGGAAACAGCACCGCACGAATCCGACCTGGCCGCCAGACGCTTTAAGCTCGAGGTGGCCTGGGGCGCCTGGACCCTGCGCGGCGGCAACAGCACCGAGCGCGCCATGCTGCGACTGCGCATGGCGCAAACGGCCTTTGAGGCAGGCGACTGGGAATCAGCCTTCGATTGGGCCGATGACGGACTCGCCTATCCGGACCGCCGCTCACGCGCCATCGCGGAATCACCCCTTGCCGAGCACGTGCTCAGGTCGCTGCTACTGGTGAAGTCTGTCGCCTACTACAACCGGACGTGGGGCAGGTCTGAGCCCGTAGAAACTCCGGTCAAGACAACTCCCCTTGACGACGAGACCCGCAACCATCCGAAAGTCAGGCTGCGCTGGGGCTACTGACTCCTGTTGCGGCATTGTTCAAAGAGCGCCAGCAGCCGACCCGCTCTCGCCTCATAGCTGTAGCGTCGCGAGTCCAGCCCGGCCTGCTCTCCCAGGCGCGAGGCCAGTTTGGTGTTCGAGCAGAGTTCCTGCAGGGCCGCCGCCAGCGCCCGGGGTTGACCGGGCTCGAACAGCCTGGCATTCACGCCATCCTTCAGGGCCTCGCGCACACTGGGCAGATCACTGGCCACGATGGGCAGACCCAGGGCCATGTACTCGAAGATCTTCAGCGGTGACGTGAAGCGCGCCGCGATGGAGTGCTCGGGCGGCAAGGGGTGGACCGCGCAGGCCACGGCGGCCAGGGCGCCCGGCAACTGGTGCTGCGGCAGGTGTCCGGCCAGGTCCACTCGCTCGCGCAGGCCCAGAGCCTGGATCCGGGCTTTCAGCCGCGCCTGCTCCTCCTCGCTGCCGCCGCCGATGATGCGCAGGCGCAGGTCAGGGGCAAGGATCAGGGCGTCCAGCAGCGTATCCAGACCCTTCCAGAACTGCAGCGTCCCGACGTAGGCGACCGTGCGGCCGTCTCCGCCGTTCCAGCAGGGAATGAAGAGCTCCGTGTCCACGGCGCTGGGAACGACGGCCGTCGGTCCCTCAAATCCAAAGCGTGCCTTGATCTCGTCCAGCAACCCCCGCGTGATCGCGGCCACGCCGCGCGAGCCGGCGTACACGGTACGTTCGATGCGGGCCAGCTTTCGGGCCGCCTGCACGCCCGCCTTGCGGTCCTGGGCCCAGAGTTCGCCGATGAGGTGGGCCTCGTACACCATGGGGCGCCGGCGTGCCTCCAGCTTTTCCGCAAAGTAGGCCGCCAACTTGTCGCTGCGCAGCCAGAGCACGCCGGGCTTGAGACTCTCGACGGCCTTGCGGCAGGAGCGGAAGAACACTCCGTTGAACGTCATGCCCAGTCGCCTGCGGATGCTGGGCAGGGTCTTCACCGTCAATGCGATGGGCCGGCCAGTGCCCAGTTCGCGCTCAAAGTAGGCGTCCACGGACGCCGCACTGTCCGGAGAAAGCCAGGTCACGGGGACCTGGCGCGCCAGCGCCGACAGCGTGCGGCATATGGCGACCCAGCGCGCCTTGCCGGCGTCCACGGGCTCGTGATGGGCAAACACAACGTGCACGTTCAGGGCCTTTCACCGTTGCCCTGGCTCTCCGCCGGCGCTGCCGCAAGGGCGGCGGCCACACCCCAATAGACGGCCCAGGAAACCAGTCCGGCCACCACCAGGAAGCCGAGCACCACTGCCGCCGTCCTCAACACGTTGGGCTTTTCCACCTGCGCGGCATCGATGTAGTCCTGGGCCAGTGCAACGCGCGAGGCCGGCATGCGGCCCGAGTCCTCATTGCCGCGCTTGACACTGTCGCGGCGCAGGACCTGCAGCTCGGGCACGTTTTCGTCGCGCGTAGGCATGTGGGCTGTAATCTCGCTCGTGCCCGCGGCCGTGCGCACGATGGTGTTCACACGATTGCTGGGGATCTTGAAGATGCTCGACTCCGGTTTGTCTCCGGGCGCAATGCGGCGCGAACTTCCGGCGCTTGCCGACTTGTCCGTGTCGCGACGCGTGCTTCTGGCCTTTTCCAGCTCTTCGCGCAGGCGCACCACTTCCAGGGCCAGTTCCTTGCGCAGATCGTCGTCAGGCAGGCGCTCGACGAGGCTCGTGAGGTCCTTGCTCGTGCGCGTGCTGGGCCGGGCCTCCGGCACGCCGGCCGGCGCCGCCGGTCCCGGCACCTCAATGATGCTGTCCTGGACCCTTACGCTCGCTGCCGCCGGACGGTCGCGCACGGTGTCGCTCTGGGGCAGCGCGGGCAGCGCCTGCGGCGTGGGCGTGCTCACGGCCCTGAACATGCCGCGCTCTTCGCCGTCGGGCTGCGGCACTTCGTCGCTTTCGAACTTCTCGTCGCCGACGGGCGCCAGTTCCCGGGACTCGCGGCTGGGGCGCGCGACAAGCACCGGAAGCGAAACATCCACTTTGGGAATCTCGGCGGTGTCGTCCTCCATGACCGAAGGGGAGGCTTCCAGCGGCGCCAGATCGCTCAAAACCCCGACACGGGGCTCAAGAGTTCTGCCCGCCCGCCGCGGAGCGCGCCCGGGCACATCCGTATCGGCCTGGCGCGGCAGGGAGGGCTCCGTATCGCCCTTGGCATCGGGGGCCACGGCCGGCCGGTCGCGCACGGTGGTGTCGCCGCCCGGGCTGTCGTAAAGGGAGATCAGGTCGCGGTCGGCCAGAGTGGTATCGCCCCCGGGCTTTTCGGGGGGCGGCCGCTTGCGAAGCTTGGTGGTGTCCTTGTCGATCTTGTCTTCGACGGGCGGGCGGGGCACCGACTCCGTGGGACTGCCGGGCACGATGGCGGGGCGCTCGACCGTCGTGTCGTTGGAGGACTCGCGGCCCGCGGCCGCACCGTGGTCGGTGTCGTTGCCGTCGGGGCGGCTGGCGGCCAGGCCGGCGACGCGCCGTGAAATGATGCGAGTGGCGCGTTCGCGCTGTTTTTCAAAGACCTCGATCTTCTTCTGGAGCAGGCTTTTGTGGGACGCCGGCAGGTCAGGGCGCGCCAGCAGGGGCTCGAGCAATGAACGTGCGTCGCCGTGCTTGCCGGAGTCAGCCAGCGCCTCCGCTTCACGGATCTTCCGCACGATGACCAGCGTGTCCATTGGGCCCGGCGACTCCTGGATACCACCTGCAAGATTAGGTCACAGCCTCGACAAAGCAAAGACCTCAGCGACCGCGAATGCGCGCCTCGAACTCGCGACCCCAGGGCTTGTAATCGGGCTCCGTGCCGGACAGCAGGCCAAGCAGTTCGCCGTGCAGCCGGCCGTTGGTGGCCACGCAGTTCTCGCCGAAGAGCCAGTCGTCGCCACCGCTGAAATCCGTGATCGTGCCTCCGGCCTCACGCACCAGCAGAGCACCCGCCGCGACGTCCCAGGGCTTGAGATACAGTTCCCAATAGCCGTCAAAACGGCCCGCCGCCACATAGGCCAGATCCACGCTGGCAACACCCCAGCGCCGCATGTCGTGGCACATGAGCACAAGGCGGCTGAAGTTGTCCACGTTGTTGCGGCTGACTTCGTTGCGGATGTAGGGAAACCCCGTCGCCAGCAGTGCCGAGCTCACGTCGGGCACGTCGCTGACCTTCAGGCGGGTGCCATTGAGATAAGCGCCCTTTCCCCGTGCCGCGGTGAAGCGCTCACGGAGACAGGGAACTTCAACCAGGCCCAGCACCGGCTCGCCCTGCCTGCATAAGGCGACGCTGCACGCAAACACCGGCAAGCCGCGCGCGAAGTTCGTCGTGCCGTCGACGGGGTCGATGATCCAGCAGTACTCGCCGGGGCCGAGGTGGGCGCCGGTCTCCTCGGCCAGAATGGAATGATCGGGCCAGCGCCGGTGTATGGCCTCGATCACCGCTTGCTCTGTTTCAGTGTCGGCAGCCGTGAGAAGGTCGCGGCGCCGCTTGAGGTCTACCTGGTCTGGCCTCAGCTTGCCGAAGTGCTTCAAATGCACGTCGTTGATGACATTGCCGAGATGCTGGAGAAATCCGCTGTCGGGCTCCTGGGTCATGGCTCGCTTTTCTGGTTTTTTCCCCGCCGGCCTGCACTTTGCGCCCGTTTATACTGTTGCTGCTGAGGTCGGGGAATCTGTCCTCCTCCAAGTTTCGGCAGATGCCTCATCTGACGAAATAGCCTCCCCCGGCCTCAGCTCATGACGGACGCCTTCTGGGGCGTCCGTCTCCCGTTGGCCGCCGGAAATCCGCCTATTCTGATGCGCCCCGCGCCAGCAGGCGGGCAATCACGGATCGCAGTCGGCCCACATCGACTTCTTCGAGGTGGTTGGCCCCGGGCGGATTTTCAAGACGTCGGCCGATTTCCGCAGCCAGTTCCAGGGCCCGTGCGCGCTCGCCCGTTTCGAAGAGGCAAAGCGCCAGATCCGCCTGCTCCTGCATGCGTGTAAGGCTCCCCGAGCCGAGTTCGGTGTTTTCGCCCGCCTTGCCCTCGACAAGCAGGGGCAGCGCCTGCGCGTAGCGGCCCATGAGCGTGAGGTTGTGACCCCGCTCCCTCATCACGGACATCAGGCTGACCTTGTGTCCAATCTCGGCCCAGATGGCCTGACACTCCGCGAAATGACGCTCCGCCTCTTCAAGACGTCCGCAGCGGACGTCGAGCTGGGCCAGGTTGCTCAACTGGATGCCCAGGCCGGACTTGCTTCCGATGTCGCGATCGATGGCGATGGCCTCTTCGTAGCAGCGGCGCGCTTCGTCGAATTCCTTCAGCAGCGCGTGGGTGTTGCCGCGGTTGCCCACGGCGCCCGAAAGCTGCAACGGATCACGATACAGGCGCGCCAGCTCCTCGGATTCGCGATACAGGGCCAGGGCCTCGGCGAACAGACCCTTCTGCATGGCATTGTTCCCCATGTTCGAAAGCACGGCGGCGAGACTGCGCCCGTCGCCAAGCTCCCGAGCCACGGCCTGCGCCCGGATCAGCATCGGTTCGGACTCCGCCAGCCGGTTCATCTGCCGCAGCGTTACGGCGCGATCCACCAGCGTGGCGAGTTCGCCGTGGCGATGATTGGCCGCAACGTAAGCGTTGGCCGCCCGGGTGAAGTAATCCATCGCCGGTTCGAACTCGGAACGCGACCGATAACTCTCCCCCAACTGCCTGAGGGCATGACCCGAGTAAGTCGATGGCCCCAGGGTCTCGGCCAAAGCCGCGGCCTGGAGCGCGAGCTCCCAGGCCTGGGCCGGTTCGCCGCTGTCAAGCAGGGCCCGCGAAAGCGAGGTCATGGACCGCATGGCCGTCACATCACGGCGTCCCGCGGCAGCCGTGGCCAACGTGCGCAAAGGAGCCACCGTAGCCTCGAAGCGGCCGCGGACGCGCATGGCGCCGGTGCTGTTGAGCAGTGGGGTGGCGGCATCCAGGTCGCCCTTGGCCAGGCCCCACTCCAGGGCCTCCAGGCAGTTGGAAAACTCCATCTCGACACGGTCGAGCGACTCCAGCGCGTCGCGGCTGGGCATGCGGCCGGACCAGTGCTCGATGTACGCGCCATAGAACTTCGCGTGTCGGTCGCGCAAAGCGCTGACGCTCTCGGGCGCAAGCTGCTTCCAGCGGGCGCGGCCGAATTCGCGCACGGCGCGATACATGGAAAAGCGCGTTTCGTAGCGGCCCTCGGAGGCCGTCAGCAGGCTCTTCTCGCGCAGGCTCTGGATGGCGTCGAGCGTCAGGGGGGCGCCTTCTACCCCTTCGAGGTCCAGTACGGCCTCCGCCGCGTCGAGGAAGAACCCGCCGTTGAAAACGCAGGCCTGAAGGAAGGCCAGCCGCTCCCATTCGTTGAGCAGGTCAAACCCCCACTCAATGGCCCCCAGCAGGGTCTGCTGGCGCGGAGTGAGGTCGCGGCGCGACGACTTGAGCAACTCGAACTTCTGCCCCAGCTTCTTCACCATCTGCGCCGGTTTGAGCACCTTGACGCGCGCGGCAGCCAGCTCGATGGCCAGAGGCAGTCCGTCCAGCTCGGTGCAGATCGCGGCTACGGCCTGGACATTCTCGTCACTGAGTTCAAAGCGGCTGTCCGCCTCCCGTGCCCGCTGCGCGAACAGCGTCACGGCATCGAAAGCCGACAGCGCCGACGTGTCGCGACGCGCGCGGCCGGCGGGCGGTGAGGCCAGAGGCTGCAGTTCGTACTCGCGCTCACCGGCAATGCCCAGAAGCGCGCGGCTGGTGGCCAGGAAGCGTGCCTGGGGCGCCGCCTGCCGCCACAGCGCAATGCTGCCCTGCGCGCAGGCCACGACCTGCTCGAAGTTGTCCAGGATCAGCAGCAGCGGTTTGCGGTATTGCAGCATGCTGGCGATCACCCGTTCAGGGGCCTCCCTGCCGGTCAGCGGCACCCCCAGCGCGGACGCCACGGCCTGGCAAAGGTCCTTCATGCTGCGCGACGAGGCGAGATCGACGAACCATACGCCGCCCTCGAACTGGTCGAGCAATTCGTTGCCAAGGCGCAGGGCCAGGCGCGTTTTTCCGGTTCCGCCGGCCCCCGTGAGCGTGACAAGCCAGGCGGGCTCCAGCGGCGCCGCGGCTTTCTGAAAACGACCCGAGCCATAAAGCTTGGTCCGCGCCGAAATAGCCTGCGCCTGACGCCCGTCGCGCGGCCTCAGCAGCGCCACCAGGTCGCGCAACTCCCGTTCGCGCCCGACAAAGCTGGTCGCCTGCGGCGGCAGGTTGGTGGGCAGCGACGACAGCGCGTGAAGGGGGCCAAAACTCCGGTCCTCAAGTCCGGGCGGCAACGCCTGGAAGATGCGCTCGGGGCGCTCGAGCCCCTTGAGCCGATGCTCGCCGAGATCCGTGACCCGGGCGTCGGTCAGGGCCTCCGCGGCCGCGCTTTGCGCGGCGTCTGACAGCAGAATCTGGCCGCCATGCCCCGCCGAGGCAACCCGCGCCGCGCGATTGACCGCCGGGCCCAGGTAGTCCATGCGCTGGCTGGACGCGTCAAAGGTGCAGATGGGTTCGCCGGTGTGCAGGCCCATGCGCACCAGCACCTCGCCCACGGCCGGCGGCCAGGGCGCCTCGTGCAGCGCCTGCTGTGCCGAGAGCGCAAAGCGCGCGGCATCCGTGGCCTTGGAGAACGCCACCATGAAGGCGTCGCCCTCAGTCTTGACCTCGTAGCCGCCGCAGGCAGCAATCCTGGCGCGCAGGATATCGTTGTGGATTTTCAGGCAGTCTTCAAAGCGGGGACCATGACGCTCCCACAGCGGGGTGCTGTCCTGGATGTCGGTGAACACCAGCGTGACTGTGCCCGTGGGCGCCTGCATGGCGGTCATTCTAACCAGCTTTGGCGTACGGACATCTGGAAGCTGCGTGACTGAATCAATCGCCGGCGCCCGGAAGCTCGCTTGCAGTCTGCAATGCGCGCAATTCGTCCAGCTCGGACAGTACGGCGTCGAGACGCTCACGCTTGGGCTCGCGGGCGCTGAGCTTTGCGAGCTCCGCCTGATCGGACCGCCACTGCGCCCCGGCGCGTGCCATGAAGTCGCTCAGGGCCGACTGGTTTTCCCGTGCAGACTTGAGCTGCTGGCGCAACTCGAGGTTCTCGGCGCGCAGCTTCTCGGCCTCGGGGTCGGGGCGGGGCTCCGGCGGCCCGTCCAGGGTGTAGAACACGATGTAGAGCAGGCAGAGTACCAGGGCCAGAGCCATGGTGCCAAAGCCCACGCCCGTGAGTTTGCCGGCCGCCGGCGGCATGGGCCGCGCCTCGACGGCGGGGGCCGGCGGACCCTCCCACGGCTTTTGCGCTGGCGGCGCCTGGGTCACCACGAACCCCAGTTCACCCGTGGGCTCCAGCGCCAGTCCGCCCGGCTGCCCCGGCACGGGCAGGGTCGGCTCGCCGCCCTCAATCAGCTCCCAAAGGCTTGACTTGTCAAGTCCCGGGATGGCCTTGATCAGGGCCGCAATCTCTCGCGGAAGTTCACGCGCGGGGGGACGCCGCCTGGGCTCCTTGTCGAGCATGCGGCGGATCAGGTCCGAAAGCGCGCCGGGCAACTCACCTCCGTCCAGCCCCCGCGGCTCCTCCTCGATGTGCATGCGCAGGATCTCGACGGGGTCAGAGTGGTCAAATGGCAGCCGGCCCAGCAGCATGCGGAACAGCGTGACCCCCAGCGAGTAGACGTCGGCCTGGCTGTCAATCTCGGGACTCATGGCGGCTTCGGGCGCCATGTAGGCCGGGGTGCCCTGGGCCACCATGGGCGACGTCAACTGCGTGGCACCGCTGGGACGGGCCAGCCCGAGGTCGCACAGCCTCACGCGGCCCTTGCGGTCAATCATGATATTGTCGGGCTTGATGTCTCGATGCACGATCCCGACCTGGCTCACGTAGGCGATCGCTTCAGCCACGCTCTGGGCGATTTCCATGGCGTGAGCCGGCTCCAGCTTTCCTCTCTGGCGCAGGATGTCTCCGACGCTCGACCCGGCGACATACTCCATCACCAGATAAACGTTGCCCCCGTGCTTGTTGATGTCGAAGGCCCGCACGATGTTCTTGTGGCTGACCTTGCTGGCCACCTTGGCCTCGCGCAGGAAGCGCTGGAGATACTCCCGGTTCTGGGCCAGTTCCCTGCTCAGAATCTTGACGGCAACCACACGCTTGAGGCTGGGCTGCCAGGCGCGGTAAACGCTGCCGCGTCCGCCCTTGCCGGCCAGGGCCAACAGCACGAGGCCCGGCAGGGCAGGCTCAAGCCCTTCGAGCCGGTTATCGGCGAGAAGCTGGATGATGTCCGCCGCCACCTCCTCCGGCAGGAGTTTCTGCTTGCCGATCCATTGCAGCAGGGGCCCGTCGCGCTCGACGTTCCAGCGTGTCTTGACCAGTTCGACCTCCGCCGAAGACAGGAACCCCTTGGCGTTGAGGTAGCGCAGGACTTCGTCGGGAGACAGCGCAGGCATGGCGGGATTGTAGGCAGATTCCCCCGTGCCCCGCCAGACCTCTGCCGAAGTGACAAACCCGGGAGCTTGTTCTGTCAGGCTGACAGGGCGCCGACTCCGGCAGGCTGCCTTCGCCCGAGGCAAAGGCCATTGGCACGGCGGGTGCTTTGCGCTCCTGCGGTCGGGATCAATGAAAGGACCGGCATGTACTACGGCATGAACAGCAGTTGCTGCGGCCCAGGCGTCAGCCAGGCCTGGCGTCAGACCCGGGAACAGGAAGCGGCACACCCCATCCCTGTGGATGTCATGGAGGGCAAGCAAGGCGAGTTTGTCATCCGCGCTTCCCTTCCCGGCTTTCGCAGGGAGGACGTTCAAGTTGAGTTCGAGGACGGCGTGCTGACGATCTCGGCCATGCGCCAGGAGGATCGAGCCGAGGGTGACGCCCCCGCCACCCGCTACTACCTGCAAGAGCGCGCGCAAGGCAGGTTCGAACGCCGCATTCAATTCGAGAAGGCTTCAGGCGATGGCATCAGGGCCGAACTCAAGGACGGCGTGCTGGTCGTGACGCTCGAACGGATCAAGGAAGCCCAGCCGCGCAGCATTCCCATTGAGTGAGCTGCCGCGGGCCCTGGCAATCCCGGGGCCCCGCGCAGGCAGGAGTGAGTTCACGGTCGCGGGTGCCAACCCGCCAGACAGAGGAGAAGAGCCATGAGTGACCTGATTCCGCGTGACATGTTCTCGTTTCCCTCCATGCGCAACCTGATGCGGGACTTCTTCACTGACCCATTCTTCCGCGAACACGGCCTGGCGGCCGATGAGGGAAACCTTGCGCTGGACGTCTCCGAAGGCAAGGAAGGTGAGGTCATCGTTCGCGCCTCCATGCCCGGTTTCAAGCGCGAGGACATCCAGCTTCACCTCCACAACGGGGTGCTCTCCATCAAGGCTGAAAGCAAGGAAGAGAAAGAAGTGAAGGAGGAGAAGTTCTACCGCAAGGAGCGCCGCTGGGGCTCTGTCAGCCGCAGCGTGGCGCTGCCGGGCAATCTTGACGAAAGCAGCGTCAAGGCCGAACTCAAGGACGGCGTGCTGGCGGTTCGCATCAAACCTTCGCCCAGCGCTCAGCCCAAGCGCATCGAGATCAAGTAGGCCGTTGAACAACAGCCTGCTCAAGCAAGCCAGGGACGGCTTGCCCATGTCAGGCGGCTGTAAAGCCGCGTGAATTGGACGTCGGGCCAGATTCACCCTGGCCCGACCGGGTTGAAAGGGTGGCCGGATGCCGCCTTCTCATGACCTGCTGGAAAGTGCAAGGCCCGGCCCCCGCGCCGGGCCTTGCTGTTACGACTGGCTGTAGATCTCCACATCGTCAATCTGAAGCTCGCGCTCGCTGGGCATGATGGGGCTTCGGTCGTCAAAGCGCATGCGGAACTGCAGCGAGTGGCACTCCCGTCCCTGCCAGGTCTGGATGCCTTTGTCCATGCGGACGAACTCGGCCAGCGCCAGGTCCGCCTGCTGCCACTGTCCCGGCGTCTTCACCACAATGGTGGTGCTCCAGTTCTGGGCCTGGGCGCCCAGACCGGCCACAAAACTGACGCGCACCACGGGCGCATTGGTCCTGAACGCAAAGCGCAGACGCGCTGTGGGCGCAGGCCGGAATCGCTGGGCGGACTCGCCGCCGAGCCATGCGAACTCCAGGCCCGAACCCAGCGCGCCCCGGCTCTCCTTGAAGCCCGGCGTCACGCGCCTGCCGCCGGGGCAAGGCAGGTCACCGGATTCGAAGTCCCAGGCCAGGTGCGTGCGGCGGGGACCCAGCAGGTCGGCCTCGATTGTGGCAGCCCGCGCCCCATCCAGGGCCGTCACGGAAATCCGCGTTCCGATCAGGACAAAGGCCGGCGCCGCCAGCTCGCTCGAGCCCGAAATGTGCTCGATCTGGAGCCGCCCGCTGACCAGGCTCAACTCGCTCGTGCCAAGTTCGGCCTGCAGGGCAAAGGCAGCCTCGCCAAAACGCAGGACACCCTGCCCGAACTTGAGCGTGACGGGGGTCGGCTCGCCTCGCGCAAAGAGCGCCTGCCCGGCGTGCAACGTGAATCCCGCACTGGACCAGTCCCTGGAAAGCTCGATCTCCGCGCCCTCCCTGCATGTCACACGCGTCTCAGCAGCCCGCAGCACCAGGCTGCCCCGGCTTACCCGCAGGCGATCCCCGGCAAAGAGTGCCGCGCCCTCCTGACCCTCGCTCCACGTGGTCTGACCCCGTGCGCGGCAGCGGAAAGCGCCGTCGCGCAGGCTCTCCACAACGCCCACCGGCGCCTGGGGCGCGGGTTTCTCGACGGGCGGTGGTTCCTGGGCGAGGGGGTCCTGCGGCCGGTTTTGAGGAGGCCGGGGAGAAGATTCGGGCTGCGTCCCAACCCGGGGAGCGCTGTTGGCTGCAACCTCGGGCGCGTTGGCACCGGGGGTGATGCGGGGAGCGGCGTTGGCCCTGGCGCGCTCGGCGATGCGCGGCCCGAGGATGCTGATCATGATTGCGGCCGCCACCGTGGCCCCCACCACACAGGCTCCCATGACCATGAACACCCAGTACCGGGGCACGATGACCGTCATGGGAGACTCAGAGGCGGGCTGAACGCGCTGTGACACGGCGCGCTCAAGGCGGCGCGTACGCTGGTCGTGTTCCAGGGCGTAGGCGGCGCAGAAGGCCGCCGCCTCAGGGTCCCGGTCGCGGACCAACTCCCACTCCCACTGGAGTTCCTCTTCCAGCCGCCCCTGGAGGGCCTGAGGGGTCAAGCGCCGAAACGTGGCCAGGTCCATTTTGACATTGTAGCACAGGCTTGCGCCTGCCGCGCTCTGCCCTAACATCCGCGCCCTGAACGGGAGATGCGGTGGGCCAGTCGCTGCTTGTGTTGATTGAGGGAACAGATGAGCTTCTGCCTGTGGCCAAGGGCATTGGCGCGCGGCGCATTGACGGGTCCATCTATCACTGGCACGCGGCGGCCTCGGGCGACATGCCCGAGACTTTCATTTCCTGCACCGGGGTCGGCACCAAGCGCAGCTATGAATGCACGGTCAAGCGTATTGCCGAGTGCAAGCCGGGCCTGATTGTGAGTGCCGGCACCTTCGGGGCGATAGTCGATGGCGTCAACCTGACCCACTGGCTCTGCATTGCCCGTTCCCGCATGCTGGGAGATCAGAGCGAAGGGCGCGCGTTCAAGCAGGACCTCGATGGCGGCGCGCGGGCCCGGCCCTACGTCGAGCGCCTGCGCGAGGGGCTCAAGTCCGTGGGCGGAACGCCCCTGGACGGCCTGCTGGTGTGTGTGGGCGACGTGCCCCTTTTCCATGAAGAGGAGAAGGTCCGCCTGGCAAAAGCTCACAGCGCCATAGGCGTGGACATGGAGACCTTCGGCATCGCCAAGGCCAGTGAAGAAGCCGGTATCCCCTGGGTGGTGGCGCGGGTCTGTGTGGACACGCCGACGATCCCCTTGCCTGATTTCGGCGCCCTCAGCCCCGTCACGGGCCGCCCCTACTACGGACGCCTGTTCAAGTGGATTCTTACGCACCCCATTGCCGCCGTGCCCACGCTGTATGGCCTTTGGAAGCTGGTCAACGTCTATGGCAAGCAATTGGCCGAAATCATCCGCCGCGGCTACCTGAAGCCTTGAGCGGGGCCAAATACAACCGGGGGCCTTGCGGCCCCCGATTGTTCCCCGAAGCGTTTTGCGGGATGACGCCTCGAGCGCACGACGTGTCAGCGCCTAGCGCTGGATGTAAGTGCCGCCCGCAATCGCGGCCAGTTGCTGCATGAAGGTCTGGGCCGAGCCCACGCCGCCGATGCATACACAGACCAGCGTCGCGTGGTCGAACCTCGCCCACCAACCGGGAAAGTCCGACAGAATCTGAGACGAAGTGCCGGTGTGGTTGGGCGAGCCGTCCGTGAGCAGGAACATCTTGTCGAGATCGACGGGATAGATTTCGCAGGAGCGCTTGAGGCAGGAGTAGGTGGGCGTGCCGCCGCCGGGGTTGGTCGCGGGGCCGTTGATCCAGGCAATGGCGGCGGACTTGTTGGCGTCCGTGGCCGGCATCAGGCCGCCCCACAGGAACACGGTGTAATGAGGCGCGGGGTGCTGGCTGCCGTAGGCGTTGCAGTCAAACTCATCCAGTTCATTCATGCTCGAAATGGCCGCCACGGCTTCCTGGCGGACCGAGGCAATGCGCGAGCCATACATGGAACCGGATGCATCGAGCAGGAAGGCCACTTTGCCCTGCACGGGCTCATCGAAGAAGGTCGAGCCGTCTTCAACGGGTACCGGAGGGACCTCCGTGGGAGGAAGGTCTTCAAGGGGCGGGGGCGGCGGAGGCGGAGGCGGCGGCGGGGGATTGACGATGCCTGTTGCCGGGGGCGGCAGCTTCAGCTTCACACCGCCGACTGGCCGATCGTGGCAGTCAGTCTTGTTGCTGTCATCACTGCTCAGCGTCGGCTGCCCTTGCGCGCACAGGGTCGCGCCGAAAAGGGCAAGAACTGCCACCATCAGAATGTTGCGCATGACTGTTTCCGTTTGGGTGAATCCCGCGTCGGTGCAGCATCGCATGGGCTGTGCCAATGGCTTGCCGGGTGCGGCGTGCGAATTTCGGAACGGGCCCAAATCGGCCAGCAAAGCAGGTTTACAGGCGGCGTGCAGAGCCGGTAGCGCACCAAGACTCTGCCCGGTAACGTCCGGGCTCGGTCACGGGGGCCGCGCGGGAACGCCAGGAAACGCCCGTTTCCGGCGCGCCAGGGCGGGCCGGTAACACGTTCTGTGCTCCATGCAGCGATGCGGGTCTCTTGCTAACATGCTGCCGCCGCCGGCCCCGCGAGTCCACATCCATGACGGAGTTGTCGTGCCCGCCCTCGATCTGAAAGCCTTCTTCAAGAACGTCAGCGACGAAGCAATTCTCGACGCCAATGACATTCTTCGCCCCTACGACCAGCTTGTGCCGATCCAGTGTCTGGGCGAGACCATTCACCTGCCCAACAACAACAGTGTCTGGCGCGGACTTCAGTTCTGGGGGCTCATGACCGGGGAAGTGCGGATTGACTTCTCCCTCTTCTGCATTGCCGGCACCTGCCAGCGCTGCAAGACCTACATCAAGAAGCCGGGCATGGCCAGCCGCGAACCCATGCTAGCCTGTCAGACCACGGTCGAGCCGGGCCTGGAGATCATGAAACTGGCCCAGGGATTTACGTACAAAGGACGCCAGAGGTAGGCATTACGGCGCCGGCTGCCGGGGCTCACTGGCCTTGAGCCGACCGCTGGCGTTGGCGAGGAAACGCCTTTCCTCGGGGGCGAGGCTGTTCATGCCGTCCTGCGAAATCTTGGCCAGCAGGCGATCCATGCGGGACTGGATTTCCTCGCGCGTCATCAGGTCAAACTCATCGACAAAATACAGCGCTCCGACGTGCCCCTGGCCGCGCTTTTCCACCTCGCGCATCTGCATGCGGCGGTTGAAGACGAACACGCCCAGCCCCAGCGCAGGCCCCACAGCCGCCGCCAGCAGCAGGCCGTCATAGGCGGGCGCCGGCAGGAAGGCCGCGGTCACGGCCGCGTAGGAAAACACAAGCAGCAGCAGCATCAGCCGGAAGTCGCTTTCGGGCTCGCGGGCGGGGTCGCGACGCTCCAGGTGGATCAGGGTCGAGACCACCAGCAAGAACGCGGCAAATGCGAGGCTCGAAAACGCCATTCCGGGTTGCACGGTCAGCGCAAGCAGGCCGTGCCCCGCCCCGCACAGCACGAAGGAAAGAAGCATCTTCCGCGTGCCGAGGTAGGACTCCACCAGCGGCCCGGCCGACAGCAGGGCCACGCCGCAGAGCAGCCACAGGACCAGACTCGCCGCAAAATCGACAGGCGAGAACCCCACGCCGACGCCCCGTTCATCCACCAGCGGGACGTAATGAGTGATCGGGAAGAACAGGCTGGGAATATGAACGCTCTGCGCATCAAAGGCCACCATGTGCGACAGCGGAATGTTCGAGAACTCGGCCACGTAGATGGTGGCCTGGGCGATGGCCGTGGTGAGCAGCAGCATCAGCGTGAACGGATGCTGAGTGCCGCGCTCCATCAGTGTTTCGCGCGCGAAAAGTGAAGTGAACAAACGCTGCATGACCGACACCCGAGCCCCGCCTTTCTGCAGTTTACCCCGACAGGCGACGCGGCTCAACAGCGGGCAGGCGCCGAGCCGCGGCATTGTCAAAGCCCGGCGGTGCGCTACATTCTTGCGCGTCGGGGTGTAGCTCAGCCTGGTAGAGCGCTACGTTTGGGACGTAGATGCCGCGGGTTCAAATCCCGCCACCCCGACCAGCCTGAAAGCCGCCTTGGGAGCCAGTTTCGCGGCATCCGGCGTAAAAAGTGAGCTTCTAATGGGCCGCATCGGTACACGTTTCGGTACACGGGCGTGGCGATCGACCCCGACGCCCTGCCGCATCAGCAGGGTCAAGGCCGCGAGCGGGCCCGAAGTTCCGAGCAAAGTACGGATCTGAGAACAACGTGCCGGCCGCTTCCAGCCCCGATTTCAACGGCCTGCCGGCTCGAAGGCAGCAGCGGAGGGCTCCCATGGCCAACAAGGCTGCTGGTCGACATCCGTGATACACTACCGGGCCATGTTTCGGCCTGCATTGGTTGGCAAGTTGGAGGGCCTGCGTGCGCTTGACCTTGGCGGTCAGGCGCATGGTTGTCTTTCCACCGGGGTGGCTGCGCTTGATGAGCATCTAGGCGGCGGGCTTCCCTGCGGCGCAGTGACGGAGATTTTTGGCGAGACCGGCGGTGGCGCCTGGTGGCTTGGCCTGTGCGTACTGGCGCAGGTTCAGGGCAAAATCAATGCGGTGATCGAGCCGGCGGGCAGCTTCTTTCCGCCCGGCGCGGCGTCGCTGGGCGTTGATCTTTCCCGGCTGCTCGTGGTGCGCGAGTCGAACCGCAGGAAAGCGTTGTGGGCGCTTGAGCGTGTTGCCCGTGAAAAGCAGGTCGGCGCAACTCTGGCCGCCATGGGCAACCTTACCGACACTGAAGCGCGGCGCCTGCAGCTTGCGGCCGAGTCTTCAGGACAGGCGCTGATCCTGCTGCGCTCACCGCCTGAGCTT
The DNA here is from genome assembly GCA_003576915.1 of Planctomycetota bacterium. GTDB lineage: Bacteria > Planctomycetota > UBA8742 > UBA2392 > UBA2392 > UBA2392. Next base: position 34,869 of record QEVF01000014.1, on the reverse strand, counting down.
TCGCGGGCAAGCTGGGGCGCGTTGCGTTTGCGGGTGCGCAGCGAACCCGGCCCCGGCCGCTGCATTGTGGTCGAAGTCCTGCGCGTGCGCGGCGCACGCATCCTGCGACCGATGCTGCTTGAGTTGGACCATGACACGATGGCTGTGCGTACATCTGCCCTTCTTCCGCACCGAACGGATCACGCGGGCCGCTCCCAGAGCGCCGGCTAGATGGATTGCTTTGGTCGAGCTTCGCGGTGACAGCGTGATGGTGGTGGACGCATCGGATCTGGCGCGTGCCGCCGGTGTGCGCCCCGGTATGACCGCCACCGCCGCCCGAAGCCTTGCTCCGGAATTGAGCCTGGTGGAGCACAAGCCGCAGGCCGAAGCGGCCGATTTTGAGGCGCTTGGAGCCACGCTGTACCGCTTTACGCCTCGCGTGTTTTTCGACAGTCCGCGGGCGGTACTGCTCGACATCACCGGCTGCGACAGGCTTTTCGGCACCGTGGAAGGTTTGATGGCCGAAGTCCACAGCGTCCTTGCACGACTCGGCTATGCCGCCCGGCTTGGCCTCGGCGAAAACGCGACGGCCGCTTACACATTGGCACTGGGCAAAACCGGCGCTCTCGTCGAGGCTCCGGTTTCGGCTCTGCGCCTCGAAGCCGCCGACCACGAACATCTGGAAGCACTCGGAGTTCGCAGGGTCGGCGAACTGCTGGCCCTGCCGCTGGAAAGTCTGCCTGCACGGTTCAGCGACGTGCTGGTGGCGCGCCTGCGCGAGCTTCGGGGCAGCGCCGTCGAACACTTCACGGCCTTTCATCCGCCGCAGGTGCTTTGCGAACGTCTGGAGTTCGAGGGTCCGACAGATCGCCGCGATGCCCTGATGTTCGCCATGCAGCGCCTGGCCGTCGCGCTTGAGGAACGCCTTGCCGCTCTCGGTGCGGGGGCACTTGCCCTGGAAGCAAGCCTGCGGGCGCACGAAGGCCCGCCGCTCACATTCTCGATGCCGCTGGGCCGCCCCACGCGCGACTCGCGCTCCCTGGCTGCGCTGCTGCTTGGGCGCCTCGAAAGCGTGGACACGGCCGAACGCTGGTTCGATGGCGTCGAAGTCCGCGTTCCGGTCCTTGGACCCATCAGGCCCCCGCAGCGCGACCTGTTCAGCGGCAAAGATGCAGCGAAGGAACGGTCGATTGCCGCCCTGGTGGACGAACTGGCCGGCCGCCTCGGTGCTGACGCCGTAGTCCGCGCGGAATTGACGGCTGATCCCCGCCCCGAGCGCAGTTTTGCCTACCGGCCTTTCGTGGCGGAAGCCGCAGCCTCAGCGGCCCCGGCGGCCCCGCGGCCGGTCGCGGTGTTTGAGCCGCATGAAGTCAGCGTCGAGTGTGATGCGGCGGGTTTGCCCATCCGCTGGCAGCATGGTCGTCAGATCTCTGCGCTGACGTCCGCCTTCCCGGAGCGTGTGAACTTCGGCTGGTGGCGCGGCGACGACGCCGAGCGCGACTACTTCATGGTGCGCGATGAAGCCGGCGCCCAATGGTGGCTCGAACGACGGGGCGAGCGCTGGTTCATCGCGGGGGCGTTCTGATGCCGCACTTCCAGGACCCCCACGGCCCGCGTGAAGTTCACAAAACCGCGCTTGAGCGCGGTGCCAAGATCGACCAGCCGCCGCAACGGCCGCAGGCGGCCGCGCCCTGCGCCGAGCTTGTGTGCTGCACCAATTTCAGCTTTCTGCGCGGCGCAAGCCACGCCGAGGAACTGGTGCGCCGCGCCGTCGAACTGGGGCTGACCGCGCTGGCAATCACGGATTGGCACAGCCTCGCGGGCGTCGTTCGCGCCCATGAGGCCGCGAGAGACTCCGGCCTCAAGCTGCTGATCGGCACGCGGGTGCAATTGCGCGAGGGTATCCGGCTCTGCCTCTATGCGATGAACCGCAAAGGCTACGCCAACCTGTGCCGCCTGCTGACCACCGGCAAGCGGAGGGCTGAAAAGGGTCAGTGCGACCTGGCGCTCGCCGACGTATCGGGTTTTTCCGGCGACCTGCAGGCCGTAGTGCTTCCGACCGCGGCATCCACCGCGACAGCCGTCGAACCGCTGCTGCCCATGTTCCAAGGCCGTCTGTCCGTGGCAGTCATGCGGCACATGGAGCCGGGCCAGGAGCGTCATGTGGCGGCGGCTGTCGCCCTGGCGCGCGACGCCGGACTTCCGGTCGTGGCCGTCAACGACGTGCATTTTCACGACGCCGACCGCAAGCCCCTGCAGGACGTGCTGACCTGCGTGCGCGAGGGTGTGCGCATTGACGAGGCCGCGCATCTGCTGTTTTCAAACGCCGAACGCCGTCTGAAATCCGGCCATGAAATGATGGCTGTGTTCGCGGACATGCCGCAGGCGGTTCAGCGCGCCCTGGACATTGCCGCGTCGTGCACCTTCTCACTTGATGAACTGCGCTATGAGTATCCGCACGAGTTGACGGAGGACGGGCTCGCGCTCGCCGACTATCTGCGGCGTGAAACGCTGCGCGGCGCGAAGTCACGTTACCCCGAAGGTCTTCCGGTGAAGGTTGAGAAGTCCATTGAACACGAGCTTTCCATTATCGCGGACCTGCATTACGAGCCGTACTTTCTCACGGTCTACGACATTGTTCGCTTTGCTCGAGGCCGCGGTATTCTATGTCAGGGGCGCGGGAGTGCCGCAAACAGCGCCGTCTGTTTCTGCCTCGGCGTGACCAGCGTCGATCCGGCGCACAACGAGCTGCTGTTTGAGCGCTTCATGTCGCGGGAGCGGGCGGAGCCCCCCGACATCGACATCGATTTCGAGCACGAGCGCCGCGAAGAAGTCATCCAGTACGTCTACAACAAGTATGGCCGCGAGCGCGCCGGCATGTGCGCGACCGTGATTCACTACCGCACTCGCAGCGCATTGCGCGAAGTCGGACGCGTGCTAGGCCTCACGGTTGACCAGGTGGACCGCCTGTCAAAGTCCCATCATTGGTTTGACGACATCGACTCGACCGCCAGGCGCCTGGTTGAGGTAGGCCTCGATCCGTCTTCAAAGGAAGTCCAGACGACCATCGCCTTCGCCCGGCGCCTGAAGGGCTTTCCGCGCCACTTGTCGCAGCATGTCGGCGGCATGGTGATGACGCGCGGCCGCCTGGACGAACTCGTGCCCATTGAGAACGCCGCCATGGAGGACCGCAGCGTCATCGAATGGGACAAAGACGACATCGACACGCTGGGCATCCTCAAGGTGGACATCCTGAGCCTCGGCATGCTGACGGCAATCCGCAAGTGCTTTGCGATGGTCGAGGCGGCCGGCGGCCGAAGCTTCAATCTGGCTTCCTGTCTCCAGACCGACCCCAACGGCCTTGGCGAAACGGCCGAGGCCAGGGCGCTTTACGAGATGCTGGGTCATGCCGACAGCGTAGGAACGTTCCAGGTCGAAAGCCGCGCCCAGATGGCGATGCTGCCAAGGCTCAAGCCGCGCCGGTTCTATGACCTGGTGGTCGAGGTCGCGATTGTGCGTCCCGGGCCCATTCAGGGCGGCATGGTTCACCCCTACCTGCGCCGACGCAACGGCGAAGAGCCCGTGGACTATCCGCACCCTGATGCCGTCGCCGCGCTCAGGCGCACGCTTGGCGTTCCGCTGTTTCAGGAGCAGGCCATGCGTCTGTCCATGGATGTTGCGGGGTTCACGCCCGGCGAGGCCGACAGGCTGCGCAAGGCCATGGGCGGGTGGCGTCGGCCGGGCGTCATCGAGCAATACCACAGGAAGTTGGTGGACGGAATGCTCGCGCGCGGCATCACGGAAGAGTACGCCGAGCGCGTGTACAACCAGATCAAGGGCTTTGGGGAGTACGGGTTTCCCGAGAGCCACTCGGTGAGCTTCGCGCTTCTTTCGTACGTGAGCTGCTATCTCAAGCGGTTCTATCCGGCCGCTTTTACGGCGAGCGTGCTCAACAGCCAGCCCATGGGATTTTACGGCGCGTCGGCGCTCGTGCGCGACGCCCGTGAACACGGTGTGGATGTGCGGCCCGTGGACATCAACGCCAGCGATTGGGATTGCACACTGGAGTCTCGGGCGGCTTATGTTCCGGCACCTCTGGGCGTTCCGCCATCGGAGTGGGGCAGGGAAGGCCCGGCCTTGCGGCTTGGCCTGCGCCAGTTGCGCGGGTTCAGCGAGGCCGCCGCGCGGGCGATCATGTCCCAACGCGCGGGCGGAAACTTCATTTCGCCGGCTGATTTCGCCCGCCGCATGCATGCGGGCGCGCAGCCCCTGGGCTGGCGCGAATTCTCGATCCTGGCGCAGGCGGGCGCGTTCGATTCAACCGGAATCTCGCGCCGCGAAGCCCTGTGGCAACTTCTGGGACGGCGTGTCGCGCCCGGCGGGTTGCTCGCCCACGCAACGGACGGCGAGAACATGCCGCTGCTCGCGGGTCTGACGGACCACGAGGCGATGACGCTCGACTATCGCTCCACCAGCCTCTCGCTCAATCACCATCCGCTTCAGTTCTACCGCGCGATGCTCGAGAGTGAGGGCGTGTTGACGGCCCGCCAGCTTCAGCAGGCCGCGCACAAGGCCAGGGTCCGCGTGGCCGGCTGGACCGTGGTCCGCCAGCGCCCGGGCGAGGGCAAGATGCTGTTCTTCACGCTGGAGGACGAAACAGGCACGTCGAACCTCATGCTCACACCCAAGACATTCGAAGCAAACCGCGAAGCCGCGCTCAGCCCGCACCCGATCATCGCCGAAGGCACCGTCGAGCGCAGCGGCGAGGTCGTCCATTTGCGCGTCAAGCACATGCGCATGGCCGAGGCACCCAGCGACGCGGGCATCCCGAAAACACCGTCGCGCGACTTTCACTGATGGTCTTCAGAAACGTGCCTTGGCAAAGCCTTGATGCGCCAGGCTGGTTCATGGCGGCAAAGCAGGTGTCACGATACCTGCAGGCGATGCAATTGGGCCGAGCGTTCCGGCGCCAGGCTTCCACGCCCTCGACTTGCCATCGGCGCGGCTGCAAGGCCCATTCCCACAACGTCAACCCCGCCGGGGATCGCATGGGTCATCGGTTGGGTCCCGGCTACTTTGGCCAGATTGAATGGTTCCATCCGGTGAAATGACAGCCACCACCCGAGACGATCCCTCGGTTCCGAAAGTACCTGTTATCTGAAGTATCCGGCCTGCCTTCTTGTCAATATCAGCACTAATGGTCATTACGGAAACTCCATTCCTGTACAACAACACCTCCGCGGAGTCCCCCTCGCGCCCCCAGTCTATCCATAGCAGGCTGCTGAAAAGGTGACCGGATGCCACGATTCCAACGACCTGCTAGTAGTTGGCCACGCGGGTGATGGCGGAGAGGATGTCGTCGGGTTGCGGGAGAATGGCCTTTTCCAGGATCGTGCTGAAGGGGACGGGAGTCAGCTTCGCACCCACGCGTTCGACGGGCGCGTCGAGATACTCAAAGGCCTTCTTGGCAATCAGCGCGGCGACTTCGCCGCCAAAACCGCCGAACTCCGGGCCCTCATGGGCCACAACCACACGGCCGCACTTTCGCACCAGCTCCAGGATGGCTTCTTCGTCCAGCGGGATGAGGCTACGGAGGTCAAGCACCGCCACGGAAACGTTGCGGCCGCCCGTGACGGCCGCCGCCTCGGCGGCCTTGAGCGCCATGTGCGTCGTGTTGCCGTAGGTAATCACCGCTACGTCGTGGCCGTCGCGCCGCAAACGCGCTTTTCCGAAGGGAACGTGGAGGTTTTCGGGCACCTTGGTGCGGGTGGAGGGAGCGTTGTAAAGGGCCTTGGGCTCCATGAAGATGGTGGGCCCGTCGCTCTTCATGGCGGTGCGCATGAGTCCGTAGGCGTCGTCGGCAAAGCTGGGATAGACGATGCGCACGCCGGGGATATTGGCCAGGGAGCCCTCGATCGTCTGCGAATGGTAGAGGCCGCCGCCGATGAAGCCGCCGCTGGCCAGCCTCATGATGACGTTGGGTGTGAACTGGCCGCGCGTGCGGTAATACTCGTGGCCGCACTCGACATACTGGTCCATGGCGGGCCAGAAGTAGTCGGCGAACTCGGCGCCCTCGACGACGACGCGGATCTTGCGGTTGAAACGGGAAAAGCCGTTGGCCGTACCGACGATGAAGTTCTCAGCGATGGGGGCGTTGAAGACCCGCGCCTTTCCGAATTCAGGCTGCATGCCCTTGCTGACAAGGAAGATGCCTTCCTTCTCCTTGTTGGCGATGTCCTGCCCCCAGAGGAAGGTGTCAGGATTGTCGCGGAACTCGCGCTTGAGCGCGGCGTTGATGCCAAGGCGCAGGGTCAGAAGCTCGCCGGACTGCCAGTTGTAGACGGGGCCCGTGACGGTCTCGGGCTGAATCTCGGCGGCCTGCGGCTGGTAGGCCTTGGGGTAGGCGAACTCGGCGGCGGTCCCGGGGTCAGGCAGGGGTGCCGCCTCCCCGTAGGCGCGGGCCTCGTCGAACTCGCGTCGGGCGTCCTTCTCGAGGGCTTCGAGGTCGGCCTCGCTGAGGTGGCCCTCGCTGATGAGCCAGCGGCGGAAAAGGGGCAGGGGGTCTTTGGCCCGGGCCTCGGCCAGTTCTTTTTCGTCGCGGTAAAGAATGTGGTTGTCGGAGTTGCTGTGGGAGCCGATACGGGCGCAGAAAGCGTAAACGATGGCGCAGCCCTTGTGGGCCGCGGCGAAGGCCGCCGCTTCCTCCATGGCGGCAAAACAGGCAAGGGTGTCGCGCCCGTCCACCTTCCAGATACGGGTGTCCTTGAGACCGGCAAAGTTATCGGCGAGGCATTCGTTGCCGCTCTGGTCTTCCTTGGGCACAGAAATGCCGTAGCCGTTGTCCTGCATCACGGTGACGACGGGGAGCTTCTCCTTGCTGATGCCGTTGAGGCCTTCGAAAACATAGCCCTCGGAGCTGCTGCTTTCGCCGAAGCTGCAATAGACGACGGCGTCGGACTTGTAGTACTTGACGGCGCGGCCAAGCCCGGCGGCGTGCTGGATGTGGTTGGACACGCAGCTTGAGACGTTCTGGATGCCGAGGCTGATCTTGGCGAAGTGGTTGCTCATGTGGCGGCCGCCGCCGGCGACGTCTTCATCGCGGGAGAGGCCGTTGAGGATGATCTCGCGGGCGGAGATACCGCCGGCGAGGCAGGAGGTGAGGTCGCGGTAATAGGGAAAGAAGAAGTCCTTGCCGGGGCGGAAGGTGCAGCCCAGGGCAAGCTGGATGGCGTCGTGCCCGGCGTTGGGGGCGTGGTAGCTCCAGCCCATGGCCTTGCGCAGGAAGTTGGGGGCCTCGTCGTCGATGAGGCGGCCAAGGAACATCAGGCGGTAGGCCTGGGCGTGGCCGGGATAGCGGGCGGGCAGTTTCATTTCGGTGCGGGTGCGTCCGTTTCCTGAGGCCTTGGCTTGGGGCATGGTTTCACCGGCTAGTGAGCGCTAATCGAGCGAAGCATGGTGAATCACAGGCGGCCTGCCGTCAATGGCGGGAGGCGCGGCCAGGGCGCGCAAAACGAAGGCCGCCGCCCTGGGGCGGCGGCCGGGGAGAGAGCGATGGGCTTACTCTTCTTCGCTGCCGGTACCGGCTTCGCCGTCAGCGTAGGCGTCAATGACGCGTTGGACCAGCTCGTGGCGGACGATGTCGGAGTTGTGCAGGCGGCAGATGGTGATGCCCTCGACATCGGTCAGGCGCTTGACGGCGTCGGCGAGGCCGCTGCGCTGGCCGCGGGGCAGGTCCGTCTGGCTCATGTCGCCGGTGATCACGGCCTTGCTGGCGCGGCCGAGCCGGGTAAGGAACATGAGCATCTGCTTGGGCGTGGTGTTCTGGGCTTCGTCAAGGATGATGAAGGCGCGGTCGAGAGTGCGGCCGCGCATGTAGGCCAGGGGGGCGATTTCGATGACATCGCGCTCCATGTAACGCTGGACCTGCTGCATGGGCAGCAGTGAGCCGATGGCGTCGAGAATGGGGCGCAGGTAGGGGTTGATTTTGGCCTGGAGGTCGCCAGGCAGAAAGCCCAGGCGCTCACCGGCCTCGACGGCGGGGCGCACGAGGACAAGCTTGCTGACGTGGCCGTGAATCAGGGCCGAGACGCCCATGGCCGTGGCGAGATAGGTCTTGCCCGTGCCGGCGGGTCCGATGCCGAAGACGATGGAGCGCTGGCGGATGGCATCGACGTAGCGGGCCTGGCCCTCGGTGCGGGGCTTGGCGCCCTCGATACCCAGGGGGGTGACTTCCTCGGGGACGTCGCCCTTGGGCGTCTCGCGGAGCAGGACGGCCTCAACGTCCGCCGTGCGGATCTGGCCGTACTTGCGCACTTTTTCAAGAAGCGTGAGGAGCGCGACATAGGCGTCGAGCACGCCCTGCTCCTCGCCGGCGATGCGCAGGTTGGCATCACGGGCGAAAATCTTCACGTCGAAGTGGCTGCGGATGATCTTGAGGTGCCGGTCGCGATCGCCGAAGAGGGCGTAGGCTTCATCGTTGTCGCGCAGCCGAATGGTCTTTTCCATGTACGCCTTGATGGTTCCGGTAGTCGTAGCAGGCCTCCTGTCGGTTTTGCTGCCCGTTTGCTGGAACCCCCAGCTTGCCCAGAGTTTACCACATGGGGCCGATACTGCCACACCCGGCGCGGCATGTTGAGCCCTGGTGGAAAACGGGTGCAATTCCGTGCGAAGGGCCTTAGAGGCGGCCTTGGAGCCCGCCAGCCCGTCTGGTGAAGGTGAAGGTCGCGTGAAAACCGGCGCGGGAATCGCGAAAAGAGTTGGTCCCGGAATATCGTTCTATCTAGAAGCGTTTGAGCGGGCAGAGCAGATCTTTCCATTTCGAGAGGGGTTCCCATGTTCAAGTACGTCATGCTTTCTGCGGTGGTTGCCGCGACTTTGTTTGTGGTGGCCTGCGGCGGCTCATCCAACGCGGCCAACACGACTCTGGGCAACGCCCAGAGCGTGCAGAAGCCTCAAGAGGGCGCCAAGGGCGCCGAGCTGAAGTTCAACCAGGACGGATCGAGCATCGGTTTCACGGGCCGCAAAGTCACCGGCAAGCATGACGGAGGCTTTGACAAGTTCAGCGGAAGCCTGACGCTGGACAAGGACAACAAGGAGGTCCTCTACGCCGTGGTCGAGATCGAGATGGGCAACCTCTGGACCGACGAAAAGGGCAAGAGCAACGCCAAACTCGACGGCCACCTGAAGAGCGACGATTTCTTCGCCGTGGAAAAGCACCCCAGGTCGAAGTTCGAAACGACCAAGATCGAAAAGAAGGGCGACGGCTACGAAGTCACGGGCAACCTGACCCTTCGCGGCGTGACCAAGTCCCTGACCTTCCCCGCGAAGATCTCGGTGGGCGAGAAGGAAGTCAGCATCAAGGCCGACTTCAAGTTCGACCGCCAGCCCTTTGGAGTGAGCTTCAAGGGCATGCAGGACAACCTGATTGAAGATCAGGTCGAAGTACGCCTGGACATCAGCGCCAAGCGTTGAGCGACAGAACGAGAACCGGGCGCACCAGGCGCCCGATTCCTTGTTTCACCGCATGAAGGCCAGGCCGGCAGACAGCGCCTGACCCCGTGAGTTACTTGACGGACATCTCGACCAGCTCCATCGTGCTCTCGCCCCAGCTCGCGCTGGTCTGAGACTTGACCAGGAGGCCCGTGGCCTTGCAGGTCCAGGAGGTGGTCTTGGCGCCGTTGGCCTCGGTCTCGACCTTGATGCAGTCGATCTCGCCGGCCTCAACCTTGATCTTCTCTTCGCTGGTCTTCACCTCCGGGGCGGGGGTGCCGTCCTTGGGCGTTTCGGTCTTGGTGGCCTTGAGCGGAATCTCGGTCGTGGTGCTGGCCAGTTCCTTCTTGTCCTTGTCCAGCGTGGAGACCTTGCAGGTCGCCTTTTCCTCGGTCACTTCCGTGACTTCGTACTTGGTGTAGGCCACGGACTCATAGCCCGACATCTTGCTGACGGACTTCCAGGTCCAGGTGTTGCCCTTGGTGCGGTAGGGCTTGAGGTAATCCACCTCGGTCTTCTTCTCTTCCTTGGCGGCTTCCTTCTTCTCGCCCGAGGCCTTTTCCTGGGCCAGGGCCGGAACGCCAAACGCGAACAGCAGGGCCAATGCCATCAGAATCTTCTTCATCTCTGTCTCCATTCGAATGAGGACCTCTAATGGGTCCCACGGGGCGAGAATTGTGCTAGCACTTGCCCCCAACGCAAGGTCAGCAAGGGGCAGCCAGGCGTGTTGGGGGAGCCGGTGGCGCCCCAGGCGTGTACCGGGGCGGGGTGAAAGCGCGCAAGTCGAGTGCGTGCCAACGTTTGTGGAAGTACCACAAAGGCACCGAGGGCGCAGAGAACTGTCACAAACGCAAGTTAGTGATTGCTACAAAATGATGGCCGCGCCTTGGGATAGCGGGGCCGCAGGCAGGCTGAGGGGGTCCAAGGGTTGGCTGTGAAGGACTCCACGGGACCTGGAGGGTGGGGGCGGGGCGTGCGGCGAGGTGCCTTGTCCGGGCCGCGGCTGAGGAGGCGGAGAGACTGGCGACACGGCGCGCCGGCAGGGCCTACGGGTTTCCACTGGCCGTTCAAAAACCCGTTGACCGGCGTTGGCAACACGGGTAAACCCATCCGCCCAATGAAGGTTTGGACGCCATCGCCCGGTGAGGCATGGCGTGCGTTTTTGTCGTCAGGACCGCTCGATGCCGGTGCTTCTCGAAGCCTCATTCACACTGAACTCGGTGTTTCCCGAGCAGTCCATCGGGTTTCCGTTGCAGGCGGCCCTTGGCCTGGCCTGCTTCCTGTTCCCCCTGCTGGGTTTCTTCCTTCAGGTGTGCTTTGGCAAGAAGCTCTGGCGCCAGGGCGACTGGCTGCCCACGGGCGCCATGTTCGGCTCTTTCCTTTGTGCGCTGGGCATCTGCGTGCTGCACCTGGGCAAGTATGACCCCAACTATGCCGTAGAGTGGCGCGTCAACTGGATGACCATTCAGGGTGACGGCGCGGGCGTGCTGCACCAGCCTGCGACCCTGGCCAAGCTGCACCTGCCGGAAGCCCTGATGGACGCCGGTATCCTGGACGCCAAGGGCCAGTTGGCGGGGGCGGACAAAGTGGCGGCGGACAGCTATCTGGCCCTGGACATCCTGCCCTGGCTGGCCGTGACCGAGGCCGACGAAAAACAGCTCGAACGGGAACCCTCGGCCTTCTGGCGCGGCCTGCTGCTCAAGGCCCTGCACGACAGCGACGGCAAGAAACGAGCGGCCCAGCATGCTGCCTTTGACGCCTGGTACGCGGGCAAGAGTGCGGACGCCAAGCTGGCGCGCGACGCGCTCAACGCCTGGCTGGCCAAGCCCGGGAACCAGCGCTACGCGTACATCAATGAAGGCGACACGCTCAAGAGCGCCTTTGCCATCGGCATCTACATTGACAACACGACGGCCATCACCCTGTTCATGGTGACGCTGCTGGCCTTCCTGATTCACCTTTTCAGCACGGGCTACATGCAGGGCGAGGTGCGCTATGCGCGCTTCTTTGCCACGATCAACCTGTTCACCATGGGCATGATCGGCCTGGTGCTGGCCAATAATTTCCTGTGGCTGTTCGTGTGCTGGGAAATCATGGGCCTGTGCAGCTACCTGCTCATCGGCCACTATTTCGAGAAGCCCAGCGCCCAGGCGGCCTGTGTCAAAGCCTTCATCACCACACGCATCGGCGACTGCTTCATGTTTGTGGGCATGATGATCATCTTCCTGAATGCCCGCACCCTGTTGTTTGCGGGGCCCAACGAGTTTCAGGCCATGTTCGCCGGCTGGCAGGAAGGCGCGCTCGACGGCATGTTCCGCTGGGGCCTGACCACCTATGGCGGCCCAGGTTCGATGTTCGCCAACATGGGCGCTCAGGCGCTTCTCGTCGGCGGCGGGGCCCTGAGCGTCATGGGCATCCTGCTCTTCATCGGGCCCGTGGGCAAGTCGGCCCAGTTCCCCCTCCACGTCTGGCTGCCCGACGCCATGGAAGGCCCCACACCCGTCAGCGCCATGATCCATGCGGCCTGCATGGTGTCCGCCGGCGTCTACCTCACTGCCCGGCTGTTCCCGTTGTTTACGCCCGACACCCTGATGGTCGTCGCTTACGTCGGCGGCTTCACGGCACTCTTTGCCGGCACCATTGGCCTGATGCAGACCGACATCAAGAAAGTGCTGGCCTTCTCGACCATCAGCCAGCTCGGCTACATGTTCCTCGGCATCGGCGTGGGCGCCTGGGTGCCGGCCGTGTTCCACATGATCACCCACGCCTTCTTCAAGGCCCTGATGTTCCTGGGGTCTGGCTCGGTGATCCTGGGCTGCTCCCACGAGCAGGAGATGACGCGCATGGGCGGCCTCTGGAAGAAGATGCCCGTCACCACGGCTACCTTCTGGATCGGCAACCTCGCCATCACCGGCGCGCCTTTCTTCTTCTCGGGCTTCTATTCAAAAGAAGCCGTGCTCACACAGGCCATGATCTTCGGCGTGGACACGGCAGTCATCATCCCCTACGTCTTTGGAGCCCTGGGCGCGGGCCTGACCACCTTCTACATGTTCCGCCTGGTGTGGATGACCTTCCACGGCAAGCCGCGCGATCCCTGGGTTTATGAGCACGCCAAGGAATCGCCCTGGAACGTCGTGCTGCCCCTGATTGTGATTGCGGGTTTCGCCGTCGTGGTGGGCTGGCCCCTGGCGGCCAAGACCAGCATGGGCGAGAACCTTGGCTTCACCAACGTCGTCGAGTTCGGGGTGCTGACCCTGGTCACCGTCATCGTGGCCCTGATGTCGGGCCTCTATCTGTACAACCGGCGCGACGCCGCCCATGTTTCCAGGCTGGGCCGCACCTCGGCCCTGAGCGGGCTTGTGGGTCTGCCCGCGGTCCTGCTGCTCTACATTCTGGCGGCCCTGGCGGGCTTTGCCCCGAAGACCGTCAACGCCGGGCCCCACGACGAAGTCGTCGCCCGCTACAAGGACCCCGAGGCCATGAAGGACCTCCAGGCCATGCAGCAGGTGGAAAGCCGCGCCGCCTTGACGCAGCATTACCAGCAGGAAATGCTGGGCGAGATCCGCAAGCGCACGGGCGAAGCCGGCCGGCCGCTGAGCGAGCCCGAGCTGTCCAAGCTGCGCCGCGAGTACGACAAGAAGATCGCCGACGCCCTTCAGAAGCAGCCCCGCCCCGCCGTGACAGGCCGTCCCAACGCCGACGGCCAGAGCTGGTTCTACTACCTCGTCAGCAAGCCGCGCTCGGCCTTTGACAGCCGCTTCCTTGTGGAGGAAGCGCGCTATGACGCCAAGCGCGTAGACCTGCTGTACATCGGTGCCGACGGCTATCCCCTGCTGGCCGACAGCGTGGGCATGGCGCCCAGCGCCGAATGGGGCGGGCGATACAACGAGTGGCGGGTCAAGAACGGCCTGGCCGTGGACCCGCGCTTTGCAGAAACTGAGAAGGCGGCCCGCGCGGCCATGGACGAAGAGCGCCGCCAGGAGTTCGAGGCTGCCATCGTCAAGGCCAACAGCGCCGCGGGCAGTCACGACCATGGGCACGACGGGCAGGGCCACGAGGGCCACGGACACGACCCCATCACGGATGCCTGGCATCACAAGCACCACGACGCGCACGTGAGGGTTTTCGGCGGCTCCATGGTGGCCTTCCTGATCGGCCTGGCCCTGTCGATGTTCTTCTTCTCGCCTTGGGGACCCTTCTACCGGCGCGAGTGGGTAGGCCATGTGGGCTTCCTGGCGGCTACGCGCGCGGCCCTGAAAAAGGGCTACTACATGGACGACCTGTACTACGGCACGGTGGTGCGCGCCCAGGGCTGGCTCATGCGCCTGTGCTCGTGGTTTGACAAGGTCATTGTGGACGGGCTGGTGAACCTGGCCGGCAAGGTCACGGTCTGGCTGGGATTTGTCGTGGCCAAGGCCGATTACTGGGGCGTGGACGGTACCGTGCGCGGCGTGAGCAACGCCACGAGCTGGGCCGGCGCCACGGCCTCCAAGGCGCCCACGGGCAAGATTTCGGACTATGTTTTCATGCTCATCGGCGCGCTGGTGTTGCTCTTCCTGCTGCTGGCGCTGATGAGCTAGGGTAGATGCAGGTGTTGGGTAACAGGTGTCGGGTTCCAGGGCTCAATGGTTGACGGGTGACGGGCGGGTTTGGGTGAATTCCCTGATACCCGGAGCCTGAAACCTCTACTTCGGACGTGCGAATTATGCTGCTAACCCTGACGATCTTCACGCCGCTTCTGTTCGCGCTGATCTGCCTGTTCGTGCGCGACCTGCGCACGGTCAAGCTCCTGACCCTGACCGGCACGCTCTTGACCTTCTTTCTTTCGCTGGGGCTGATTCTGCCCCTGGGCTCGCGCGGCTCCATGACCAGCTTGGCCCAGGAATGCGAAGACACCGGCAAGATCGGTTCCCTGCTCGCAGAACTGCGCGGCAATCCCGAAACCCGGAACACCTCCTACACCGAAAACCTGGCGCGCGAAGTGGAAGTGATGCAGCGCGCCTCCCAGAGCGAATACTCCTCCAGCCTCCACCACATCGAATTCGTGCCCTGGATCAAGAGCTTCAACGTCAACTACTTCCTGGGCGTTGACGGCCTGGGCGTGGCCCTGATCGTGCTTACCACATTCCTCTGCCTCGTCAGCCTCGGCGCGGCATGGAACATGGACAAGTCTCTGGACCACCACACCCACAAGCCCAAGTACCAGGGCATGAGGGCGTTTTTCATCCTCTATCTGATCCTGGAGACGGGCATCATCGGCGTTTTCTGCTCGATGGATTACCTGTTGTTCTACGTCTTCTGGGAGGTGGTCCTGCTGCCGATGTACTTCCTCGTCGGCATCTGGGGCGGGCCGCGCCGCATTTACGCGGCCATCAAGTTCTTCATCTACACACTGGCCGGCTCGCTGCTGATGTTCATTGCCATGCTGTACTACTACCTGGCGACGGACGGCGGCCACGGCGGCACCTTCAACGTGGTGGCGCTCACGGAGTTGCTGCCGCGCCATTTTGCCCTGGCGCCGACGGCGGGCGCGCTGTGCTTCATTGGCCTGTTCGTGGCCTTTGCGGTAAAGGTGCCGGTGTGGCCCTTCCACACCTGGCTGCCGGACGCGCACGTGGAAGCGCCGACGCCGATTTCGATGCTGCTGGCCGGCATCCTGCTGAAGATGGGCGGCTACGGCCTGTTCCGCTTCAGCTACATGTTCATGCCGCAGCAGGCCTACGACATGACCACGGTGGTGCTGGTGCTGGGCTCGATTTCCATCGTGTACGGCGCCTACTGCGCCCTGGGCCAGACGGACTTCAAGCGCATGGTGGCCTATTCATCGGTTTCGCACATGGGCTATGTGCTGCTGGGCATGGCGGCCATGACGAAGCTGGGCCTGATCGGTGCCTCATTCCAGATGATCAACCACGGCATCTCCTCGCCCATGATGTTCGCCCTGGTGGGCGTCATCTATGAGCGCGCGCACCACCGCGACCTCAACCGCTTTGGCGGCATTGCCAACCAGATGCCCAAGTACGCGGGCATGGCCCTGGTGGGCTTCTTTGCAAGTATCGGCCTGCCCGGTCTCAACGGCTTCATCTCCGAGGCGCTGGTGTTCTTTGGCGCGTTCCAGAGCAACCTGGGCACCGCCGGCGACGGCGCCTGGTGGATGGTGTGGACCTCCGTGCGCTTCTGGACGGTGATCTGCACCCTGGGCATCGTGCTGACGGCGGCCTACCTGCTCTGGGGTTATCAGCGCGTGTTCTACGGCAAGATGAAGGACCCCCACTACAAGGACTTCAAAGACCTCAACGCCACGGAGTGGGCCACCCTGGTGCCACTGGCCATCTTCTGTGTGGTGCTGGGCATCTTCCCGCAGCTGGGCATCAAGTATCTCGACGGTCCCATGCGCGTGCTGCAGAACAACATGGCGCGCCACGTGCCCGAGTTTGCCCGCCAGATCGAGGAGGACCGCCTCGAGAACCTCAAGCAGCCCGCGGGCAAAGAAGTCGCCATGCTCAACGGCGTTTACACGAAGTAGCCCCACAGGACCGCGCCCGACATGCTGCTCGAAGCCACAGAAGCCACCCACTCCGCTACCCAGGCCGTCCTTGGCCTGCCACGCGGCCCCTATTTCAAGATGGCCGAGGAAATCGGCGGCCACACCCTGGGCTACTTTCTGCCGGAACTGATTGTCTGCTTCACGCTCTGCCTGATGCTGCTGGTGGACGTCTCGGACAAGCTGCGCAGTCCGCGCAACCTGCTGAGTCTGGCCTTCGTTGGCATGCTGGCGCCCCTGCTGCTCATCATGGGCAAGTGGGGCACGGCGCTGTTCATCTACCCGGACTGGGGCAACCTGGCCGAGGCCGCGCACTTCTACAAGAACCACGGCTACGTCGAGGTGGCCGGGGCTTCCATGCTGGCCTTTGACGGCTTTGCCAACTTCTTCAAGATCTTCGCCCTGGCCAGCGGCCTGATCACCCTGGCCATGCTGCACTATGACCGTTCCCTGCCGCGCAAGAGTTTCGGCGAGATGCTCACGCTGGTGCTGGGCAGCGTGCTGGGCATGATGCTGCTGGCCAGCAGCACCAACCTCCTGATGGCCTACCTGAGCATCGAACTGATGTCGCTGGCCTCGTTCGTGCTGGTGGCCTTCAAGCGCAGTGACCGCAAGGGCACGGAAGGCGCGCTGAAGTACATGCTGTTCGGCGCCGTGAGTTCCGGCGTGATGATCTACGGCATCTCGCTTCTCTACGGCATGGCCGGAACGCTGGACATCGCCCTGATGGGCCAGCGCCTGCGCGACGTCAACGACCCCCTGGCCATTGGCCTGGCTTTGCTCATGGTGACCGTGGGCTTTGGCTACAAGATGAGCATTGCCCCCGCGCACTTCTGGGCGCCGGACGCCTACGAAGGCGCCCCCACGCCGGTGACTGCGTTCCTGAGCGTGGCCTCCAAGGCGGCGGGCTTTGCCGGCTTCATCCGCTTCATGGATGCCATGGCCTTCCAGAGCACGGGCAACGCCCTGCCCATCATCAACTGGGTCAGCTTTGTGGCCGTGCTGGGCGCCCTGACCATGACGATTGGCAACCTGACGGCCCTGTGGCAGCGCAACGCCAAGCGCATGCTCGCCTACAGTTCCATTGCCCACGCCGGCTACCTGCTCATCGGCGTCGCGGCCGTGGCCGTGGGCGGCGAGCTGGGCGGCGACAGCGGCCGGGCCATTGCCGACATGGGCGCTTCGGCCACGGCCTTCTACATGATCGCCTACTGCATCATGAACTTCGGCGCCTTTGCCGTGGTCATGGCTGTTGCCCACGAAACCGGCAGCGAGGAGATGAGCGCCTTTGACGGCCTGGCCAAGCGCAATATGGGCCTGGCCGTGATGATGACCATCCTGCTGTTGAGCCTCGTCGGCATTCCGCCCACCTTCGGCTTTCTGGGCAAGATGAACCTGTTCATCGCGGGCCTGGAAGCCGCCAAGGCGGGCTACCCCATCATGGCGGTGCTGCTGGTGGTGGCGGCGGTGAACACGGCGATTTCCTGCTATTACTACTTCCGGTTCCTGCGCGCGATGTTCATTGCGCCCGGCGAGCCCGCGCTGGTGTCCCGCCCCCTGATTGTCTCCAACACGGGCTGGGTGCTGGTGGGTGGTTCGGCGCTGCTGACCGTGGGGCTCTTCCTCTGGGGCTCGCTGTTCACCGCCCCGACCGACGAAGCCACCATGCTGCGCCGCACCCCGGCGCCCGCCGTCGTGGAGGCTCAGGACGCTTCGAAAGGCCACGCAGGCCACGGACATTGATCATGGACAAGGCCCTTCGCATCGAGCTGCTGCGCCGCTGGTTGCTGGTGGTGTTTCCCAGCTACCTGCGCTATCTCAGCATGCTCGACAAGAACCGCGTCTGGCTGGACCGCTTCCCCCTGGACCGCCGCACTCTGGTGCAGCGCGTGCTGGATGAAGAAACCGCCTACTGCCAGCGCCTGGCCGATGAACTGGAGGCGCTGGGCGAGTATCCGGAACTGGCCAGCTATCCCGAAGATGCCGGGCGCCTGAACTACCTCGAGATGGCCGTCGCCCTTCAGAAGACAGTGGAGCGACTGGAGATCAACGTGCGGCGGCTGAGCGCAGACCGCGCCGAGGCCGCCCAGGATCAGGCCATGGCCGAACTCCTCGAAGACGGCATCGCCCTGCTGCAGAGGCACATCGAGGAACTGAAGCCCTTTGCGCTCCAGTGGTCGAGCAACGCCTCCGCCACCTGAGCGCCCGCCCATGTTCCTGGTGCAATTGGCGCAATCCTGTCTATTCTGCCCCTCCTTGAAGGCCCTGCGCCTTGGGAGCGACTTTCCGGACTGCAAACATGCCTGAACACTTCACCTACAAGAACGGCCAGCTCTACTGCGAAAGCGTGCCTGTCAAAGCCCTGGCCGACAAGCTGGGCACCCCCCTTTACGTCTATTCGCAAAGTCACTTCACGGGTCAGGTGGAGGCCATAAAGCAGGCCTTTGCCGAGGTGGACCCGCTCATCTGCTACTCGGTCAAGGCCAACGCCTGCCTGGGCCTGCTGCGGGCCATGGCGCGCGTGGGCTGCGGCTTTGATGCCGTAAGCAAAGGCGAGATCTATCGGGCCCTGCGCGCCGGGGCCGACTCGCGCATGATCGTGTTCGCCGGCGTGGGCAAGCGCGACGACGAAATCGACTACGCCCTCGAAAAGGGCATCCTGATGTTCAACGTCGAGAGCGAGAGCGAGCTCACGGCCATTTCACGCGTGGCCGCGCGCCGCGGCGTTGAGGCCGGCATTGCGCTTCGCCTGAACCCCGATGTCGACCCCAAGACCCACAAGCACATCTCCACGGGCAAGCGGGAGAGCAAGTTCGGCATCGATATCGAGCGGGCCAAGGCCTCGCTCAAGCGCATCCGCGAGCTCAAGAACCTGCGGCTCAAGGGCGTGCACCTGCACATCGGCTCCCAGATCACGGAGAACGACCGCCACGCCGAGGCCATCGCCAAGGTCGTGCCCTTCATCAAGGAAGTGAAGGCGGCCGACTTTCCCCTGGAATACATCAACGTGGGCGGCGGCTACGGCATCTCCTACCGCGGCAACGAGGGGCTGAACATCACCGAATTCGCGGCCAAGATGCTTCCCCACATCAGGGAAACCGGCCTCAAGATGGCCTGTGAGCCCGGCCGCTACGTCAGCGGCAACGGCGGCATCCTGCTGACCCGCGTCATCTTTGACAAACCCTCGGGCGACAAGAACTTCCTGATCGTGGACGCGGCCATGAACGACCTGATCCGGCCGGCCATCTACGACGCTTACCACAGAATCTGGCCTGTTCAGAGCGAGTTCGCGCCGGACGCCGAAATCGCGGGCGATGCCGGGCGGGTCTATGATGTAGTGGGCCCGGTGTGCGAAAGCACGGACGTGTTCGCCAAGGCCCGCCGCCTGCCGGCCACGGCCGAGGGCGAGTTGCTGGCCATATTCAGCGCCGGGGCGTATGGCATGGCGATGAGCAGCACCTACAACCAGCGCCCGCGCGCGGCTGAAGTGATCGTGCAGGGCGACAAATTCTGGGTTGCGCGCGAGCGCGAGAGCATCGAGGACCTGATCCGTGGCGAGCGCCTCACGCCCAGGGAAGTCTTCAGCGCCGCGGACCTCTAGGCTTTCACGCCAGGGCGCGCTGGAACTCGAGGTCGCCCTGGTGGCCGGCGAACACGACCTGGGCGTGCGGGCCGCGCGGGGCCTGCTGCGCCTGCGCCAGACCCAGATCGCGGCCATGCAGGGCGCCCGCGGCGCCCTGGTGCGGCTGGAGCTGGAGGGTCAGCGCCCCGACTTCCGCGCCAGCGCGCTGCGCTCACCGCTGCTGCGCGATTTCTTCACCCTCATCGCCCTGCAGTTGATCGACGACTTTCCCCGGAAGGCCCGGGCCATTCGCACCCTGCTGGCTTCACTGCGCAAACAGGGCGGGCTGCCCGCGCCGGGCGATGACCTGGCGGGCCTCATGCTCGAGGTCGCCCTCATGCCCGTAGCCCAGGCCATCGAGCAGGGGTGGGCGCGTCACGCGCCCAGGCCAAGGCGCCGCCCCAGGCCGGACTACGGGCCCCTGGTGCGTCTGATCAGGATGCTTGACGCCTTGAATTAGAGCCTTGCAGGCCGTTCAAATACGGCCCGCTCACGCAAACCAAGGATGGTTTGCGCATTTCAGGCGCCTGAAAGGCCGCTTGAAATGAAGGTTGGGCCGAATTCACTTCGGCCCAGCCGGGTTGAAAAAGGTGGCCGGACGCCACTCCTTCCACGACCTGTTAGTGGTTGGTGGCGAACTCAGTGGTCATCAGCAGGGCAAAGAGCACGTCTTCCCAGGCCTTGTCCAGCTTGCTGCCGCCCTTCATGGCCTCTGCCACGTAGTTGAGCACGCGAGCACTCTCCGTTGCGCTGGGCTTGCGGCAAAGCACGCGCAGGTAGAGGCTCTCCGCGCGGGCATCCGGCGTCGTGCCGGCCTTGAGGATGTCGTAGAGGGGCTGGCCCTTCTTGTTCTCGCTGAGGCGCGAGGTCAAGGTACCGTTCATGACCTGAAGGGCCTGGTCGATGGTCAGCGTGAAGGCATCGGCTTCCGTCATTTCGTCGTCGCTTGAACGCGAGGCATAGCCCTGGCACAGAGTGCGGCGCATGAACCAGCCGTCCGGCATCTCGCGGAAGATGGCCTCGTAGCGGTCCAGGGCGGCAAGGTCGTACTTCTTGACTTTCTTCAACTCTTCCTTGGCGGCCTTCTTGGCCTCCTTCTTCTCATCCTTTGTCTCGTCCTTCTTGCCTTCTTCCTGGCGCTCCATTCCCGGAGCGTCTGCCTTGGGCTCGTCGGATTTGCGTTTGGCCTCCTCTTCTGCGGCCCTTTTTGCCTCGGCGCGCAGACGCTCAAACTGGAGCTCAAAGCGCTTGCGGGCCTCGCGCAGGCTGCCGGGGTCCGTCGTGAGACCCAGCAGTGCGCCGAAGAACTGCTCGGGCGTCAATTGCCGGACCGGGTAAGAGGCGTAGTGCCAGGCCTCGGGCGCCTTGGCGTCCTTGCGCGAACCCCCGCGGCTCGAAAGCTGATAGGTGCGCGACTTCAGGATCACGCGATAAAAGCGCCGAAGGTCAAAACGCGAAGCCAGCAGCTCGTCCGCCAGATATTCCAGCAGCTCGGGGTGGGTGGGGTGATTGAAGCTGTTGAAATCGTCCACCGGGTTCTGGAGTCCCTGCCCGAAGATGAAACTCCAGAAGCGGTTGGCCAGATAGCGCCGCGTCTGCCTGTTTTCCGGGGCGATCACCCACTTGGCGTAGGTGGCGCGCAGCAGAGTCGTGTCTTCGAGTTTGACGGCCTCGCCGTAGAGATGCTTGGGGCTGGAATACTTCAGCCTTTCCTCCAGCTCGGCGCGCCGCTTTTCCGGAAGCTTGGCCAACTCGGCCTCGGAGGGCCGCCGGGCCGCCTTCACGCGCTCATCGGCCGTTTCGGGGTCCTGGGGCTCTTGGTTGCCGTCGCGACGGATGCGCAGGCCGTTGAAGAAGCCCGCCACGCCCGCGAAATCGGCCATGGTCATTTCTTCATAAGGGTGCTTGTGGCACTGGGCGCACTGGATCTGCACGCCGGTGAAATGCCTGCTGACCAGGCCCGCGAAATCCGGCGTGCGCTGCTCATCTTTGCCCACCCAATAGGCCACGGCCAGATTTTCGCTGAGCTTGCCGCGCGCCGAAATCATGTCGTACACCAGGGCGTCGAAGCCGCGTCCCGCGTTGATCTCCCGGGCCATCCAGATCGCCAGGATATGGTCGGCGCCGTACTTCTGCTTCTGGGCCCGCCCCAGCAACAGGGGCACCCAGAGGTCGGCCAGGTGGCGGCCAAAGCGAGGGTCTGCCACAAGGGCGTCGATCAGGCGATCGCGCTTTCCCTCTTGAGTGTCATTCAGGAATGCCAGCGTCTCTTCCAGAGTGGGAGGAGCCCCCGTGACATCCAGGTAGACGCGGCGCAGGAACTCCTCGTCGCCTGCAGGACCGGCCGGGGTCACCAGGTCGCGCTGCCACACGCGGGCGATTTCGGTATCGACGCGGGCCGTGGCGGCGGCCTCGGGGTTGCCCTCAGCTCGGGCGTCTGGCGCTTCTTCCGCGCTGGAAACGGCCGCCATACCCAGCCAGAGCGCGCCGGCCGCCAGCATCAGCGTTGCGAGCCTCAAGCGATTCATCGCTGCCCCCCGGGCCTTGGCCCATCAGTGGTTCGTCGCAAACTCCGTCGTGGCCAGCAGGGCAAAGAGCAGATCCTCCCAGGCCTTGCCGGTGTCCTTCTCCGTGCGCACGTACTCCAACATGCGCGAGCACTCCGCCTTGCCGGCGCGGCGGCCCAGCGTCATGAGATAAAGGGCGTGCAGCCGCTCTTCCTCGTTCTTGAAGCGGTTCATCAGGCCGCCCAGCAGAGTGCCGCGTCCGCTTCCGGAGAGGCGGTTGGTGATGTCTCCGTTCATCACGGCCAGGGCCTGATCGATGGTCTGAGTGAAGGCGTCGCCCTCAGTCATTTCGTCGTCGCTTGACGAAGTCGCGTAACGGGAGGCCAGCACGCGCCGCATGTACCAGTCGCCGGGGACATTCTCAAAGAGGGCCTCGAACTTGGCCAGCGCGGCTTCATCGAACGAATAGTCGCGCATGTTGTCATTCTCGCCGCCCTCGGCCTGGCCGCGCTTGAGGCGCTCATAGCGCTGGCGGATGGGGGCATAGGGGTTGGAGTTCTGCTTGAACATACGGCCGAGGTCCGTGGCGCCGGCCAGGGTAACCAGGGCGCCCATGAACTGCTCGGGGCTGAGTTGCTTGACGGGGTAGTGCGCGAAATGCCAGGCCTCGGGCTTTTTGCCGCCGGCGGGCTTGCTCGAAAGCTGGTAGGTCTGGCTCTTGAGCGCCGCGCGGAAGAAGCGTTTGACCTGCCAGCCGTTGGCCGCGAAATCCCGCCCCAGGGCATCGAGAAGCTCGGGGTGGCTTGGGGTGTTGAAGCTGTTGAAGTCGTCCACGGGGTTGAGCAGGCCGCTGCCGAACACGAAGCTCCAGAGGCGGTTGGCCATATAGCGCGGCGTCTGGCTGTTTTCGGGGCTCACCATCCACTTGGCCAGAATCGGGCGCCAGAGCGAACGGTCCTGAGTCTGGACGGCTTTGCCGCCCAGCACGCGGGGCGCGCTGTACTTGCGCATCTCTTCGAGGCGCTGACGGGCCTCCGCCGGCAGGTTCTCGCCGTCGCCCATGGCGCGGCGTGGCACCTGAGGCGCATCCACGAGCGTGGGATTGACCGGCAGGCTGCGCACGTTCACGCGCAGGTTCGAAGCCACAAAGAAGCTGGCCATGCCTGCGAAGTCAGCCTCAGTCCAGCTCTCGTAGGGGTGCTTGTGGCACTGGGCGCACTGAATCTGAACGCCCGTGAAATACTTGGTGAGGTTGCCCGTCATGTCCACGGGCTTGTACTGGTTGCCGCCCGCGGCGAGATAGGCGGCCACGGCCGGGTTGTCGGCCATGCTGCCCGTCGCAGTCACCACGTCATAGATGATGTTGTTGAACCCGTCGCCGCGGTTGACACGCTCGGCCAGCCACTGCGCCAGCACCATGCCGCCCCCGGCCAGGTCGCGCTGGCCGCGGCCCATCATGATCACGGACCACAGGTCACCGATATGGCGGCCGAAGCGCCCGTCGGACACAAGCTTGTCAATCAGCCGGGCGCGCTTGTTTTCGTCCTTGTCGGCGTAGAAGGCGACGGCCTCGTCATAAGTCGGAGGCACGCCCACAGTGTCAAGATAGACGCGGCGCAGAAACTCTTCGTCGCTGGCGCGCTCGGCGGGCTTGATGCCGTCGCGCTCCCAGACCTTCTTGATCTCGCGGTCGATGAGGGACGTGAGCTGGGCTTCGGAATCTCCCGTGACGGGCTTTTCGCCCGGCCTCGTTTCCTCGGCCAGGGCCGGGCGCTCCAATGAAAGCAGGGCCAGGCTGACACTGGCGGCCAGCAGGGCGGCCGACAGGCCCAGGGTCTTGATTCGCGAGTCGAACATGGGTGCTCCGGTTCAGGATGATACTTCAGCCTTAAACCCTTGCACCCTAAACAGGTTTCGCCAAATCCGCTTTCACTTCGCCGGCAGCGTCGCGTTGAACACAAGCGCAAGCTTCAGCCAGGCCGCAATCTTGGCCGCACTGCGGCAACCCTGGGGCTCCACATAGATCATGCCCTTCATGGGTTTGCCCGTGAAGGTCATGGGCCTGGCGTGGGCCATTTTCAGGGCCGCTTCGTAATGCTGCGGGCCCACCCGCACCATCAACTGATCCCCCACGACGCCGCAGCACATGTGGCCGCGCACCATCATGCACAGGCCGCCGAACATGCGCTTTTCCACGACCTGCGTTCTGCCAAAGGCCGTGCGAAGGCGCTCTGCCAGATCTTCGTCAAAGGCCATGCCTACCTCAGCCGCACAACAGGCGTCGCCCCGCCAATGCCCTTGAGGTTGGCGTTCTCGCGCGACACTTCCAGGCGGGCCTGCCGCGCAAGCTCGCCCACGCCGGGCGCGCCGAAAACCGGCTCCGTCACCACGATCTCGCTGCCCTCGGCCAGGCCCTGCACTCTCGCCGCGACATTGACCGTCTGCCCGAAGTAATCCAGCCGCTCGTTGAGTTCCACGGCTATGCAGGGGCCTGTGTGCATGCCGATCTTCAGCAGCAGGTCCGGCCCCACCTCACGGATCTCACGGTTCATGGCAACGGCCGCGTCCATGGCCAGGCGCGGCTCGGAGAAGCTGGCCATGATGGCGTCGCCGATGGTCTTCACCACGGCGCCCCCGCGCTGGGCCACGATGCCGCGCAGCTTGGAGAAATGGCGGCGCACGAGATCGTAGGCGCGCAGATCGCCGATGCGCTCGTACATGGCGGTGCTGCCCTTGAGGTCGGTGAACAGGACGGTGAGGTCCTTGAGTTCAAGGCCGCCCTCGGCGGGGATACTCTCGCTGCGGAAAAGGTCGGTGAAGGTCTGGTTGGTGATCAGCTTGCGCCCTGAAAGATAGGGCAGCAGCACGCGCTGCGGCGGCCTGAACGATGCGTCGCGCAGCTCCGGCGGAGGCACGGGGTCGGCAAACACGGCCAGTGGCGTGCGCCGCAGCGTGCGGTTGCGCACCACGATCCTGACTTCGCCCGCCTTGACCCGCGCAAAGTCCGGAATGGCGCGGCCGTCATGAAGCTCCACCTCCAGCAGGCTTGGCCCCTCGCTGCCGGCTTCAAAGTGCAACACCGAATGAAGTTCGGGCGCCAGCAGCACGTAGCCCCGCGGCTCAAAGCGGGCGGTGAGTTCGAGGGTGCCGTCGGCGGGCGCGCGGCCGGTAGCCTTCATGCCCGAGAGCACAAAGCGCGCAAAGTCTTCGTCGTGGCGCACGCTGGTGGAAAAGAACAGGCGGAACACTTCCTGGTCCAGGTCAAGGTTCTCGCTGTCGTGGTAGCGGATGCGCCGCACCGCGGGCGAAACCGTGAAGGCCACCTCAATGCTGTCATCGACACTGACGGGCACCTTGACGCGGCACAACGAGCAGTAGCGGGTGCGGGAAAGTTCGCGGAAGCCGCCGGTGGTGGTCATGAAGCCCATGCAGCCCGGGCAAAGCACGCCCCAGCTGAAATCAAGGATGCCGGCGCGCGTGGCGTGAAGGAAAAGGTCAATGGCTTCACGCTCGCTCAATCCCGAGGACTCGGCATAGCGCAGGGGGCTGGTGCGGAAGAGGGCTTCGTCGCTGGCTTCCTCGAGAAAGCGGCGGAAGTTCTCCACAACGGAGGCGGAAAAGCCGCCTGCATGCTGCAGGGCTTCCAGCCGGGATGCGGTAGCCATAGCGGGCCCCTGGGATCGAAGTTGGGTTGAAGACAGAGTTTTAACTGCTCACCGTCCAAATCCTATCCCGCAATCCGGCGCCCGCCTGGGCCCGCAAAGGCCACGGCTGCCAGGTCCGCCCCTTGGGCTTCGAGCTAGAAGAAGTCGGGCAGCCAGGGGGCCGGGCCCGCGAAGGCCTGGGCCAGGGCTGCCTGGTCCGCCTCTCGGGCCTGGAGGTAGCCCAGCCGCGCCAGGTCGGCCGGTGCCAGGGCCGACGTGTAAAGCGCGGCCAGTCCCCGGATGTCCAGCTTGATACGGCCCAAGCCTGCGCGCGTGACGCGGGCCTGGCCCTTTTCGAGGGTCAGGCGCCAGCGGCCCTGATTCTCGTCAAGCAGGTCGTCGGCGATTTCCAGGTCCAGCTCAAGCTCGGCCCGGGGCGGATAGCCTCGCGCTTCAAGGGCCGCCTTGAGATGGACGATGCGGGTCATCCACTCCCAGCGCGTATCGACCTTCCACTTCTGCTCGGGCAGATGGAACAGCAGGGACTCCATGGGGGCCCCGAAAATCTGGACGTTGGCGCCCACGGAGCGATGCTCACCGAAGAACGCCAGCAGGCGGCGGGCGGCCTTTTGGTTGGCCGCCCACCAGTCGGCCACGAGCAGGTCCTGCAGCGGAAACTCCGTGCGCTTGGTGCGGTAGACGAGGAACCCCGCGGGTTTGCCCTCGACTTCGACGATGTAGCGGTAGGCGGCGTCGTCGCCTTTGCCCCAGAGGCGGCGCCAGAAGAAGCTGCTGCGCTCGAGGTGGCCGTTGGACTGGCGGGCGCGTTCACGGGCCAGGGTGTCAAACAGCCCATCGTCTTCGGGGGCGGGGCGCAGGGTGCCCGGCTGGCGTTTGAGTTCGCAGGCGTTCACGGGCAGGCGGTAGCCCGTGCGCACGCCGGCCAGTTCGTAGCCCAGCCGCCGGTAAATGGGCTGGGTGGCGGGATAAAGGGTTGAAAGGGCGACGCCCTGAGCGTGGAGTTCACGCAACAGCGCGGTCATGGCCTTGCTGCCGGCGCCCGATGCCCGGGCGTGAGGCGTGACGACCACCCCGGCGACACCCGCCATGGGCACGGCTCGGCCGCCGAAATACTGCCCGATGCGATAGGCCACGATGCCGGCCGTCACGTGGCGCCCGTCGCGCCAGACACGCACTTCGCGCTCATCAAGCTGCGCCAGCCATTGCAGCATGTCGTCGGGCTTGCCGGCAAAGCTGTGCGCCAGGATGGCCGCGTAGTCGCGTACTTCCTTGTTGCCCGAGGGCGGTCCGAATTCAGGCATGGGCTTCTTTCAGCGGCGCTTGAGGCCAAGGATCTCGGATTCAAACTCGCGGCGCCAACCCAGGCGCCACACACGCTCGAGTTCCTGCAACCGGTCGTTGACCTCTTCCAGTTGCCGCATGAGCTCGCGCACTTCGCCGTCCGCGGGACCCAGGCGGCGCAGCAGCGGCACCAGCTCGACCTCGATGCGCGTGCAGTGGGCCCTCAGCTCGGCCAGGTTGCCCGCGGCGGCCAGGCCCTCGAGCACGGCTTCGAGCCGGGTCATGGCCTCGGCGCTGACGACGGGCCTCAGTTCGCTCAGGCCCGCGGCATCGGGCGGTGTGCCGGACACGGCCACATCCACGGCCAGCAGCGCCGTCATCTGTTCGCCGCTGGTCACGAGGTCAAGCATCACGGCCTGGCTGGCGGCCGCCAGGGGGCCCATGGCCCGCCGGCGCAGCACGGAAAGGGCAAAGGTCGCGCGCTCGGGCAGGGGGCTGCGGGCCAGGGCCAGCAGCAGGCGTGAATCCCCCCGCAGCATCTCCGCCAGATTCATCTCGGCCAGGGTGCGGTCCATGGCCCCGGGCTGCGCCAGCTCCGAAAGCGCGGCATGCAGCACGCGCAATTCCACTTGAGGCGCTTCCTTGCGCCGCCGCTGGTAGCGCGTCCAGGCCGGCTGGGAAAACTCGGCCGCGAGCAACGAACGCAAAAGCGCGTCTTCCGCAAAGAATTGGACCAGGCTGTCGTGGGGCGCGGCCTCACGCTCGCGCTCGGCCAGTTGCTGGGCTTCCGGCAGGGACAACTCGCCCAGGGCCCGGTAGCACTGCACCCGCTCATAGGCGCTGAGGTTGCCCTGGGCCAGGCGGGCCTTGACGGCTTCAAGCACGCGGGGTTCTTCCAGCGTGCGCAGGGCGGCTGCGGCGCTGATGCGCTCGCGCCGGCGCGCATCCTGTCGGCAGAGGGTGTCCACGCACAGGCGCACGCGGCCCGGGGCCTCCGTCTGGACGAGGATGGCCAGAAGCAGCTCGCGGCCCCGCGGCCGTTGCTCACTGAGCAACTCGACGAGGCGCTCGAAGTGTCTCGCGGCGCCGAGGCGAAGACGGGCCTCGGCGCTGTTGCGTTGCTCGGGAATCTCGGAACTGAGGTAGGCAAGCAGCGACGCAAGTTCTGCTTCGCCGGGGATCTCGGAGCGGCCCGCCGCCGGCGCATCCTCGGCCGCCACGTAGCCCAGCCAGGCCACGCTGAGCAGCGCCAGCAGGATCAGAGGAATCGACTTCATGCACTTTCCCCTCGCCGCCGCCGGCGCCAGACCTGGAAACGGCCATGGCCCATCAAGGTCATTATGGAAATTATGACCGCCAGCGACAGATAGCCGGGCAGCCGGCCCACCCAGGCCACAAACAGCGTCGGGCCGGGGTCCTCCAGCACCGGCGGGCGGGTGACGAGGATGCCCTCCACTTCACGGTCGCTGCCGTTGACGGTCAGCCGCTCGGTCACGCGGCCCGTGGCGTCGATGGTGCAGGTAATGCCCGTGTTCGTCGCGCGCACCATGGGCAGGCGCGATTCGATGCAGCGCAGGCGGCAGTAGTTCACGGCCTGATCCAGCTCCGCGCTCTGGCGAAACCAGCCCTCGTTGCTGATGTTCAGGTGAAAGTCGGGGTAGGCGCCATCATCGCGCCGGTGCAGGTCAATGTAGGCCTGGGGCCAGACAAACTCGTAACAGATGCTCGTGGTGAAGCGCCAGGCGCCGCCGCGCGCGGGAAGCGTGAACAACGTGCGCTGCACCCCGGGCTCCAGCGTGCGCGCCCGCCCCTGCAGCGACTTCGAATATTCCTCTACGATGCGCCGCACCAGAAAGTTCTTCTCGCGCGGGATGTATTCGCCGCCCGGCACGAGGTAGCGCTTGTCGTAGCTGGCCAGCGGCATGCCGCGCTCGTTGAGCAGGATGGCCGTGTTGTAGGCCCTGAAGTCGTAATCCTTCCAGTCGCGGTCGAACTGTTCTTCGGGCGGCACGGGCGTGAGGGCGCCCACCAGCACCGGCGTCTTGAGGTTGTAGTGAATCTCCGCGCGCAGACGCCCGATGTAGGCCGTGTAGGCGTTCACGGGGCCCAGCAGCGTGACGCTGGGTTTGTCGCCCTCGTAGTAGCGCGCCGAGATCTCCGGAAAACGGAAAGAGTGCCCGTCGCGCGTGGCGCCGCCGAACAGCATGGTCTCCGGCCAGGCAATCAGGCCCACGCCCGCGGCCTGGCACTGGCGCGAAAGCTCCATGTGCCTGGCAAAGGAGCGCGGCAGCAGCTCCGGATCATTGCTGACCTTCACCTCCTGCTTGAGGTTGGCCTGCACGCATCCGATCAGCGGCCCCTGGCCGGTCTGGCGTGCCTCGATCTGCCCCTGGCGGATGACGCCATAGATGCAGGCAAGGGCCAGCACCCCCAGCGAAAGGGCGGGCAGGGCCGCGCGGTTGAAACGCGCCGGCGAGAGGCGCAAGCCGGCCGCGGGCCCCGCCAGCTCAAAGGGCGCCACCAGCCCCAGGGCCACGGAAACGACGATCAGCACCAGGCCATAGCTGCCCCAGAGGTCCGCGCTCTGGATCAGCGGCGTGACGGAAAGCGTGCCCTGCGACAGGCTCATCCATGGAAAGGGGGCCGGCGTGTCAAACTCGTGGGCAAACTCGAAGCCCAGCCAGATCCAGGGCACCAGCCACACGGGCCAGGCAGCTTGACGCGTCAACACCCAGCGCATGCACATGGCGCACAGACCGTAGTAGGCCGCCATGGCCGTGGCGACAAAGGCGAACATGGCGAAAATGGCCGGTTCGTTGCCCGGCGTCGTGCCCATTTGCCCCAGCCACCACAGGTTGATCCAGAAATAGCACATGCCTACCGCAAAGCCCGCCACCCAGGAGCCGCCCGTGGAAAGTCGCGGCAGCGCCAGCAGCAGCGGGCACAACGCGATCAGCACCAGGCCGGGGACTTCCCACGGCGGCAGGGTCAGCGTCAGCAGCGGCGCCGATGCCAGCGCCAGCAGCCAGACCTTCAGGCGCGGCCTGCCGGTGAGGGGCTCGATTTCGCGATGCCTCAACATGGTCACAAGCCTATCAGGCCTCGGGGCGGCTGGCACCCGCCTGCTGCGATGGCGGCCGGCCCCGCCGGCAAAGGCCCTTCACGCGCGACGCGATCATGAACAGGATCAGAAGCAGGTTCAGCGTGGCCGCGCCGTAGCCCGGTAGCCCGCCGACCCACTGCACAAACACCGTGGACTGCGGCTGTGCCAGCACGGCGGGCCGCGTGACCAGCACGCCCTGCACCTCGCGGTCCTGGCCCTGCACGGTCAGCACTTCGCGCAGGCGCCCGCAGGCGTCAATGCTGCAGGTGACTCCGGTATTGGTGCAGCGCAACTGGGGCACGCGGGTCTCAATGGCCCGCAGACGGGTGTGAAGCACCGCCTGGTCCAGCTCACTGCTGCGCTTGAACCAGCCCTCATTGCTCAGGTTGACGTGAAAGTGGGGCGCCGGATCGCGGCTGAGGTCGGCGTGGGTGCGCGCAAAGGCAAACTCGTAGCAGATGCTGGCCGTGAATCGCCACTTGGAGCCGGGCAGGACAAAGCGGGTGTCGCGGCGCCCCGGCTCCACGAGGCTTACGCCCCCCTGCAGGGTGTCGGCGTAGCGCGTGGTGATCCAGCGGATCAGGAAGTTGCCCTCGTGGGGAATGTTCTCGCCGCCGGGCACGAGGTTGCGCTTGTCGTGGATGTCCAGCACCTCGCCCCGGGGGCCCAGCAGCATGGCCGAGTTGTGGCGGCGCGACGTGTAATCCTTCCAGTCCTCGTCGCGGTGCTCCGGCGGCACTTCGGTGAACACGCCCACCAGCATGGGCGTTCTGAACTCATGGAATATTTCCGCGCGCAGCCGCGCCATGTAGAACTCGCGGAACTGAAGCTCGCTGCGCAGGCGGCTGGAGGGGGTGCCGCCGGCAAACTCGCGGCGCGAAGAGTCCTGCCCCCAATAGTAATGCCCGTCGCGCGTGGCGCCCCGGAACACCATGGTCTCCGGCCAGACCACCAGCTCGGCGCCCTGCTCCAGTGCGCGCCGCGTCAAGGCCAGGTGCTCGTCAAAGCTGCGCGGAAGAAGATCCGCGTCTTCCTGCACCTTCACCTCCTGCGCCAGGTTGCCCTGCACCAGCCCCACCACGGGCCCCGGCGCCTCAAGCGCGGAGTAGCGGTCGAGCTGAATCACGCCGTAAAGCGTGCCCAGGACGGCCAGCAGCGAAGCGGCGGCCGGCAGCACCAGCCCCCGGCGGCCCTCGCGCCGAAGTTTCAGAGACAGACCCGGCCCCTCCAGCACGAACAGGCGAGCGACGGCAAGGTTGAAAAGCACCAGCGCCATGGACAGACCATAGGCGCCCCAGAGGTCGGCCGTCTGCAGAAAGGGCTCAAACCAGGCCAGGCAGGACGCCACATTCAGCCAGGGGTAAGGGCCCGGCAGGTCGAACTCGTGCAGAAACTCCAGCCCCAGCCAGCAGGGCGGAATCAGCCAGACCGCCGCACACACTTGACGCGTCAATAGATAGCGGCAGAGCACCCCGGCCAGCGCGATGGAAAAGGCCCGCACCAGCACCGACAGCACATACATGCCCACGATGATGTACTCATGGCCCGGCTCCGTCGTCAGGTCCGCCAGCCACCAGGTGTTCGCCCCGATGTAAATCGCCCCCATGGCGTAACTCGCGCCCAGCGCCGACCAGGTCCCAAGGCGCGGCAGGGCCAGCAGCCAGGGCACCAGCGCCACAAGCCCCAGCCCCGGCAGGTAGTGCGGCGGCGTGGAGTAGGCCAGCAGCACCCCTGAAATGAGGCACAGCCCCCAGAGCTGCAGTCGCCGGCGCCCCCTTACGGGCGCGGGGGAAGGCGCTGCTGGATGTCCGGTGGCGTCGTCCAAGGATCAGTCGCGGGTCAGGTCTTCAAAGGCGGCGTTCTTGGCATCGCGTTCGGCCGCCAGCCGCGCCAGGCCCTGGACGGCCGCTTCGAGACCCGAGGCCTGCGCCAGCTTGAGGAAGTGCCAGGCCGTCAGGGCGTAACCGGCGCGCGACCGCGCGCTGTCCACCGTGTGTCCGGGCTCTGCTTCATACAGCTTCAGCGCGGCCTGACCCAGGGCCAGCGGCAACAGAATGCCGGGCAGCTCAAGAATCCAGGCCTCGCGCGCGACCTTCAGCGCCTCGCCCGCCTGCGGGGGGCTTGCTCGATGGAGCGTAAGCGAAAGCAGCGCCGCCAGGTCTCCGTTGCCGGGGTCTTCCTCCAGGGCTTGCGCCCAGTGATCCTGTAACGCAGCACCGTCGTTGCCTCCGCCAAACCAGCGCTCCACCAGCCTCAGCTTCTGCTGCGCCGTAAGTCTCATGGACAGCAGGGCCTTCAGCGCTCGAATGTCTTCTTCGAGGTCAGCCGGCCGCTGGAGAAACAAAGCGGCCTCGATGCGGTCGTATTCGGCCTTGCTTTGCGCGGGCTCAGCCTGGGCGGGCCATGGGCCAAAGCCGCGCTTGATCAGAAGCGGCCGCAGGTGAAACCACAAGGCGTCGCCCCGGGGCGCGCGGGTGTAAAGGTCGAGGTATTCCCGGTACAGCGCGGCGTCCTGGCCCCGTTTGAGTTCGACATCCTGATACAGCCTGTTGGCCTCAGGGTGCCAGCGGTCGCGCCGGAAAATCTGGTGCAGAGTGATGCGGGCTTCATCGTAGTCCGCGCCTTCAGCCTGGCGGCGGGCTTCCGTCAGCAGATCATGGACGCGGTCGGAGGCCGGCGCCGGGCGCTCCGGCGCGGGCTGGACCTCGAAGTTCGGCTCATCATGTTCCGGCCGACGCTGGCTGGTGCAGGCGCAAAGCAGGCCAAGCAGGAGCAGGCTCAAACGCTTCATGGCAACCCCAAGCGGCGGGGGCGGGGGGCTGGAGTTTACCAGAGGCCGGCCCGGCCGCGAGACTACTTCGCGCTCTTCCAGGCCTCAAAGCCGCCGGAGAAGTACAGCACGCGCTTGTAGCCACGCGCAGCGGCCAGTTCGGCGGCGTCCTCGGCGGTGCGGTCGAGGGGATTGGCGCCGTAGAAGAGGAGCAGGGCGTCGGGGTCATCGGGGAGGCCGCGGCCCTCGCGCAGTTCCTCCAGAGTGATGTTGCGCGCGCCGGGCAGGCGGCCTTGGGACCACTCCAGGGAGCTGCGAATGTCAAAGGCCAGGGCGCCTTCGCCCATGGCGGCACGGGCCTGATCGCGGGAGGTCAATACGCCGACAACGCTGTGCCCGCCGCCGCCGCCGAGGTCCGTGGCGCGACGCACGCCGCCGCAGGCGGCGAGGGTCAACACCATCAGAATCAGGACAAGCCGTTTCACGTGAAACAACCTCCGTTTCGGGCGCGAAATGATAGCAGCCGCGCCTGGGCTTCCAAGGCCGAGCACGAACAGGCGCCGCCCGCAGACCCGCCAAGTTAGCGGCTGCTAGCCCGGTGCCTCCTGCCTCAATTCCTTGGGCGTCGCCCTCCCTGCTACCATGGGGCTATGGCGGACTCTCCTGCAGCCCTTCACGGCCGCGGCGCGGCATTCAACCCTGAAAATCGCTTCACGCGTATCGGGGTGGAGTGGCAACCCCAGGAAGAAGACGCGCCGGCGCCTGCCACGCAGTTCTTTGAAGACGACAGTCAGAGCATCATTTCGCGTAACGACAGCCCGGACATCCCCTACGAGGCCAGCGTCAATCCTTACCGGGGCTGCGAGCACGGCTGCATCTACTGCTATGCCCGGCCCTACCACGAGTATCTGGGGCTATCTGCGGGACTGGATTTCGAAACGAAGATTTTCGTCAAGCTGCGTGCCGCCGATCTGCTGCGCCGCGAGTTCAGCCTGCCGTCCTGGAAGCCCCAGAAACTGGGGCTCTCCGGCGTGACGGACCCATACCAGCCCGTGGAACGCAAGCTTGAGATCACGCGCCGCGTGCTTGAAGTCTGCGCCGAGTTCCGAAACCCCGTCATGCTGGTCACCAAGAACGCCCTGGTGCTGCGCGATCTGGACATTCTGGCCGAACTGGCACGCTTTGACTGTGTCAGTGTCGCCCTCAGCGTGACCACCCTCAACGACGAACTGCGCCCCCTGCTTGAGCCCCGCACCAGTACCGGACTCCGGCGCCTCGAAGCTCTGGCTCGGCTGAACCAGGCCGGAGTTCCTGCCGGGGTGCTGGTGGCGCCCATCGTTCCCGGGCTCAACGATACCGAGGTACCCGAGATTCTGTCGCGCGCGGGCGCGGCCGGCGCGCGCTTTGCGGGCTTCACCCTGCTGCGCCTGCCCCATGCCGTGGCCCCACTTTTTACACAGTGGCTCCAATGCCATTTCCCGGCTCGGCGCGAGAAGGTGCTCAAGCGCATCCGCGAGGCGCGCGGCGGCGAACTCAATGACGCGCGCTTCGGCAAGCGCATGAAGGGTGAGGGCTTCACGGCCAGGGCCGTGGAGCGCATGTTTGAACTTGCGCGCCGCCGCGCCGGCATTGGCCAGCGCCGGCTGGAATTGAGCGTGGCGCACTTCCGTATTCCCGGCACCACCCGCTTGATGTTCTAGAGTCATGGGAAAGGCTGGGTGCTTTGGTCACCGGCTGCATTTCCTGGCGGGTGCTGTCGGCGTGCAGGCACATGGGCAGGGGTGCCGGGGACAAAGAAGCAGCCCCGCCTGTGAGGGCGGGGCGCTTTTCTGTGCGGGTGCTTTTGGGGCGCGGGTTCAGGCGCGGCGCAGGCGGGCCAGGGTGAAGGCCGCCGCGCTCAGGGCCAGCA